>NZ_JALNTJ010000004.1:42715-519764 GCF_023161885.1 Pseudoalteromonas sp. 2CM37A
CGGAGTGGACGGGACTCGAACCCGCGACCCCCGGCGTGACAGGCCGGTATTCTAACCAACTGAACTACCACTCCGCATTTTCGTTTCTGCTTAGGTCTCCCTTTGCAGCGGCGTGAATAATACGAATCAGCCCCTACTTCGTCAAGGGCTTTTTTGTTTTTTTATAGGTTTTTTAGTCATCTGACATCGAAAGGTTTAAAATTTCACCTGATTTGTCACTTTTTGAGCCATTTTTGCCGACTTGATTTTTTTCTTCATCGGCGTTGCTCTCATCGTTTACTTTCTTTTTGTTTAAAAAAGGCAGTTTAAAGTTAAATTTGATTGGCTTTTTCTGTACAAAAATACGAATTGCTAACCACCCTAACAATAAAATGAGCAAATTACAGCCCACGATTAAAGTCACTAATGTAGAAGTGGCCATTTTTTCTTCAACGGGTTCAGCTTCCGAGGCCAGATTTTGATCAATAAGCGTAGCAGGGTCTATTTCGGGCACTGCTTCTATTGGCCTTTCTATCTCAAATTTGTATGTTGGTATTGTGGCCATAAACTCACGACCGTTTATATTAGTGCCAAAAACAGACAGTTCAACGCTGTATCTTCCCCAATCATAGTTTTTAATTGCTAGTTGGCGTGTATCACCCGCTTGCGCGTCAATTGTAAACATTTGCTCTTCATTGTTAGGGTAATAAATTTTTCCCTGCACAATAACGGTTTCGGGTTTAACTATGTTGCTATCTATATTAATAGTTAGCTGGTGATCGTCAGTATCAAGCTCTGCCAGTGCGACCTCAGATTTAAATGGCGGTTCATGCACAATGATAGGGTCTTGCACAATGCGTCGCTGTAATAAGGGGGTCGCTATATAGAGTTCTGGTGTCCACTGCCCTGCAGGAAAGTCTAATTTAAATTCGCCAGTAAACACTCCATCGTTAGGGCGTTCATCAAAGCCGCGGCCATCGTCTTTAAATTCGGCAACTTCTTGAGTGCCTGCACCAAAGTTTGCATAGCTTTCATCGTTGGTACTTACAAAGTCAACGTTTAGGCTAACTACATCTGTGAATAAGTTAGCATCGATAGGCTCATCATCATTTAAAATTTCGCCCGTTATTTTTATTGTCTCGCCTCTAAATAACATAGGAGGTAATGGCTGTGCTTTTAAAGACACTTCCCCTAACACCACAATGCGGCTGTCGGGCAAAATGCGGCCAATAACTTGCCATGGGCCAGCCATCGGTTTTTTTATGGTGATTAAGTCGTAACTAAGCTCATCAAACCAATCGAGGTTGGGATCTTTAACGGCGTTAGTGGCAAAGTACTTGCTGCCATCGGGCCTGACTAAAATAACCGCGGGCGAACCTGGCTTTCTAAAAAATAGTAAGGTTATTTCGTCTAATTGGCTGTCTATACGAAAACGGTTATCTAGCAGCGGTATTTCATTTTGTTCGCCGTCGCGTTTAAGTAGCTCTACTTGCTTAACGGCAAACGCACTGGCGCTAAACAGCGAGGTGGCGCACAGTACAGTTATAAAATACATCGTTTTCATAGTTGGCCTTATTCAGCGCGCCATAAACAGTGGCCGCCTTCTTTGTCTACAAGATCGAGTCGTGCTTCGTGTGCGCTTTGCTCAGCGTCGTTTGCGCGCAATACAACTAAAGGTGCTCGGTCACTACTTAAGCGTCTTATGCCACCAGTCTGCTGCTCGCTGCCGTCATCTTTATTTTGGTTTAAGTTTAGCTTGGTTTGCCCGCCAGTCATGGCAAGGTAAACATCGGCTAAAATTTCAGAATCCAGTAATGCGCCGTGTAATGTTCGTTTTGCGTTGTCTATATCGTAACGGCGGCACAAAGCATCTAGGTTGTTCTTTTGACCAGGATGCAAGTCACGCGCCATTTTAAGGGTGTCGAGAACTTGGCAGTACTCGTGCGTATTTGGGTAGCCTTGGTTAAGCAGCGCAAACTCGTTATCCATATGGCCCACATCGAACGGGGCGTTATGTATTACAAGCTCTGCACCTTTAATGTAGTCAAAAAACTCTTGCGCTATATCGCGATAAAGTGGTTTATCACGTAAAAACTCGTTGGTAATACCGTGAACATCTATTGCTTCTTCTTCAATGCTGCGTTGTGGGTTAATGTAAACATGAAAATTATTACCGGTTAAACGTCGGTTTATTAATTCTACACACCCAATTTCTATAATCCGGTGCCCCTGTTTGGGGTCGATGCCGGTGGTTTCTGTATCTAAAACTATTTGTCTACGTGCCATATCGAATTTAGCCTGACTCTGGTATCTTTCTATAATCACTTTATTGTACATAATATCAAGGTAAAACAGTGCAAAAAACCGTAGAGATTTACACCGATGGCTCATGTTTAGGTAATCCGGGCCCTGGTGGTTATGGTATTTTTATGATTTACAACGGCCACGAAAAAAAATTAAGCCAAGGGTATAAGCTCACCACAAACAACCGTATGGAAATGCTCGCTGCCATTGTTGCCCTTGAATCACTTACCCGCCCTTGCACCGTTAACCTCACCACAGATAGCCAATATGTTAAGCAGGGTATTGAGTCGTGGATTGCAAATTGGAAAAAACGGGGCTGGCAAACATCGGCAAAAAAACCGGTTAAAAATGTTGATTTATGGAAGCGACTTGATAGCGCCTGTAGCGAGCACACGGTTACATGGAAATGGGTAAAGGGACATAGCGGGCATAAATATAACGAAATAGTTGACGATTTAGCACGTGACGCTGCAGGCAGTAGCAACCTACTTGATGATGTAGGGTATCAGCCTTAACCCGTCAAAGCTTTCGCACTTTTTAATGCCATGAGTGTAAGGCTCATGGCTGGGTTAAAAAGTGCCTACTTACATTTTTTAACTATTATTACTTTTTTGCTCACACTGTTTAAAGTGCTGCTTTGAGGTTTGTCTAAGCCCTGCCCCTTTTACAGGTGAAAACTGCGGCCTTGCATGCCACTTAGGTTTTATAGGCGTAAGCGGAGCCACGCGTTTTCGCGCCACCAGCATATACACACTCCCCATAGGTTTTAAATACTGTTTGGCAAAACTGCGCCAAAATGCAAACCGCGAAAGCCTGTTACCTCGTGCAAGAGATGAGTAAATAAAGCGCTCATCGCTAATAATTTCAAACCCCAATAAATTAAGCCAATCTTTTACCCGCGCAGGCGTAAAAAAACGCCCCGTCCACGGCAGCTTTTGGCCGCTAAAGGGCAACATTTGCGCCAATCCACATAAACTAAACGGATTAAATCCGGTAATAACAATGTAACCACCGGGTATAAGTGTGCGATGCGCCTCGCGTAATATGTGATGTGGGTCTGAGTGATACTCTAAGCAGTGGCTTAAAATACACGCATCAACACTGTGCTCATAAAAAGGCAGTTCGTCTATATCGGCTATTACACCTGTGTAAGGCCCCTCTTCGGCAACACATACTTGGTGTTTTATAGTGCTTACGCTGGTATTAAGCTCGCCACTTAAATTACCTAATTTAAGCATATGGTAACCAAACATACGCGGCAGCCATTGATCCATTTTTTGTTCAATGTCAGCACGTAAATAATCCCCATGAGGGAACTGCTGCCATGACAGCGGTTTGGGTCCTTCTTGAAAACTAAGGGCTGGTTTCATTTTTATAGCTCGTTATACTAGGTGTTACCCGTCACTTTATAGAGCAAATTAATATGGTGCAAGTTAAAGCAATTAAAGCATTTTCTGACAATTATATTTGGTGTTTAACTACCCATAATAGCGACCTAGCGTGGGTGGTTGACCCAGGCGACGCACAGCCCGTTATGGCGCATTTAGCAGAGCATAACTTACAACTTGGTGGCATTTTAATTACCCATCATCATAGCGATCATACCGGTGGCGTAGCCGAGCTTGTAAAACAGTTTTCTAACATTGCAGTGTACGGTCCTATTAACAGTCCGTTTGCGGGGATCACTAATACACTGGTTGATGGCGATAGCATTGCGGTATTGGGTACGCGTTTTAACATTATTACCACCCCTGGCCATACGCTTGATCACATTTGTTATATTCATGAAGAGTTGGCTTTTACCGGCGATACGCTTTTTAGTGGGGGCTGCGGGCGATTATTTGAAGGGACGCCTGAGCAAATGTGGGAGTCGTTTAATAAGCTGCGTGAGCTATCTAAAACCTGTAAAGTGTATTGCACGCATGAATATACACAAGCTAATTTAGCATTTGCAAAAGCCGTTGAGCCGCGTAACCCTGAGCTACTCCAATACAGCGACAAAGTAGATGCACAGCGTGCTAAGGGCGAAATTACACTGCCAAGTACAATAGGCCAAGAGCTTAAAGTTAATCCATTTATGCGCAGCGACCTACCTACTATTACAGAGTTAATTCCAAAAGAATTTGTGTTGGTTACAAAAAACAATGAACCATGGGAAAACTTTGCAAGTCTGAGACGATTCAAAGACAACTTTTAGTTAAGATATGTTGACCTGTTGTAATTAATTTTGCAGCATCGTGGTTAGGTATATCCTAGGTAAAACCATTGGTTTAAAAATAGCGAATGGTTTTATCAACATGTTAAAGTTGGTCGTTAAGTGGCAATGTTGACTCATAACGGGTAGTATTCGCCGAGTTTTTTTACCTGATGTATTGGTATATATGAATAAATCTCCTCTATTAATTGCCTTGGCGCTTGCGCTAAGTGGTTGTCAAACATTAACAACCGTAGATTCAGACGCACAAGCTGCTACCCAAGTAAATAAGCGCTTAGAAGGCGCAAGCCCTAACGATATTAACAATGCATTGATGGTAAACGCCCAATATCAACACGTTGAGCAGAGCGAAGACGCCCCCGTTTTTGACGATGTGTGGGAGCGCATTCGCTACCAACTGTCTATTGATGTACCGCAAAACCGCCCTGTTGTTACCGAGCGAAATTACTATGCGCGTCATCAAGCTTATTTAGACCGTATTTCAAAACGCGCAGAACCTTACTTACACTTTATTGTTGAAGAAGTAGAAAAGCGCGAAATGCCTATCGAAATTGCCCTTTTACCTATTGTAGAAAGCGCGTTTGACCCATTTGGCTACTCTAATCGCAGTGCTTCGGGTATTTGGCAATTTATGCCAGCCACTGGCGAGCGTTTTGATTTAAAACAAAACTGGTGGTACGACGGCCGACGCGACATAGTGCAATCTACGCGTGCTGCCCTTGATTACTTATCGTATTTACACAAAACCCTTGAAGGCGATTGGTTAAACGCCATTGCCGCTTATAATTCAGGCGAAGGGCGTTTAATGCGTGCGATTAAGAAAAATCGTAAAAAGCATTTACCAACAGACTTTTGGTCTCTCGACTTACCAAGCGAAACCACCGCGTATGTACCAAAGCTTTTAGCCCTTGCCGATTTATTAAAACGCGCGGATGAGTTTAATGTAAAGTGGAAACCGGTTATCAACGCGCAAGTTGTAGAAGTGGTTGATGTAGGCACGCAGATTGACTTAGCACTGGCCGCAGATATGGCCGATATGACTCTTACTGAGCTATACAGGTTAAACCCAGGCTTTAACCGCTGGGCGACCGACCCTAACGGTCCGCACTTTTTACTATTACCCACCGATAAAGCGGAACAATTCAGCCAAAAGCTGGCGCAAACCGATGTTAAAGACCGCTTACGCTGGCAGCAATACACTGTGGCGCGCGGAGATAGCCTATCGGTTATTGCTAAAAAGTTTACCACCAGCACTAGTGCTATTCGCTCGCTTAATAAATTAAAGTCAAACACCATACGTATTGGCCAACAGTTATTAGTACCCTTAACCGATGGGGCAATTAATAGCGAACATTTACCTAAGCAAATGCGTTTAGCTGCTAATAAAGCCACCCGTACTAAGCTGTCGCACACGGTTAAAAGTGGCGACACCCTGTGGGACATTAGTCGCGAATACGATGTCACCATGGATGAGCTGGCCTCGTGGAATAAACTGAAGAAAAACTCAGTATTGCGCTTAAATCAACAGCTCACTGTTTATAAATCAGCGAGTAAACCACAAGCAACTGCAAGTACTAATCGCACCATTACGTACAAAGTACGCCGTGGTGACTCGCTTGCACGTATTGCGTCTAAATTTAATTTAACCGTAAACGAAATTATTAAGTGGAATAACTTAGCCGGCCAAAAGTATTTACAGCCAGGCCAAAAGTTAAAGCTTAAGGTTGATGTAAGAAGTAGTTAACCAACGGTTTAATAATTAAAAAAGGAGCGCATGCGCTCCTTTTTTGTACATATAAGCAGTTAATACCAATTCGCTTAATTAAATGCTCTATTTTGAGGCCGGAAAAACGTGTTAATAGCTAGGCAATAAATTCGCTATTTAGTTGTTCTCGGCAATTGCTCCTGCATGGCTCTGCCTTCTGCATCCATGCAGTCGTAAAAGAGCATTTTTTAACGCAGCTAGCGGCACGTTTAACCCCGCAAAATGATTAAGCATTATTGCGCATTGGTGTTACTAAGCAGGTAATTTTTCAAGCCATGCTTTTAACCACGGCTCTGCTACAGGCCATGGCTCAAAGTCTTCGCAGGCATCTATTTCTAAACGGTTTCCTACCGGCTTAGCTTGCAAGTCACGTAGTAGCTCATCAAAGCTGCGCCCTGCACCGCAAAACGTATCGCCGTAGCATCTATCGCCCATGGCTATAACACCAAATGGCTTATCGGTTAGCATCGGAAATGTGCTATTCATAGCAAAGTAGAGCCCTGCTAAATTGCTAGGTACATCGCCTTGTCCTGTGGTAGAGGTAACAACTAATATATGTGAGGCGTTTTTTATATCATCAAGTGAGGCCTCACTAATAACGCTCGCAGTGTGCCCCGCTTTTTCAATTGTATTTGCAACGTCGTAGCTTAAACGCTCTGCGCCGCCGTTAACGCTGCCTACAAAAATACTAATATGTGCCATTAATAATCCTTTTCTTGCTGTGGCCAACCTAGTTGCTTACATATACTAAGCATGTCTTCACCTAGTGGCGCTTTAATTACGATGGGTTTATGCGTGTAAGGGTGCACAAAACTAAGCTGCGTTGCAAATAGCATTAACCGCCGCAGTGCAAAATGTTCCCTAAAAAATTGATTATGCTGATTATCACCATGATTTACATCACCAATAATAGGTATTGATAAATGATTAAGGTGGCGCCTAATTTGATGCTTTCGCCCCGTTTTTGGAAAACACTCTACGAGCGAGTAACGCACCGTGGGGTATTTACCAATAGGAATTGGTAGCGTGGCTTGATGCAGACAATTAAATTGCGTTTGCGCCGCTTGTGGCGCTTTATCTTGCGTGGCAAATTTGTCAGCTATTTTATCAAGCTCTTCTTTTAACGGTTTATCTAAAAACACCGATTCAGGCGCAAAACCACGTACAAGCGCTAAATAACGCTTTGTAATAGTGCCTTCAATAAATAGCTTGTTCATGTCTCGGGCAGATTCTGAACTTAAAGCAAATAGCAGCACACCTGATGTTGGTCTATCTAGCCTGTGCACCGGAAATACATGTTGCCTTAATTGGTCGCGCAGCATCTGCATTGCAAACTGAGTTTCGTGTTTATCTAAAAAAGAGCGATGAACCAATAAGCCTGCGGGCTTATCTATGGCAACAAAGTATTCGTCTTGGTAGAGAATATTAAGCTCGCCGTACTCTACAGGTTCACCCTTTTCAGTCATGGGGTTTACCTAAAAAAGCATCAAGTTCACTAAGTAGCGTTATAATTTCGCCGCTGCCGGTTTTACCCACTAACGCCATTTCTGCCATAGGCGCAATGGCAAAATTTTGCGGCAATGGATGGCTGAGCGTTATTAATTGCTGCATTTTTTCAATAAATACAAACTGTAACCATTGCTCAAATGCCATAGTATCGTGACAAAAAGGCACTTGAGATTGTAATTTATGCGCCTCTATTGGCGTGCTTTGCCACAACTTATGTTTTTTTAAAAGTATGCTTAATTGGTTTAAATAAGCCTGCGTTTGCTGATACATAACCACTCTTCTTTTTACGTTATAGGGCAATTATACCCTGTTCCCTCAATGCCTGCTATGGCGTATAATTGAGGCAATTTTGCAGTAAAAACAATTGAGATAACGATGAGCGAACACATAGCGACACTTGGCCAACTTTTAGATGGCGCCGGTACACAATGGCGTGCTTTTGATATTGGCAGGCATATTACTAAGCTTGATAAAAAACAGTTTTTAGCTATTGAGCAAGCACAAGTTCCTTATCCTTATCCGCTTGCGGGGCATGCATGGCTGGCTATTCAATTTTGGGATAGCAAAGCAAGTAAAGAACCATATGTATGGTTTTTAAAGTTTCCACTTGATGAGCAAAGTAAATTAGTGAGCGCGAGCCGCGATCATTTCGCTAATATGGTAATTGAGGCCCTAGGCAGCGAAATTACCGGCGAGCAAGCCGATGGTAAGCTAGATAATAACCCTTATGTGTTTACCCCTAATGCAAATAAATTAGCGGCTTTTAACGCCCAACTTAAAGTATTGTTAAAGCAACCAGCCTCTAAATATTACGAGCACACGCAGCTGTACTTTAGTGGCACTTTAGGTTTTGATGATTGGCAAAGCGTTGCGCTACAAGGGATTGCCGATTTTGCACTGCGCTTAAATAGCGACAACAACTTAGCAAACTTGCAAAAAGCTTGGCCGCATTTACCACTAGAGGTATTGCAGCCTTTGAGCGCCATGCTTGAACATGTAGAAATACCGCCATCACTCAGTGAGCTTTTAGTCGCCTATGGCCACACTGCCATTGAAAATAACGATACAATTGCACTAACTGCCGCACTGCGCTCGCTTTCAAAAGGCCAAGCCCAAGGGCTGTGTACACAACTAGTAGATGCTGCATTAAGCTCATCTGTTGGCACTGATTCAGATGTACTTTTAACGATTGCAGGGCGATGCTTTTCTCAACTAGAAGAGCCTGAGCGCTTACATATTTTTATGGATAATTGTGCGCACCACCAGCAAATTGCCGAGCTATTTCCCAGTATCTTTGCTGATTTAGTTGCAATACCCACTATACGCCCACATTTATTAGGCTTATTACGTAAAGAAAACCGCAGCGAAACGCTCGCTCGCGCAATTGGAAGGTTGTTCTCTTAATGGCTACTTTGTGGACGTTTATCGCCATTGGCGCTGTAATTTACTTATTTTGGCTAAACCGAAAAGTAGCAGAAGCTGCTAACAGTCATGCCGCGCGCCAAGCTGAGCAATTACAGGTTCAGTTAATGAGCGTAGCGTGCACAAAACGCCGCTTTGGCATTTTAAAAAATGGCAAACCGGGGATCAAAAGCGAATTTATGTTTGAGTTTTCAAGTGATGGCGAAAATGCCTATCAAGGTATTTTAATTATGGAAAATGAAATGCTAAAAAGCGTTGTTGTGCCGCCACACAAAATTTAACTCTAATCGTTAAAACCGGTGGGGTTAAAGTGAAACCACTAAAATAAGTTAATACATAAAACTAAGGCGTAACAAAAGTTACGCCCCACTCTTACAGCATCCTGCTTGTTATCCTTGACCCAAAATCCGTATTATCATCCCCTGAACGAGTAAACAACCCTATTTACCCTCAACATTGCATCCTGCAAAATCCATAACCATCCTGGCTAACCCACGTAAACTAACGCTTGGCTACTTACTGTAGCATCATCCTTGGTCATCCTTTTAAGTAGCTCCTGCCACTTTAAATGCATCCTGCATTTTCCACTTGCCGCTTGGCCATCCTGCGTAAACTAACGCTCCTGCTACTTCCTGTAGCCTCATCCGTAAATATCCTTAAGTAGTTCCAACTACTAAGCGCTTCATGCACTTCCTAGTTCGTCCTTGCGTCCTTTTTAACTTGTCCTTTATGCTTCCTGCTAGCATCTGCTATGTTGCCTATTCCGTATCCTTGGCAGTAGCTTAGTCATTAAGCTATGTCGTCTTGACAAGTTAAATACTACGCGAGTTTGGGTTTCATCCTACTAGGTAAACAAAATTAATTTTTCGTAATATATATGAAAAAATATAAAACACTATATAAAACAAAAACTTACCCTTTTGAAGCTGCATTTGTGAACGACCGCAACTGATAATGCGCACGTCAATGTAAGATATATCTCACGGGCATATGTCCGTAATGGCGCTTATCGCTTACAGACTTACTTTGCATATGGTTTAAAAAGAAGCTCTCCGGATACTTTATTAAAGGCAAGTGCTTTATAAGTGCTAAATCCTTCTGATTTAAAAAACGTATTATGCTCTTGGCGTGTAACAAAAACGGCAAGCCCTTTAGCTCCTGTGTTTTTAGTTGCTAAATCATCTAAGCCTCGTAACAGGTAGCGCCCAAGCCCGTGGCCTTGCACGTGCGGGTCTACCGCAATAAACGCTAAATAGTAGTAATCGCCAATCTCATTAAGCGCAGTGCGTATTGTTTGCTCTTTTTCTATTAGTTGGTTGGTTTGCAAATACCCTGCGCTCAGCATTAACTTTAAGCGCCAATGCCAATAACGCTCTGGTTGTAATTGGCTGCTTGACTCAAATACACACGCCACCGCTTTTAATTTATCATCGCGGTACAAGCCTATTAATGGCAGTTTTTCTTGCCAAAAAGCACTGAGCTCTTCGCGTATCACTGAGCGTAATTTTTTCTCGTAGGCAGCTATATTATGTTGATCATAACCTAATAAATTTTGAAGTAGCGGATCATCATGATAGGCCTGATAGATTAAACTCCCTGCAGTGCTTATATCTTCAGGGGCAAGGTATTGTACGCTTAATGTGTGCTCATTAGAGGTGACTGTCATTGTGTATCCTTTTTGCTTTACTACCCTCAACGTTGCCAAACTATTTACCGTATATAAAGTAATTGGTAATTGTATGGCGAAAATGTTTATCTATACTGCAAGTTAACTATATACCTAAAGCAAAAATACCGTCAATTCAGCGAGAGTTTAACTAGCAAAGCCTATAGTCTGGCTCTAAGCTTGGTTTAATCAGATGGAGTAATAATATGGATACGACAAAACACGATATGAAAACGTTGTTTGCACAATTGGGTTTACCTAGCTCAGAACAACAGATTGACGATTTTATTGCTTCTCACTCACTAGAAGACACAACGCTTTTACAACAAGCTCCTTTTTGGGATGAATCACAACAGCATTTTTTAGCAGAATCGCTAGCAGAAGATGGCGCGTGGAGCGAAGTAATTGATGAACTTGATGTGAGGCTTCGCCAAGAAGGTAAGTAATACTAATTTGCTTAATTATGCGACCTATTTTGAGGCTCGATAAACGTGTTTATAGCTAAGCAAAAATTAACTATTTGCTTGTTCTAGATGAAAAGTTTTTAACACAGGTAGCGACCCGTGTAGCCCCGCAAAATGATTAAGTATTATTGCGAATTGGTATAATCCCCCCTCTGCTTATACCAAGGCTTTATGCGCCTTGGTATTGTTGCTACTATAGCACCCGCGCAGCAAACACTTGCTGCGCTTATATATTAAAGAGTTACAAATCTAATGAATGCAGTTGTATTTGATGCAATTAAAGTCCTTCTTGATGAAGGCAAAACCCCTACTGTTGCCCTAACTAAAAGCCGTTTAGCACAACCTGTGCCTATGCCGGTTATTATTGCCGCAGTAAGCCAATATAAAAATAACCCTGATTCAATTCATAATTTAATGAAAAACCCTGAGCAGAGCATCGTTGAGCCTAAAACATCTCAACTCGATCGCATTGAGAAAAAACTCGATAGGTTGCTAGCCCTGTTAGAGCAAAAATAATTTGAGACTATAAATGTTCGTTGTTGATTTAACGTTTGACTGCTACCAAGACACCACCCTAGAGCAAGCCGAGCAAGCCATTAACCGATTAGTTAATGCACTGCGTTTTAACGGCCAAATTATGGGTGAAGAATTCCCAACTGTACTAAAAGATGGCTATTTTATTACCCGTGTAATGTGCCCAACCGAAGACGCCATGCACCCATTAAATAATAGCCCTTTTGTAAAACACAGTATTGAGAAGCTGCACAGTGCAGGTTTACTTGCTCCTAAAATAAAAGTTATCGGCCAAGACATTCACTCAAACGGTGCCGATACCTGTAAATCGCCTTCAAGCTATATTTTATACACAACCTATGTGCATACCTGTAGCCCACTGTATTGTGGTGATGACTTTTTACCCGTGCCATTGTTTACTATTCCGGCCATTGCTAATGGGGATTATAAAACACTCATAAAATGGCAAGAAGATTGGCAAGCCTGCGATCAAATACAAATTAACGGCGCTACTCGCTGCGAATTTCCAGCGCTTGAAGAAATATCAAGCACACAAAGTGACTTATACCGCCGCGGTAAAGACATTGCTAAACGTATTCGCTTTTTAACTCAAAAACCGGTTTATTATTATTTATACCGTGTAGGCGGTGTAGATAAAGCCTCAGAACTTGAGCGTAAATGCCCTAGCTGCAATAGTGAGTGGAAATTACCAGAGCCGTGGTTTGGGTTATTTGATTTTAGGTGTGAGCCTTGTGGGTTGGTATCTAATGTTTCGTGGGATTTTCAGTAACTAAAAGCCTGCACTTTGCAAAATAAAGTTACACACCTTATACAAAATCAGCTTAATGCATTGCACTAAGCTGATTTTTTAATGCTCAATTAAATTAAGTAAAGGCGGCGAGTAAGGCTACAATATCGCTCTTTTCGCTGTAATAACTAAGCAACCTTTAACGCATCTTGCAAAGGGCTTATCCTGCACAATAATTAACGATTACTGCACATTGGTTTAATTAATCTAAACCTCAAGCGCTTTTAAAAAAGATTCTATATTGGGTGCAAGTACATGATGAGGCTTTTTACCTACGTACTCTAAACATACCTCACCGGTTTTTACCTGCACGGTAACCAGTAAGTCATCTTGCTCAGTTAAACCTATGAATAGGGTTTCTGGCTGCTTTAATTTTCGTTTCATTAATACATGACCGGTAATATTTTGTTGCAGCAGGTCAAAATCATCTTTATTCCAAGCTTGTAATAACTCCACACGATGACCATCAATGCTGGCTAAAATGCTACCGCCATACATGTGCCCATAAAACTCATCAAGCCCTGCTGGGAAGCTCAGCTCAAGCGCGCTAGCTAAGTCTGATAATGAACCTGCGGGGGTTTGCAAAGCACTTTTCCATTGAATATTGCCTTGTGCGTCTACCTCGCCGAACTCGCAAGGGCTAGGCCATTGTTCATCGTGTGCCATAAGCGGATATTTAGCGGTGTTTTTAACGGTTTTTTCACAAAATTGCGTGTGAAGTTGGGCCATTTGCATTGCAACAGACATACTGCGAAACTCATTTAAATTAGATATAATGTCCCTATTGTAACTATTTAAGAGCAAACATGACAGATTACAGCAATTCTCCAGACCTTAAAGGTAGTGTGTTAGGACAATCTACTGAATATGTAGATGTATATTCGCCTAGCTTGCTTTTTCCTATTGCCCGCAAGTTAAATCGTGATGCTTTAAATATTGACGAAGCCGAGCTGCCCTTTAAAGGCCAAGATATTTGGACAGGTTATGAGCTTTCGTGGTTAAACGCTAAAGGTAAACCGCAGGTTGCCGTGGCGCTGTTTACTTTTGCGTGCCAAAGCAGCCATATTATTGAGTCTAAGTCGTTTAAACTTTACTTAAATAGCTTTAATCAAACCCGCTTTGAAAGTACTGAGGTGGTAAGACAGCATTTAATTGAAGACTTATCAAATGCGGTAAATAGCGATGTAGCGGTAACGTTATACGCACCTGATGACTATAACTGTTTACCTTGCACGCCATTACCAGGGCAATGTATTGACGATTTAGATATTGAAATAGATAACTACGATATTGACGCCTACTCACTTAAATCAAAAAGTGACACCCTGGTTACTGAGACCCTGCACAGTCATTTGCTTAAATCTAACTGCTTAATTACCTCGCAGCCAGATTGGGCCAGTATAATTATTCGTTACACTGGTGAGCAAATATGCCATGAGGCACTCTTGCGTTATTTAATTTCATTTAGAACCCACAATGAGTTTCATGAGCAATGTGTAGAGCGTATTTATAGTGATTTAACCACGCAGCTAAACATTAAAGAGCTTGAAGTTTATGCGCGTTATACACGCCGCGGTGGGCTGGATATAAATCCGTATCGTTCAACGCACTATAACGATACGCCTTTTGCGGTAAAAATTAATCGCCAGTAATACCAATTGACTTAAATATCACCATAAAAAAGGAGCTTAAGCTCCTTTTTTATACCCGTTATAAGCTAATCAATGCGCTTAGTCGGAATAGGCATTGCGCACACATCAATATAATTATGGGCGTATACAAACCAAGGTTCGGTACGATTTTTTCGCGCCTCAATCAATTCTCTAAATGATTGCGAGTCTGTTTTCATAACATTAAAGGTGCTTTTATCACGCTTAATATCGGCCAATACCTCAATGTTTGTAATTGGGTTAAATGGCGTATTAGGAACAGGCTTACGCTGTAAACGATTAAAGTGCTCCATACCTTCAAGCACTCTTCCAAATACGGTAATATTTTTATCAAGGTAGCGCGGACCTTGGCCAATGGTGACAAAAAATTCAGTGCTTGCACTGTTTACCTCATTACCACGCGCCATGGCAAACACACCGTGGCAATGTACCTGCCAAGTTTGTGTATTAGAGGCGTTTTGTGCGACAGCAAAACCGTTTAAAAACCCCGTTACAGGCGCGTACCCATCGCCTTGTAGCTCTGTAATTTTAAGCGGCTGTGCGGTGCTATGGTAAAACTCTGCAGGCACAGTTTTATTAGCCGTTTTAATTGCTTTATTGCCTGAGCTGTCGCCTCCTTGGGCTACAAACCCTTCAACAAAACGATAAACACGGGTATTTTTATAAAAGCCTTCTCGTGCAAGTTGTTTTATGTGCGCAGTATGTTTAGCTGCAAGCTGCGGGTTAAGCTCAATATAAGCCGCCCCTGTAGGCAGCGTAATTTTTAAAACATTTTGCCTATCTACATTTCGCCATTCGTGCGCTTTAGCGTGCTTTATTACCTCGCTTGCGCTACGGATTGGAGTTTGTTGAGTGCCCGCGTGTTGCTCTGTGTATTGGGCGCAGCCAGTTAATCCTGTTATTAGTGCTGCTAAATATAATCCTTTCATATAATCCTTATACTGCCTATTTAGTCCCAATCAAATTTGTAGAGTAAATCAACATTTTGATTTAAACCACTGGTGATCTCTACATAAAATTGCGAAAGCAGCTGATAGCGAATAGCGACCTCGCTGAGCGAGTCAAATACCCCTACTCTGTATTTAACTTGTAAGCTAGGCGCTACATAGCCAGATATTTCAAGCTTAGTGTTATCGCCAGAGCCCGTTGAACTTAAGCTTACATCAGATAAACCAATGGTTTCGCCAACTTTAGATACAACGCCTTCACTGCGGCTCACCCCTTGTGAGAGCAATAACTGAGTAAGCATAGCATCGCTTGAACTGTCGCCCTCGCCTAGCGGCTGCCCATTGAGTAAATAGGCCAGCGCTTGTGCTTGATCCATTGCTGGCTCAGAAAATACTTTTAAGGTAGGTTGCTCAACGTTACCAGTAAGCGTAACACCTGCCACAACATCGTTTGCTGTGGTGTCTGGATTACGTATGGCTTTAATATTTAAAAATGGTTGCTCAATTGAGCCACTAAACCCTATTTGCCCAGTACTAATAATTAAATCTTGGCCAAAAGCTAAATACGTACCATCAATTAAATTTAGCTCACCAGTAGCAATTATAGGGGCGCCCTGGCTCATTTTGATGGCTAAATCGCCCGCTATTTTCGACTCAAGACCAAACGATTCTATTTTTACATCGTTTTTAACAATCACTTTTAAATTTACATCGTAATCAAACGGCACGTTTTCTGCTGTTTCAGTTTGTTGATCAACAATAATCTCATCGTCGCTCACTTGAACGGCGCCCTCTGGCAGCTCTTCAATCATTACCCTGCCATAAGGCACAATCACTTCGCCAGACAGCTTTAATGCATTATTTGCAAGTCCAATAGTTAAATCAGGCGATACTTTAAACGTCACGCCTTGCTGCGCGCGTACAAAAAACTGCTCGCCGTTAACGCTTACATTTACCTCAGGCTGGGCGTCTTGCCAATCTACGTCGCCGGTTAGGTTGATTTTACCGCCTTGGGTGTCGTTTAAATTACCTTTAATTGTGGCGGTGGTTTTATCAAATAAAATGTTTACATTAGATTTTTGTAACACCACCGGCAACTGCTCACCTTCTAAATTGATATCACTGACATTTAGCTCACCATTTAATAGAGGGTCTTGCAAGGTGCCGGCAACTGCCACGTTACCTGTAATATCGCCTTTTAATTGCTCAAGGGTTTCGAGAAATGGATGTAAGTCTGATAGCAATATTTTATCTATATTAAGGTGACCGTTTAATGTTTGCTGATTTTGAATATCATCAATATTAATCTCGGTGGCTATTTTACCTAGCACACTTGAGCGTAAATCGGCCTCTAGTTTACCCGTTTGTGAATCAGTGTAGGCACTGACTTTTAGCGTTTCGATGGGTAATCTAAACCGGTCTTCCTCAGAGGTAAGAACAGCAACAAGGTCGTGCGCATTTAAATTAGCGCGAAGTGTTTTTAATGCGCCCTCGTTCCAATTTGCAGCAAAGTCGCCGCTTATATCGCCACGCGTACGCATGTTATCTGGTAAAAAGTGTTTAAGCTCTTCAAGCGCTAAATTGCGCAGCGTGGCATTAAATTGGCCCAAGTTTTTAGTTTGCGCAAGGGTGTTAATACATAGCTCACTTTTGTTTGAGCGCCAGCAATGCGCACTCACATCAAAATCGCTGGTTTGGGTATTAAACATCACCGCAATTTTTTTACTATTACTAAAGCTAAGCTTTTTGTCACTTAGCGTTATGTTACTGAGCGAGCCATTCCACACGTCATTATTGAGCTTACCGGTTACTTCAAGCTCAGCAGCGCCTTGCTCTGCATCTATGGCGGCCACCAGCTGATGGTCGGTTTTATCGCCAGTGGCAGTTAGCTCAACACTATTAATTACCTGATCAGCAACCATTGCTGAGCCTACGTTTAAGCTCACATCGGTTTGCCAATCTGCGGCTGTATCGAGCTGACCGTTAAGGGCGAGTTTGTTAACGTTTATGTCGTTATAAATAAAGTTATCGAGTAATAACGATAAATCAACGGCGGGGGTTAAACGGGGTCCTCTAACTTTTAAATCGGCCTTACCTTTTGCAACGAATGGCAGATTAGTTTGCTCATTTCCGGTAAGTGTTACTTTTCCGTCAACCTGCCAGGTGTCGTCAACTTGCCCGCTCAAGGTTAGTTTATTGGCACCGCTACTTAAATATAAGCTGTCTATGTTGGCTTTTAGCGTATTGTTAAGTGTAAAGTTTGAGGCAAATTCAAGCGGTGTTTGGTTCAGTGTACCTGCAAGTTGTGTATTATCCATTTGCAAGTGCCAGTTTTGCCCTTCGCTATTAAAGCGCCCTTCTAGCTGGCCAGAAATATTACTTGTAAGCGCATCTGTTAAGTATTGCGCTTTTAAGCTATTTAACGAACCGGTAAAGTCGGCTTGTATGCCCTTTTGCCAATTAACATTACCTTTAAATATTGCACTACTGTCGTTTGCTTTTAGACTTAAGGTACTTAGCTGCGCTTGGCTAAGCGAGCCGTTTAATTGCGTGTTTAATACTACAGCTGGATAGGCACCTAATTGGCTATGCGCCTTTAAACTTAGCGTGTAATCATCCGCATTACCCGAGGCTGATAAATCAACATTATTTACTTTTAGCTCGTTACTTTGAGCGTCAATCAACCATTGCTCAACTTTACCGGTAAGTTCAAACGGATAATTTTTTTGTTTTAAATTAGCCGTTGCCGTTAAATTTAATGGGTACTGACCAGTCGTGTGTAAATTTATATTTAAATCAGATAGATCACCACTTAACGCTAAATTCGCTTGGTGCAAGTCGCTGTTTAGCGCTACTTTAGCGTTTATTGGTAAATTACCTGCAAGCTCACTAGTTAACTCTGTATTTAATTGCCATTGTTGGTACTGCGCGCTAAGCGTTTGTAAGTTAACTTTTTCATCTTCTACATTTAATACAAGCGCTATATTTTCGATTGTGTGAGTTTGCTCACCTTGCTCAATATCCACCTTTTTAACGTCAAACTGCTCTACCCGTAAATTAAGGGGCGATGTAAATTCTATATCTGGTAACGCAGGTAGCGCTGTTAGCGCCTGGCCTTGATTAGCCGCTGCTTGATTAGATGAGGCGGGTTGCTCTTTAAGCTTTACCAATACATCACTAATAGTTAGGCTTTTTAATGCTAAGGTTGCATCCTCAGCTTTCGCTGCAAGGGTAAAGTTATTTACGGTTACATCAGCACTGGGATGATTTAATACAAATTTGTTTATTGCTACATTTTTAACGGCAATATTAAAGGGAAACGTAATTTTAGTTAATGGCTCTGAGGTGCTCTGTTGTGTGGCTTCGGGTGCATTGCCAAGGGCAAGTTTGATTGACCGCGCACTTACATTTTCAATACATAGGCCATCGCACTGCCACCAAAATAAATCTATTTTAAGCTGCTGCGCTTTAAAATCTGTACTTTGGTTTTTAAAGCTCACATTAAACGGGTTGTTATATAAAAAGCGCCCTTTTTTAATCTCGATATGTAAGCCGTCCACCATTTTATTGGCACTATAAGCAATAAATTGATTACCGGGCGCAGTAAATAACAAACAAAATATAATAACGGCAAGCGTGATTAAAACGCCGATGACGGCGGCGGATATTTTTTTAAATACTGACATTAAATTTCTGGCCCTATGGTAATGCTTAAACGTGTGCTTTTACTTTCTTTAGTAAGCCCCCATGCATGGTCTACTTTTACGGGGCCAATGGGTGTTAAATAACGAAAGCCAAAACCTGCGCCCACTTCAAAGTCGTCCGAAAAGTCATTTGTGGCAGTACCGCCATCAACAAATAAAGCTGCGCGCCAATTTTGTGCAAATTGGTAATTGTATTCAATAGTACTGGTTAGTAAGTATTTACCACCAATTAAATCACCGTCTTCATCTTCAGGTGAAATAGACTGATAAGCAAAACCACGTACACTTTGATCACCACCGGCATAAAAGCGCAGCGAGTAAGGTACGTTTTCAATATTATCGACCAGCATGGCGCCCACGTTTGCTTTTAAAAAAACTAAGTGTTTATCTAAATAGGTTCGCAGCCACGCATGCTGCAGCTGCACCCGCACTAAGTTTGTGGTTGAAAGTACATCATCTAAACCAAACTCAGCCGAAATTAGCCACTGCTCACCCCAATAAGGCGTTGTGCCTCCTTTTGACTTTTTACGGGCATAGCTAATACCGGGCATAAGCATTTCGGTGCTTTCTTCTGGTTCATCACCAATGCGGTATGTTTCTTGGTCTCGACGTAAAAAGGCCGTGCGTACCCATTTATCTTCAGTTAACCATTGACGCTGCAGTTGGCCGGTCAGTATTTCACTGTATATGTCATCGGCAAGTTCATCTTCTAACTTGTAACCCACTGATAAACGCCATAAATCGTCGTTAGGGTCATCTACCGGAATGGTGTACGCCATAGAAATATCTTGCTGTTTCTCAGCTACATTTAAATTGCTTTCCAGATAATGCCCGTCTTCTGTGATCCAGGGTTTACTCCATTTAAAACGCACTTTCGGGCCCAGCTCGGTATTAAAGCCACCGCCTACTTCGTAGCTATTAGCAGGTTTGTGTAGCACATCAATATTTATAGGCACTTGTCCGTTGGCTCTGGCTGGTATATCGGCATAAATACGCACGCTTGCAAAATACGGTGTGCTTGAGAGCTCAAGGTTATAATCGGCAATTTGTGTGGCTTTATAAGCTTGCCCTTGGGTAAAAGGTGCAAGTGAACGAATGTATTTTTCTGCGGGGGTTTCGCTGGCAATGATTATATTGCCATACGTGTAGCGCACGCCGGTATCTATATTAAATGTAATAACGGCACTGTTTTTTTGCACTGATACAGCAAGCTTTCGGGCCGGCCATTTAGCATCAAAATAGCCTAACTCTAATAGCATTGACTCTATTTTTTTATGAGCTGAGTCGTACCTGCCATGATTAAGAACATCGCCCTGGGTTAAATTTAAGTTTTTAATAACGTTTTGTAATTGCGAGTCGTTTTTACCCTCACCATTAAGCGTTATATTAATAGCTTCTATGCGCGTTGCAGGGCCGCGCTCTACTTTAACGATAAGCTCTTTGTCGTCTTTATCAAACTCAATGTCTACCATTGGGTTGTAATACCCCAGCGCTTTAATACTGCTTTGCACTTGTTTTTTAGCATAGCGGCGCAAGGTTCTGGTGGGTTTTTCGCCAACCAGTTGTTTTAAATAGAGCTCAACGTTACTTTCTAACTCGCCACTAATCCCTTTAATTTCGTAATCTTCAATTACCCTTTGCTCAGCGCTGGCTTGAGTGCTTATAAAAAAAGCTAAAAAAAACACAAAACGTAATAACTGTTTGAACAAGTAAATATCCTTACTTTTTATTCTTTAAAATTTAACCACTAATGAGTTGCATACTACCATAGCCATAATGAGCAACACATTAACTTAATGGTAATCTTGCACCAAATTACACTCCCTTTTAAAGCCTATAAAGTTAAAATTAATACGCTTTAAAGCAATATTTTGGTTACAATAGTGGCTACGAATACAAAATTAATTTTAAATGAGTTTTTAATGCAATTCCCTGATGATGATAACGGCCAACTTTTAGCCGAAATAGCCGCTGCTGGCGTTGATTTAAGCAAAATGCACCAAATCGATTTTTTCATTTTATTTGAACAACAAGCTGATGCTGAAAAATTTGCCAAAGAAATAATCTCTGATGCATTAGTACAAAGCGCAAACGTTGAAAAGTGTAAAGACACTGGCGTGTGGGAAGTGATTACTCATGTACAAATGGTGCCAGAGCACACATTGCTTGGCCAAGCAGAGCAATACCTTGAAAGTATTGCTAATAGTTACAATGGCTATGGCGATGGCTGGGGTTTAATGGACGAAGACGCCGCTTAACAAAAATCAGTTAAGCTTAGCCGCTTAACTGATTAGCTTTTCTAAAGCTGCCAGAGTAATCAAATAATTTATCAGATACCTTCCAGCCATACTTTTTACTTTTACGCGCGATAACAAAATCGGGGGGCACTAAATCAAACTGTGCCTTAATAACCTGCTCAGCACTTTTAAATTCGACAGGCGCTTGCCCCTGCCCTAGGCGTTTACCAAACTGTTTATTAAAAATATACTGCCCGCCTTTACTAGCAAGGTTATAGACCTCATCGCAACTTGCACCATCTTCATCAAAGTAGGTTATTTTAATTAAATCATCTTTAAGTTTTACCACTGATAACCCACTACAACGCAGTACTAACGCATCTTTTAAATTAAGGGCGTTACGTAGCTTGTCGTCGGGGTCGGCCATTACTGCGCCGCAATCATGGCATTTACGAGCTGCTATATCGTTTTGAGCGCCGCATTGTTCGCACTCTTTAAACCTAAACCGATAATCGCATTGCTCTTTATGGCCTTCGTCATCTTCTAATAAACCTTGGCAGCGCCTGCCAAAATGCTCAACTACTTTGCCATCAGCATCGGTTTTTCCCCAAAAAATATTTGCAAACCCACACCCAGGGCAAAGCACTTGAACGGGCTCATTATCGCTATCACCTTTTTTATCGCCCACTTCAGGGTGAAATAAATCAAAGCCGTTGCCTGCGTAATCTATAACTAAGCAGTCTGCTTTTCCTTCATTTAGCCTAAGCCCACGGCCAACAATTTGCTGGTATAAGCTAACCGATTCGGTGGGGCGTAAAATAGCGATAAAATCGACATGCGGCGCATCAAATCCGGTAGTTAAAACAGAAATATTAACGAGGTATTTTATGTTTTTTTGTTTAAATTGATTTATTAATTTATCGCGTTCTGCATTTGGGGTATCGCCAGTTATAAGGGCACTTTGCTCTGCGGGTAAATAAGTTAAAATTTCTTGCGCGTGCATCACCGTTGCCGCAAATATCATCACGCCTTGGCGGGTTTCACTGTATTGTATTACCTGCTTCAGTATAGCTTGCGTTGCGCGCTCGCTATTTTTTAAAAGCGCATTCATGTCATCAGTCGTATATTGACCAAACGCATTAGTAGCCAAGGACGAAAAATCATAATGACTAATTGCCGCGTCCACTTCATTTGGCGGCGTTAAGTAATTATGTTTGATCATATACCTGAGCGGTAATTCAAATATACAGTTTTTAAATGGACTTTCTTTATTACCTTTTACAAAACCATGGTAATGATGATGGTATATCCACCCCATTCCTAATCTATAAGGTGTGGCCGTTAAACCCAATACTTTTAACTGAGGATTATATTCTTTGAGCGTATTTATAACCTTTCCATATTGACTTTTTTTATCACCATTTACTCTGTGGCACTCATCAATAATAAGCAAAGAATAATGCTCATTTAATTTATTTAAATTACGCGATAAAGACTGAACACTGGCAAAGGTAACTTGGTGGCTGAGTGATTTTTCTTTTAACCCTGCTGAAAATATACTCGCTTCTAAACCAAAACTTTTATATTTTTGTGCGTTTTGTTCTACCAACTCTTTAACATGTGCAAGCACCAAAATTTTTTGCTTAGCAATTCGCGCAAGCTCTGCAATAACAAGGCTTTTACCCGCACCGGTAGGCAGTACAATCACGGCAGGATCATTTGTTTTTCGAAAATGTAAAACGGTGCGCTCTACGGCCTCTTGCTGATACGGCCTTAATTTATAGCTCATGAAAATAGTAAATAGAATAACCAGAAATGCAGTTTAACAAATACTAAGCGACTGCGGGGAGTTTAAGGTAAGTTTTGGCCAATTAAATCTCGCGTACAAAGCGTAAGCCTTAGCCTAAGGTTTAGTTATTAAGTTATACGCCATTAAAAAGAGAAGCCGTGGCTTCTCTGTTACTTTATTAAGCTAAGTGCTTTTGTAAATCAACACCTTCAAACGCTTTAGGGCGACGACCACGACCGGTCCATTCAATCACTTCGCCATCTACTTCAATACGATACTTAGCTTTTACTTTAGTACGTTTATCTGCAGTACCGTCTTGTAAATCTTCTAACGTAAGTCCTTTTTCTTTTAAAAGATCCAACACTTCCTGTTTAGCTTGTAGCTGCTCAGTATATTTTGCAATCGCATCAGTGATTAATTGTTGTGCTTTTTCTAGCTCAGTTAATGATGCTGTTTTAATAAAAGATCGAACTTCTTTCATTTATATCTCGCTAAATTATAGGGTTAGATTTTAATTCCTTTTTAGTATAAGCCTAAAATAGAAAATAGGCTACGAGAAGAAAGTATTAGCTACTTTTTAGAGTTTAAAAAAAAGCCGTGATTAAAATCACGGCTTTAATATTTAATAACTAATTAAAACTTAGTAGTTAGACTTAATTGTAAGTATCTACCAGTTACATCATATGCTTCAGAAACTGTATTAATACCTGTACCACCGCTAGAAGAGCTTTGGTTAGCAACTGGTGGTTGCTTATCAAATAAGTTACGAACAGTTAATGTCACATTTGTACTATCAGAGAAGCTATAGCCCGCTGAAATATCGTGATAAACAACTGATGGGAATTCGTTATACTTCTCTAGAGGAGTAAAGTCTGTGTAGTTGAAGTTACCTCCATCAACACTATCCTTTGAACGATCCCAGTAACGCATACGCCACGAAAGGTTTAAATCTTCTAGGCCGTAGCTTAAGTTAAGATTAGCTCTGTTATCTGGTGTGAATACTTGACCGGCTTTTTCAACTGTTTCACCACTTATGATTCCTGTTTCATCATATTTTATCAGGTGATTCCAAATCAGATTTGCACCAAATTCACCATGCTCAGTATCAATCTTGTACGCTAATTCAATATCTACACCAGCAGTTTCAATATTATTTTCGTTACTTGTTCCTGAGTTAACTTCAACTAAAGCACCATTTTGGTCACGTAAAGAATTTCCACCACAAGTTGAATCAAAGTCAGCAGCACTTACATCAAAACAACGATTTAGTACTGTAGTACGACTTGTCGTTGAAATAGCATCTTCCACAGAGATATCATAGTAATCAACTGTTAAAGCAAACTCTTCAGTTGCTTGCCACACAACACCTAAGCTATATGTGTCTGCAGTTTCTTCTTGAACTTCTTCATTACCACCAATGAAACCACCAGTGCTTTGTGCTTCTGTTTGTGTTAATTCAAACGAGCCATTTGCAGCAACGCGAGCTGCAATCTCAGGAATTGATAAACAGTTCTGAGCTACATTACCTGTCGAAGAAGCCGTTACACCGCTACATGGATCAGTAACATTAGCAAAAGTTTCGCCTCTTCCACCAAATAAATCAGCAATGTTTGGTGTACGTATAGCTGTTGCTGCTGAAGCTCTAAATTTCAATGTATCAATTGGTGAATATTGAATACCCGCATTCCATGTTGTTTGACCACCAACAATTTCGTGATCTGAATAGCGAGCAGCTAAGTCAAGCTCAAGATTATCTAAAATAGGTAATATTGTTTCTACATAGTAATCGTTAGAGTAGTAACTACCATCAGTTGGTAGTGAGCGGTTAGTACTTGACGCACCAGTTTGGGCTAAATCACCAGGGTTAAAGAAACCACTTTCTAGGCGATGTTCAGCCCCCATAGCTACCCCAATTCGACCGCCTGCAAGTTCAACAGGTAACTCACCAACTAAAGAAGCTGAAACTATAAATTGCTCAGTTTGGCCAGCAATTTTGGCAGGTACTTTAACGTAATCAACAGCCTCTGCTGAAACAGAACCCTCACCAAATAAATTTAAAGGCACACAACCTTGTAAAACAGCTAGGTCATTTGCACATTGAAGTGAACCATCGTCGTTTTGCACTACATCAAAAGCTTGTGCTGCTCTTTCAATGTTAACTTGGCCACCACTGTCTTGACGTTGATCCGTTTTACCCCAAGATACATATGTATTTAATGACCAGTCATCATTGATCATCCAATCTATACCAGTCGCAATTCGAACAGTATCACGCTCTAAATCAGTAGAACGAGCACCGAACTCAACCATACGGCGAACTAGCTCAGGAATGTTATCATCTAGTCCATAACCGTCATTAAGAAGATTTTCACGAAGTAACTCCGGAACCATAGGATTACTTAGTTTTATCCCACCTTCTCCGCCACGCTCTGGTAAGAATACATCATTAGTAGAAAATGGTGTTGGCTCAATAGTCGAGTTATAAGTTTTTGATGAATTCCAGTTCATTTCAGCAAAAAATTCAACTTCATCATTAATTTCTTGCTTGATGTTAAGGGCAGCGTACTTTCTTTCAAGAGGCGTGACAAGCTGTCGATAATCCGCTCTGTTAAACGCATCACCACCTTCAAGCCCTGTATAAGGGGTGCCATCAGCATTATATGAGCCTACTCTACCTTGAGGAGTATACGAAGAGAATACCTTCCCTACATACTCGTTACCATTTTCATCAAGTAGTATCGCTTCATCAAACTCAGAAAATGCACGGTCAGAAGGTTTTAGACCTTTGTCATCATCATAACCAATAGCAACGGTTACGTTACCAGAATCCCAACTGTTACCGGCGGTCAAGTTTAGCGAGTACTTTTCGCGATCGCCTTCGCCTGATATACCAGTTTGAGCATTAACTTCCACACCCTCTACGTTGTCACGAGTGATAATATTTACTACACCGGCTACAGCATCTGTACCATATATAGCCGAAGAAGCACTTTTTAAGATTTCGATACGCTCAATCATTGAGGCAGGAATGGCATTTAAATCAACGGCATAACCACTTGAAGGCGAACGGCCAGATACAAAACGTCGGCCGTTGACCAATACTAAAGTGCGCGCTTCACCTAAGTTTCTCAGTGAAGTTGTGTTTAAACCTACGCCAGAAGTACTGAATGAAGAGTTAGATTGATCTGCACCAGCAATAGCAACAGGTGATTGGTTTAAAACGTCAGCTACGTTCAATGCACCCATTTGCTCTATATCAGTTCTACCGATGATAGTAACAGGTACTGGTGTCTCTACGTCTGTACGCTTAATACGTGAACCAGTTACTTGAATACGTTCTACTTTAGCAACACCCTCTTCTGCAGCAAATGAACTTGCTGAAAACGCAGCTGCAGATGCTGCACCAAAAGCAATTGCTAAGCGCACTGCCTTTGAAACTTTATTATTTAACATGTGATTCTCCCTGAATACTTCTAATAGTTTATTTTTATACACCTAGCTAATACTTAAAATTAACCAGCTCGCAAATATTAATATCATTTCAAGCACAAGGTCAACAAAGCGATAACCAAAAATACCTTTTATTTACAAAAGCTTGCGTTTTCATTCCGTTTACACGTACCTATTTTATCACTATTGCGAAATATACATTATTGCTGAATTCAGGCCTCTCGCATAGACTTAAAAAACACTACGGCAAACCAACAAAAACCAACGATAAAAACCAACCTTAGTTAACAATTAGTTTCACCTTGTTTGCATTAAGTGTATAAAATGTATTTAGAGTGAAATTTGTACTTTGAATAATTAATCTAATTAGAAAGGAAAAAAAAATGTATAAATGGCTATTACTACTTTGCCTTACCACTAGCGGTTTTGCTTTTGCAGGTGTTGAAGGCTTACATAAGGAGTTTGCTGATTTTAGTATCAATAATGATATTACCGTCTCTTACGACGATTTGGACCAACTTCTAAAATTGACCGTTTTAGATACTGGCCGTTCGGATAGAAAAAAAGCGTCTAAATCGCAAGCGTTGATTGGCACAAAAATGCGTTCGTCAAGAAAGAAAAATACAAAAAACGAAGCTAACAGGTTTTTCTTTGAAGAAGTTAGTAAGTCTGAAATAAGTGAAGGATTTAATAAAATACGTATAAGCCTAGAAAGCTTACCCAATGAGATAGCTTTAAATAACTTATCACTAAATGAACAGTTGGCTTATTGGCTAAACCTTTACAACACCGCAGTAGTTGAACAACTACTCAAACACTACCCTGTTAGAGACACTGAAAAGTTACTCTTTGGTAAAAATAGCATTTTAGAAGAAAAGTTTTTATATGTCTCAGGACATGCATTGTCTCTAAATGATATTCAAAAAATAGTTTTTAAAAAATTCACTAATAAGCCTATTGTTATGTATGGCTTTTACCAGGGTAATATTGGCAGTCCTAATTTAAGAGCCGAAGCATACTCCGGCAAAAAGGTATTTCATCAGCTTGAAGATAATGGTGACGAATTTGTTAATTCCAACAGAGGTTTATACATTGGGAAAAAAAATAAACTTTACGTCTCAAAATATTTCGAGCAAACAAAACCTTTATTTGAAAATTTCGAGAGTGATCTGCATTACCACCTAGAAAAATATGTAGATACAAGTATGCGATACGACGTAAAAAATGCTAAGTCGATAAGGTTTAAAATTGAAGATTGGAGCATTACAGATATATTTGGAACTGAGAGAGTTATCGGCGGCTCTTCAGCAACTAATAACGCAGCTATGCTTAATGCGGTAGTAAGTAACTCTACTTATCCAAAGGGCGCCGATGGAAGTGGCTCTGGTGTTGGAGCTGTAAACCTCAACTTTATTTCTGACTCAATCACCAATAAAACAATGGATTTTGGTCGGTTTTCTGCTGATCAAATTGAAAAATTAAAAGCATTAAAACTAAAAAATGAGCAGAATTCGGGTACAGTCAACATTAAAGACTTATCGACTGATAAAAGCGAAAATTAAAATTCAAATGTATTTTACATCCTGTTAATATAAAAATAAACAGGATGTAATTTATATGCAGAACTTTAAAGCTGCTCTTACTGCGTACAATACAAAAAACTTCCAAAAATCTCTTGATATAATTGATGAATTTAAACTTTCAAATCTAGACGCCCATTTACTAAAAGCAGCTAGCTTAACTGCTTTGAATAAAAATGATAAAGCCATTGAAATATATCAATGCGCACTAAAAAATAACCCTACAAGTACTTCATTACTAGAAAACTATACCGGACTACTTTGTAAGCTGGGCGATTTTATGAGTTGTTTAAATCTATTAAACACAATAGCAACAACCGTTTCAGTTAAGCTCTCCTTAAATAAACTAGAAGCATTAATAAAATTAAATCACTTACTTGAAGCTAAAAGATTAGTGAAATTAATAAGTACACCAACTAATTTAGGGTTTAGGTTTCTATGGTTGAAAATAGAGCTACATGAGGCGTTAGGTGAGTTAGATATAATTGAGAATATTATTAATACGCTTCCTGAAGCACAGCAGAATAACTTTTATATAAGCTATAAAAGAGCCTGTAATTTAAGGAGTATGGGACGCTTTAATGAGGCTTTAGGTTTACTACTAAATATAGAAAAAAAGGAAAGTACCAAACCAGAAATATTATTTTTAATAGGCTGTATTTATAAAGATTTAAATAATATCCAACAGTGTGAACGCTATTTAAATAAATGCTTAGCAATTGCGCCTTATTATGTTCCTGCACATGAAAGCCTTAATAAACTTTACTACTCAACGAAAAACAAAAAATTGTTTTTAAGTAGCTATAAATTAGTAAAGCAGAAGTACGAACCTCACCCTGTAATTGAACATTCTTTTATATCACAGCTTATTAAATCTGATAGCTATGAGTCTGCCTTAGATGTTTCAACTAATGCATTAAAACTATTTCCGAATGATCATGCAATAGTTCATGCGCATAGCGTGGTATTAGGAAAACTTAATGACCATGAAAAAGCTTTTAATTTATTGAATCAATTAGTTAAAAAAGTACCTCATGAAAGCAGGTACCGAATAGATTTAGCACACTACCTTATATTAAATGGAGACTACATAGAAGCAATTAGACAATTAGAAAGTGCTTTAAAATACGATTACTTTAATCAAGAAGTTTGGGCTTACTTAAGCACCGCGTGGCGCTTATCAGCTAACGATAAATATTATTGGCTGACGAATTACGATCAATACGTAAAAGTTTTTGAGCTTCAAAAACCAAAAGGGTATAGCACTAGCGGACAATTTTTAGAAAATTTAACTGACCTATTACTCAATTTACACGCACACAGTACACAATTGATTGATCAAAGTGTAAGAAGTGGTACCCAAACAGAGGGGCATCTCTTATTTAGAAGTAACAAGCTAATAAGCGACTTTAAGCATTCTATGAATAATTGCATAACAAGCTATTTAGCTAATCTGCCAAAAGACCAAAAACACCCTCTGTGTTCAAGAAATAATAATGCATTTAAAGTGAATGGAAGTTGGTCAGTCAAGTTAGGTAACAAAGGGTTTCATGCAAACCATATACACCCTGCTGGCTGGTTATCGGCACCAAGTTATATTTCTCTCCCCAAGGAATTAAATGAAAATGACACTAATAAAAGTGGCTGGTTAAAACTAGGGGAAACGTGTTTAAACCTTAAAGAAAGAGAAGATATAGCGCGAAGTATTTGCCCTAAAACAGGTCAAATGATTATATTTCCTAGCTATATATGGCACGGTACATATCCTTTAAAAAGTACACAGCCACGTTTAACTGTTCCATGCGATGTTATGCCTATACTTTAGATTAAAATCCAGTATTAGCTGATGGCTTTATACTTCCAGAAGAGTTTTCTGACTTGAGCTTAAATAGGGATATAAAGGTTTATTATACTGATTTAACCAGCACCTCGATTTAACAGTTGTAGATGGATGTCGGACAGAACGGCTTTAAAGTCAATGGAGTCTATAGGTACAAGAATAAGATCAACTAGAAATAAGCGTAAAGCATTATAAGCCACTCGCTTTTATTTTGAAGAGGTTATAGAAACAGGTCTTAAAAGTGGGTTTAAAAAATTCGTTTAAGTCTAGAAAATGTCCCAGTTCAAGGCTCTCTGAACGATCTCAGCCTAGATGAACAGCGCGCCTATTGGTTAAACTTATATAATATTGCCATGATTGAAAAGCTAATTCAGTGGACTTCCCATAGTGCTGTGCAATGTGCTGGTGCTGTTAATGGGAGCTATTTAGCAAGTTTTTTTCAGAGAACATAGAGTCTCAAACGCAATTTTGTTCGACTGTTCTAAGCAAGCTTTATAAGCCTCGAAGTTAATAGAGAAAAAGCAGAGCCTCGGTGGAGATGAAAGATTTGCCAACGCAGAATTAGATTATATCAGCTCTCTACTGAGAGCTGTAAATTGTAAATAAGTATTAAAGCGACAAGTCATAAAACGCTTCAAACTCCTTTTCAGATATATTTTGCTTAATGTACTCACTAAAGTTTTTATATCTACCAGATGAAGAAGTATAGAGGGGCCTTCTAACTTGCCACACACTCGCTGTACTTACAATATTTCTTTTCTCATGGAATGTGCTGTTTTCATCTTTATATTCAATACCTAAAAAATCAAACAACGGTATAAGAACTTTTTCAGGATTTGAAACTAATTCATCATAGTTTACCGTAAAAATATCATTGGTATATTTTTTTAACCAATGGCTTTTAACTTTTTGCTGCGCTGTATAGTAATGTAGTGTATCGCTAAGATTAGTAGCATAATTTAAGCTAGGCCCTAAATGTTGAAAATATGCCGACAAACTATTATCTCGAATATCACGCTCCGTCCATATAATCTTAGCGTTCGGATAAATACGTTTGATTTGGTCAATATAGAGATAGTTTTCAGGCCTTTTATCTGTAACGAATGCCCTCTTATTAGCTCTAAGCGCTAACTCACGGTTATAACCCTCTTTAAACTCTCTTGTACTGGCTGTATTTTCGAGCTCAATTGGATTAGCAATTAAGTTAAATAAATTTTTGTGAATATAGTCAATTTCGCCACCAGCACTAATATAATCAGATGCAGCAAGTATTTGCTCAATTAAAGTAGAACCAGAGCGGAACATGCCACAAATTATGATTGGTGTTAACTCACTATTTTCATTGCTAGTGACTGGCTTCCCCCTTCGTTCTAAAGTTAATTTGGTTAGTTTTTCAATCTCATATTTATTGTATTTCGGTATATATGAACGATTAACTGTATTTGCACTAAAATAATACTCCCAAGCTTTTTCATAATCAGCAATATCATTAAATACTTTACCAAGGGCATAATATAAATCAGCCACTATCGAATTATCTTTTTCTTGCTTAATAATTTTTAGGCTCACTTGCTCATATTCTAGCGCCAAAGCAGGGTTAAATGTAACTATGTCAGCAAGCCTAGCATGCGCTAAGCCATGCTTAGGGTTTATAACTAGCACTTGCTGGAATAGCTCTAAGCTTTTGCTTTTATTGCCCATTTGCTCATAGATATTAGCTAAATTAAAATAAGCATTTACATTGTTTTTTTGAATTTCTATTGCTTCTTCTAAGCAATATATTGCGCTTTCATGGTCATTTAACAAATCAGAATAAACTAACGCTATCTCTAATTTTACCAAATAAATATCGGGAAATTGATTTTCTTGCGCACTTAAAAGGTGCTGCTTAGCTAAAAATCCATTACCTAACTTTCTAGCTAAGCTGCCAAGCAAGAAATGAGCATGCGCGTGATTAGAGTTTTGGCTTATAAATGCTTTTAATTTACTGATTGCAGTATCAGAATCACCGCTCGACAAATACAATTGAACTAATGTATTGATGTAATCAAATTTGTTTGGAACAATCGAAACTAACCTTTCACTAATTAACTTAGCCTCATTAAGGTTTTTTTCACTCATTGAAACCTTGAATAATAGAATAAGGGCCTGCTCTGCCGTATTTTGATTAGCAGCTAATATATTAAGTGTTGCTTTTCCTTTATTGATTTGACCACTGTTTAGCTCCTTTAAAGCTTGCGATAAGCTAACTTGCGTCATTCTTAAATTTCTCCATAAAAAAGCGAGCCTAAGCTCGCTTTATTTATATCACAAATAATTAGAATTTAAATGATACAGTTGTATGGAAATAACGACCCAGCGTGTCGTAGTAACCAGCAATAGCGTTAGCATTTGTTGATAAACTACCGCCTAAAAGAGGTGGCTCTTTATCTAAAACGTTATTAACACCTACTAATAATGAAGTGTATTCATTAATAGTGAAGCTAGCTTTAAGGTCAAGGTAGCTTTGTGAGCTTATACCGCCTTGAGCAAGCGTATCATCACCGCTGTAATCGCTTACTTCACCGAAGTAGCGCCATTTAGCAGTTGCACGCCAGTAAGTATCCATGTCGTAGCTAAGAGTTAAAACATGTCGCCATTCAGGTTGAGCAAAACAGCTGTTATCAAGAGTACCTACACAGTCATATGCTTCACTTACACCTGGAATATTATCGTACTCTTTACTAAGCATGTAAGTACCAATTAGGTTAGCTTTTAACATGCCACCGGCTACTTCAAAGTCATAGTTTGCACTTAAATCGACACCTTCCCAATGTAATTTACCAAGGTTAACGTTAGTTGCTACAACTTGGCCATCACCAATCCATAAGCTACCGCTACCAGATGTTCTTTGTACGTTATCACAGAAAACAGCATCACCAGTAAGTGCACAGTTAGTTACAATCTCTTCAGGATTGATAGCACCAATCGCATCTTCAAGTTCAATATCCCAGTAATCAATTGAGAAGTTGAACCCTTCAAATGGGTTAGCAACAATACCAAACGTTATTGTATCTGCAATTTCAGGGTCTAAGTCAGGGTTACCACCGAAGAAACCATTGTACTGAGATGCTGGGCTCGCAGAAACATTACCGTACTGAGATGCAGAAACACCTGTATTAGCACACTGTGCAGCAGATAATGAAGGAGTATCAGTAGCACAAGGATCTGTACCGCCCCATAAGCCTGTGCTTTGGTTAGCAAATAATTCACCATTATTTGCGGCACGAACTGCACGGTTATAGCTTGTACGGATTTTCCAATCGTCCGTAACATTCCAATCAAGCGCTAGTTTATAAGTAGGCTCAGCACCAGAAGTACTGTAATCAGACCAGCGGTAACCTAAATCAACAGCAATGCTCTTAGCAAAAGGTGCATCTTCAAGAATAGGTAAGCTAACTTCTGTGTAGAACTCAGTTAGATCGTATTCACCATTCAAGCTTTTAGTAGTACCACCTTGGCCTAGTAATAAACCTTGTGCGTATACTTCATCAGCTGTACGGCTAAATGTTTCTTCACGGTACTCTGTACCAAATACTGCTGCAATTGGGTAATCTGAACTAGGAAGGCCAAAGTCAAATTCACCAGTTACATAACCACCAACAATAAATTGCTCTGTTACACCGTTAAGAATAGCTGTACCTGTTAAAGAACCGGCCGCTTCTGATGTAATACCTTCAAACTCAAATACTTCATAAGGTATACAACCATCGCTAGTTGCACAATCTTCACCATTTGCAGATAGAGCTGTGGCTATACGTGGACCAAAGAAGTCATTAATGTAAGCTGAAGAAGAAGACGTTGAACCATATTGAACAAATGCATCATATGACCACATATCGTTGATCTCGCCTTCTGTACCAAGTACTAAGCGGAACGAGTTATGTTCTAATTGGTCTGCACGAGCACCACCTTCAACGTTACGTTTACCGATGTATGTAGCAAATTGATCACCCGACGTTAAACCAAAGCGGTCAGTTAAGTCTTGACGCTGTTGGTCAGTTAAAAGTGGGCTGTCGAAGTCAATATTATAGTTTTCATTAAAGAACGTACCTGATTCAGCGATTTGTGCTGTAGTACGGTCACGCATGAACATAGCTTCTACGTATGGGTGAAAGTTATCATTAATTTCATAATCAGCAAATAAACCAAACGTATGGCGTTCATCAGGACGCATAAAGTGGTTTATTGGAGCATAGTTATATAAGTTACCTACTGAATCTTCAAAACCACCAGTACCGTCAAGCGTCCAGTAGTCGTAATCAGACCAATCAAAAGCACCATCAGCAGTTGGTGAAGATACATAGAAATTTGGAACAACAGCATTACCTGAACCACCACATGACGTACCAGCCGCATTTAGAGCACATGATGAGTAATCACGAGCGCCTTGGCGAAGTTCGTTTTGCTTATTATAAGTAATGTAGCCTACAGCGTGACCCTTACCACCGTCGAAAGAACCACCTAAAGTAGCACTAAAATCAAAAGATGAACCATCAAGGCCAGAGCTACCCGTTGGGTAATCAAAATCTTTGTCATCCATTAGGCCTTGGATGTAGTCGTTGTCGTTATCATGTTGGTAAGCCGTAGCACCTACATCAACAGCAAAACCTTCAAATTTGTCGTCCATTACGAAGTTAACAACACCGGCTACTGCATCAGCACCGTAAGTAGATGAACCACCACCAGTTAATACTTCTACGCGCTGTATTAGAGAGGCTGGAATTTGGTTAACATCAGCCGATTGAGTGTAAATACCACCTGCTTGTGCGCGACGGCCATTGATTAAAACTAGAGTACGTTGCGATCCCATACCACGTAAGTCTAATGTTGCTGTACCTGTAGCGCCATTAGATTGGAAAGCAGTAGAAGAAGCCTCTAGTTGAGGTAAGCTGTTTAACATGTCTTCAACACGTGTAAAGCCTGAAACTGCAATTTCTTCTGCTGTTGTAATTTGTACTGGGCTAGCTGTTTCCATATCAGTACGCTTGATACGTGAACCAGTAACTTCGATTCGTTCAACTTTTTCAGCTGACTCTTCTTCTGCGGCAAATGAACTTGCAGAGAAAGCAGCAGTAGACGCTGCACCAAAAGCAAGGGCTAGGCGCACTGCTTTTGTAACTTGATTATTTAACATTTGATTCTCCCTGGGTCACCACTTGTTAGAAGCGACTTATTATTTAATTATTTATTATTGTTACAGCATGTTAACCATAACTGATACAAATACTAAACAAAAACAATTTAAAAGCCAACTAATGTTAATGTTTTTTTAAAATTAAATTCCAAATGTAAACAAAGTAGGTACAAAACAGGCTTTTAAAGTAAATGTTATAACATAAAATAGATATTCAGGCTTTCTGGACAGGAATTTGGTACAATTAAATTAGAGGCAACTGACTAGGAAGCAATCTTGATACTTCAATATTACAAATAAACGAAACCATCCCGATAAGCGGTATAATCTGTTTATCTAAATACATTTGATAGTCGTAGCTATGCAGCCCTTGATACAGCTCAACACCGTGGGTTGTGTAAACAAATGTAACAAATTCACCTCTTTTTAGCGTAAATTCACTATTTTGTTTCTGAAACTTTTTTACTGCTTGCACATGTGGAGGGATATTTTTTTGATAGTCGGTTAAGTTTTGGCCTAAACGTTTTTTAAAAACCAGCAAATGATCAAATTCGCCGCGTAAAAGTTTACTAATGTAATCGTTTACAAGGTCATTTATTTGCTCTGGTTGCTCAAAAAGGAGGGTAAATAAATCAAATTGAAACTGTTGGGCCAGTTTAGTCCAGTCACTTCTTACGGTTTCTAAGCCTTTAAAAACCAATTTTGATTCATCCGGCTTTATTAACTGCCCCACATAGCGTTTTTTAGACCCCACGCTTTTACCTCTTATAGTGGGTAAAAAGAATGGGCTGTAAAGCGATTCAAACTCTATTTCTAAATGGCTAGTTAAATTATGTTTAGCGTGTATGTTTTGCTGCCACAACGTGTTTATGTGTTTAGCTAGCTGTTTACCTATTTTATTACACGCCTCAACACTTAAATCATCCGTTAGTTTTACAAAGGTCGAATCGGTATCTCCGTAAATAACACTATAACCTTGCTCTTCAATCCACTTTTTAGTTTGCTGCATTATCTCATGGCCACGCAAAGTTATAGAGCTTGAGAGTCGAGGGTCATAAAAGCGACAGCCTTGTGAGCCTAATACACCATATAAACTGTTCATTATTATTTTAATCGCTTGAGATAGCATTAAATCGTGATTATCTTTTGCTCTTTGGCGCTGTAGCGCTAGGCTTTTTATAAGCGCTGGTAAATGGTGCTGCTCTCTTGAAAATAATGCGTTATTAAAACCTTCAATACTATTTTCAGGGTTTTCAATCCCTTCTATTAGTCCAAGCGGGTCTATATAAAAGGTTTGCATAATACTGGGGTACAGGCTTTTAAAATCAAGCACGATGACATTTTTATACAGCCCCGGTACCGACTCCATAACATAACCACCTGGGCTTTCAAACGTCAGCCCATGGTCGCCCATATTAGGTGCTACATAACCGCTGCGATGTAATAAAGGCAAATACATGTTTACAAAAGCCGCCACTGAGCCGCCGCGTTTTTCCAGCTCAAGGCCTGTTAATTGTGTGCGAATAACAGCAAAATCGAGAAGTTTTAGCTTATCGAAGATTTTATTAACGAGTATGCAGTCTTGGCGATTGTAGTTAGCAAGCGCGATTTTATCTTCATTAAATTGACGAATAATTTCTTGTAAGCTGTTACTAGATTCAATTAATTTAGACTCGCCCAAAATTTCTTTAGCTACATTAGCAAGTGAAAAATTTTCAAAACTATAAGTGGCATTTTTTAGAGTATCAATGCCATCAATTACACAGCGCCCGGGAATAGAAACCCGTGTAAAATGGCCTTTTCGAACATATAAAGGAAGGTTTCCTCTTCCTAGTAATAGTTTTACTCCAAGTGCCACAGAGCGCTCATATATAACTGCAAAATCAAACTCAATAACATTCCACCCAATAATAATATCTGGGTCGCAATGCTTAATAAGTGTTACAAGTTGCTGTAATAGTGCAACCTCGTCTGCGCACCATATAATAGTATAACCAATCACTGGGTCGTGATGCTCAGGCTCTCCAATCATTATTACGGAATCTAAACCACAGCCTACCAAGCCAATAGAAAACAACACCCCACTTTCATTGCACTCTATATCAAGTGACAACTTAGAAAGCACAGGCGTATATTCGGCATTGGTTTTTAATTTAGCATCTAAAATTTCAGTGTAATGTGCATGATCCACTCGTTTACCCGTGATCCACGCTCCGCCTTTAATAAAGCGCTCCATTAAATAGCGCTCAATGGGCCTTATATCATCTTCATAAAGTGTAACACCGCGACTTTTTAACGCTTTGCTCGCGCTATAAAAGTGTTTGAGTGAGTAAAAGTAACAGCCACACATATCTTGCTGCTGAAAGTTTTTTAATTTAAGCGGTTTTATTTCATGAAGAATAGACTCAGCAGCTAAAATAGCATTTACTGTATTTGCATCCGTATTTTTTATAAAAAAAAGAACAGGTTGCGTTGAAGAAACGCTTTTAACCGGACCATGTTTAGTACTTAACCAAATTTCATATTGCACACCTTGTGCGGTATCATTAGCCTTAGCTGATAGTAAAAAACCTGATGTTAAATACAAAATGGAACCTTTATGAGCTTTTACAGTAAGCTTTTAAAATGTAAGTTTAATCAATAAAAAATGAGTAAAAATGATAAACGAGCCGATTCTAAAAGAAGCATTAGCTTTGATCAGTACAAAAAAATATAAACTAGCCATCTCTGAGTTAGTTAAAATAACATCTCAATATCCAGAGATAGAGCAAGCTTGGTTCCACTTATCAAAATGCTATAAAGAAATTGGTGAATTAAAAAAACAAACCGCAGCCTATGACCAATTTGAAATGATAGCATGGTTTAACGAGCAATTATCTTGCGCTAAGAAGGATTTGTTACTCGGAGACTTTCATAATACTCAGCTAAAAATCCAGAAATTGTTAAAATTAGTACCAAACGAAAAACGATGCCTTTTGTTGCTTAGTAAAGCAGCGTTTAAAGCAGCTGACATGCATACTTTCCTTAACGTTTCTCAATACAATTACCATTGTAACCCGAGCTCACCTGCTGTTGTTAACTGTTATTTTGAAGCACTTTTTCACACTAAACATTTTAATGAATTCATAGAATTAGCTAATAAAAAAGACAACAAAACACTCCCCAACCATATTATCAGTTTATTAGCTGCATGCCATGTAAAACAAATGAATTTTGATTTAGCATTTAATTTATACGCTGATTTAGAAAGGAAGAGTTTTCACCCCTCTACTTGCCTATTAAGAATGGGCAATATAAAAAAAATTATTGGCGAGCCAACCACTGCGGTGCAGTTATATAAAAAGGCTCTCGAAAAAGATAAAACGAATACTGAGGCATACTGGAATCTAGCAAATCTTAAAACCTATAAATTCAGTGAAAGCGAAATAAAAAATTTACAAGCCTCGATTTGTAACTTAACAAACCAAAATAAAAAAGCACTGGGTCAATTTGCTTTGGGAAAAGCCCACGAGCAGCAAAACAACTTTTACACTGCTTATAAGCACTATGCTGCAGGCAATAAAATAAAAAATAACCACATCAAATATACTCAAAGTGAATTTGACTATCGCTGTATTAAGTTTTTGACTAAAGACTTAATAAACAGTTTGCCCAGAGTAAAACCTTCTTCTATACAATTAGTCTTTGTCGTGGGCATGCCCAGAAGTGGCTCAACTTTAGTAGAGCAAATTCTTGCTAGCCACTCTAAAGTTGATACCAGCTATGAATTAACAGAAATAATATCTATAGCGAGCTTTTTAGAGCAACAAAACAAGTCACAAGTTCCATATGGCCTAGATAGCCTTTCACAGCAAAAGCTTTCCAAACTATCAGCCCGTTACCTAAAATTTATTGAGCCTTTGAGAACTAATAAGCCGATTTTTGTTGATAAGCTACCTGCTAACTATCAGCATATTGGGTTAATTATGTCTTTATTTCCTAACGCTAAAATAATCGACGTTAGACGCGATAATAGAGCAACAGCTTGGAGTCTTTATAAACATATATTTTCAGAAGGGCATGCATATACATATAGTTTTGAAAATTTAGCGACGTATATAAAGAAATATTACCAACTTATGGATCATTGGAAGCAGTTATATCCAAACCATATTTTAACGCTTGAATATGAACAGGTTGTCGAAGGTTTTGATTCTGCACTTAAAAAAATCACTGAATTTTGCGCTATAGAAATAGAACAAAGTTGTTATTCTTTTCATGCTACTAAACGCCCTGTCTTAACTCCGAGCTCAGAACAAGTAAGGCAGCCTATTTATACCTCCGCATTAAAGGAGTGGGAAAATTACAGGCCTTATCTAGAGCCGCTGATGAAATTACTAAATTAATTTCATCCTTGCTTGTAGTTACACGGTTATAACTCTAAAATCCATACACTGTAATTATATACATATTTTAGGTTTATCTCCCCATGCTTTCTGACCAACTAAAAAAAACAATTAGGCAAGTACACCAGCATGTGGCTAGTAACCTTACTGATTACCGCCCACGCAGTAGCCAAAACTACCTTGTTGCCGAAATAGCAAAAACACTGGCTGGCGAATACCATAAAAAGCAGCGAATATGTGTTATTGAGGCTGGCACAGGAACTGGTAAATCGCTTGCTTATTGTTTAGGCGCGTTACCGCTTGCCATTGCTCAAAAAAAGAAGCTGGTTATTTCTACTGCAACCGTGGCCCTTCAAGAGCAATTAATAGCAAAAGAGCTGCCTTTTTTTAAAAAACACTCTGGGCTCGACTTTAAGTTTGACCTAGTAAAAGGTAGGCAACGCTATATATGTGCCCATAAATTACATAACGCTGTTAATGGCGATAGCCAAACGCAAATGGAGTTTATGCCCACACTTACCTCGCCGCTAAGTGATATGGAAACTAAATGCTTAAAAGGCCTTTACGATGCCTATGTAAATAAAAAATGGCTAGGCGACAGAGATAGTTGGGCCGACACCATACCCGATAGAGTGTGGAACTTAATCGCATGCGATAAACACGCTTGCCAACGCCAAATGAAAGCCCATCAAACCTGCCCGTTTCAGCTTGCCCGTAATCAGCTTATGCAAATGGATGTGCTTGTTATTAACCACTCACTACTACTGGCAGATTTGGATTTAGGGGGCGGTAAAATTTTACCCGAACCCGATAACACCATTTATGTAATAGATGAAGCGCACCACCTTGCGCATATTACCCGCGACTTTTCATCGGCAGCGGCCACTATTAAAGGCACCATTGATTGGCTCGATAAGCTCACCAAATTTAGTGGCAAAATGTCTAAGGTATTAGTGGGTCAAAAAGCCATTGGGCAAAACTTTAAGCTATGCGATAGCATTAACGATGCGAATAAAGACTTAAAAGTGGTGCGTGATATTCTTGATAACGCCGACTTTGAATACTCAAAAGACGATACATACCGTTTTGAGCATGGCGAAATACCAAAATCATTGCACAACAAAGCTAAAGATATAAGTGACGCCACACTAGATGCACTGCGTTGTTTAAATAAAATGCACGATACCCTCACTCAAGATGTAAGCGATGGCGATATAAAACCCTACGTTGCCGACCCTGTTTTGGCCGAAAGCGGACACTATATAAACCGCTTAGAGCAATTAAATAAGCTGTGGTATAGCTATGCAAATAAAGGCGAAGGCACACCTCATGCAAGGTGGATCAAGCGTTTAGAATATAAAAACCATCACGATCACCTATTAAGTGATTGCCCTATCGAAGTTGGCTACTACTTAAAAGACAAGCTATGGAATGAATGCGCAGGGGCGGTACTATGCTCGGCGACTTTAAGTGCTCTCGGTTCGTTTGACCACTTTGCCTATGAAAGCGGATTAGCAAAAGAAGAAGGCGTTAAGTTTATTAAAGTGCCCTCTCCGTTTGATTACCCTAAACAAGCAACCTTGCGTATCCCGGTAAGTAAAATTGAGCCAACCGACAAAGCATTTAGTGACCATATAGCGCAAACTTTGCCTGAGTACTTAAATACAAAAAAAGCTAATTTGGTATTGTTTGCCTCGTACTGGCAAATGGACCATGTGGCTAAGTTTCTTAGAACAAAAGGTTTTAACTTATTAGTACAAGGCGAAATGTCGCGCGAGGCATTATTAAAAAAACACACCCAAAATATTGATAGCGGTAAAGGTAGTATTTTATTTGGTACGCAAAGCCTCTCAGAAGGGCTTGATTTACCTGGTAAATATTTAGAAAACTTAATAATTACAAAAATACCGTTTGCAGTACCTACATCACCAATAGAAGAAGCCCAAGCCGAATTTGTACAAAGTAAAGGCGGTAATCCATTTTTGTCTATAACGGTGCCCGATGCAGCAAAGAAATTGGTACAAAGCTGTGGTAGACTGCTGCGAAAAGAGAGCGATGAAGGCCGTATAACCATTCTCGATAGACGCTTAATTACCAAGCGCTACGGCAAAGCCATGCTCGACACCTTACCACCTTTTAAAAGACAAATAGATTATTAATGTTTGAACTTGCTTTAGATCCCACAACACTGGCAGTTTTATGTGCCGCGGCCCTTGCTGCTGGCTTTATTGATGCAATTGCCGGCGGCGGTGGCTTATTAACAGTCCCTGCACTACTCACCGCTGGCTTGCCACCGCATGTAACGCTTGGCACCAACAAGCTTGCGGCAAGCTTTGGCTCATTAACGGCCAGCTACACGTATTATAAAAAAAATCTATTTAGTCCTAAATTTTGGGCAAATTCCATTTTTGCTACAGCCATAGGCGCTGTGATTGGTACGTTAATAGTCGATCACTTAAGTATTGAATTTTTAAATAAGCTTTTGCCTATCATTATTATTATGGTGGCCTGTTATAGCTTGTTTGGTAGTTTAAGCACCACACAGGGCGATGATTTACCAAAAGTAACACCAATACTTAAACTAAAGCAGTGGTTACAGGGCTTAGCGTTAGGTTTTTTTGATGGCGTAGCAGGCCCAGGCGCCGGTACTTTTTGGACAGCATCTAATAGTTTATTTTATAAAATGAGCTTACTGCTTAACTGTGGTTTAGCCCGTTCAATGAACTTTGTATCTAACTTTATATCGCTTATTACCTTTGTGGCACTTGGTCATGTAAACTTTTTATTAGGCCTTATCATGGGCTTTTTTATTATGTTAGGTGCTTGGATTGGTGCTCACTCAGCCATTCGCTTTGGCGGTAAGTTTATTCGCCCTGTTTTTAACACTATGGTTATACTGCTAGCATTAAAACTGATTTACGAGGCTTATTTGTAAATGAAAACCCACGCGTTAGATAAATTACGCCAACAAGTTGCTACGCTTAAACAACAAGCTGAGCAATTTGATAGCGCAAAGTTGTTTTCTAAAAACCGCTATATGCAGGCGCAGCCAAGTTTATTTGACCGCGGCGTATTTAGTACTAAAAGCATGAACTTAACTGACTACGTAACAGAAATTGAAGACGAAATTACCAGCTTACCACCCAGTGATCATCGCCATGCTTATGCTTATGCACTCGAGCGCATAGGTAATCAAGTACAAGCTGTATTTAGTGTTATTAAATCGACCCCCATCTGGGCAAAAGAAAACAAAAGCCAGTACAAACCTAGACCCAAAAATACGGTTTATAAGCAAGCCGTAAAAAAAATAATGCAATCGTCGCACGAGCTATACGACGAGCTTAAACAAAACCACGAGTTTGAACGACGCTTAGTGTTAATGATTGAAGAGCGTAAACTACAAATGGAAAAAGCCAGCCCAGCGCAAGCACAAAAACTTAATATGGAAATTTTAACCACGCATGCGCGTTTAGGCCGCTGCCGTAAAGCTATTTCGGCCACCGAAGATAAAATTCAACAAGTCGAAAAACAACAATTACGCTAATGCAGCTTTTTTACCACCCGCTTTACAGTGCTTTAACGCTTCCTGAGCGCCACCGTTTTCCTATTCAAAAATACCAAATGCTAAAAGCAGAAATAGAACGCTTAGGCTTTGGGACTACACAGTTTAATACACCAACCAAAGCAACGCCCGAGCAGCTTGCACTGTGCCATAGCCAAGGCTACATAAATGATTTTTTAAACGCCACGCTCAGTAATAAAGCAATTAAAAAAATGGGTTTCCCGTATTCATGCGAATTAGTAGAGCGTACGCTACTTTCAGTCGGGGCCAGTATTCAAGGCAGCGAATACGCACTAAAATATGGTTTTTGCGCTAATTTAAGTGGTGGCTATCATCATGCATATAGCGATTACGGCAGTGGCTTTTGTATTTTTAACGACTTGGCTGTGGCTGGCGCGCATTTAATCAATACAAACCAAGCCGATACCGTATTAATATTTGATTGTGATGTACACCAAGGCGATGGCACGGCACAAATTACGCAACATAATAACGCTATAATTACTTGCTCTATCCATTGCGAGCAAAATTTTCCGCGCCTAAAGCAACACTCCGATTACGACTTCGCCCTACCTGCCAACACATCAGATACCGAGTACTTAACAACGCTAAAACAAGCCCTCGAATTTTGCGTGCGTATTCATAAACCCGATATTATTTTATATAACGCAGGGGCTGATATTTACGAAAAAGACGAGCTAGGGTTATTTAACGTATCGCTTGAAGGGGTTTATGCGCGCGATCATTTTATTGTTAACTACTGCAAAGCCCATAACATCCCACTTATGTGCGCTTTAGGTGGCGGTTATCAGCGTAATTTAAATGCGTTAATTAATGTTCATAAACAACTATTTAAAGCTGTTATCGATTTATTTTAGTGCTTAGTATACACTCAAATAAACGGACTCTATAAAAGGCGCTAGCACGATGCGACTGCACGACGACATACATAACTTTTACGAAAAAATTGTAGTTGAAGAAATCATTAAACGTAAACTAGATAAAGTTTACAGTGAAGATGTAATGGCCGATTTTTGTTGCACGGTACTTAATCAATTGCCGCCACGTTATATTAGATACGATGTAGATATGGCCTTTTATTTACCACAAAGTGAACGTATTCACATGGAAGAGCGCGTACAAACCGCTATAGACGTTGCTATTAGCCAAATTTCAAAAAAGAAAGATTTAGATGACCAGCCCACTTGATAACGCCCCTACACATGTAAAACTGGCAGTAGATTTAATTATGCTTTTGGAGCAGCACGAGGTTGCTCCAGAGGATGTATTAAAAGCGCTCGAAATTGTAAAAAGTGACTTTGAACAAAAACAAGCCACCGCTTAGCATTACTCTTTTGTTTGCACTTCGTATTTAGTCACAGTGCCATCGTGTTTGTTACAATCAATTTTAATCTCGCCAAACGTGCGTCTTGGGGTTGTTGAGCGACGGCACGTCATTTTTTGTGCTTTACTACCATATTGGCTTATGTACAACGCAACGGTTTCGTCTATTTTAAGCTGTTGCGCCGAAGTGGCTGCGTTATAAAAGGTATTATATTGCGCCTGCCAACTTTCAACTCCAGCCTCTTTTGCAACGCCTAGCCACCCCATACCCATGTTAGTGGATTGTGTTAAGTACTGCCCTTTTAAAAACATAAACGACAATGTGTATTGCGCGCTTTTATAGCCAAGTGCTGCAGGGTCTTTTAGGTACATAAAAGCTTGTTTATAATCACCTTTTTTATACGCTTTTATGCCATTGTACTCATGTTTTTTCATGGTTATGTCATCATATAAATTAATAGGCGTAGACCCACAGCCACTTAATAAACCCACTCCCATTATTGCTGTGATCAGTAAATATCGGCTCATTACTATTCCTTTTTTATTATTTTTATATGCGAGTACCGAATCTGGCTTACAGTTAATGCAAAGCCTGTTACTCTGTAAATTAATTTGTATAATTAAAATACTATCATGAGCTTAGCAAGTTTACTTCGGTTATTTTTTCTGGCTGCAATTTGGGGCGCGTCATTTTTATTTATGCGAATGGCAGCAAACAGCTTAGGCCCAGCGGTGTTAATAGAGTTTAGAGTTGGCTTTGCCGCACTCACCCTCTTTATTGTGGCGCTGTACTTAAAACGCCGCTTGGCGTTTACTAAGCACACAAAGCACTTTTTTATAATTGGCGCACTTAACTCCGCCCTACCCTTTTTACTGTTTGCTTATGCCGCGCAAACGATTAGCGCCTCTACTTTATCTATTTTAAATTCTACAACGCCCATATGGGGCGCGGTGGTGGGTATAATTTGGAGCAAAACCAAACCGACTAAAAGCATGGTGTTAGGTTTGCTGTTGGGTTTAATAGGCGTGGCAATTTTAGTTGGGCAAAATCATTTTGTATTAAATAGTCAGTCACTTATTGCGATTGCAGCAGCGCTAAGCGCCTCACTGTGTTATGCCATTGCATCCCATTATACAAAAAATGCCCCTAAGCTTGCCCCGTTCGATAACGCACACGGCTCTATGTGGGCAGCCAGTTTTATAGTACTGCCCCTTATACTTTTTATGCCAATACGCGAAGTACCTAGTACCAACGTTATGCTCGGCGTATTAGCACTTGGCGTGGTGTGTACCGCACTTGCTTATATTTTATTTTTTAAACTTATTGACGATATAGGCCCAACCTCAGCTTTAACGGTCACGTTTTTAATTCCGCTATTTGGCATTTTTTGGGGGCATTTAATTTTAGATGAGCAAATAGGGCCAAATACGTTACTCGGCGCATTATTTGTAATTGTGGGCACTATGCTGGTTACTGGTTTTTTACCACGAAAAAAGCACTTAGCTAAAGCAAGCTAAGTGCCTAAAATTTTATATAGCATTAAAGTTTAAACAAATTGTGGGTCTTTTGGCGCGTCGTGGCGGCGCGTTATATAAAGCACACAGTCAGTTTGGCTATTATTGCTATAGGCTCTTACGTGCTCAATAGGCACTGAAAAAGTATCACCTTGGTTAAGCGTTAATACTTCATCACCTAGGTCTATTGTTACGCTTCCTTGATGAACAAATATAACCTCTTCTTCAAAGCGAATATGAGGCGCAACCTGTGCATCAGGTTGTAACTTTAACGCAGAAATATTAAAGCCATGAGGCCAATTTAGTTGTGTTTGAATACATGTTTTGGCGTTTAAATTACCGACTAATGGCGCTTCATATACGCCATCAAACTGGCTAAGGTACGAGCGTTTATTCCAATTAAAGTTGCTGGCTTTAACCACTGTTTGTGCCAGCTCTTCATCGGTTATTACTCTGTGCTGCGCTATTTGCTCTTGGCTGGTCACGGCCATTGGCTTTACGCCATCGGGAATGGTTTCATTTAACGTGGTATCTACTAAGCTGCCATTTTCTAGCAAAATTAGTCCGTATTCTTTTGCCATGTCGAATACTTGCGGAGCCCAAAGTACTCTACCGGGGTTATCACTTCCAAGTACCGCATATAAATAGCCTACGCCGTCGCCAACATTTTCAAACCCTCTAAATATATCCATCGGGATCGAAATAATATCGCCTTCATTTAAAATTACCTTGGCATCTTTACCGTCAACACCAGTGTAAAAAGCCCACGTACCACTGTGTACTACAAAAATTTCTTCAGTTAAATGGCTATGCTGCGAATTTAAACACCCTGCAGGTTGGCGCGCACCACCAATATTAAACCCATGAGGAATAGAAATATGTACATGTTGATTTGGGTTTTCGGCAACGCCTGGGCCAATAATTGTAAAGTTTTCTTTTTGATCGCTCCCCGGCGAGCGTGTATCAATAAAGGCATTTTTACACGCAATTAAATCATCGTATCGTACTAACCTATCTGAAAATACACTCATTACTCTCTCCTAAATTGGTTACTGTGCGGTCCAACCGCCATCAATTTTAATACTTGTTCCGGTGATCATTGCTGAAAGGCCGCTTAGTAAAAACACACAAGCATTGGCAATATCATCGGTTTGGGCAATTTTTTTCAGTGGGATCATGTCGTAAACAAACTGCTTAAACGTCGCATCTTCTAGCATGGGTTTGGTCATTGGGGTTTCTACAAAGGTGGGGGCTACGGTGTTCACACGCACATTTTTATCGGCAAGTTCAACCGCCATTGCTTTGCTCAATCCCTCTACCGCATGTTTGCTCATGCAATACAAAGTACGTTTAGGTGAACCAACAAACCCCATTTGCGACGACATATTAACCACCGCCCCAGCGCCAGAATTTATTAGCGCTGGCAGTGCCGCTTGGCTAATTTTGTAAACGCTGCGAATATTCATCGCAATTACGTCATCAATATTTTCATCTGTTTGCTCAAGCATTGGCGCAACCCGATTTATACCAGCGTTATTTAACAGCCCATCAAGTGTTTTTAGCGCCTTTAAACGCTCAAAAAAAGCATCGCTATTTATATCTAGTGGCCAAATTTCTATTTGCTCAGGCGCGTATTGCTGCAGTGTTAGTAAATCACTAAGGGTACGTGCTACTGCAATAACCTGGGCCCCTGCATCTACGCATTTTTCTACGCATGCTTTACCAATACCTTTGCCTGCACCTGTCACTAAAATGGTTTTACCCACTAAAAGCGTTTTATCAAATCCCATTTGTTCACCTAAATTCTATATTGCATTCGAAGTCATTATTAATTAGAGTGCAGTTAGATGCAAGACATTATTTAACCAATACGTCTCATCAAATGTGTATATAACAACGACTCACTAAGGACACTAGCAATGATAAAGCATTTAAAAAAGGGTCAACCAATTGACTCAAAACAAAAACAAAATCAATCAGTAAGAGATATTGTAGAGAATATTTTAGCGCATGTTGAAACCGAAGGTGACGCAGCCATTCGTGAGTACTCTGAAAAGTTCGACAACTGGACTCCGGAGTCTTTCAAACTTTCAGAAGACGAAATTAAAGCCTGCTATACACAACTTGATGAGCAATTAATTAACGATATTAAGTGGGCGCAAAGCCAAGTACGTAATTTTGCACAAATACAACGTGACTCAATGAAAGACGTAGAGGTAGAAACTCTTCCCGGCGTAACCCTTGGTCATAAACATATCGCTATGGATAGCGTAGGTTGTTATGTGCCTGGTGGTAAATACCCGCTATTAGCCTCTGCGCACATGAGCGTATTAACCGCTAAAGTAGCGGGTGTTAAACGCGTAATAGCCATGGCTCCACCGTTTAATGGCAAGCCATCACCTGAAATTGTAGTCGCGATGGATATGGCCGGTGCTGATGAAATTTATTGTTTAGGCGGCGTGCAAGCAGTAGCTGCAATGGCAATTGGTACACAAACTATTGCGCCGGTAGATATGATAGTTGGACCAGGTAACGCGTTTGTAGCCGAAGCAAAACGTCAGCTATTTGGCCGTGTTGGTATTGATTTATTTGCAGGGCCTACCGAAACCCTAGTTATTGCCGATGACAGTGTAGATGGCGAGCTATGTGCGGCAGATTTACTCGGCCAAGCAGAGCACGGCCCGACTTCACCGGCTATTTTACTCACCAACTCAGAGCAACTAGCTAAAGATACAATAGCTGAGGTGCAAAGACAGCTTACTATTTTACCCACTGCCGATATTGCAGGCGTAGCATGGGAAGATCACGGTGAAGTAATTGTATGTGACACCTACGAAGAAATGCTGCAAGTTGCTAACGACTTAGCGTTTGAACACGTGCAAGTGATGACCAGCAATACCGATTACTTTAAAGAGAACATGCAAAACTTTGGCGCTTTATTTTTAGGTCCGCAAACTAATGTTTCGTATGGTGATAAATGCATTGGTACAAATCATACACTACCCACAGGTAAAGCTGCGCGCTATACTGGCGGACTATGGGTAGGTAAATTCATAAAAACATGTACTTTTCAGCAAGTAACAGAGCAAGCCTCGGTGGTTGTTGGTGAGTATTGTTCACGATTATGTGCTGCAGAAGGGTTCGCAGGCCACAAAGAACAAGCAGACATTCGTGTAAGACGATATAGGAAGTAAATCTTGAAGCAAAAAAGAGTCACCTCATACGATGTTGCCCGTGTAGCGGGCGTATCGCAGTCGGCGGTATCACGTGTTTTTAGACCCGGTTTTAGTGTGTCTAAAAAAACCCGTGAAAAAGTAATCGCAACGGCCAATGAAATGGGCTATCGCCCGAATGCTATTGCCCGTATGTTGATCACCAAACAATCGGGTATGGTTGCGGTTATATTGTCATCGCAAGCAAACCTGAATTACCCAGAGGTGCTTTCTGAGCTAAACAGAGAGCTGGCATTGCACAATAAACGTGTGCTGCTCTTTACACTTGATAACGCAGAAGAGCTAGATGAATTACTCGAAAACATATGGACCTTTCAGGTTGATGGTGTAATTGCCCTAGCTGCTCACTTTGATAGTAAAAGCTTAAACTTATTTGCTAAACACAGTACGCCTATTGTGCTTTATAACCGCCATGTGCCTGAGTCGAATGCAAACACCGTTTGCTGTAATCACGACAAAGGCATTAAACAGTTAATTGATTTATTACACGAAGCTAACCATAAATCGTATTTAATTATCTCCGGCCCTACCGACTCAGATGTTGCAAACGAGCGCAGAGAAATAGCCGAAAATTATTTACAAACCCTAGGCGTTAAAGACACGCCGGTTATTTATGGTGATTATGGGTATAAATCGGCACGCGACGCACTTAAAAAATGGTTAAAAAAACACCCCAAGCCCGATGCCATAATATGCAGTAATGATGCTATGGCAATTGGCGTAATTGATGAACTAAAAGAAAACTTTTGCATTAAAGTGCCCGACGACATGTCGGTTGTAGGATTTGATGGTATTAATGCCTCTTCGTGGTACAACTATCAAATAACCACAATACAACAGCCAATGAAACAGCTTACTAAAGCCGCTGTTGATATTTTAATGGAGCGCATTGAAAACCCTCAAGCGGCTGCAGAAGTTCGGGTATTTACTGGTTCATTAATTGAAGGGAACTCTATTAAAAAACGTTAAATTAAGGAATTTTTGTGGCCAAAAATCCTGTTTATATTTTACCTGGTACACTCTGTAATGACCGCATGTTTGCAGCGCAAATTAACGCTCTGCAAAATGCAGGTTATACACCGTGTGTAATACCCTTCACCGAGCAATCTAGCATTTTGCAAATGGTAGAACTTTGCAAAAAAATTGCACAAGAGCCGGGCCCATTTATAGGTTTTTCCATGGGCGGAATTGTTGCGCTTGCCCTGTTAAAATCAAACCCTGAGCTTGTTACCTCCTTGTGTTTAATATCGAGCAATTATTTAGCCGATAAACCTGAGCGCCCTGCAATTAGACTCAAACAAATTGAACACGCCAAAAGCAGCAGTTTAGAAGCCCTGCTTAAACGTGACTTTTTGCCGTACTACTTTTACCAACCAAGTAAAGCCTATGAAGAGACCGTACTTAGCATGGCAAACGATCTGGGGATTAACGCCTTTGACGCCCAGCTGAGTGCACTTGCCACCCGCGAAGATACGTTAAGCGTAATAAAGCAAAGTACAAAAAAACTACTCATTATTGGGGGCGAGCATGACCCGTTATGCCCGGCAAGTGTTCAGCAAAGTATGCATGAAGCAGCGCCTAATAGTGACCTTGTACTGCTTGGTCATTGCGCTCACTTTGCCCCGCTTGAGCGAAGTAATACGGTAAACGCAATTTTATTAGACTGGTTGGAGTCTTTATCATGAATTTAAAGCAAAAGTTAAATGCAAAACAGCTACTGCTAGGTACTTTTATTAAAAGCACGCATTATCATAATACAGAAGTATTGGCTCACACTAACCTTGATGTTCTGTGCCTTGATGCAGAGCATGCGCCCTTTGATAGAGGCGATTTAGATAGCTGCATAATGGCAGCACGTACCAAAAACATGCCCACGCTTATACGTGTTAGTAATACAGACCACGCCACTTTATTAAGTAGCTTAGATATAGGCGCTGATGGCCTTGTGCTGCCGCATATAAAAACCCCCGTACAAGCAAAAGCAATTATTAAAAACTGCTTTTATGGCAATAACGGCCGAGGCTATGCCGGTTCAAGCCGCTTTGCTGGTTACACAACCCATGCCCTAACCGATAACCTAGCAAGCAATAAGTCATCAACCTGTATTATTGCGCAAATAGAAGATGCCGATGCACTGGATAACATAGAACAACTGTGCCAAATAGATGAAATAGACTGCATTTTTATAGGCCGTATGGATTTAACCATTTCCCTTGGCGAAACCAACCCAAGTGCCCCTATTGTACTTGAGGCAGTCACTAAAATAGCCAAGGCAGCGGCTAAATATAATAAATGCTGTGGCATGTTTGTAGGTAATTTGAGCGAGCTGAGCCATTGGCAATCATTAGGCGTGAGCTTTTATTTATTAGGCTCAGATCACAGCTTTTTATTAAGCGGCGCTAAGCAATTGCGAGACCAATTTGAAACAGCAACAGGAGCCCAAAACAATGAACATTCATAATAAAAATAAAGCGTTAATACACGACTTTAGACAGGCTCTGTATAACTTTGATATAAACGCCTTGCATACACAAATTAATACCGTGTTTAGCGATGACACGCTCATTCAGCTGTGTTACCCGTTTGAAACACTTGCCAACCCTAATGCACTTATTGAGCAAGTTTATTTACCACTTAGCGAGGCATTTGTAGGCTTAGAGCGCCGCGATACAATCGTTATGGCAGGTAGCTCAATTAACGACTCAGACTGGGTAGGTTGTTGCGGTTATTATACCGGTTCGTTTGAAAAGCCATGGCTTGATATCCCCCCTACAGGGCACCAAGTTAGCATGCGTTTTCATGAATTTTACCGTATTAAAAATAACAAAGTGGTAGAAGTACAAGCTATTTGGGATATTCCCGAAGTAATGATGCAAGCTAAAGTATGGCCGCTTTCGGTGAGCTTAGGTAAAGAGTGGCATGTACCAGGCCCTGCAACGCAAGATGGATTAATCACAAACGCATACAATGAAGAGCACGCAGCACAAAGCTTAAAACTTGTGGGCGACATGTGTGAGCACCTTGGTTTTTATGCCACTGGCGGTATAGAGGCCATGAAGCTTGAGCAATTTTGGCACTCGCACTGTAGCTGGTATGGGCCAAGTACCATAGGCACTGCACGAGGTATAAAAGGGTTTAGAAACTGGCATCAAATTCCGTTTTTAAATGCACTGCCAAACCGAGTAGGTGATGCAAGTAAAGGCTATTTATTTGCCGATGAAAACTATGTTGGCTTTACCGCGTGGCCGGGTATGAGCATGACTATTAGTAATGATGGTTGGTTAGGTATTGCGCCTGCAAATCAGCAAATAACCATGCGTAGTCTCGACTTTTGGCGCGCCGAGAATAACTTAATTCGCGAAAACTGGGTATTAATAGATATACTCGATGTCTACCATCAAATTGGGGTAGATGTATTCGCACGCATGAAAGAGCTTACCAAAGCGCGCTATTTAAACTTTGCGCCCTAGGGCGTATAAACAAAAAAAGCTCTGTAAAACAGAGCTTTTTTATTACTTAAATAGACTATGCGCCAGGGTTCGCAATACTTTGCGTGCGCTTTAAAATATCTAGGCCTTGTTGTTTTAACCAATAAGGAATATCAATAATGACCCAGTTTTCTACTAATTTATCGCCCTCGCGGTGATACACATCCACCACGCGCATATCTGCTGGGGTATTAGCACCCGGTAGGCCTAAAAAGCCCCCAATGGCCGTGTTAGTTAAGTTAGGCCAGCCAAAAAAGCAGGCAAACTCATCTTCAGCAAAACGGCAAATATGGCCGTTAAATACTTTACCCGTTAACCCTTCTCTAAACGGATACATGTGCTGCTGCTGATAACGCTTAATTGTGTAAGTTGCGCCAATGCCTGCTGGGCCATACCACACCATGTTTTCATCCCAGGTTTTACCAAGCACTTCGGGCGGGCACGTATCTACGCCACTTTTATTAAGCGCGGTTAGGTTATCAATCATTTGATTTACCAGCGCCATTGTTTTTTCGCTTTGCTCATCGCTACTTTTACCCAAACGAATACCATCGTGCGTACGCGGCCCAGGATACGTAAAATATTGCCCAGTAGAGAGCGGCAGCGGGTTTAAACCTACTTGCATCATAAGGCCAATAATATCGACGAAAAAGCCCGTCTGAATTATTTTTCCGTCTTTAACACAGTTAAATTCGGCATAGCGCAAAGTGGCAAGCTTATGGGTTGGCGCAATACCTAGCCAATCTTTATCAAATAAGCCCATAAAATGGCCCATGCTCATCACCCACTGGCCACCGTCGGCTTCGCTTTGCCCTGCAATAAAAATATCCTCACGGCGCTGCAGCGCACTAAACGAGCTAAATAATGGCTGCCAAACTTGGGCAATTACATCATTCGCACACTCAAGCTCATTAAACGGATGCACCCCTTTAAAGCTGTATTCACTGGCCATAAACTCATTAAATACGGCTTGTAAATCATTGCCTTGTGCTTTTTCTAGTGCAGTATGAAATTGACGAACTAGTTGTTTATCTTTAAGTATATCTGCCATGATTATTCCTCATTGTTTGCGCAGTCAAATTAATGTCTTCAAACCGCCGTTAAACACACTTTAACAAAATGTATTGCATTTAAAGAGTAATTAAAAGCCTGTGAATAGTAAGTTATAAATTGCTTTAAAATAATACTAATGAGAATTGACTTCGAAGTCAAAGTGATTCATGATGATTCAAAATAAAAAATACAAATAGGCTCTCAAGCCCGTAAAACCTAATCTAACAGGATTAATTATGAATGATTTTGGATTGTTGAATTGGAGCATTCTCATCGGGTACATAATTGCCAACCTAATACTTGGGTTTGTAATTAGTAAAAAGATCAGTAGTGCTAACGACTTTTACATAGGTCGAAAAACAACACCTTGGTGGGCTATTGGTATATCGGTTGTTGCTACTTATGTAAGTGCGCTCACCTTTTTAGGTGCGCCAGCGTGGTCTTACAAAGAGGGGCTCTCGGTTATTGCCATACACCTTAACTACCCACTGGTTATTGTGGCGGTGGTGTGTTTGTTTTTTCCGTTTTTTTACAACGCGGGTGTGGCCTCTATTTACGAATACCAAGAGCGCCGCTTTGGTAAAAAGGCCCGCTTACTTATCTCTACTATTTGGTTAATATCGCAAACTATGGGTTCAGCCGCAGTGCTGTATGCAACCTCCTTAGTGTTGGCCTTTATTATCGATATAAATGTTATAACTGCGATATTTTTAGTTACCATAATCGCCCTTATTTATACCATGCTAGGTGGCATAACCGCCGTTATATGGACTGATGTAATTCAGTCAGCCATCTTATTTATAGGGGCTGGTATTATTATGTATGCCCTTATTACCTCTATGGATGGTTCATTTAGCTCAACACTGAGCGAGCTAAAAAGCCAAGGTAAATTAGACCCACTTAATTTCTCGCTCGACTTTACCCAAGTAACTACCGTGTGGTCTGGCGTGCTGGCTATGTCGCTTTATCACATTACGGTGTATGGCACTAACCAAATGATGGTGCAACGCACCCTTGCCGCTAAAAATATTGGCGATGCTAAAAAATCCTACTTACTAATGGGCTTTATCGCGTTCTTTATTTACTTGTTTTTTATATTTATGGGCGTGCTGTTTTATAGCTACTACGGCGGGCGCACTTTTGAAAACGACAACTTAATTATTTTACAGTTTGCAGCTGATTATGGTTTACCGGGATTAATGGGCATTATTGCCGCGGCGGTAATGGCAGCATCTATGTCGAGCCTCGACTCAGCACTTAACTCACTTTCAACCATAAGTACTATCGATTTTTATAAAAAGTACTTTGCGCCTGAAAAAAACGACGCTCACTATTTAAATGTTACTCGCTTATTTACGCTAGGTTGGGCGGTGATCATTATTATTCCGGCCATTATGTATCACCTATACAGCGAAGGCTCAATTTTAGAAATACTCACTAAAGTAGGCTCGTACTTTGTAGGTGCTCAGCTTGGCATGTTTGCCCTTGGGTTTTTCTCTAAGCACACCACCGAAAAAGGCTTATTAATAGGTACCTTAGTATCGTTTATTACCGTTGCTGTGTGCGCACTGTTTACCGACATTGCATGGCCATGGTACTGCGCCATAGGGGCAATAACCTGCCTTGTATTTAGCATTGCGTTAAGTATTGCATTTGATGGCTATCAAGAGGATTACAACGAATACACCATTAAAGGTCAGTTAAAAGCATTTAAAGCTCAAAAACGTCCAGAAAAAGAAAACGGCTGGTACTTAATTCCGGGTAAGTTTGACTCAATCAATTACTGGTTACTTGGCTTTTTTGTACTGAGCTTTGCCTCTCTCATGTTATTTGAATATTTTGTGTAAGGTGAAATAAATGAATATTTTAGAACAGCTTTTCGAAAACTTCAGCGCTGCAGAATTGCCAAATCAAGCATTGCTTGCAGACTCCGTTCAATGGCAGGTAAGCCACCCTTTTGAGCCTATTAGCACAAAGCAAAATGTGATTAATGATTACTTTGGCGTACTTAAACATTCGTTACCTGACATAGAGCGCAAACCGTTTATCTCTATCCAGGGCGACTACAAAGGTGAGCAATGGGTGTGTGCAACAGGGTATTTTACCGGCACATTTACACAGCCTTTATTGGGTATTCCTGCCAGTGGCAAAAGTGTGTTTATTCGCTACAGCGAAATGGCGCAAATAGAAAACAACCAAGTGGTTAATGTTTACACTTTTTTAGATTTAATTGATGTAATGAACCAAGTAGGCGTAAACCCATTACGCCCAAGCTTAGGTTACCCAGGTTTAGTTATGCCCCCCACCACACTTGATGGCGTACCAACAGGTGATAAAAACGAAACGCTTAGCAAAACCAACGAGCAACTTGTAGTGGATATGCTCACAGAGCTTGGCCGCTATGACGGTAAAGACTTATACAGCATTAATTTAGAAAAATACTGGCACCCAGATTTTATTTGGTATGGCCCAGCAGGCATTGGTACAACCCGCGGAATTAGCGGCTTTAGAGAGCACCATCAAGGGCCGTTTTTAAAAGGCTTTCCTGATCGCGGTATTAATAAAACACTGTGTTTAGTAAGTCACGATAACTTTGTTGCTACCGGCGGCTGGCCTCACATGTATGGCACTCATACCGGTGAAGACTGGTTAGGTTTACCGCCTTCTGGCAATAAGCTGTTCCCGCGTGTCATGGACTTTTGGCGCTGCGAAAACGGCATATTAAAAGAAAACTGGGTCGCTATTGATATCCCTCATTTATTAGATGGAATGGGCATTGATATTTTTGAGCAAATGCAACGCAAAATAGCCGCAGCTAATTAAGAGGTGAGCATGAACAAACACAATAATATGACCCAACCTTACTGGCTGCCATTATCGAGCGTGTTAAACCCGCAAGGTGACAAACAACAGCCTTTAATCGGTTTTGATGACGAATTTGTTGATATCGTTGATTACATTTTACGCATAACGCACCGTATTTGGGAGCAAAAAAACATTGGCTTATGCTATCGCTATTACGCCGATGTATGTCCTGTTTTTACCCTTGGCGCCTATGGCGAAAACATAGAAGATGTTATTCAAGGCACCCTTAAAACTATTGCCGCCTTCCCCGACAGGAGCCTAATTGGCGAAAACGTGGTGTTTTCAGAAGAAGCCAACGAGCACTATTACTCATCACATTTAATTAGCAGTGTAATGACCAACACTGGTAACTCTGAGTTTGGCCCAGCAACACATAAAACAGGCCGTGTTACAACCATTGCCGACTGCGTATGCTTTGAAAACAAAATAGTTAAAGAGTGGCTAGTGCGCGACAACGGCTTTTTAGTTAAGCAGCTTGGCTTAAACATTATTAATGTAGCCAAACACATGGCTAACATTCCGAGTAAAGAAAAACACACGCAGTGGCTAAACGATGAATTTAACCGTGTAATTGCCATAGATCACCGCGTAGCAAGTACGCCCATTGTAGAGGGTGAGCTTGCGGCATTTGCCCACACTTGGTTAGACACGCTATTTAATCAAAAACAGTTTGCTAAAGTACACGAATTTTACAGTTTAACGGCAACACAACAATGGCCTAGCGGCAGAATGGCCACCGGACTTGCACAAATTAATGGCGTATTTATACAATTTTTTGCAACCTGCCCCGACGCCAAATTAACGATTGATCATATAGCTATTACCCCATTTGACGAAACCACGACAGATGTAGCGATACGTTGGTCGCTCGCCGGCCACTTTAACCCGCAAAATAGCGAGCTAAGTGAGCTTAAACAGCAGCCTTACTTTATTTTAGGCGCATCGCATTTGCGTATTAAAAACAAAAAAATCATCGAAGAGATCACCGTTTTTGATGAAGTAGCACTTTATGCAAACTTATTTAAAGCACATGCATTAGTCAACAAATCACAGTGGGAGGAAAATGCATGATCAACGCTATTATCGATTTATACACTAAAGCCGACATTGAAGGCCTAAGCAGCAAGTTGCTTCGCAGTAGCCGTTGGCAGCAGCACCACTTTACCGCCATGGGTGCTTTGCAGGCGCAGCCTTTGTGGCTTAGCTTTTTAGCTCAATATGGTGTGTCTGAGTGTGTATCGCACACCCATAGTGTAGGCGCAGAACGTGAAACGCTACAGCTGGTTTTACAGCCTAAAAAGCTTAAAAAACCAGTGCGTTTAACGTTTGTAATAAAACACAACGGGACTTTTATTAAGTCAGTAAAATGTGTGGTTGATACATTGTCGCTAGCCAATAACGAGTATGTAAATACAACGGTAAATAACAGCTCGGTTATTCCTAAACTACCAAAAAGTGACCCAATTATCGTTAGCGATTTAGATAACCAGCTGCACCCTACTACTTTTCATGCAACCCCCAGCGCTATTTGCGAGCTGCCCTCTCACACTGCTCGTACTTTAGATAACTGGTGGCAAATTTGGCAAACTAACAACCTGGCTCAGTTTGAAACCCTTTATACTCCAAGCGCTACGGCTGTACTTGCAGGTAACACACAGCCACAATCTATTAGCGCGCTGCTTGATTGCCACTTAGATTTTACGCAATCGCTAAGCAGACGCTATGCCCAGCTAGAAACCGTTGAGTATGACAGTACGCAAAACCAAGCCACACTATGCTGGACTCTCGATGGCAGCTTTAATGCTAAAAACGTACGTGTACGCCAACAACTAATTAGCGTTATTAGCATCAGCGATAATCAAATAACCCACGAAGTAATGCAATTCGACACGCTGGCACTTAACCAGCAATTTGCATTATAAGGTCACCTTTTCCACTTCCCTTCAAGCGCTCACTGAGCGCTTTTTTTATAGATGGCCTTTGTAGCAACCTGTAATCATACTTAAGCAATTTTTACCTTGTTAATGACTCGCTTTTATAACTCAAAATAGCTCACTTAATTAAGCGAGTGGGTATTACTTATTTAAAAAATAACGCTTTAAAATAGTTAAAGGCAATAAATAAAGTATCAGCCTCGCCTTACTAAAGCCCGAGTATACAACCAACAGCCAAGCCCCCACATTGTAAGTTACGCACTTATGGCTTGAATACACTTATGCATTTAGCAAACTTAAATGAAGGGCTGGTTAGAGGGGTTAAGCTTGCAATCTAAAGCCAATAAAAGCGCACTTAATAAATGCCAGCAAAGGTGGGGTAAATACAACTGTAAGGCTAAATGGGAGCTAACTTGAGCTAATTAACAAGCTTAAAATAAAAAAAGCCAGCTAATAAATAGCTGGCTGAAAGTAATGACCGTAGCGGCCATTTTAGGAAATTTTAAAACTGATATTTTAAGCTTGCGCCCCACGTACGTGGGTTGTTCCAGTTAGCTTGTACTGAGTTTGCAGGTAAGCCATCAACAATTTGTGAGTGCACTACACCACGAGTTAAAATCGCTTTATCACCAATGTTTTTAACGTACGCTTCTACTTGCACACTGTCGTTTATGTACCAGGTTAAACGTGCATCAGCCATTAAGTGCGCATCTACTTGCACCTCTGGGATGTTCGTATCAAACGCGTAGTAATCATCTAAGTAATTTAGTTGAATGTACGGTACTAAGTACGAATCCCCCCCTAAGCTAAACTCATAACGAGCTGAAAAACCAACACTGTACTCAGGCGCCATAGCGGGGCTCCAGCCTTCAAAACTAAACTGACTAGAGCTGTCGTTTATATCTTGGCGACCTTCTAAGTTACCTAATGCTAATAATGGGCGAAGCTGCTCATTACCTACCGCATAACCATCAGCAAATTCGCTATCAAGCAGAGATAAAGTACCGGTTAGTGTTAGGTTATCAATTGGCACCCATTGAATATCAGCTTCTAGGCCCACAGTTTCTACATCGCCGCCGTTTTCGTAGTATTCAAAGGTGGTAGCAGTGCCTGCTGCAACACACTCTAAAACAGTATCGCCAGTGGTCGTATCGTTACATGAGGTTGCAAATAACTGTGCTTTTACATCTTCGTATTCGTTCATAAATACCGAAAGGTTTAAACGCATTGCGCCATCAAGCAAATAGCTTTTCATACCCATTTCGTAAGAGATAACATCTTCGTTATCGTAAAGTGGGTCAGCACCGCGGGCTACAACGCGCGAGTCGTTTGCGCCACCGGTTCTGTAGCCTGTCGCTACACTTGCATACACCATAATATCGTTATTAATGTCGTACTCGGCAGCCGCTTTATAAAGTAGCGCTGAGTCATCCCAATCAGGAATTGTATCGCCGGTAAATGTTTTGTCGTCTTGGTTTACACGCAAGCCACCTACCACGCGCAAATCTTCTGTTACTTGGTAGCGTAATTGCCCATACGCCGCAATAGATTTTGCCGTATGCGGGTCGTAATCCGGGTTCCCCCATGAAGGCACTACAACAGAATCTGACACACCATCGCCTGTGGTATCTGCATGCGATAACCAGCTCCAATCTGCTTCTTGGTCAAAGTAGTAAAGGCCACCAATCCACGAAAAATCACCCTCATCGTTAGATGAAAACTGCAGCTCAGATGAGAGTGTTTTTTGGTCATCCTCACGGCCAAAACCACCTACAAAATCAATGCCACCGTCGCTGTAGTCGTTATCGTAATATTGCTTACCACTAAGCGTTGAGTAGTTGGTGGTCCATTTAATATCAGCAAAGTCGGTATACCATTCAAGTGCTAATGTGGTCGAAAAGCTTTCTTGCTTATCAAGTGAAAAACCATTGCGGTAAACATCATACGGGCCAAGGTCTTCGTGCTGTGCATCACTTGGCTGATAAATATGCCCCTCGGTTATTGTAGGCGTAGTGTTAAATACACCCGACCCCGGCGAGGTTTCTTCAATTTGGTAGCCCGCTATTTGTTGGTAACCCCAAATAGCTTCTGAGTTAGAGTCTTTACGCGAGTAATCAAAGCGTACTGTGGCATTAAACTTTTCGTTTGGCTCCCACTTAGTAACGTTACGCATATAAAACTGGTTTTTCTCGCGCAAGTCATCTGAAGGGCCTGGAACAACTAAATTATTGATATAACCATCGTGACGATCAGAGGCCACTACAAAACGGGTTGCCACGGTGTCGCTTACTGGAATATTTATAATTCCTTCGTAAGCGCTGCGGTTATAACTGCCTGTTTCAACTTTTATACTCCCCAGTAAATCGTCAAAAACAGGTTGATTAGTAATAATATTAATACTGCCCGCAAACGTGTTTCGGCCATATAACGTACCTTGCGGCCCGCGTAATACCTCAATGCGTTGAACATCCACCAGCGCGCCTAAGCCCGATGAGGTAGTCGGCACATAAATATCATCTTGAAATATACCTACAATTTGCTCAGCAATACCGGTGCCTGCTACACCTACTTCGTTAGTGCGAGCGCCGCGCATAGCGGGCCTAACTTCACCACCCGACGAACCCATACGTAAGCCTGGTACCACTTGTTCAAGACCCGTAACATCAATAATACCAGCACGGGCAATGTCCCCTTCCCCTAATGCTGTTATTGATGATGATACTTCCTGTAGGTCTTGTGAGCGACGGTTTGCCGTTACCGCTATACGCTCTATCGCGGGCTCTGCGGTTTGTTCTTGTGCTTGTTCTGGCTCTTGCGCAGCGTGTGCGTTCATTGTGGTTGCTGCAATAGCGGTGGTTACAGCAAAGTGAACGAGAGTCCGTGTAAATTTAGCTTTCATTATAGTTATTCTCCCCAGTATAAAACGTATTTAGTTCTCCCCAAACCTACATTTTCAATTATTACAGTAAACAAGTTGTATCAATTGAAAATGCATGGTTCTAAAATAGACTTCGAAGTCAAAAAGATCAACAACTTTTTGCTCGAATAATAACCTTATCGAAATTAACCTAAATAAAACAATATATTAAAATGAAAATAAAGTGATTTCGAAACACAAAAAAAGCCAGTAATAATTTATTACTGGCTCTATGTAAGCGATTGTTTAATTTAAAATTTCAATGCTATATTTTAGCAAAATGCACAAACTTACACTTTTACTCAAACCTTAAAATACATTATTGAAAAATGCCTAAAAGTTATAGCCTACCCTTACACCATAAGTGCGAGGATTAGCATAATCGGCCGCAGCCACATTACCACCAAAGCGGACTGTCCTAAGTAGTATAAGCTCATCTCCTGCGTTTTGAACATACGCACGTACAGACCACTCATTATCTGCCGAATACCATGCAAGGCTAGCATCGTACTTTTGGTAACTTTCTTGAGTACCAAATGAAAAAGGCAAATCGTTGGTTGTATACGAATCCGATAATTGAATACTGGTAGCAGGCACAACGCGGCCTTTATCACCTAAATCAAACTCATAACTGGCCAATAGTGTAATATTGTATTTAGGGCTTAGCTGTACGTCATTACCATCTAGTTGCAGTAAGTTATCTACGCCATTAATGGTCTCTCCACCTTCTTCAAATACATTTGGCGTAACAAAGTCGCCATACGTTGAGTCTGTAAACGCGGCGCGTGCCCCTAAGCGCAATGCATCACTTGCCTGCCAATCAATTTCTAACTCAAGACCTGCAGCATCAATTTCCCCGGCATTACCAAAAAACGACACCGCCGTACCACCCACGTTTTGAAAACGAGTAGAAAGTAGGTCCTCGTACTGGTTGTAATATAAAGAAGCGTTAAATCTTAATGAATTATCAAGCAGCATGCTTTTAAAGCCAAGCTCGTAAGCCGTTACTGTTTGCTCATCGTAGCTATCTTCGCCGTTAAAAGCGCCCTGTGCATTACCCGCTAAAAAGCCTGTAGAAACGGTAGCATAAAGCAGTTGAGAACTTGCTAAATCGTGTTCAAGGCCTAGCTTCCAGGTTACTTTACTCCAATCATCGTCTGCGTTATCAACCTCAAGTACAGAAAAATCAAGCGTGCTTAAATCATCTGGGTTTTGGCCGTAAATATCCCACTCACGGCTGTCATTTGTATACCTAATGCCGGCTATACCGCGTGTATCATCATTAAATGTGTAATTACCTTGAAAGTAGGCAGCAGCTGATCTTGTTTCTAACTGAATTTGATTTAACCACGACGCGTACTGAAATTCTTGGGGTTGCGTTGTATCTGGCACATTATCAACCACAGCCCCATAGCTGCCATTTAAAAATGCGTTGTCTAAATCTTCTGAAAGCAAATAAATACCCGCTACCCATTCAAAGTCGCTTTCATACGTTGAGCTAACCTGCACTTCTAACGAGTTTGTTTTTGATTCAATCGCATTGCCATCAACCGTGGTTGCATAAGTCGAAAAATCACCATCAGTAAGGCGCGTTTCTTCGTAATCCATTGAGGCTGCAATCACTTTCAAATCTACCGACTCTAATGACCAGTTAAGCTCTGCACTAATGCTTACATCACTTACATCACGCGATGGTTTATAGTCAAACTGCTGAGTAAATGGGTCTGACGATACCGCCTGTGCTGTATCAAGCCCTGGTGTTGCAGCGTTATCTAAACCTGCGCCAAAGCGGCCACAATTACTGCCACACACATCGTCACGACCAATTCGCTCAGTTAATGGTGCCGACAAACTTGTTTTACCCGTTGCAGGGTTTATAGGAACGCCTAAAATATGGTAGCCAAAAGCACCGCCGCCATTTGATTCATCCTGCCACGTTTCTACTTTTACATTTAAATTTATATCGTCGTTAATTTCAGTAAAAACTTGGCCACGTAAAAAATACATATCAGCATCTTTTAAGCCTGCATCTTCATTAAATGTATTTTCAACGTAGGGATCTCTTATTTCTCGAACGCCAGTAAATCGCACCGCGGTATCATCAGTAAGCGCTGCATTAAAAAAGCCCTCACCACGTAAATGACCATAATTACCAAATGTAACGGCCATACCGCCTTCGGTAATATCTAGCTCTGGTTTTTTAGCTATAACATCAATCGCACCACCAAATGAGTTACGACCAAACAATGTACCTTGTGGCCCGCGTAATACTTCAACACGCTCTAAATCAACAAACCCAGCAAGCGCCTGCCCGTGACGAGGACGATAAACACCGTTAGAATAAAACGCGATGGCAACATCGTTAGCCTCTACTTGCTCTGTTCTAGCACCGCGCATAGCTGGGCGAGCATCACTGCCCGACACACCCGACTTTAACCCTGGCGCTAAGCTATCAAGGTTTAAGATATCAGTAACGCCATTTTCTAGTAAATCTTTAGCAGATACAGCGGTCACAGCCAACGGCACTGATTGAATACTTTTAACACGCTTAGTAGAGGTAACCGAAATAACCTCCAACTCTTTGTTAGGGTTTAACTTTGCCTCTTGCGAGTATACCGAGACTGAGCCCAATATCGCCGTGTTTACTGCAGCAAAAATAAGTGTTTTACGTAAAATATGTGCGGCCATGAGATTAATTCTCCACCTGTTGATATAAGTTATTTTATTAAGCATTTAAGGGCTAAATAACCCGCAACCGAATTTTAAGTATTTATAATGATTAAAAGCGCGTTTAAATGCCTATTTTTTCGACTTATAAAAACTATCGCTTTTTGCATTCGAATGCAATAAAGATTATGTAAAAGTTTTACATGTTCATAACACTAAAAACGAAGCAGCGTATTTAAACAAAAATAAACTCTTTAAAATTATAAAGTTATTTTACAAGTTTATTCTTTAAAGCACTGGTTTGATCTGTTTAATTTAACAATAACAACCAAAGAAAGAAGTATGGTAGAGAAAATACAGATTAAAAGACTTCGAAGTCCAAGGGGGTGTGTAATCACATTTAAAGTAGGCACCTAACCGACTAATAATTAAGTGCCCACTGTCTCTAAAGGTTAGACCGTAAGTGTGTAGCTGAAATATAATCACATGTAGAATAACAACAGCTAATAACTATTCTCATAATTAGTTTTGTGTCTTTTTGCTTAAGTTTTCAATTAAGTCTTGTGCGCTATAGCTATTGTCGCTGGGTTTAATACCTTTACCCATTTTAATGTCAATCAGGGTGTGTACTTCTTTTCGTTTATCATTGTTGCTCACTTGTACGCCTACGCTATTGCTCGGGCGTACGCGTGTTTCGCAGGTTAATAAACCGCAGTTTCGCTCATATTGCTGGCTGTGTGATGCACTAATAGATGACGCGGGCGCTTGCGATTTAGACTCAACAAAGGTTTCTTTATTTGTTACAACAAACCAGTCGTAGCCTTGCGCTTGGGTAAGTTCAGCCGCGCGTAACAATGCATAGTCACCGGCGTCGGCTACGTTGTTTGACACACTTTTAAACTCGACGCGGTATTGATCGTCACTAATTTTTTGCTCGCTATAACCTTGTGAGCCATTATTAGCTGGGCGGTAGTCGGGTTTAGATGCGCAACCCGCCATAAGTAAAATACTGATAATTAAAATAGATGTTTTCATTATTCACCTCGTTTTATAAAAACTATTATTGGGTTAACTGCCACTTTGCACTAATTGCTTGCTGCTCTTGCGCTCTATCTAGTGGTGCGCCGCTGATCATGCTGTCTATAACAGCATCTAACTCACTGCTATTAGAGGCCGTTTGATATTGCGCGCCATTATCACTTTGCTGCGCGGCTGTTTGCGCTTTTATTTGCCAGCCGCTTTGCGTTTTACAAGCAATGCTTGTTTGCATGGTATTGTTTGAGCTTAGCGCATACTGCCTACAAAGCTCACCTTGCTGATTTTTAAAGCTAAGCTGCGCGCTAAATACTGAGCCATCACTTTGCTTATACTCACCACTACTTAGCTGTGTATCAAGGGCAGAGGCTATGTTACTGGCTACTAAATTTTGCGACTCATTGGGTTGTAAATAACTAGTCATTGCAATACCAAATACCACGGCAACGCTTGCAGCTATTGCTAAGCTTTTATTAGCCGACTGCTTAACCCTTTGCCAAGGCGTTAACGTTACTACATTGCTATTTAACGTGTTTTTTGTCGTTGCTGTATCAAGCTTTGCAACCGTTTTAGCTAATGATTCATTAAGGGGTGCATCATCAATACTTGTTGCGTGCTCTTTTACTCGCATGTCTACTTCGCTTAGCTCTGCAAGTCGCATTACTAGTTCATCATCGGTTTCAAGGGCTTTGCGCACTTGCTCCATTTCGTGCTCGCTTAGCTCTGAGTCTAAAAAGGCGCTAAGTGTTTCGTCGTTAATGTTCATACTTGCTCCTTTTTAAAGTCGGGTTTTATTAAGTTATAAAGTGTACTGCGTGCTCGCGATAATTTACTCATTACACTGCCTATAGGAATATCGAGTGTATGTGCTACTTCTTTATAGGCCATGCCCTGCACTGCCACCAACGATACAATGGCGCGTTGCTCTTCGGGTAATTGGCCAAGTGCTGTATTTACATTTTTAAGCATTTGTTTGTTTTCGAGTGTTTGGTGCTCATTACTTGTAATTGGCTCTGGTAAAACATCGGCCTGGGCCGTATTTTGCCTTACCTTGCGTGAGCGGTATTCGTCTATCCACACATTGCGGCAAATTTTAAACGCCCATTTAGCAGGCTCAACGTCATCCGGAATGCCTTTTACTAATAGTTTTTCAATTGTTATTTGCACTACATCGTCTGCATCTGCTTTACTACCCGTTAGCGAATAGGCAAAACGCCTAAGCATGGGCAATAAGGTTTTTAATGTTTCGTTCATTGATTTTTACCCCTTTTATAAAGAAGACGATTCAAAAAAACATTTATTCCCAAAGAATCAAAATAATTTGAATAATGAAATATTTCTATGTGTTACACGTTAACTACAAGCATGATAAATTTAATAGAAGTAACCCACTATGAATATCAAAAACACACGCGTTAAACACATAATAGCCACTTCGCTTTGCATATTTAGCGCAACGAGCTCAGCCAATATAGTGAGAGTCGATCAAGTGCTTGGGCAGCTAAACCCAATAGAGCAGCGTATTGAGCAAACTATAGAGCGCGCACAACGCCTGCCGCTTCCGGTGCTTGTACCACAAGTTTCGATTGATGAACTAAAAGCGCAAATTAGTGAGCCAATTAGCAGCTTACCCAATGTGCTTAACATTAATATAAATAGCCAAAACACCGCATTTGTTGAAGTAGAGCTAGAAAACGGCTTTAGAGCAATAGAGCGCCAATGGTTATTAATGGCAAATAGCCAACAACTTAATACCCTAAAGCAGCAAAATGTAACCATTGTATCGGTAAAAAATTACAACGCACTTAACATGAGCTTAGTACGCTTTAACGCCCCCCAAGGTGTTAATTCTAAAAGTGAGTTATTAAAAGCGCTTAACATAGATGAGTCTGCAATACTTGACCGAAACCACATATACCAAGCGCAAACTGGCGAGCCTACCGCAAAAGTAACACCAAATAACTCTATTGCCCCCTACTGCACACAAAGCGTAAAAATTGGCATGATCGACAGCGCCATTAATACCAAACACAGTGCTTTTGAAGGTGCAAATATCACTACGCAAAGCTTTTTACCACAAGGGTTAAGCTCGCCAAATTTACACGGCACCGCCATTGCAGGGCTAATTACAGGTAAAGGCGCAAAACTTAACCCGCTTTTAGGCAGTGCCATGCTTTACAGTGCCGAGGTGTTTTATAGGCAATCTGAATATGCTCAAGGAGCTACATTATTTGCCATAGTAGAAGCACTTAACTGGCTAGTCAGTAATAAAATACCCGTAATAAATATGAGCCTAACAGGGCCAAATAACGCAGTTTTAGAAGCAAGTATTACTGCAGCAATAAAACAAAACGTATTAATTGTAGCTGCTGCAGGTAACCAAGGGCCGGCGTCGCAGCCGTTATACCCAGGTGCGTATAAAAGCGTGATAGCGGTAAGTGCTATTGATTCACAAAACCAAATTTATAGATGGTCAAATAAAGGCGATTACATAGACTTTGCAGCCCTTGGTGTAAATGTTGTTACAAGCCAAGGCAATGGAAAATTTGGAAGGGAGTCGGGTACGTCAATGGCGGCGCCGCATGTAAGCGCGGCATTAAGTTGTTTATTGTTAAAGCATGGTAATAATAAAACCAAAGCACTTAACGAGCTTACATCGCTTGCCATCGACTTAGGCGAGCATGGCAAAGACACCACCTTTGGTTATGGTGCCATTTACCCACCTAAAAGTGCACTTTAACTGACGCCGATAAAACCGATTGCGTATAGGTATTGCTACTAAGCTTTGATTGATAATCGCCATATTCAGCCTCGGCTATGAGTGTTACGTGCTCAAACACAGCTAGGTTATAAAACGCATTAACGACATTTCGGTGCTCATCTCGCGACGGTATTTGCTCAAAAAAATCATCCGTTGTTTGCTCATCGTAATCTTTATTTTGATAACGCCAGCCAGCTCCCACTTTGTTAGCCACATTAAAGGCCGTAAATTTGTGCGTAACTTTAGTAGTAAAACCGTAGCCGTTAAAGTCGTATTGGTTGTCGTCGGCGTTTTCTTTATCGGCACTTAGCGATGCCATTAGCATGGTTTGCCCATTATTTATAAAATGATAAAGCGCTACATCGCCACCTACGCCGTCGGCATTACGTGCTTTTGCAGTAGCAAAACGTTTAGCTTTGGTTTTTACACTCATACGCAAATACGTATGCGGGTTTAAAAAATGACCATAGTAGGCGCTAGCTTGATTAAAATGTAAAAATGTATCGCCATCTACATTTGCTTTTGCGCCATCGTAACGAACCCCTAGCTCATGGCTATTAAAGCTATAACTGCCATCTAAACCGTATTGATGCAGGTCTAAATCGTATTGATCAAACTCATCGTAGTCTTGTTGTTCAAACTTATAGCTTGAGGTTAATTTAGCGCCTTTGGTTACTTGCCATTTTGCATTAACACCGGCTGCGGTTTTGATGCCGCTGTCGCTTTGCGACGAAATATCGTCAAGCTCCTGAACAGAGAGCGCCGAGTTACTTAATACCCCAACTTCTGCATCTGCATTTAGCTCAAAGCTACTTTTAAAGGGTTTATTTTGCTCAGCTGTTTTAACGTGGTTGGTTTGTGCAAGCACCGCTTGGGCACTAAAAACACACACTGTGGCGGTTATAACTGATTTCATATTTTTCTCCAACAGGCCGAATAGGTTTCCCCATTCGGCATTTGTGCAAGCACTTGGCGTATTAAAGCCCTAGATCTAAATCGTTAGTAATGTTGGTTACTACTTCACTTGCGGTGCTAAGTGCTACATCGTTACTAATTTGATCAGTAACCGCTGCACTCACCTGCCCGCTAACACTTTGCTGTACCGTGCTTTGTAAACTACTAACCGTACTGTCTTGCACACTGTCAATTAAAGATTGCTGAACACTGCTTACTACTTCATTACTGGTGTTAATTGCATCACCCATTTGCAGTGCAGAGCTTACTGAGTTTGCAGCCGTATTAGTAATTGCTAATTGGTTTGTAAGCTCACCGGTATTAAGCGCATTAGTTGCATTAGTTGCATCAGCTTGTGTAACTGAATCGGTAGCGCTGCCCACATTTGAAAGTAAAGAGGCGTCTATTGGTGCGTCGGTAGTATCTGGCTGAGCGCCTTGTTCAGAGGTAACAGAAAGTAATGATGACTGGCTCACAGCGGTTGTTAAATTACCCGCCGATGAAGTTAACTGTGTTGTTGCATCGAGCGCTGTATTGGCTGTGGTATTGCTTGTGGAATTGCCTGTGGTATTTAAAGACGAGGCCAATGCATTTAATGCATTATTTAAAGATCCGCTTGCAGATGCAACTAATGTATTTGCAGGCTCTGCGGCCTCACTGCTTTCTTGCGCTGGAGTTTGCGTGTTATTCGCCGTCGAATCTGTGTTTTGCGAATCATCAGCCGATACTTGTGTATCGTTAGATACGTTTGACTCGTTGCTACCACTGGCTGTTAAACCGTTTTGTGAAAGCACAATAGATGTAGATGTTTGTTGCTGCGCCGACGTTGACTGAGATAGTTCAATATCAGCGGCGTGCACTGCACCTGTAAAAGTACACACACCGCTTAACATCATTACGCTTACAATTTTATTTAATTTAGTCATTGTTTTGTCCTCTAGTTTGTCGGATTGACATAAAGAAGACGATTTACAAAAACACTTTATTCCAAAAATAATTAAAAATTATAATAACGTTACTTAATTATTTAAGTTTCATACTCTTAAATATAAATTACTCGTTTACTGCGTAAGCGTTTCACTGTTTTGGATCAGCAATAACAGCTCGGCAGTGGCGGTAGCATCGGCCAATGCGCGGTGATGGCTGGTTAAATTTAAATTAAAATGCGCGCTAAGGTTACCAAGCGAATACGACTTTAGCCCTTTAAACGCTCTGCGCGATTCGACCACGGTGCACATTTTTGGCATTTTAAAAAAGTGCCCTGCAACCTCGCATTCTTTTTTTATAAAACCGTAATCAAAGTTTACGTTATGGGCTACAAAAATACTGCCTGCGAGTTTATCTAGTAGTGGCTGTGCTATATCGGCAAATACAGGCGCGTTGTAAACCATGCCATCGCTTATGCCGGTCAATTTAGTAATAAAGCTTGGGATATGGCGCTGCGGATTAATAAGTGTCGTCCAGGTATCAATTACTTTACCGTGCTGCACTTTAACAATGCCAATTTCGGTAATGCGGTTACCGCCTTTTAAGCCACCCGTGGTTTCTATATCAATCACGCTGTAAATACGGTTAGGGTCTACAAACCACTTAACTGCAGCAATATGTACTGTAAAGCCTACATTTTTTAAATTATCAATAGTGGTAAGTTGGTTGCGCCTAAGCTTATCGCCTGGGGCTTTTACCTCTTCAAAATGTACTTGGCCATTATTAATAACCATTAAGTCGGGGTAGCCGTCTTTTAGCTGTAAATAGTGTTTGCTCATAGCCGTTAAGTGCGCAATTAACGCTTCAAGCGGGCTGTTTAAAATAAGTGCCTCTAGTGGCTCTAATAAATTGCTGCGCCATCTAAATAAACCATTGGGCTGCTCAAAATACTGCGCGGCATGTTTACATACCAAATTAAGCAGCGCCTGATTAGTGCTACAGCTTTTTAAACGTGCGTCAATTTGCGTGCTTTGTGCTTCATAAAAATTACCAAGCTGTAAAACTTGCGGGTAAATATCAAATTCATTACACGGCGGGTATGGCGACTCAATAAATAACTCGTGCCAAAATACTAAGCCAAACAAGCTTTGCCATAAGGTGTTTTCGGTATTAAAAACCGTTAACCCTTTTGCACTGTAATACTCATTTACGCCTTGCTCTACATCGCCTCGGTAAATTTCGTCAATTTCAAGTACACATTGGGTGTCGGCCAGCATAGTACTTAAGCGCGAACGCGTTTGTTTATTAAACTTACGCATTAAAAAGTCATCAGCAAAGTACAGTAAATCGTCGGTGAGCGGGTTTTCTATAATTTGCTCTAGCTGCGCTTTAACCCACGCTTTATTACCTAGGCGGTATTGCTCTCTTATTTGAATTTCTTGGGCTTCGGCGTAATCGGTGCAGCCTTCAAGTAAGCTAAAAGCAAGTTCGCTATCGGTATTTTTAAGTTGTTTATACAGCCTAACCAGCAGTTTGTTTTTAATGTCGTGCGCTTGTGCGCCGTGCGCCGGTTGCGCCAATACTAAATACGCAAGCTCGGTGTAAGGGGCTTTGTCATCAAAGGTTTCATCTTTTGTATTACCGGCTGTTTTGCCAATGTTTTTAAACGCTAAACGGTAACGATTTAAAACGTAATTAGATTGCGCCTCAGCGAGTGTATTAAAGCGCGATAAGCTCTCGCTGTGCCCTTCGCGGGTAGCGGTTAACCCTAAATCGCGCATAACAAAGCGGTTTTGATGGTTTACATCGCCACTACTTAAGCGCCCTGCAAATAAAAACTCAAAATACTCGTAATAAACTTCACGGTTATTTATCACATATTGGCTATATAAAGGGGCTAAATCATCTGCGCGATCACTAAAAAACTGACATGCAATAGTGACCAACTCCCCTTTAGCTGCGCTTTTCTTAAAGCTTACTTGCTCACTGTAATTACTGAGTAACTCCACCAACATGGGCTTGGTTAAATGCGCAATAAGCTGCTTGTAATGCTGTGCGTTTGGCTCATATAAAATACCCGCTGTTTTTAGCGTATAAATAGCCTGATGCGGCGAAGTTATTTCTTCATAATTAAGCGATTGCGCCTGCACTAAATAAGGCTTGCGCGAATACACACGCGCCAACATGCATTGGCTTTGCTCATCTAGCTGGTTAATTTTACTAATAAATTCACTATGTTTAGGCTCAAGTAAATGCATACATTTACTTGTTACAAACTCAATAAGCTCTCTAAAATGCGCTAAATAGTATTTTGCTGGTAATTCTTTTTTCATAACATCGCCACAACTGTATATAAAAACAGTATCTAGCATTTGTGCTTATTATTCAATCTTAAACTTGTAACTAAAACACGCTATAGTGAGCGTATAAAAGTAAATTTATTAAAAATAAAGGACTTACCATGAGCGCGCACCCATACGATGTTTTATCACTCAATAACGGCGCAAATATTATTTTTACGCCTTGCCCTGGTACAAAAACGCAAAACCTAGCGGATTCAATCGCTACATTAAAAGCGGCTGGCACTCACATGCTGTTATCGCTTATGCCGCAAAAGGAGCTTGAAAAAAACAACGTAGAAACAATTAATAATGAGTGCAAAAAGCACGATATAACCTGGTTTCATTTACCAATAAATGACGACGAAGCACCCAAACAGCCTTTTACATCAAGCTGGAACACCCACAAAACAGATATACTACAAGCCATACAGCAAAAACAAACCATTGCCATACATTGCAAAGGCGGCACTGGCCGCACAGGGTTGGTTGCTGCGCTTATTTTAAATTCGGCAGGTTACACAAAAGAAGAGGTATACAGCTTAGTACAAGGTATTCGCCCTAAAGCACTCACTATAGAATTGCAAAAAGAATACTTTAATAACTTTGAGGTGTGAGGGAGAAACGGGGGAATATGTTAACGCTCATTCTTAGTTACCCTTGGTAAGCTTAGCCACTTATTAGCGGTAACTAATCGTAATTATGTAAACCAAAAAAACACCAAATAGGAATGAGCCAAAACCTGCAGGCCTAAATGTACTTTTAAATTTTTGAGCAAACCACACAGCAATTAAGAACACCTCGCTCTCCTAAAAACTAATGCCTGCATAAGGCAATACAGTCGGACTTGACTAAAGTTAGCTAAAGAGTAGTGAAACCAAGTACTTTACGCCTCTTAATACTGTTGCTATTAGACTCGCAAGCTCATGTAGTAGAAACGATCATCTTTTCTATCGACTGCAAATCCAATACGGCTATATAACTTAAATGCTGGGCTACGCTGAAATACTTTGAGGTCTATGAATTTGACGCTGTGTTGTCGAGCTATATCAACTACTTTAGCAATAACGTGAGCACCATAACCTTTGTTTTGATAAGTAGCTGCAATCTGAATATCGCGAAGTTGACAACGCCCTTCATCAAACGATAAGCGCACGACACCTATGTGTTGCTCCTTACACAAAATATCAAAATTTTTAAGGTTTTTGGTAGCTTGATAAACGTCTTCTACATCCCAATCTACCGCATACATTTCGTAATAGGGTTTCATATTGTTAAACGTAAACTGTGCGGCAGTCTTTAGGTCTTCAGTAGCAACAATCTCTAGCATCCATCTAGCCTCAAAAAAGAATTAATACTCAATAAACTAATTAGCCACTTTAATTGAATAAGCTAAACTGTGCTATAAATTACGCGTGCTAATTGGTTAATTAGTTTTAACCAGCTTTCAGGGGACATATTCAACTTTTAACTTAAAAGAATACTTTGAAAGTTTTAGCAGTTAATAAAAAGCTAACGTAAAACAGCAAAGCTACTAATAGTTAAACGCCCATTAATTGGATCGCGTGCATAATCGTTAGCCGCATTTATATTACCAGAGTGCAATAAGTTGCTTGGGTATATAACAACCCGATTTAACTTTGCTTCTACACTGTAAACTTGCTCAAACAAAGCTGTACTGCCATTTATATAATGTGGGTTTTTGTGAAGCTTTTGCGCCATGGCTTGCTGCTTAATAGTTTGCCTATATGGCATAAGTCGCTCTTTTGTTATGCGTTCATACCCTAGGGCTCTATGCTTATAAAATGAAGTGCCACCATGCGTTTCATCACATAAAAAGTGCACCATAGCAAGTTGATTCATATTAGGTGCATCAAAATGAGGGAGCATTTGTATTGGCCTTAGCTCATCAGGTTCAGTGCATGCAATTGAAAAAGCAGAAAGTATTACATCAAACTCGCTTTTATCTGTCATATCAAAGTGTGAATTAATAATTGGCGCAAGGTCTTTTAACCGCTCGATATAACTAAGCGGTGCTGCTTTTCTTACTCCTGGATAAAAATCACTTTCTTGTGCGCAAAATGTTTCTCTGGCGTTTTGAGAAAACACAGCAAAATTAATAAGTTCATCTACATTATTTACAAAATCATCAATAACAATAATTGGGGTTTGCTCCTCCCCAACAGTGTGTATCTGTAACACCATATTTTTATTAAGTGTAAAATCAATCATCGGCTAAATTAAGCACCGCATTTTTACGCTCAATCAATGAGTATATTTGGCCAAGTGAGGTTATAACAGTATAAATAGCGGGTAATAAAGCGCGTTGATGTAAAAGCGTAATTTGATCACTATCAAGTTGTGCGAGTCTTTCTTGATTAATAGTGTATAAGCCGTTTAACTTTGTTTTTTGACTGTTCTGAAACGTTACCTCAAGCGATAATGGCTGCAGTAGCTCATGCTGTAACAAGGTATCTATTAACTTTTTATTGTCTATTTCGCCTTGTAGTAAATGCCCTAAACACTGCTTTATTTTTTTAAAATAACCACTTTCTTCTGCGTTTTGGGTATAAATTGGTTCTAAATCATTCTGGCTTTGCGCTTGGTTATTAATGACTGCTGGGCTATTTAAATTAATACACACAGGGTATTGAGTTTGCTTTGCATGAGTATCACCAACAAAAAATGGCTGACGCTGTAACTGAAGCGGTAAATATACTCCCTGCCACTGCGAGTGCTGATAAAACAAGTTCTCATGTTGCTCAAAGCCTAATAAAGCATTGAGTGTAAACTCCCCTGTTTCTGAGTTTTTTGCAAAAACTATAGGCTGCTGAACGGCAATTTGATTAAGTTCTGCCATAACAACAGGGATCATATTAATGTTTTCAGCGTGTGATTGTGCTTTTTGTGTGTCTATTTTTATATGCTGATGAGCACTTTGCTCTAATGCGACTAAATTTTCCATGCGTGTCTCTTTATTGTTTTTATGTGTAAATTTTTAAGCTAAATAGTGCTAAAGCCATGACTCTTAATTTTATTTAACAATTCTCGGTTACTAGGTAAGTTAGTGACTGCTTGGTTTATCATGCTTTTATTTTTATCAAACTGACTTTTAGCAAAATCAGTGTCTTTAAGCATATAGGAAGTTGTGCTGTAGTCACTTTTAAAGCCCATACCATATAAAACATATTGATAACTCGCCGCTGGAAACACCTCATTGTTACTTGTAAAGTCGTGGTCAGCAGGGGCGCGGTATTGCCATAATTTCATTAGATCTTGTAGGCTTTGAGGAATCGTTTTTAGGTCTCTGTTATCACGCCAAAATGCGTTATCGTCACGGGTTGATAAAATATAGTGTAACTTTAAAAAGTCGATTATTTTTTCCCACCTGTAGCTAAACGTCTCATTAAAGCGCTTGGCGGTAATATCCATAATATCGCGGGTGTGGGGGAGTTGTTCGCTTATCATTTGCGCTGACATTTCTACTAATACCAATGCAGAAGCTTCAAGCGGTTCCAAAAAGCCAGCCGAAAGCCCTACCGCAACACAGTTGTTCTGCCAAAAGTGTGAGCGATGGCCACTTTTAATAGGGATTTTTCTAATTGTTAACGACTCTATTTTATCGCCAACATACTCTTTAAGCTTTTCTCGTGCTTGTGCTTCGCTACTGTATTTACTCGAGTACACATAACCTACCCCACGGCGGTGTTGTAACCCTATATCCCATATCCAGCCTGCTTCTTGCGCTGTTGAAATTGTGTGAGACGCAATGCTCTCATCTTCATTCTCATAGGGGACTTGCACTGCTAAGGCGGTATCGATAAACAGCACATCATCGCAAGGCATAAAAGGAACCTTATAATGCTCGCCTAATAACAATGATGAAAAACCGGTACAATCGACAAATAAATCACCGCTAATTTCACCTTGTTGCTTTGTGGTAACACTTGCAATATCGCCATTTTTAGCACTATTGACCTGTGTTACATCAGCTAAAAAATGTTTAACGCCAAGCTCCTGCGTACAATGTTTTTGTAAAAAAACGGCAAATTTCGCCGAGTCTAAGTGGTAGGCATAATTGGCTAAGGCAGCATATTCTGGGGTGCGAATTGTTTTAGGAGCAAGCCCTTGCTCACAAATAGCTTCTTGGTAACATACTGCATTAGAAAAAGACGTTGACTCAGCGGTATTATTTAACCAATGCCCTGCCATATCTGTTTTTGAAAAGCCCTGTGGCAAAACTAATGGGTGATAATAAAAATCATCATTGCTGCCATCCACCCATTTGGCAAATTTTGCACCTTGTTTAAAGCTTGCTTCGCACTCACGTATAAAGTCGGTTTCGCTAATACCAAGTGCTATTAATGTACTACGCATGGTAGGCCAAGTGCCTTCACCAACACCTATAATTGGTACATTTGGAGATTCAACTAGCACAACATTAAGGCCATCGGGGGTATTACTTTTATGGTGCGCCGCTAATCGTCCGGCTGTTAGCCAGCCCGCTATACCACCACCAACGACAACCACTGTTTTTATTTTTTTATTTTGCTGGTTCATACTTGTTACCTATAAAGGCATATTTAAAAAGTGGCTAATACTAAATGTAAAAGCCACTTTATTAATTAAAGTTAAAAACTACCGCGAATACCTAACGCAAAACGTCGTCCGCTATCTTCAACCAATAATAATTGATTAGAAAAACGACCACGCTTGTGCACATATTCTTCGGTTAAGTTAATACCTTCAAAAAATACCGACACATTTTCGGTAATGTCATAGCTGCCGCTAGCATCAAGTTGTGCGTAATCTTCCACAATTGTCACACCATCACCATTTAGCTGTGTAAGTGACTGTACGAAGCTATCGCGCCAGTTATAGGCTAAACGCGCTTGAAATGGTCCATTCTCATAAAAGCCAACCACATTATAAGAGTCGCTTAAGCCTGTTAATGCAAATACTTGAGTTATATCTGCAGGGTCTAGCTCTGCATCACTGTCTACAAATGTTGCATTAACCATAAAGCCAAAGCCACTGTCAAAACTATGCTGTAAGGCTATTTCCCAGCCATCAACAATCGCCGATTCGCTATTATTTGGTAAGGTGTTTGTAAATACAGCCGTTGAGTCGGCTGCATCAGGGTTATCTACATCGTTACCTGTTGAAGGGTCAGTCAACAATCCGCCACCAGACAATTCAAAGGTTAAATCTTCAGTGGTATTGATAATGAAGTTAGCAACATTCTTTCTAAAGTAACCAGCGGATAAATAACTGGCATCAGCGTAATACCACTCTAATGATAAATCTAAGTTATCAGAGGTAAACGGTTCAAGTTCAGGGTTACCAGAGCTTGATGTTAAATTGCCCCCCTGCCGAGTTGTTTCGATTACAGTTACAGGCGACATACTATCGAGTGTTGGTCGTGTAATTGTTTGTGATACAGCAGCACGTGCTATTAGCTCATCACTTATTTCAAGCTTTACACTAAAGTTAGGTAAAATCGCTTCGTAATCTGAACTTGCTGAAATATTTTCTACGGCGCCAAAGTTAGCAAGCATTTCCGTTTTATCTAAGATCGTTAATGCACTAACTGGCTCGTCTGTGCCTTTTACTTCTACATCGGTGCTTTCGTATCTAAAGCCGGCTGTTGCGTATAAAGGCATGCCTGCAAGTTCAGCTTCAAAATCAAATTCTGTATAAAACGAGAAAGTATCTTCAGTTATCTCAAACGACTTATTACGCTTAACTGCATCAAAACTAATAGGCTGACCATTCGCTGCAGCTATTTGCTCAAGGTACGCAAAGTTTGCCTCACCATCATGTGCAAGCCATGACGTTGGCATACGACCGCTGCCGCTCACATCAGATAAAAAGTCATCTCCTGCGTCAAATACAAATTGCGCTAAGCCATCCATACTTGGGTCATCTGGGTAACCACAAAAAGTACAGTGAATACCAACACCTTCGTTATCCCAACGATCAAGATTTTTTGTTTCAGTTGAATACATAGCACCAAAATTGACCGAGACTAGGCCTGATGTACCATCGTTATGCCAAATGCTATCCCAACGAAACTGATCCACGGTATCTTCTACAGCCCAACCACGGCGTAGCATTACATGTGCTCGGCTATTGGCTGTATCTAAATGGTTTGATACGCCATCAGGTGTAACTGCAGGGTTATAAGCAACACCGTCCAGCTCTTGCTGGCCGCTATAAATGTTAGGGTTAGCAGAGGCAAACTCACTTGCATAAGGTAAAATACCGCCATCCACTTCAAATCGAACTCGGTTAGCATAGCCAATCAACGATAACTGATCCCCGCCACCATTATTAGCCTCACGCTCAGCTTTTGAGTGGCTTAAATCAAACTTCATATTTAAGTTATCGTTTACATGCCAATCAAAGTTTAAACCTAATGCGCTAGAGTTAGTTAAACGATCAAACTTTTTAGCGTGCATATCGGTGGCAAGGCCTACCTCTTGATATAAATCAACCACAGTGCCATTTTCATCAACAGTTGGCCCTGCAGCGCCGCCAAAGCCTTCTAAGTTTGGCGCTGTAAACCAATGCCCATAAGACGTTGTGTCTGCTTCTACATCAAAATCAGAATAGAGCGCATCAGCAGTGATAACTAAATCATCTGAAGGTGCGTACTGTATTACTAAGTTTGCATTGGTACGTGTACGTGTTTCTGTTGTTACTTTATGATCGTAATTACGCGGCGAAAAAATATTACCGGTGTATGCTTGCCCGCTTTGAGTTTGCGGGTTTGGGACGCCCACGTTTTCTAACCAGCCGTCTACCTGCGCCTGGTTTAAGCGTGTTTCGCGCTCTTGGCGAGAAACAGCGAACAACACACCCAATGTGTCATCATTAAATGTATTACTAATTAATCCAGAAATTTCAGGTGTGGTTTCTTCGCTATTTTCATCGTAAATACCCTTAACGCTACCTGCCACTTTAAAACCGCTAATCGCAAATGGTCGCGCTGTATTTACATTTACTGTTGAGCCAATACCACCAGATTGCATAGTGGCTGTTGAGGTTTTAAATACATCTAAGCTTTTAACTAGCTCTGATGCAATAGTATCAAAGCTAAAAGCACGGCTTTGATTTTCAGAGGCCATTTGGCGACCATTTACAAGCACAGTATTAAACTGCGGGCCAAAACCACGCACCGTAATAAGCTGCCCTTCACCGCCTGAACGGTCTATTGAAACCCCCGTAATTCGCTGTAAAGACTCAGCTAAATTTGTGTCAGGGAATTTACCAATATCTTCTGCTGAAATGGAGTCGACCACGCCGCCCGCTTCTCTTTTGGCATCCATAGCTCGGCCAAGCGAGCCTCTGATCCCGCGTACTTCAATTATTTCTGGTTCTTGTGCTGCTGTCTCTGCCACTGCAGGGAGCGTTGCCATTGTGCTTAGTACAGCTAGTACAGCACTGGACACGCCATTTTTTTTATAGTTAGCCATGTTGTCAGTTCTCTCGAAACTTGGGTCTATTAAAATAGATATTTGCCCATCTTCGCTAACATGCGGTTGCAACCCTGTGCCATCGAGTAAAATCTGTAATGCGTTTATTATTGAATACTCGCCAGCAATAGTATTTGTTTGTAACTGCTGAATTTTATCCAGCGGAAAAAGCAAAGTAATATCGGCTTGCTCGGCAAAATTTATTAGCGATAAATCGGCCCTTTGTCTTGGAATATTAAACACAGCTTTATCGTTTACAGCGCTCGCTTTTACCTCGGTGGTGAGTAAGCTAAAAACCAGCGCATAAAGCGGTAAACAAAGCGGCAAATGTAAATATTCCTTGTGTATAGTTTTTGGCCATACACAGAACAAAGACGAGTGACTTTTTATTTTCCTCCATAAATTTTTTTTATTTTTTTTTAATAAATTATTTTTTTGACTAGCCATGCTAATTTTTTTTATGCCTTTATTATTTTTATTGTTTGCGCTTTTAACTGTATTTTTAAACAATTAAAAATACAGTCCACATTGCAGTTTTTTACTTATTAATTAAAAAGTTAAAGTTTCTAAAGTACAGAGTCAGTACCTAGTAAGGTATTTATAATGGCAAAAACTGTAGTACACTTCGCCTTTACATTACAAGCTTTATGCCCTTTGCGGTTAGTGAACATTAAATTTAAAAATAAAAAAACTTATTTATTTTTTAAATTTAATGGCGGATTTTTTCTTACCATTCGTCTTAGTTTGTATTGGCAAAACAATAACAATAATTGCCGTAAACACACACACGAGACACACACTAAATGACGAAAGACACACTTTTTTATAAGGTCTATTTGGCCTCGCGCAAAAGTCTCTCAAATGTAGTTGCACGTATAGTGCCGCCACATGAAATTGAAGATATAGTGCAAGAAACTTATGTGCGAATTTGTCAGATTAAAAACACTGAAAACATAAGCTCACCAAAATCTTTTATTTATAAAACGGCGCGAAATTTAGCGCTCGATTACCAAAAGCAAGCCAATATACGCCTAGTCGATGGGATCGACAACATGGAAGCGTTAGAGCAACTCTTAGCGGAACACCAGCAAGACGAAATGTACGAAAAAGCACTCACCGATAGTGAATTTTCTAATTTTTGTGAAGCCATACGGCTTTTACCTGTGCAGTGCCGTAAAGTGTTTGTATTAAAAAAAGTGTATGGTTATTCGCAGCGAGAAATTGCTGCTCAATTAAACCTTAGTGAAAGTACCGTGGAAAAACATATAGCAACAGGCATGAAACGTTGTACGCAATTTATGCGTCAATCTACAAAAAGTGTTTATGGGCAACCAAATACTTCTTCGCAGCTAAATGCAGGAGGGAGGAATGAGTAATGTTCATCATATAAACGAGCGAAACACTAGCGACGATGCGCGCCTTGATAAAGCAAGTGAGTGGCTGGCTAAACTTGATCGTGGACTGTCTAAGCTCGAAGAACAAGCGTTAAAGCAATGGTTGTCACAATCTTATAAAAATGTAGAGGTGTTACTTGAAGTAGCACAGCTGTGGGACAAAATGGACGACCTCAGCCGCTTGTCAGATCTGTTTCCACAAACACCAGTAAAACAAAAACGCCTCCCTGTGTGGTTAGGTGCAACAGCTGCATCTATTTTATTAGCTGTTGCACTTAGCTTTTTTCAAGAAGCGTTTAACTTTTCATTTTTTTACCCGGTTAATCAATCAGCTGTGGTTGCTAAACAGCTTAATTTTCAAACCGACGTAGGTGAAAGTAAGGACATACTGCTTTCTGATAAAAGTAAAATCACCTTAAACACAAATAGCTTTGTTCAAGTGAGGTATACCCAACACGCTCGCGTAATAAATTTACTGCGTGGCGAAATTCATATAGACGTAGCTCACGATAAAATGCGCCCTTTAAGTGTTATCGCTGGTGATAAAGTTATTCAGGCTGTTGGTACTGCATTTAATGTAGAAGTAGGTCAAAAGCAAATAGAACTGATTGTGACAGATGGCAAAGTCCTTGTTGCAGAGCAAAGTACCAAACCGTTACCAAATCTTTCCCAAGGGACTAATAAACAAGGTCAGTATTTATCAAATAGTTCAACTTCGGTGTCAAAGGGAGAAAAACTTGATTTAAGCTTCAAAGGCAAAATTGCTAAAGCGGTCGAAAAAGTTGATCCTATGGATGTGGCCGCTAGATTATCGTGGCGTAAAGGTAGCTTAATATTTAGAGGTGAATCACTTGCTGAAGCCATGGCTGAAATCAGCCGCTATACCAATATAGATTTCGAGCTTTCAGAGGATGACCGTCTCAAAAAAGTACAAGTAGCTGGCATGTTCAAAACGGGCGATATTAAAGGACTGCTAGAAGTATTAAACAATAATTTTAATATTGATTATGAAAGAGTTAGCCCAGATAAAATTCGTTTAAAATACGCAGCACCACACGTCTCAATATAGTAAAGTACACAATAATAAAAACCAGGACACACAATTATGACATCACCTCTCTCGCCGAGCAGTAATAGCTCGGCGCACACATTGGGCACATGCTCTCTTATTTACGTAATTTTTATCTCTGCCGTGGCTGCTATTGGTGGCTTTTTATTTGGTTTTGACTCGGGTGTTATTAACGGCACGGTGTCGGCACTCGGTAATGCGTTTGATTCAAGCAGTGTGGCTACGGGGTTTAATGTTGCCTCGGTATTATTAGGGTGCGCCGTGGGGGCACTTGCTGCGGGGCCGCTGGCTGATAAGTTTGGCCGCCGCGCAATTATGATCATCACCGCGATTATTTTTGCCATTAGTGCGTTTGGCTCAGGCATTAGCGAAAGCTCGGCCGAGTTTATTTTTTACCGCTTATTTGGTGGCTTAGGTATTGGTGCTGCATCGGTATTGGCGCCAGCTTATATTGCAGAGGTTGCGCCACCTGCCCTTCGTGGTCGTTTAGCTACATTACAACAACTCGCTATTGTATTGGGTTTATTTGCTGCATTTTTAAGTAACTATTTAATTGCTGATGCAGCAGGTAGTGCGCAAAATATTTTAATGCTTGATATAGCTGCTTGGCGCTGGATGTTTTGGGCTGAGCTTGTGCCTGCAATACTATTTTTAGTGGGTGTGTTGTTTATTCCTGAGTCGCCTCGTTATTTAGTGGCGCAAGGTAAAGTGGACGATGCAAAAACAGTATTTAGTAAAATTTCGAACGACAACGTTGCTGCGCAAATAAGCGATGTTAAAAGCTCCTTACGTAGCGATAAAAAGCCAAGTATTCGCGATTTATTCATTGATGGCAGTAAAAAAGTACACCCGATTGTATGGGCGGGTGTTGCGCTGAGTGTGTTTCAGCAATTTGTGGGTATTAACGTGGTGTTTTATTACGGCTCTGAGCTTTGGCAAGCTGCTGGGTTTGATGAGTCGCAATCGTTATTTATAAATGTATTAGCGGGTACGACTAATATTGTATCGACCTTTATTGCTATTGCCCTTGTTGACAAAATTGGCCGTAAACCACTGCTATTAGTAGGCAGTATTGGTATGTTTATCAGCTTAAGCGCGCTTACTTATATATTTGGCAGTGCGGGCCTTGATGAAGCAGGCAAGCTTGCACTTAGCGATAACATGGGTACGTTCGCGCTTATTATGGCTAACTTATTTGTGGTATTTTTTGGTTTAAGTTGGGGCCCCGTTGTGTGGGTGTTATTAGGCGAAATGTTTAATAACCGTATTCGTGGGGCAGCGCTTGCTGTTGCTGCAAGCGCGCAGTGGATTGCTAACTTTGCCATTACCATGACCTTCCCTATTATGCTGGCTAACATTGGCCTTGCAGGTGCGTACGGCTTTTATGCTTTATCTGCACTTATTAGCATATTTTTTGTGGCCAAATACATTACAGAAACCCGTGGTAAAACACTTGAGTCTATGTAATTAGCCCTGAAAGCGGTGAACCCATTTCACCGCTTTGTGTTTTTTAGGTAAGTGATTGATTTAATAGCAGTATTAAACCATCTAATAATTACTGCGCTAAACATTGGCTTACCTCTCGCGTTCAGTATTCCTTTTTACTATAAGTAATCGATTTAAATTCCTTTTTTGAATATAGAAAATTAGCTATTGTCCGCGTTTTCCCACTACGTATGTCTACCAAAATGAAAAATAAGTTAGTATCTGGTTTGGCCCTAACCCTCACTTTAGGTTCGTTTAACGCATTTGCTACCAATGGGTATTTTACTCATGGTTATGGCATGACCCACAAAGGCATGGCGGGTGCGGGTGTTGCGCTATCTGAAGAGTTAATGTCTGGCGCTAATAACCCTGCTACCTTTTTAGCTAATGGCACGCAATTATCTGTGGGCTTGGAGCTTTTTTCGCCTGATCGAAAATACTCAGCATCCGATGTAGATACCTTTTACCCTGACGCATTCTACCTGCAAGCAAAAACCCAAAAAAGTGATAACACTTTATTTGCTATTCCTGAATTTGCTATTGGCCACCAGCTTAATGACAAAGTAAGTATTGGCTTATTAGTTTATGGTAATGGCGGTATGAACACCGACTACAGCGCCGATTCAGAGCCTGAAGGCACATTTTATGCTGGCACTACGGGTGTTGATTTAAAGCAAATGTTTATTAGCCCAACAATAAGCTACAAACTTAACGAGCAAATACGCCTTGGTGTATCACCAATTTATGCAGTGCAGCAGTTTAAAGCTACAGGCCTAGGAAACTTTGCGCCTTTTTCGCAATCGCCCCAAGCCCTTACCAATAATGGTACCGACACCAGCACAGGCTTAGGTATTCAATTAGGTATTAGCCAAGATATAAACTCGTCATTAAGCTGGGGAGCAAGTTACCGCTCATCAGTATCTATGCAAGAGTTTGATAGCTATAAAGGTTTGTTTGCTGAGCAAGGTGGATTTGATTTACCTAGTTCGCTTCAAATTGGCGCAGCTTATAAAATTACGCCAAACAACCAGCTTGTATTTGATTGGCAAAAAATTAATTACAGTGAAGTAAACAGCATTGCTAACCCGATTGATAATTTAATGTCGGCTCCACTAGGTGCCGATGCAGGCGCAGGTTTTGGTTGGGACGATATGACCATTTATAAACTTGGCTATCAGTGGCAGCGTACAGCAAAACAAAAAATTCGCTTTGGTATTTCGTATACAGAGCAACCTATTCCTTCATCAAACGTTTTACTTAATATTTTAGCGCCAGGTGTACAAGAATGGCATTTTACTACGGGGTTTAGCCATTCTATTAGTAACACGGTACAATTAAATGCAATGGCTTTTTACTCGCCAGCTAAAAAAGTATCGGGTGCTAACTACTTAGCGCCAAACCAACAAGTATCAATTGAAATGGAGCAATCAGGCCTAGGTGTGTCGGTTGTTTGGGGAATATAAAATGGTTACAGAGTTTACACCAATAGCGGCAGCTATAGGGGGTGCTTTAATAGGAATAGCGTGCGCACTATTACTGGTTTTATACGGAAAAATAGCCGGTATATCAAGCATTGTTAAATCTGTTTTTAATAAGCAAACGGCTGAGTCGCGTTGGAAATTATACTTTATTGCAGGGCTATTATTAGCCGGTATTGCGGTGCGTATATTTGCGCCGTCTTTATTAGAAGGTGAGCTGAGCTTATCGCCTGTGCTTATAGTGATAGCTGGGCTACTTGTCGGTATGGGCACCTCATTAGCTAATGGCTGTACAAGTGGCCATGGCGTATGTGGTATGTCGCGTTTTTCTACCCGTTCGTGGGTTTCGACATGTACATTTATGGCCGTGGCTATAATAACAGCAAACCTAGTAGGGTAAAAAAAATGACAGCAGTAATTCATGTTATTTTAGGATTTATATTTGGTTTAGGGCTTATCATTAGTGGTATGACAAACCCCGACAAAGTACTTAACTTTTTAAATTTTCAAAACCAATGGGATGGCAGTTTAATTATTGTAATGGCTGTGGCTATGGGAATAATGATGCTGGCGTGGTTTTGGGTTGCCAAAAAAGATAAACCACTGCTTGGTGAAACGTTTACTTTAAGTGATGTTAAAAACATTAGCCCTCGGCTAATCACTGGCTCTGTACTGTTTGGTTTAGGCTGGGGATTAAGCGGCATATGCCCAGGCCCTGGCCTTGTGCAACTTACTTCACTTAAAATGGAATTTTGGTTATTTTTTGCAGCCGTACTTGGCGGTATGTGGATAGCTAAAAAAGTATAAATTTAACCTCGGAAGATATACGGCCTTAGTCCTTCATTTAAACTGGCAGGTATTAGCTTGCCAGTTTAACGCTATTTAAATAGCCTCAACTTACTTGCCTTGGCTAACTATTCATATAGGTACATAACTTGCTGCTTACTCTTTTAAGTTTATAAAAGAGAGGTAAGTAATGTCTGCTACTACTTTTTACAACCTAACAGAGCAACCTTGGGTTGTTATTGCTATTTGTTTAGTTTCTATAACTATAGCTTTGTTTTGCATCCGCTTTTTTATAATGTACTGGCTTAAAAAGTGGACCTCTCACACTAAATTTATATTCGATAGCTTACTTATCGCCTCTATCTCTAAACCGCTCACCCTTTGCACAATTATTGTGCTACTCACCATTATAGAGCAAGGGTTGTTAATACAAGGCGAGCCGGTTGCGAGCTATATTTCGTTTTCGACCATTAATATTATTTTGGGCTTAGTGGCTATTATTTTATTTTTTGACCGCTTTTTTGTGGGCACCATTAATTACTACAGCAAAGAGTCGGCGGTAATTTTTAATTCGCAAAGTATTATTAAAGGCATTATTAGGGTAAGCGTTTTATCGGTCGGGGCTTTAGTGCTGTTAGGCACCTTGGGTATTTCTATTACGCCTATAATTGCCTCGTTAGGTATTACGTCATTAGCGGTGGCACTTGCCCTGCAGCCCACCCTTGAAAACTTTTTTTCGGGCGTACAACTTGTTATAGATAAACCCATACGGGTGGGGGATTTTATTGAGCTTGAGTCAAAGGAGCAAGGCTTTGTAGAGAAAATTGGTTGGCGCTCTACATGGGTTAAAATGCTGCCAAATAATATGATTATTATTCCTAATAGTCAGCTTTCTAAATCGCGTATTATTAATTACTTTTATCCCGAAAAAGAACTGAGTGTACCTGTTGATGTAAGCGTTCACTACAGCTCAGACTTAGATTTTGTAGAGCAAGTAACGCTTGAAGTTGCGCGCCAAGTACTAATTGACCATGAGTGGGGGGTTGATGATTACAATACCTTTGTGGTGTATCACACCTTTGATAACTCAAGCATTAATTTTACCGTAATGCTGCGCGCAAAAGAGTACTTTAATCGGTTTTGGGTTAAATCTGCTTTTATTAAAGCGCTACATAAACGCTATAACCAAGAAGGTATTGTGATCCCCTTCCCTATTACAGCTATTAACACAGCGCAAGAAGCCGCTAATTTTAATAGCGATAAAAATTAAGCGCGAGATAAGCTCGCGCTTAAATTGCTTTAAAATTTATAGGTTACTTGGCCTACTATTTCTCGTGGGCTGCCCGGGAAGTGACCGTTACGCTCACTAAAGCCACTTACTGCGTATTCTTTATCAAATATATTATTAATATTTACGCTTAATAACACATCGTCAAAGCGCGTAGTCCAGCTCATATCAAATACAGTAAAGGGTTTAACTTTTTGGCCATCTTGGCTTATTTGCTCGCTTACGTAATTTGCGCCAAATGCTATAGACGAGTCGATGCTATCAAGCGCAAAACGCGACCATAAACCTGCTTGGTGGCGCGGCGCATTAGCAAAGCGAGAGCCATCACCGTAGGTGCTTGAAATAGTATCACCGGTCACACCTTCAATAACTAGTGTATCGTTGTAGGCGTAGTTAGCGGTTAGCGTCCAGTGCTCGGTTAAATCGCCCACCAGCGTTGTTTCAAATCCGCGGCTTTCTACCTCACCAATATTTAAAAGTGCTGCAATGCCGTCACCCGCGCCCGTGTCGTCGGGGTTACTCATTACTACGTTTTCTTTATTAATTTGGTAAATAGCAAAGGTGCTCATAATTTTGCCATCTAGCCATTGGTTTTTCATACCAATTTCGGTTTGTTTACCGGTTTCTGGGGTTAAGTTGCCCTCGCCTTCTACATCTTCTTGGTCACCCGATGATGCTGGATTAAAGCTTTCTGAGTAATTTATGTATAACGAGGTATTTTCAACAGGTTGGTATGTAACGGCCACGCGCGGTGTTACATCGTTATCTGAGTAACTGTAACCGGTTTCTTTATTTAGCTCTTTAAAATAGTCGTAACGCAGGCCGGCAATCACGGTCCATTGCTCGTTAATGCTTACAACATCTTGTACGTATAGTCCAAAACGGTCGGTTTCAACACCATCGCGGTTCATGTCGGTAAGGTTATAAGTACTTGGGTCGGTTTCGCCGTAATTTAAGTCAAATATGTTTAAGTTAGCCACGCCGTCCGCTTCATAACGGGCGCGTAAGTAATCGTACTCGGTATCAACTATGTGGTAGTCGCCACCAAATAATACTTGGTGTGCTAATTGGCCTTGCTCAAAGCTATAAACAAAGTCGGTGGTTAAACTTGTTTCTTCGTTGGCGCGGTATTGCTTTCGGTATTCGCGTTTAATGGTTTCGTCATCAATGTTTGCTTCACCATCGCCGTTTACATCTACCCAGCTTTGCGACTCATGGTAGGCTTGGTCGCGTTCGTTATCCATGTAACGCAGTGTGCTACTTACAGAAAAATCATCATTAAAGTAATGCTTTAACTCGGCTTGCAGCACTAACGCTTCCATGTCTTGGTAGTCAAATGCTTCATTTGCGTTGTAACTAGGGTCAACTAAAAAGTTGCCGTTGTCATCTACCGGTACACCACGTAAGCGGTTACCGCCTAAGTCTTGCTTAATGTAATCAACAGTGGTGGTTAGTGTGGTTGAATCGGTTAAATCAAATAATAAACCAGCGGTAAACTCACTGTTTTTTGAATCTGCATTATTACGAAAGCTGTCTTGCTCTTCGTAATAACCACCTACTCTGTATGCCATGGTGTCGGTTAAACCGCCGGTCATATCAAGTGAGGCACCATGTGTGTTGTAATTACCAAGCGTTAGTTTTAGCTCTTTACTTTGCGTATAACTTGGCTTTTTAGTCACGTAGTTGATCATACCGCCTGGCTCACCACCACCATATAACGCAGAGGCTGGGCCTTTTAATACTTCTACACGCGCTACATTAAATAATTGCGGTACACCAAAGCCCGAGTAAGGGTCGCCGCGTACGCCATCGTAAAATACATTGGCATCGTCTCTAAATCCACGAAAAGTAACACCCGAATAACTGTACTCACTTACCCCGGCTATTGAGCGGTATAAATCGGTAATATCGCGCGCGGCTTGGTCAATAATAAGCTGCTCGGTTAATACCTGCGCAGATTGCGGTAATTTAATAAGATCTAAATCCGTTTTAGTCCCAATTTTACTTTCGGTTTCTAGGTAAAACTGCTGAGCGCGGCCTGTTACTTCTATTGTTTCAATTTCGTTATTTTGCTCGGCAAATGCCACATTAGAAAAAGCAGAAAAAGACGCAGCAATACTAAGCGCCAAGTATTTTTGGTTAAACATGTTGATCCTGAAAAGAGGTGTATAAAACGCCGCGAATGATAACGACTATCATTACTATATGCAATGCAAATAATTTCATATTCATCCTTATTTTTCGAATTAATCGCAACTAAAATAGGTACTTAAAGACGTTTATGCTCACGTTTTATACTTATTCCCTTTGCGTAGTGTTGAACCAAATAAAGAACTCAGATAGTGTGTATTTTTCATACGCTTTATAATAGCAATTCGCATTAATACTTAATCATTTTGTGGGGCTAAACGTGTCGCTACTTGCGTTAAAAAATGCTCATTTACGACTGCATGGATGCAGAAGGTAGCGCAATACAGGAGCAATTGCCGAGAACGACTAAATAGCGAATTTTTTGCCTAGCTATAAACACGTTTTTCCAGCCTCAAAATAAACCGCTTAATTAAGCGAATTGGTATCAGCCTTTTTATGAGGAGCAAACCATGTTAAACCGACTATTTTTAGGGGTTATTTTACTCTCGGCCACGGCCGTGGCGAGTGCGAATGACAGCTTAGTACGTTTTCAAAGTAATTATTCTGTTCAAGAAACGGCTAACCGTTTTGAAAAAATAGCCAGTAACAAAGGGATAACCATTTTTGCGCGGGTAGATCATCAAAAAAACGCTCAAAATGTTGATATGGAATTGGCCCCAAGTGAAGTGATTATTTTTGGTAATCCAAAGGTAGGCACACCGTTAATGCAGTGTCAGCAAAGTGTGGCGATAGACTTACCGCAAAAAGTACATATATCTCAAGACAACAATGGCCAAGTTTGGCTTACCTACAACAGCCCCACTTATTTGCAAGAACGCCACAATATAAAAGGCTGCGAAGAAGTACTTAATAAAATAGCTGTGGTGCTTAATAAGCTTTCTATGGCAACAGTGGCCAAATAATTAAAGTTATACCAAACCGCAATAATACTTAATTAAGCGAATTGGTATTAATATTAAATAACTGAAAGACAAGCAATAAAAAACCCGTTAGCTAACGGGTTTTTTTATAAAGTTATTAACACTTTTTTACGCGTGTATTAAAACTCAATAGCCAAAAGCTCTACTTCAAAAATAAGCAGCGATGCAGGTGGAATACTGCCCACTCGCTTTTCGCCATAGGCTAATTGGTGCGGTACATAAAATATGTATTTATCGCCTGGGCTCATAAGTTGTAAGCCTTCGGTCCAGCCTTTAATAACTTGATTTAAACCAAAGCTTATTGGCGTTTTACGCTCTACTGAGCTGTCAAATACGGTGCCATCTATTAACGTGCCGTGGTAATGCACGTTTACTTTACTAGTAGGGTTAGGTGTATTTTCGCTTTCACCTTTGTGCAGCACTTTGTACTGTAAGCCTGAGGCGGTTTCTATTACGCCCTCTACTTTTGCGTTAGCGACAAGGTAGTCGGCTTCAATTTGCGCGTTAATGCCAGCTTGTTGCTTTGCTTTTTTACTATTTTGAAAAATTAAAAAACAAAATATAGCGATGATCACCGCTAAAATTATATTGATCATTTAGTGTTTTTCCTCATCTTCTTCGGCTTCTTTATCTTCTTCGCTATCGCCATTAACTATGTCGGCTATGTCTTTTAAGCGTGCTAAAGCAATACCGTTAACAGAATCCTCTGGGTATTCGCCGTCAATAATATCGCCGGCATCAATATCCATTAATAAGTTAAGTGCTTGGTCTACAGTTTCTACTGCGTAAATATTAAATTTACCGCGCTCAACCGCTTCAAGTATTTCATCATCAAGTACTAAGTTAACTTGGTTAGATTTAGGAATAATAACGCCCTGCTCGCCTGTTAAGCCGCGCATTTTACACAGCTTAAAAAAGCCTTCTATTTTTTCGTTTACACCGCCAATGGCTTGCACATCACCGTGTTGGTTAATAGAGCCAGTAAGGGCAATAGACTGGCTAATAGGCAAACTGGTAATAGCCGATATAAGCGCACATAACTCAGCAAGTGAGGCGCTATCGCCATCTATATACCCGTAGCTTTGCTCTATAGCTATGTTAGCACTTAGCGTTAAGCTAAAGTGCTGGGCGTATTTGTTGCCTAAATAACCGGTAAGTAGCATTACACCTTTTGAGTGAATTGCTTTACCTAGTTCGGCTTCACGCTCAACATCTATTACACCATCGGCGCCGGCATATACGGTGGCGGTTATGCGTGCGGGTGTACCAAACGACGTATCGCCAATGTGCAGCACTGTTAAGCCGTTTACTTTACCAATGGCTTGACCTTGTGTGGCTATAAGTGTGTGGCCTTCTTTTATATCGCTTAGCATGTTTTCGCTTATTTGGCCGGTGCGGTACTGCTTACCTTCAATGGCTTCATCAATATGATGCGCATCAATCAGTGTTTGCTTATCTTGCTTGGCGTAAAAGCTGGCCTCAGCCACCAGTTCAAGCACATCGGCAAAGCGCGCCGATAATTTATTATGGTGCTCTGCTTGGCGGTAGCTAAATTTAAGTAACCGCACCATGGCGGCCTCTGTGGTAGTGCACTTTAACGTTTGTTGGCAGTACTCACTCACTTTAGTAATAAATTGGTACTGAAGCTTATCGCTACTTGGTAAATAGTAATCAAAGTCGGCAAGTACTCTAAACAGCTCTGCAAATTCTTCATCGTACTCACCTATGGTGTAATACAAATCGCGCGAGCCTAATAAAATAATTTTTACATCAAGAGGAATTAATTGCGGGCGCAGTGTAAAACTGCTGCCTACTGAGCTGTCTTGATACGGTAGGTCGTTTTTAATTTGGTGCGTTTTAAGCGAAAGCTTTAAACCATCCCACACTTGCGGGTTGGCCATTACTTTTTCGGCATCCATAATTAAGTAACCGCCATTTGCACGGTGCAATGCACCAGGCTGTATAGAGCGGTAACTGGTTATAAGCGAGCCTTGCGATGTTGAATACTCAATTTTGCCAAATATATTGCCAAAGGTTGGGTTTGGCTCATACACCACAGGTGCGGCATCGTCTTCTTTAAATTCAACTAAAATGTTAGGCGCAAAAAAGTCGGTAAGCATGCCTTTACGGTCAAAGTCTTCTTTGCTTTCTTCGCTTTCATCTTCATCGTCTAGCCACTCAAGTACTGCATCAATTATTTCTACGCGAATGTCTTTTAAGTAGCGTAGCACTCCAATATGTGCAGCGTATTTATGCTCTAAGTCTTTTAATAGCGGCTTTGTAGCTTGCTCGGCTGTGGCCTTTTTTAGATTACGCTGTTTTTCTTTTGATTCGCGTTTCCAGCGTGGCAGCTCAATCAGCGCTTCAATTAAGGCATCTTCTAGTTTTTCTATTTTTTCAAAAAACTCATCACGAAGCTCTTCATCTAGGGCGGCAAATTCGTTATCGCTTAACTGCCTGCCTTCAACTAAAGGCGCAAAACCTACGGCGTTTTTCTCTTCTATTAGCGCTACGCTTTGCTCAAGCGCCATTTCTTCTACTGCGGTAATAGCGCTGTCGTAAGCGTCGTTAAATTCGCTCTCGATTGACTTTTTTTTGCGTTGATAAGCTGGGTTATCAAAAGCTGCCGGAAATGTGTCGAGTACTTCATCTAAAAATGAGTCTATATCGTCACTTAATTGCTTGCTTTGCCCTGCTTGCATAAATAGCGCAATTGGCTCGCGGTGGTCGTCGTAATTATTAACATACAACCACTCGTTAGGTGTGGGGCGATCTTTTGCGTGTTGTTTAAGTTTGTCTTTTACGAGTGTAAATCGGCCATGCGCGGCCTCACCCATTACATAAACATTGTAGCCTGGCAGCTCCATCCCAAGTGAAAAGTCGAGGGCACTTTGGGCACGTTGTTGGCCTATAAAGGTAAGTTGCTCTGGGTATGGATTGCTCATACACGTGCTAACGTGATTAGTAGAAATGCTCGGTGCGAGCTGTGAAACAGATAATGGCAGCAGTTTTTTCGTCATTCTAACTTCTTTTTGTACCAACATACTCGCTGGCTTTGGGCGTATTAAGTGGCCTACAAGCCACTTAATACATATATTTAGGGTTGTAATGCCTTACGGCTAAAATAAATACCATCACATTCAATGCACGGTGTAATTTGTGTAGCGTGATAAATATCAAAACTATGGGTGCAATTCTTACATACTAATGTGCCCATGGCTATCCATTCGCCTGCGTGATACATCCCATTGTGCTTAAAATCTTGACTAAGAGACTGCCATTCAAGCTGGGTTTTGTCCTCTATGTGTGAAAGCTCATACCATAACGACTCTTTAAGCTCTTGCCATGCAAGCGAATTATAGTGCGATTCGTTTTCTTGAACGTGTTCTATGTCGCGCTGCAAATAACTTTTATAGAGTCCGTATTTTTCTTTGCCTAGGTCTTTAAGTGCTTGCTCAGATTCAACAAATCGGGTCATTGCATCTTTTACTTCGTGATCTTTTACATCTTTTAGCCAATTAGTTAAATCGCTAAGCCATGTTTTATAATCTGCCATTTTATACTCCATCAAAATCAAGGGCGTGTTGGCCTTTAACATAGATAAGTATAGGTTAACCTGCACTGAAAGTGAGATTTTAACAAAACCGTGCTTATACGCTGTGATTAGGCTTTTATTTGGGGTATCCTATCGGCAATTTTTTATTAGTTTGCAAGAAGTCTGGAATCATAGATGCAAGAGCAATATAACCCGCAAGACATAGAGTCAAAAGTCCAAAGTTACTGGGAAGAAAACCAGGTATTTAAAGTCACCGAAGATGAGAGCAAAGAAAAGTATTACTGTCTTTCTATGTTCCCGTATCCAAGTGGCCGACTGCATATGGGTCATGTGCGTAATTACACCATTGGTGATGTTGTTTCTCGTTTCCAGCGCCTGCAAGGCAAAAACGTAATGCAACCAATGGGTTGGGATGCGTTTGGTTTACCTGCAGAAAACGCCGCTATCAAAAACAAAACGGCGCCAGCTAAGTGGACATACGAAAACATTGATTACATGCGTAACCAACTTAAGCAATTAGGCTTTGGTTACGACTGGGATCGTGAAATAGCCACGTGTCACCCAGAATACTACAAATGGGAACAATGGTTTTTCACTAAGCTGTACGAAAAAGGCTTAGTGTACAAAAAAATGTCAACGGTTAACTGGGATCCAGTTGATCAAACTGTACTTGCTAACGAGCAAGTTATAGATGGCCGTGGATGGCGCTCTGGTGCAGTGGTTGAGCAAAAAGAAATTCCACAGTGGTTTATTAAAATTACTGACTACGCACAAGAGCTTTTAGATGACTTAGACAAATTAGAAGACTGGCCTGAGCAAGTTAAAACCATGCAGCGTAACTGGATTGGTCGCTCTGAAGGGTTAGACATTGAGTTTACGCGTACCGACAACAACGAAAAGTTTAGCGTATACACTACACGTCCAGATACATTTATGGGTGTAACTTACCTAGCCGTTGCCGGTGGCCACCCTATTGCGCAAGAAGCCGCTAAAAACAGCGATGCAATTGCAATGTTTGTTGAAGAATGCAAAAACACCAAAGTTGCCGAAGCAGACATGGCCACTATGGAGAAAAAAGGCATTGCAACAGGCTTTTACGCGACTCACCCATTAACGGGCGAGCAAGTTCCAATTTGGGTTGCTAACTTTGTATTAATGCATTACGGCTCAGGCGCGGTGATGGCAGTACCTGCACACGACCAACGCGACTATGAATTTGCCACAGCATACGGCCTAGACATAAAACAAGTAATTGCACCGGTTGAAGGCTCAGAGCTTGAAGTAAATTTAAAAGAAGAAGCATTCACTGAAAAAGGCGTGTTAGTTAATTCTGGCGAATTTGATGGCCTTGATTTTGAAGGCGCATTTAACGCTATTGCCGACAAACTAGAAGCACTGGGTGTGGGTGAGCGTAAAGTTAACTTCCGCTTACGTGATTGGGGTGTTAGCCGCCAGCGTTACTGGGGTTCACCAATCCCAATGCTGAGCGACGAAAACGGTAACGAATTAGCCGCCACCGAAGAAATGCTGCCAGTACGTTTACCAGAAGATGTAGTTATGAATGGCGTTACTTCGCCAATCAAAGCAGACCCAGAATGGGCAAAAGCAACGGTAAACGGCGTACCAGCAACACACGAAACAGATACCTTTGACACCTTTATGGAGTCATCTTGGTACTACGCACGTTACTGTAGCCCGCGTCACGACGAAGGCATGCTAGACCCAGCAGCAGCTAACTATTGGTTACCAGTAAACCAATACATAGGTGGTATTGAGCACGCTATTTTACACTTATTGTATTCGCGTTTTTTCCATAAGTTATTACGTGATTTTGGTTTAGTAAATTCAGACGAGCCATTCGATCGCTTACTTTGTCAGGGCATGGTACTTGCCGAAACGTTCTACCGTAAAGATGAAAAAGGCGGTGACGTATGGATTTCGCCAAGCGATGTAAATACCGAAACTGACGAAAAAGGCCGCGTAACTAAAGCATGGCACAAAGAAGATGGTGAACCTGTGTTCTCATCGGGCATGAGCAAAATGTCTAAGTCTAAAAACAACGGTATAGATCCACAAGAAGTAATTGCCCAATACGGTGCAGATACTGTGCGTTTATTTATGATGTTTACCGCACCACCAGAGCAAACGCTTGAATGGTCAGACTCAGGCGTTGAAGGCGCGCACCGCTTCTTAAAACGTATTTGGAAATACGCAGTAGATGTGAAAACAGTTGGCTACCAAGCACTTGATAAATCAGCGCTTAGTAACCCACAAAAAGTACTGCGTCGTGAGCTACACAAAGCCATTGCAAAAGTGAGCGATGATATTGAGCGTCGTCAAACGTTTAACACTGCAATTGCTGCCATTATGGAGCTCTCTAATAAGTTATTAAAAGCGCCGTTAAACGATACACAAGATGTTGCTATTGCTAACGAAGCATTAGAAGCCCTACTTATTATGCTTGCGCCAATTACGCCGCATTTATCGCACCAGTTATGGCAAGAGCTAGGTAAAGAGGGTGACATTTTAGATGCAGCATGGCCTAAAGTTGACGAGTCTGCCCTTGTTGAAGATGAAAAATTAATCATCGTACAAGTAAACGGCAAACTACGCGCTAAGCTAACTGTAGCCGCCGATGCAACACAAGAGCAGGTAGAAGCACTTGCGTTTGCAGAGTCTAACGTAACTAAATTTACTGATGGCGCAACCATTCGTAAAATTATTTACGTACCGGGTAAACTACTTAACGTGGTAGCTAACTAAATGGTTAGCTTTAACACCCTTAAAAACACATTAGCCTTAGTGCTAATGTGTTTTGTGTTATCTAGCTGTGGCTTTCATTTAAAGAAAGCCTCTAGCCTGCCAGATAACCTTAAAACGCTTACACTTAAAGGTGATGATGAAAAATCATCGTTATTTTTAAACCTTAAAAAAGAGCTTAAAGCCAGTAACGTAGAACTGACGCCTTCGGCTAAAAATGTTGCCCAGCTTTACTTACGCAAAGAAAGTATTGAGCGCCAAACCTTGTCGTTGTTTCAAAATGGTCAGGTGGCTGAATACGAGCTTGCCTACGGGGTAAGCTATGTTGTTAAACGCCCAGGCGAAAAAGCCATAGAAAAACGCTTTGAGCTTTATCGTAACTACCAAGACGACCCCGATCACGCTCTTGCAAAAGCAAAAGAGCTTGAGCTGCTTATTAGCGAAATTCGTAAGCAAGCCAGTGGTCGTATTGTTAGAGAGCTGTCGCAACTATAATGCGCTGTTATGCTAATCAGTTACCGAGTGAATTAAATAAAGGTTTAAAACCCTTTTATTTAGTGTTTGGTGAAGAACCGTTTCAGGAAGCGCAATGTGTGCAGCAAATACGCGACACGGCAAAAGCCCAAGGCTTTGATGAGGTAATTAAATTTACCCTAATGCAAGGGTTTGATTGGCAAGAAATTATAGCTCAATATCAAAGCATGTCTTTGTTTAGTGCGCGCACTATAATTGAGCTTGATTTAAACCAACAAAAACCTGGCACCCCAGGAAGTAATACCTTTAAAAAAATAGTCGAGTTAATTAACCCTGATACCATTTTAATTGTAAAAGGGGCTAAAGCCAGCCAAGACGTACAACGTGGCGCTTGGTTTAAAGCGCTCGATAAACACGGTGTATTTGTACCGTGCTACCCGCTTGCAGGGAATCATTTAAAACGCTGGTTAGATGAACAAGTAGCGCGCCTTTCTCTAAATATGCAAAACGAAGCAAAACTGAGCTTAATTAACGCTACCGAAGGCAATTTATTAGCGTGTTTTCAGGAGCTCGAAAAGCTCTCGCTACTGCATGGTAATGCCTTAATAACCCAGCAACTCGTGATGCAAGGGCTATTAAATCAAGCCAAGTTTGATATTTTTGACTTAAGTGATGCCCTATTAAATGGCCACGCCAAGCAAGCAATTAAGGTACTTAATAAACTGGCCAGCGATAACACCGAAGTGGTGAGTATTTTATGGGCTATAAATAAAGAGCTCACCAGTTTGCTCACTATTCAGCAAGGGCTTTTAAATGGCGAGCCTATCGCACAGTTATTTAAAAAAAATGGTATTTGGAAAAACCAGCAAGGCCCAGTGCAAAATGCGATTAACCGCTTAAATATTAATACCCTTGAGCAAATAAGCAGTGAGCTTGCACTGTTTGATTCAAGCTACAAACAAGGTAACTTAATTGCGCCTTACCAAGCGCTTGCCCATATTTGTATTAAGTTTTGCCAGCCGCTTGATATTCCAATGCCTTGCCACGCACTTAACTAAAGATTTTTAACATGATTGCAATTTTTGGCGGCACCTTCGACCCTGTGCATTTAGGCCACCTAAATATGGCCACACAGTGTGTAAATACATTTAACTTATCCACGTTGTACTTTATGCCCTGTGCACTTCCCGCGCACAAAGCTGCGCCAGGTATAAGTACAGCGCACCGTATTAATATGCTCAATGCCGCTATTGCCCCTTACCCTCATTTTGCACTTGATTTAAGAGAGCTTAATCGTACTGGGCCTTCTTACTCATTGTTGAGTTTACAAGAACTAAGAGCTGAGCACCCAGATACGCCAATTCTTTTTTTAATGGGCATGGACTCATTTAATAACCTCGACAAATGGTATGAATGGCAAGCAATTACACAGCTATGCCATATAGTGGTTTATCATCGCCCGGGGCAAACATGTAACCCAAATAAGGCGCTTAAAAGCTATGTCAGTAATGCCCACACTGAAGCGCCACAGCAACTTGCCACAAACAACTTTGGTAAGCTTTATTTTTTATCTGGTGAGACCCGTGATGCTGCTTCAAGCACTATTCGAGAGCAATTAAAAAAAACCAATAAAAATAATGAACTATTACCCGAACCAGTCAGTCACTACATTAAGCAACACCAGCTTTATCAAAGTGATGATTAAAACCCCCTAGCATGTTAAAATGCACGCTATTAAATTTAAAATTGAGACAATACCTTGGATTCGAAACAACTACTTGCCTTTGCACTAGACAAAATTGACGATATGAAAGCACGCGACGTGGTACAACTAGACGTACGTGACAGCTCAGACATTACCGATTACATGGTTGTGTGTTCGGGTACTTCTAAGCGTCATGTGCAATCAATTGCCGATAACGTAGCAAAAGAAGCTCGCCACGCTGGCGAAGAACCTTTAGGTTACGAAGGTCAAGACGAAGGCGAATGGGTACTGGTAGATTTAGGTGATGTAGTTGTACACGTGATGCAAGATCACGCACGTAGCTATTACGATCTAGAAAAACTGTGGGGCTAAGCGCCACTATTTTTTAATTGAGCTTGGAAGTATTACGTGAAAATACAAATGATTGCCGTTGGCACAAAAATGCCAGCGTGGGTAGAAACCGGATTTGCAGAGTACCAACGCCGTTTTCCTAAAGATATGGCGCTTGAGTTAATAGAAATTCCGGCCGGTAAACGCGGTAAAAATGCCGATATTAAACGCATTTTGCACACCGAAGGTGAAAAAACCTTAGCCGCTATTCCAAAAGGCAATCGCATTGTTACCCTAGAGGTAACAGGTAAACCACTTGATACTCACCAGCTTGCTAAAAATATGGAAAAGTGGCAGCTCGATGGCCGCGACGTTAGTTTGCTTATTGGCGGCCCTGAAGGGTTAGCCCCTGAGTGCATTGCCGCCTCTGAGCAAAAATGGTCGTTATCTAACTTAACGTTACCGCACCCTTTAGTGCGTATTATTGTTGCCGAAAGCCTATACCGAGGCTGGAGCTTAAATAACAACCATCCTTATCATCGCGAGTAACGCCTTGTTATGATTAAGCAAAGACCCACAATACGCGACCATTCCGCTGAGGCAAACTTATTTGCACGGCGCGCATTTGTGGGTTTTATTTTTGTTTTAGGCTTAGTGGCAATTTTGCTTTCTAATCTTTATACCATTCAGGTAGAAGAACACACCGACTATCAAACCCGCTCTAACGATAACCGTATTAAAGTCATTCCTATTGCGCCAAACCGTGGCCTCATTTACGACCGCAACGGTGTACTGCTTGCTGAAAACAAACCCGTTTATAACCTCGAGGTTATTCCTGAAGAGGTCGATGATTTAGCTAAATCGCTTGAGCAAGTTAGCAAAATAATTACGATTACCGAGCAGCAAAAAAAAGACTTCATTGATGACATAAAGCATACGCGTCGTTTTAAGTCGCAAGTACTAAAAGCCCGCTTAGATGAAACCGAAGTGGCTCAATTTGCGGTTAATCAGCATAAATTTCCGGGCTTTAGCATTGAAGCGCGCCTTGCACGCTTTTACCCATATGGCGATACGCTAACCCATGCATTAGGCTACGTTGCAAAACTAAACCGCAAAGAACTTAATAAGTTAGAACAAGAAGACCAAGCCACAAATTACCGCGCTACGCACGATATTGGTAAGCTTGGCATAGAAAAATATTACGAGCAGCTTTTGCATGGCCAAGTCGGCTCTCAACGCGTTGAAGTAAATAACCGCGGCCGTGTTATTCGCACATTAAGTATGACCCCCCCGCAGCCGGGCAGTGATTTAGTGCTTACCTTAGATATAGGTTTACAACAAATAGCCCAACATGCGCTTAAAGATATGCGCGGCGCGGTTGTAGTAATGGATGCCAAAGATGGCGGCGTATTAGCACTTTATTCAAACCCAAGTTACGACCCTAATTTATTTGTCCATGGTATTAGCAGTAAAGATTATAAAGCACTGCTAAACCCCGACCGCCCTCTAATTAACCGTGCCACTCAAGGGCGCTATGCGCCAGCTTCCACAGTAAAACCGCATATGGCTATACTGGCACTTGAAGAAAACATTGTCAGTGAAAGCACCTCGGTGTGGGATCCTGGTTTTTTTCAAATACCGAATGTTGAACATAAATGGCGCGATTGGAAACGTTGGGGCCACGGCCACGTAGATGTTTACAAAGCGATTGAAGAGTCGTGCGATACTTACTTTTACGATGCGGCATACCGCTTAGGCATAACAAAAATTAGTAATTTTATGGCCCGCTTTGGCTTTGGTGATTTATCGGGAATAGACATACACGAAGAAACCACAGCCATATTGCCCTCAAAAGAGTGGAAAGAAGGCCGCTTTAAAGAGTCGTGGTGGCGTGGCGATACTATTTCAGTGGGGATTGGCCAAGGGTATTGGACTGCCACCCCCATTCAAATTGCTAACGCGACTAACATATTGGTTAATAAAGGCATAAACCACCCGCCGCATTTAGCACAAGTGGCTAAAAAAGAAGACCAAGTGACGCAAATTAATAACGAAGAAAAACCGCCTGTGGTACTTAATAACCCTGATAACTGGCGTATCGCGCTCGATGCCATGCACAATACCGTAAAAAAAGTAACAGGAACGGCCCACCGTGCTTTTAAAGGCGCTAATTATGACCCTGCGGGTAAAACAGGCACAGCGCAAGTAGTGAGTATTGCCCAAGGTGAGCGTTACGATGCAAAATCACTTAAGGAGCGCCAACGCGATAACGCGATTTATATTGGTTTTGCTCCGTATGACGACCCTAAAATTGTGGTTTCAATTGTGGTAGAAAACACCGGTGGCGGCAGCTCTGTGGGTGCCCCTATTGCACGTGAGCTAATGGATTACTATTTTGCAGCAAACCCAATAGAAGTTGCTAGGAATACAGCGCAATGACCGTATTAAACACCCAGCGCTCGATATGGATGCGCATGCATTTAGACTTACCGTTACTAATTGCCTTATTACTTATGATGGCAGGCAGTATCACCATAGTATATAGCGCAAGCGGCCAAGACTCGGCCATGATGATCCGCCATATCACCCGTATGGGCGGCGCTATTATAGGCATGATAGTGCTTGCACAGTTCTCCCCCGCGACTCTTAAACGCTTAGTGATCCCCCTTTACTGTGTTGGGTTACTCATGTTGGTGGGCGTATTGCTATTTGGCGTGAGCTCAAAAGGCGCTCAGCGCTGGTTAAATTTAGGTATTACTCGCTTTCAGCCCTCAGAACTTATGAAGCTGGCAGTCCCTATGATGGTGGCTTGGTATATTGGCCGAAACCAACTTCCGCCACGTCCATTACACCTAATTATTGGCTTTGTCATCGTGATGCTGCCTACCTTATTAATTAAAGAACAGCCCGACTTAGGCACCTCAATTTTGATTGCCAGCTCAGGAATATTTGTGTTGTTTTTATCGGGTTTAAGCTGGCGTTTAATTGGCTTTTTAAGCTCGATTGTCGCACTGGCAGCATGGCCATTTTGGCACTACGGTATGCACGACTACCAAAAGCAGCGCGTATTAACGTTTTTAGACCCAGAGAGCGATCCGCTTGGCTCGGGGTATCATATTATTCAATCCAAAATAGCCATCGGCTCAGGTGGTATAGAAGGTAAAGGCTGGTTGCAAGGCACGCAATCACAACTCGAATTTTTACCAGAGCGCCATACCGACTTTATATTTTCGGTATTAAGTGAAGAGTTTGGCTTATTTGGTGTATGTGTTTTATTAAGCCTGTACTTATTTATTATCGGCCGTGGTTTATACATTGCGGTAAACGCGCAAGATGCGTTTGGTAAATTATTGGCCGGCGCCCTTACCCTCACCTTTTTTGTTTATATTTTTGTAAATATAGGCATGGTATCGGGCTTGTTGCCTGTTGTAGGTGTACCTTTACCCCTTATTAGTTATGGCGGCACCTCTATGGTGACGTTAATGGCCGGATTTGGCATTATTATGTCAATTGCGACAGATAAAAGGATGCTTTTAAAATAATGAATAAGCCTACCCAGCTGTTATTTATTTCAGCCTTAATATTTATGTTAAGCGCATGTAGTAGCGGCTCTAATAGTCGTTATCATATGGAGCACGATGCCGCACCTTTACGCGCGCCAACCGCACTTGAGATGCAAGATGCCGTTGTGGTGGATGTTAAAAAAAGTGCCAGTGCAAGTCGCCCGTACGAGGTATTAGGCAAACGTTATACCCCAATGCTTGATGAAAAAGGGTATACAGAAGAAGGGATCGCTTCGTGGTACGGCCGTAAGTTTCATGGTTACCATACCTCAAACGGTGAAATTTACGATATGTTTGCCATGAGCGCGGCACATAAAACCTTACCCCTGCCAAGCTTTGTACGCGTTACTAATACTGCCAACAATAAATCGGTGATTGTACGTGTAAACGACCGTGGGCCGTTTCATGATGACAGAATAATAGATCTTTCGTATGCTGCTGCTTATAAATTAGGCTATTACACTCACGGTACAGCCAAGGTTAAGCTAGAGGCGATTACGCTCGACAGCATTCCTGCACGTAAAACATATATACAGGTAGCTGCGGGTAGTACGCTTAGCAATATTGAAGCATTAGCTTCTACATTACGCCTGCAGTATCAAGTACCTACTAATATAGTAAAAGCAGACAACATTTATCGTTTGCATTTGGGCCCGATTAAAGATGCCCAGCATGCACAAGACGTATTAAAAAAATTAAAACAAAACCAATTTCAAAACGCGTTCTTGCTTTACACTCAGTAAGACAAATACCTAAACCACGCCAAAATGTAGGATTCAGCGTTGTATTGGGGCTTAAAATCTAGGTATTATTTTTTAAATGGCAATCCCTTTTAAAAAATAACAACACAGAAAATCAGCCTTAGTGAAACGCCCTGAAGCGTGGTTTAAAAACGATTTATACTGCGTTATTGATTTGAACAATAGAGTGACTATTATTGACAATCAATACCTTGTCTAAGTTGTTTTTAATTCCAACGACGCTCGCATCTCGGGGTAGTTTGGGTATAAGATGGACTAACGCGAATTTTTAACTTTAACCATTAATGAGTATGATGAAATCAATTAAACATAAAATCCTCAAAGGTGTATGCGGCTTAGTTTGCACAGCCGCCGTATTTTCAGCCAGCGCCCAAATTATTCCGGCTCCACCTCAAATTAATGCAAAAGGTTATTTTTTAGTAGACTTTACGACAGGTAAAGTTATTGCTGAAGGTGAGGCTGATACAAAGCTAGCCCCTGCAAGCTTAACTAAAATGATGACCAGTTATGTAATTGGTACAGAAATAAACGCCGGTAACATTGCACCAACCGATATGGTTACAGTGAGCGAAAAAGCCTGGGCTAAAAACTTCCCTGAATCGTCAAAAATGTTTATTGAAGTAGGCAAGCAAATAAGTGTTGATGAGCTTAATCACGGTATTATTATTCAATCTGGTAATGATGCGTGTGTAGCCATGGCTGAGCACATTGCAGGTAGCGAAAGCGCATTTGCTGATTTAATGAATGCCCATGCCGCTAAATTAGGCATGAGCAACAGCCATTTTATTAATAGCCACGGTTTAGATACAGACGAGCATTACACTACCCCACGTGATATGGCGACGCTAGGTGCTGCACTTATTCGTGATGTACCTGATGAGTACGCACTTTATAAGCAAAAATCGTTTACTTACAACGGTATTAAACAATATAACCGTAACTCTTTGTTATGGGATGAAAGCCTAGATGTTGATGGTATTAAAACGGGTCACACATCAGAGGCAGGTTATAGTTTAGTAACGTCTGCAACTAAAAACGACATGCGTTTAATTGCGGTTGTTATGGGCACATCAAGCGAGCGCGCACGTAAAGTAGAAAGCAAAAAACTACTTAACTACGGATTTCGCTTTTTTGAAACAATTACACCTTACAAAGCAGGCGACAGCTTTGCAGAGCAACGTATTTGGATGGGTAATAAAGAAAATGTATCGTTAGGCATTTTAGAAGATACCCCAATTACCATTCCACGTGGTCAACATAAAAACCTTAAAGCTAACTTTGAGCTAGACAACACGCTTGAAGCACCATTAGCGAAAGGCACTAAAGTAGGTACGTTATTCTTACAACTAGAGGGCGAAGACATTGCACAATACCCACTAGTTACACTTGAAGAAGTGGAAGAAGGCAGCTTCTTTAGCAAAATTTACGACTACTTACGTTTACAAATTATGTAAACGTAAAAATAACCCGACAGTCGTTGGGTTGTTAAACGAAGCGCCTCTGTTATGAGGCGTTTTTTTTTGCTTGAAAAATGCTAGAATGCGCCCCATATAAGCAGGATCACCCTAAACCTGCCAGTCACGCTTAGCGTTATACCAATTCGGTTAATTAAGTAATCTATTTTGAGGCTGGAAAAACGTGTTGATAACTTGGCTAATAAATCGCTATTTAGTTGTTCTAAATGAGCATTTTTAACGCAGGTAGCAACACGTTTAGCCCCGCAAAATGATTAAGTCTTATTGCGGATTGATATTATCTCACGTAGCCAACATTTTTGTTTGAGGAGTCACCGTCGTGGTTCAACCTGTTAAAAATACTAAATTTGATGAGTACCTTGAGTACCCATGTCCGTTCACATTTAAAGTTATGGGTTTAGCAAACGTTAACCTTACGGAACAAATTTTAGCTAAATTACAACCTATTGCACCTGGTGACTACGCACCAAAAGTAAAGCCAAGCAGTAAAGGCAATTATGAGTCGGTAACGTTTGTTGCCACAGTGACAAGCGGTAAACACATAGAAGAAATTTACAACGTGATCAGCAACATTGATGACGTACGCCATATGCTTTAAGCCATAGTTGAGACTTGTTGTGAACGAAAACACTTTAATCGTACGCCAACTAGGCCGTCAGCGTTACATGCCAATTTGGCAAAAAATGCAAGCCTATACCGACACCCGTGACGACAGCTCGCCAGATGAAATTTGGCTTGTAGAGCACGAGAGTGTATTTACACAAGGCCAAGCTGGTAAAGATGAGCATTTGCTCGCCCCTGGTGACATAGAAGTCATAAAGGTAGACCGTGGCGGGCAAGTTACTTACCATGGCCCCGGCCAACAAATGATGTATGTATTATTTAACTTGCGCCGCTTAAAAATTGGTGTGCGCGAGCTTGTTACATGGCTTGAAGAGTGCATTATTGATACCCTTAATGAGTATGATATAAAAGCCTACGCAAAAGCCGATGCACCCGGTGTATACGTAAACGACAGTAAAATTGCATCATTAGGATTACGTGTTCGTCGTGGTTGCTCGTTTCATGGATTAGCATTAAATGTTAACATGGACTTAAGCCCGTTTTTACGCATCAACCCGTGTGGTTATGCCGGCATGAACATGGTGCAAACGAAAGAATTAAACGGCCCTCAAAACTTAGCACAAGCAGGTGAAGGGCTGGTAAAACACATGATAAAGAAGCTTAATGCAACACAGGTTAAGCATACTGAAGGGTTTGAAAACGAATGAATAAACCAGTCAAAATGGAACCAGGTGTAAAACTACGCGACGCAGAAAAAATGGCGTTGATCCCCGTTAAAGTTTTACCTACAGAAAAAACTGAAATGTTGCGCAAGCCAGAGTGGCTTAAAATTCGCTTACCAAAATCTACCGAGCGTATCGACGGTATAAAACAAGCTATGCGCAAGCACGGCTTACACTCAGTATGTGAAGAGGCCTCGTGCCCTAACCTTTCTGAGTGTTTTAACCACGGTACAGCTACCTTTATGATTTTAGGTGCTATTTGTACTCGTCGTTGCCCATTTTGTGATGTTGCCCATGGTCGCCCACTAAAACCTGATGCAGCAGAGCCTGAAAAGCTTGCACTGACAATTAAAGACATGAAGCTTAGCTACGTGGTTATTACCTCGGTTGACCGTGATGATTTACGTGATGGCGGCGCACAGCATTTTGCCGATTGTATTCGCGAAATCCGTAAACACAACCCAACCATTACTATTGAGATTTTAGTGCCAGATTTTCGTGGTCGTATGGACCGCGCACTGGAGATTTTAATTGAAACGCCACCTGATGTGTTTAATCACAATCTAGAAACTGCCCCGCGTTTGTACAAGCTTGCGCGCCCGGGTGCCGATTATAAATGGTCGTTAGAATTACTTCGTCGCTTTAAAGAAGCGCACCCAGAGGTAAAAACTAAGTCTGGCTTAATGGTTGGCCTAGGTGAAGAAATTAGTGAAATAGAAGAAGTATTACGTGACCTACGTGCACATAACGTTGACATGCTTACCGTTGGCCAATACTTACAGCCTTCTAAGCATCACTTGCCAGTTAAACGTTACGTGCCACCAGCGGAATTTGACGCACTGAAAGAATACGCTGATGAAATTGGCTTTACGCATGCTGCCTCTGGCCCATTTGTTCGTTCAAGCTATCACGCTGACCAACAAGCTGCAGGTAAAGAAGTAAAATAATTACTTTTTAAAACGCATTAAAAAAGCCCTTAGCAATTAAGTTGCTAAGGGCTTTTTTGTCGCTTTAATTTTTACCACTGCGTTTAAGTATATAATAAAACACAGGTGTAAGTATTAAGCCAAATACCGTTACGCCTATCATGCCAGAAAATACCGCAACGCCCATAGCTTGGCGCATTTCAGAGCCTGCTCCCGATGAAAACACCATAGGTACAACCCCCATAATAAATGCTATTGAGGTCATTAATATTGGGCGTAATCGCAACCGGCTCGCCTCTTTAATGGCATTAAATGCATCCATACCTGTATCTTGTAGCTCTTTTGCAAACTCAACAATTAAAATAGCGTTTTTAGTGGCAAGTCCAAACAACACGATTAGGCCAATTTGGGTGAAAATATTATTATCACCACCATAAATAGCCACACCAATCAGCGCACTTAGCAATGTCATAGGCACAATTAAAATAATAGCGACAGGCAAACGTAAGCTTTCGTACTGCGCTGCTAAAACCAAAAATACAAGCAATACAATAAGTGGAAATACATACATTGAAGTATCGCCCGCTAAAATTTGCTGATAGGTTATGTCTGTCCACTCATACGCAATACCCATTGGCAGTGTTTCATCGAGTATTTTTTCTATTGCGGCTTTAGCTTGGTCAGAGCTATACCCTGGTGCGGGTACGCCGTTAACCTCAGCCGTAACATAGCCGTTATAATGCATTACTCTATCTGGCCCTAAACTATGCTCAATACTAAGCACTGCGCCAAGGGGGATCATATCGCCATTTTTATTGCGCACTTTTAATTGCTTAATTTGCTCTACATCTTCCCTGTAGGGTGCATCTGCCTGCACATTTACCTGATACGTGCGACCAAATAAATTAAAGTCGTTCACATAAACTGTGCCCAAATAGCCTTGCATCGCTTCAAATAAGGTATTTATTTCAAGCCCTAAGCTCAGTGCCTTTTTACGGTCTACTTTTACATCTAGCTGTGGTACGTCGGTTGTAAAACTGGTAAACGCATTAGCAAGGGCGGGGTCGGCTTTAGCCTTAGCAATCACTTCATTTGTTACTTGCTGCAAGGTGTCAAACCCTAATGAGCCTCTATCTTCAAGCTGCAGCCTAAAGCCACCAATAGTGCCCATTCCCCTTACTGGAGGAGGCGGAAATATAGCAACATTAGCGCCTTTTATTTGACTAAGTTGTTTATTTAAATCTTCCGCTATTTCAGCTGCCGACATGCGCGGGCCCTGCCGCTTTGAAAACGGCTCTAACGGTGTAAACATCATCCCCGAACTTGGGTTTATAGATAAACCATTAATGCTTAAACCTGCAAAGGCGACGGCGTCACTAACGCCTGGGTGCGCCCTGATTATCTCTGACATTTGGCGAACCACCGCTTCAGAGCGATCTAGCGATGCTGCATTAGGTAATTGCGCAAAAGCGACGAGATACATTTTATCCTGCGGCGGAACATATCCTGTTGGCGTATTTTCAAACTGCTGCCACGTTAAGGCCAGTAAACCAACGTATAGCACACCAATTATGCCGCCCTTATGCACTATTCGGCCAACGGCTCCAGTGTATTTACCCGAGGCTTTATCGAACATTTTGTTAAAAGGCGCAAATAACCAGCGGCCAAATAATTTATTAATGGCACGGCTTAACCAATCGTTGTCTTGCCCATGAGGTTTGAGTAATAACGCAGCCAGCGCGGGGCTTAGCGTAAGCGAGTTAATGGCAGAAAGCACTGTTGAAATAGTAATTGTAAGAGCAAATTGACGATAAAATTGCCCTGTTAAACCGCTCATAAACGCAGTAGGAATAAACACCGCAGCAAGCACTAAAGTAGTGGCAATAATAGGCCCTGTTACTTCTTTCATTGCTTGAGTGGCTGCATCAATAGGGCTTAATCCCTCACTGATGTTTCTTTCAACGTTTTCGACCACAACAATGGCATCATCAACAACAATACCGATTGCTAACACCAAGCCAAATAACGACAACGCATTAAGTGAAAATCCCATTAAGTGCATAAAAGCAAAGGTGCCCACTAATGAAATTGGCACTGCCACCAGCGGAATAATAGATGCTCGCCATGTTTGTAAAAACAGCACGATGACCAACACAACTAATAAAACCGCTTCAAATAATGTATCGACTACAGCTTCAATAGAGCCCCTTACAAATACGGTAGGGTCATACACTATTTCATAGCTCATGCCCTCTGGAAATAGCGCCGACAGTTCAGCCATTTTAGCGCGCACATCGTCAGAAATTTGTAATGCATTAGAGCCTGGCGCTTGAAAAACAGGCACAGCGGCAATGGATTCATTATTAAGAAGTGGCCTAAGGGTATAACTATCTGCACCTAGCTCTACTCTAGCAACATCTTTTAGCAGTGTAATTTCGCCGTTATCACCCGTTTTTACGATGATTTCTTCAAATTCATCTTGCTCTATTAAGCGCCCTTCTACATTGATAAGCCATTGAAACTCACTGTTGCCTATGGGTTGTGCGCCTAGGCTTCCTGCCGCAGCTTGCTGATTTTGCGAACGAATAGCATTGACTACATCACTTGGATTTAAATTGAGCGCCGCTAATTTGTTAGGCTCTAGCCACACACGCATACTGTAATCGCCTGCGCCAAATACACGTACTTGGCCCACGCCATTAATGCGCTTTAGCTCATCTTTTATAAATTGATCGCTATAATTAGACAGGTACAAACTGTCGTATCGCCCTGTAGGCGAAGTTATGTGTACCGCGAGGGTAAGGTTAGGTGATGACTTTTCGGTGACCACACCTAGCCTTTGTACTTCCTCTGGTAGGCGAGGTATTGCTCTATTTACCCTATTTTGTACCAAAGTAGTTGCTTCGTCAGGATCGCTCCCTATCGCAAAGGTGACTGTTAATGTCATGGTGCCGGCAGAGTTTGCAAGCGATGACTGGTACAGCATGTTTTCTACGCCGTTTATCTCTTGTTCAAGCACTGTGGCCACGGTTTCGGCTATTACCTTAGGATTGGCACCTGGGTAGTTAGCTGTAACAACAACTGTTGGGGGTACTACATCTGGGTATTCTGTAATAGGTAATTGCCATATGGCTATGGCACCCCCTATAAAAATAAGAATAGATAAAACCGCTGCAAAAATAGGTCGATGAATAAAAAACTGAGAAAAATTCATTATTACATGCCTATTTCAAGTGTTGGCTCGGCATTGGCTAAGCGGTTTTGATTATCAACCTTTTGCTGCCAAGCTTGTAACTCGTTTAAAGTACTTTGCTTTGCCATATTAATTAACTCTGGCGTAATGAGTACGCCAGAGCGCACGCGCTGCAAGCCATTAACTACTATGCGTTCGCCGCTTTTTAAACCTTGTTTAATAACTCGTAGCTCACCCACTTTGTCGCCTAAAGTAATGGCACGGTATTGCACTTTATTTTGCTCATCAACCGTTAAAACGTATTTATTATTTAAATCGGTACCAATGGCTTTCTCAGCAATTAAAATACCTTGCTCAGTATTGCCCCCTGCTAATTTTAAATGGGCGAATAACCCAGGTAAAATCGCGCCGTCTTGATTATTAAATACAGCCCGCACGCGTAATGTACCGGTTTGGGTATTTACTTGGTTATCAACAAAATCAAGCTTGCCCCAGTGTTGGTAATTTTGCTCATTCGCTAAACGCATCGCCACAGGTAACGCGGTAGATTGATTGTTATCAAGGTGCGCTTGTTGATAGTTAAGCCATGTTGCTTCATCAATATCAAAATAGGCATATACTTGCTCTGTAGAGACAATAGAGGTCATTACAGTTTGCCCTGCACTGACATAGTTGCCCTCGGTAATTAACGCACGAGACACTCGCCCAGAAATAGGCGCTTCTACGCGTGTAAAGGTTTTGTTTAGCTGTGCAAGCTCAAGGGATGCATTACTTTGTGCTACGTAGGCATTTGCTTGGTCAACCTCTGCGCCTCGGGTCTCTAATAACTCTTTAGATATTGATTTACTTTTAAATAGCTCTTTAGCTCGATTAAAATCTTGCTTTGCTAGTTTTAAGCGGCTTTTTGCTTCATCAAGTTGCGCTGTTAGGCGGTTTACTTGTGCATTAAATTCGCGGCTATCAATTAAAAATAAGGTGTCGCCTTTATTTACCAGCTCACCCTCTTCAAATACTGCCGCTTCAATATAACCAGATACGCGAGGACGCAAAGACACTATTTGCGGCGACTCTAGCCGCCCTGTAAAGCTGTCCCACTCGGTTATTCGCTGACTTATTACTTCGGCCACTTCTACGGCCACCCCTTGCGTAGAATCATCATTACTTTGAATAGAACTTGGCTTATCGCTGCATGCACCCAGTATTATCGCTAATAGCGCAATAATAAACGTGTATGTAAATTTATATATAGCTGACATGGTTAACTCTCTTGCTGTACGAGTTGTGTTAAAATCTGCTTATATTATGAACGCGGTAAAAGCATAAAAATAATTATATTACTGTATAAAACACATCACTAAAAATGATGTAAAATAATCTTACATTTAAAATTTATAACGGTGCTATATGCGTCCTCAAGAGCTTAATTTACTAATGATTTTTGATGCCATCATGACTGAAGGCAGTATCACTCGTGCAGCAGAGCAATTATCGCTGACACAACCTGCGGTATCTAATGCGCTTGCACGTATGCGCGCAGCGTGGGGAGAAGAGTTATTTATAAAAGATGGCCGAAATATTCAACCTACTGCATTTGCTAACAATTTATGGGGGCAAATACAGGGGCCACTTGGATCATTAGAGCATGCTATAAACCAAAGTGAATTTAACCCAGCGACAGCGCAGCGCACTTTTCGTATTTCTGCCGCTGATATATTTGTAGAAATGATATGGGGGCCTCTTCGTAAAATTATTGAGCAGCAGGCCCCAGGCATTAATATCCATGCAATCCCTAATCGGGCGGTAGAGGCTGCCAATGTACTTAAAGACGCCGAAGCCGAACTGGCAATTAATCGCTACACCCTGTCTGAAAACGTTATTAGAGCCGAGCACTTATTAAAGCCTAAATATGTTGTACTTATGCGCCCTGACCACCCGCTTGCTAATGCCCCTTTAAGTATTACTGACTTTGCTAATACAGATCATTTATTAGTATCAATTACGGGCGATATTTTAGGGCCATCTGATCAAGCACTAAGAGTATTAGGGTTAAAACGCCGAGTAGCGATGACGGTAAATAACGCGGCAAATGTACCTAATATTCTTAAAAATACCGATCTTATTTGTGTCCTCCCATCAATAGCGCTTGAGCAGGAAATATTTACCAATAAGCTCGTGGTTTTAAAAAGCCCTATTGATACGCCACCAACGCCTGTCTCTGTTATTTGGCATAAGCGCCAAGACAACGATGCCGGTTTGCAGTGGATACGCCGCCACATAGTGGCTATTATTCAACAACGTGTAAGTAGCCACGATAAAAAACTAGGCAAATATTTACTGCGCTAAAACGCCTTTTTTAATCACAAAATCAGCAAATCGTACCTGCTCTTCTTCAGCGCGAAGGCTATCGGTTTCGACTATTGAACGATAGACACCCCATTTAGGACGGGCAAAGTCATCATCGCTAAAGCCACGCCACATATCTATGTTTTGCTCGCTAATGCTAAATAGCTCTTCGTTGTCACTTAAGCGGGTTAGGGTCATTTCAAATTGCCCCGCTTCACTAAAAGTAGCTTGTACAAATACCGCTATCCATTCATCAGTAATGAGTGACCAGTCGGTTTCGATAAGGTTTTTATCAAGCCCTGTACTGTTACCGTTTTCATCAAAGCCTGCGCTATAACGTACTTGCAGCTGATTACCTGTACTGTTTTTTTGTGCACCAGAGAGCGTAATAATAGGTTGGTCGTCGTTGCCATTGGTATTGTCGTTGCTGTCGTTACGGGCTTTTATTTGGAAAAAGTGACTGAATTTACTGCTCAGCTCAAGCTCGCTAGAGACTTTAAACTTCCAACTGTATTGTACGGTTTCGTCTTTAAAGGCAAGTGTTGCGGCGGGCGATTTATCAAAGGCTTTTATTTCGTTGCGCTGGCGGTCGGTTGCACCCTTATCTTTATCTTGGTCTTCATCACGATGTGCTAAAAACACAAAGTGATTACCTACAGTTGAGTCAGTATCTTCAATAATATGCACAACATCTTGATGATTACCGCTATACATATCAGGCGATTCAATTGCACCTTCACTAAACGCATTTTCTATTAATGTATAAGCACTTAGCCCTGTGTTTTCGCCATCGGCATTGAGGGTTGTTTCTTGCGTTACTATAAAATCATCACGGCCTGCAGTGCCTATAATGGTTATAGACACTGTCGCTTCGGTGCCATCTGCCGATGTGACGGTTATTTCATCAAGTAAGGTTTCGCCCTCGTTTAATGCACTCACAGTGGCATGCTCGCCATTAAGTGTATATGACCAATTACCATCCTCAGTTAAGCTAAATGAACCATAAGTTGTGGTGTTATTGCTTTGCGTTTTAAATACTTCCTCATTGGCTTGTGCATCAGTTATAGATAGTTCACCTGAAATTGCTATATCGCGGGTATTTTCAATACTTACAAATGTTTGACCGCTAATAACCGCGGCGCTTTGCGCTACAACCGATGCATTTACAGGCTCACTTTTTGACCCTGAGCTACCGCACCCTACAGCTAAAATACCCAAAGAACAAACAGAAGTAATAGTTAAAATACGCAAGCCAAACTTTGACATAAACAACCAGCCCAGGTTAATGGTAAGTAAATAAAGTAAAATATAACTTACCAATTATTTGTTTTAATAACTAGATCTTTATTACCAGTATGGTTTTATAATTGTTAGCAGAGCTATTTGTGAAAAACAACTTTAAATAAAAGGGTAAAAATAAAATTAGGTTAAAACCAAGTTACTTGAGATAATCCTCAGCGAACCCCTTATTTAGGTTATATATGAAATTATTAGTTCGTAATTTGTCTCGCGCTACCACAGAGCAAGACCTTCGCACGTTGTTTGCAGCACACGGTAAAGTAACTACCTGTAACTTAGTGCTTGATAAAGATACTGGTTTATCAAAAGGTTTTGCCTTTGTAGAAATGCCAAACGACATAGAAAGTAGAAGCGCTATTAAAGCACTTAATCAATTAAGCGTTGATAAAAGCAAAATTCGCGTAAAATACGCAGATGAGTAATTAGTTACTTGCTATATGATTAAAACCAGCTATTTGCTGGTTTTTTACGTTTTAAGGTACGCTATAGAACAGGTTAATATTAGCGCGGCGCTTTAAAATATTAAGCGCCTAGGGTGCCGCTTTTTTTATACTAATTGTACCTAACACTACAAAAGATGCAGCTAAAGCAAAAAACATCGCTTGCTGTGCGAGCAAAGCTGCTGCAAAAAATGCTACGCCGCTGCCTATAAACAGGTATCCGCTTTTTTTAGATTGGCTCATTGTGTGTGCTCCATTTATTGTTGTCGATTATTTATACACCCTACACCGGCAATTTTCAATTTTTGAAAAATAGAACTGGCAAGATGATAAATATTCGACTCACATCAGTGCTTCCTTTATATTAAAAGCCAATTTTTAAAACTATTCAGAAAACTATGGCCTCTACTTTTTTTAAAAGCGCTAGCCTAAGCCTGCTAGTCGCTCTCTTTGGTTGCTCTGAACCTGCAAGCGAGCATTCTTCTTTAGAAAATACGCCCGACGTAAGCCTAAATAACGTTAAACAGCATATAAAAACGCTCGCCTCTGATGACTTTCAAGGTCGCGGCCCACTTACTCATGGTGAAGTAAAAACCGTGGGTTACTTGAGCGAGCAATACGAAGCTATGGGTTTAACTGGGGCGTATAATGGCAAGTTTTTACAGCCGGTAAAGATGGCAATGGTCACGGCCAACCAAAATATGCAATTGCAGGTGGGCGACTTAAAGTTTAAAGCAGGTAACGATTTTACCGCCCGTACAGAGCAATTACAGCCAGTAATAGATGTACGAAACTCTGACATTGTATTTGTGGGTTACGGTATTAATGCCCCCGAATACAACTGGAACGATTACGAAAACATTAATGTTGAAGGTAAAACCGTTATTGTATTGGTAAACGACCCTGGCTTTGCTACACAAAACGATGCGTTATTTACAGGTAATGCTATGACCTACTACGGCCGCTGGACTTACAAATACGAAGAAGCCGCACGCCAAGGTGCCAAAGCGGTATTTATTGTGCACGAAACTGCCCCTGCGGCTTACCCTTGGGGCGTGGTTGAAAGCTCAAACACAGGAACTAAATACACCCTGATGGACAATAACCTAAACGCTTCTAAGCTCCCAGTTATGGGCTGGCTAACACTTAATACTACTGAGCAAATTTTTAATGCCGCACAGCTTAACTACCAAAATTTAAAACAAAAGGCTTTAAGTGATGACTTTAAAGCCACAGCGCTTAATTTAACAGCCAACCTTTCATTTAAAAACGAAGTATCGCATGCCAAATCACATAACGTAGTTGCGCAAATTACAGGAAGCGACGCCCCTAATGAATACGTGGTAATAGGTGCTCATTGGGATCATTTTGGTACCAAGCAAACCGACAGCGGCCCTAAAATTTATAACGGTGCAGTGGATAATGCCTCTGGCACAGCGGCCACACTTGAAATTGCCCGCATTATGAATCAAATCCACCAACAAACACCGTTTAAACGCTCTATTTTATTTGCTAATTTTACCGCAGAAGAAACTGGCCTCATTGGCTCGCAAGAGTTTGCAACCGGTGGCGTTGTGCCCACTAAACAAATGGTCGGGCTATTAAATATTGACGGAATGAACGTGCTAGATGGCACCGATTACATTTTGCAATACGGTAACGATTTATCCACCCTAGAAAACTACCTAGCAAACGCGGCAAAAGCGCAAGGTCGCGTTGTTAAAATGGACCCTCGCCCGCAAAACGGTTTGTTTTTTAGATCAGATCATTTTTCTTTAGCTAAGCAAGGTGTGCCGAGTTTATTATTTATGAGCCTTGGCGATACCGACCCTGATTACATTGCGCATAAATACCATAAAGAAGCCGACGATTACTCGCCGCAGTGGTCATTAGGTGGCGTAAAGCAAGACATAGAGCTTATTGTTGATATAGCCACACAGCTTGCTAACAATGGCGATTGGCCTACATGGACGAGTGACTCAGACTTTAAAGCAAAGCGCGAGCAAGATAAGCCGCATTAGCAGGTAAAGTTTAAAGCTAAATAATAATCATACCAATCGCATTAAAATCCTCCTACTTGGAGGATTTTAATTTTGAGCGCGCCCGCATTAGTAAGGTTTCGGCTTTTGCTCCTAAATACACATAAATAGCCAAGGCTATTAAAAGCCCTACCACCGCAAGCATCATCGCAATGGCCGGTAATAAGTATTCAGCCTGCCCCAACGCTGCCTTAAACATGGTTAATAGCGCTTCAATAGATATTGCAATTAGCACGGTAGATATAAACCGGGTAATTGTGCGCCGTGTAGAAGAGTGTCTAAATATATCCTTATGCATTAAGATCTCTTCTTCGAGAATGGTCTTTCCTAAATCAAACACGGCCAACGCTAAAGTAATATATATAATAATGCTAAAGGGCTCGAGGGGATCAGACGCTGAGTCAAAGTGGGTAAATAATGCATATATATCGTTAAATACTATGCTCAGTAAAAAGAGTACCAAAGTAAATAAACACGCCACAATCACCCCATAACCCGCTTTAAAATAAGGCGAAATACCGGCACGCGCGCTGTCTCCCATTACAAACTCAATTAACTGGGTTAAACATACGTCTAACACTAAATAATGCTGCTGGTTAATTGGCTTTTTTAGCTCTTTAATAGCCGAAATACATAAATGATTAGTTGCGATAGAAATATACGGATCGGTAAAGCACACCGAATCGGTTTGTTTAGATTGTAAAAAGTAAGGGCGCTCACTTAAATCTTGCTGATTACCTTGCTCGGCTAATTTTTTATAGGCACGCTTAAAGCAAACGTTATTGCCTTGCTGAAGCCCAGATTCGTTTAAACAGTATTGCAGCTCTAAAAAGGGATATTGCTTTACTAAAAAACGCGTATCTCGATTTTTGTTAAGCCCATCTTCAATACTCATTAAAATAGAGTCAAGCAAGCTGTGTATTACTTGCTCATATTCATGGTAGCGCTCAACACTACTTATATAACTCATTCGCGCCATAATTGTGTACTCACTCAGTTGCTATAGCGTTAACTAAGCAAGTTTAAAACCAAGTATAAAAAGTGTTTTTATTCATAAGGTTAAGGTTTTAACTTGTGCTCATTTGCACCTATTTGGTGAAAAAGCAGTTATGCCTGCGCCACGCACAAAAAAAGCAGCTAAGTAAATGTTACTTAACTGCTTTGTGAGTATGACCTGATAAATTTTAAGCGTGTAAAACTACGCCATAAAATTATTGTACTTTAGAAAACTCTTCCTGTGAAAGCTCACCATTTTTATCTGTATCGAGCTTATCAAATAACCGTGCTAACTGTGCGTTGGCTTGTGCTTCTATTTTGCTAATTACGCCATCGCCATTGGCATCAAAACTGTTAAAGTCGACCGCGGCAAACGCCGCTGATGAAGAGGCAAGGGCTAGAAGTGCGATAAATTTTTTCATAATCATTTCCTTAGGCTAAGTGCCTGGCAAAGGGGAAGAAATCCTTTTCTGAGATCCATAAAGGGAGAATCGGTTATTTGTATTCAAAAAAATCGTTTTCGGTTAGGCTATTTCGGCTTTGCATATTTAATTGCTGCATTATTTGCTCTGCTGATTGATCACTTTGGTTTGTTAAACCACCTTCGCCTTGCATAGGTGTTTTAAACTCTGTATTTGCCAATACCACCGATGATGACACCAAGGTGATAAGTACAAGTGTTGTTTTCAGCTTAGTCATAATGTAATCCTTCAATAATATGCATTACCTGTATAAATTTGCACTGAGGTGGTTACAATTCACTTCCTTGTTATTCTTTTTAATAGGCTCCCTTGCCTATTTAGGTTGTCTTTGGCAACTCAGAATTATGCTTACACCACAGCGCATTAATCGTCTACGCTTGTAAAACCTCTGCTTTAAAAAGTTTACCGTTTGTGGTGTCAAACTTTGCAAATGTGCCAGAAAATACCAGCGCTATTGCAAGCAAAGTTGGGTATCGCTTTTACATAACGATTCCTTCGCTATGTGTTTATAATAAAGTGCCCTGTGTATTACACTATCCTTGTTATTCTTTATGGTAAGCTCCCTTGCCTACTTAGGTTGTCTTTGGCAACTCAGAATTAACGTGCCACTGGGCGTTAACTACTCAAAGCACTCACTTATGCTTTGTCGAACTCACTCTTAGATAGCTCGTTGTTTTTGTCAGTATCAAGTTTTGTAAACTGACTCATTAATTCAGCATCAGCAGATGCTTCTAACGGGCTTAATGTGCCACTGCCATCTTTATCGAGTGTGTCAAAATCTGTTACTGCAAAAGCCGCTGATGAAGAGGCTAAAGCCATTAATACCAATGTTGATTGTGCCTTTTTCATAATGAAATCCTTCATAGGGTTAGGGGAGTAGCCAATTGGCGTTACCCACGTTTTGCTTAATACAGCTTAGCTATTACAACTTCAGTGCCATGTTTTATTTTCACCTAATAAACAATGAGTTATACGATAAGTATATGAAAAAATTAAGTTTCGAGGGGTATTTTTGTTGCTTTTTAGCAACAGCTAGATGAGCTACTTAAAATAAACCATTAGAATCAACAGCTTATGATTTATAAAAAAGCCACACACGAGCTAAAAGCTAACTAAAAACATAACGTGGGGAAGTTTAAGAATAAACTAAAGCTGAACAACTTAATTAAAACAATTAAACGTCATAAAACCTAAAACATAACCAATTGAAATATATTGATATTTATAAAATTTTTAGCGTTTATTTTTTAAAAGCATGGCAAGCCTGTAAAAAACAGGCATTTGTTGCCAAATGGCGAATTTAGTAAAAGGAAGGGATTAAAAAGGGAGCGCATTGCATTTTGTTGGGCATAACAAATTGGCGTTTTTAAAGTATAAAAACAATTTGACTACTTCCAGCCTTGACGCCATTTTTGTGTGTCTTTTAAATCTCGCCAGCGTATTGAGTACTGATTTTTAGAAAATACCGACTCGGTAATGCATTCAATTACATTACCCTCTTCATCGTATTCTACTTCTACAATGATAAAGTGTTTTTCTTTATTGATAGCTGGAGTGGCAGTCCACTTACTGTTTAGTAATTTTTTAGGGTTTAAGTTATTCATTAAATAATCTAGTGTGCTTAATTAATACTAATACGACATAACCCGTTGTTTAGCTCAACATAAAGTTAGGCCGTATTAATGTTACTTCATCAACTCACTGGTTACTCAGCGATTAACTTACCTTTATACATTTTCATTTGGCAATGAAAGTCGTACTCACCTGCTTTAAGTGCAGGCAAAGTGATTTTATTATCTCCCATTGCAAGGCTTTCACTTACATCAAGCTGCGGGAACACCATAGTTTCGGCGCACGGTGCACTGTCTTTTCTATCAAATGTAAGTGTTACTTTTTTATTGGCCGCCACCTTTATATGACTTGGTTGATAAACGCCGTTATCTACCACTATGGTTTGCGTATTATCATTACTGTGTATTTGCTTTGGCTTATAAAGCCAAAACCAATAAATAATGGCCACTATTAATACTGCACCAAGTAAATTTATCATTAACATTATCGACTCCTTAGCGCTTATTGGGTTTATAAAAACGTAAGCGATTAGCATTGGTGACTACTGTCAGTGATGAAAGCGCCATAGCTGCGCCCGCCACTACTGGGTTTAGTAGTACACCAATAAACGGATACAACACACCGGCTGCAATAGGGATGCCCGCAACGTTATATATAAAGGCACCAAACAAGTTTTGTTTAATGTTTTTAATTGTTGCCCTGCTAATGGCAATAGCATCGGCAAGGCCATGAAGTGAGCCACGCATTAAAGTAATATCGGCGCTTTCTATGGCTACATCTGTACCTGTGCCAATTGCAAAACCGACATCTGCTTTAGCAAGCGCGGGGGCATCATTGATCCCATCACCCGTCATGCCTACAATCTCGCCTTGCTGCTGACGTTTAGTGACTTCGTTTACTTTATCCTCTGGCAACACTTCTGCGATAAAATCATCAATACCGACTTTTTTAGCCACAGCGTGTGCGGTCGCTTTATTATCGCCAGTGAGCATTACTAGATGAATACCTTCATTTTGCAGGCGCTTGATTGCCTGTACTGAGTCTTCTTTTAGCGGGTCCGCTACCGCAATTAAGGCCATTAGTTGATTATTACAGGCAAAGTACATCGGGGTTTTTGCATCATTTGCAAAGGTGTGTGCTTGCTCTGTGGCGTCATCAACTGCAATCTCGTATTTATCCATAAGCGCTTTATTGCCAAATAACAGTGTTTGCCCATTCACCGCTCCACTTACACCTTTACCGGTAATGGCATCAAAGTCGGTAACTTTACTCAAGGTTACATTTTGTTTTTGAGCGTACTGTGTAATCGCCTCCGCAAGTGGGTGCTCAGAGCTACTCTCGAGGCTTGCAACTAATTGCATTACGTTATTTTCATCTGCGTTATTAAACGTTACAACATCTGTTACCTGTGGTGCACCTTGGGTGATAGTGCCGGTTTTATCTAAAATCATGGTAGTAATTTTAGAGGTCGTTTGCAGTGACTCGCCATTGCGAATTAATATGCCAAACTCGGCGGCTTTACCTATTCCCACCATTACCGACATAGGCGTTGCTAAACCCAGCGCACATGGGCATGCAATAATCAGCACGGTGGTTAACGCTACCACTGCATAAGCAATTGAAGGAGCTGGGCCAAAATTCAACCATGCAAGGGCTGCTAGTATCGCAATTATCATTACTGTGGGCACAAAAATGCCCGATATAACATCGGCTAATCGCCCTATTGAAGGCTTAGAGTTTTGCGCGCGTTTTACCATATTAATGATATTGGCAAGGGTTGTTTCTTGCCCTATATGTGTGGCTTCAAATAATAATGTACCACTTTTATTAATGCTGCCAGCAACCACTTTATCGCCAGCTTGTTTACTCACTGGCATAGGCTCACCCGTGAGCATAGATTCATCTAATCTGCTGCTACCTTCGAGCACATCACCATCTACCGGGATTTTTTCGCCTGGGCGTACCCTTACATGGTCGCCCTTTTGCACATCACTAATGTCTATATCTTGCTCTGCGCCATCGCGTATTACACGGGCTGTTTTTGCTTGTAAGCCAATTAAACGCTTAATAGCCTGCGAAGTACGTCCACGCGCTTTCACTTCAAAAGCCAGGCCTAAACTAATTAACCCGATTATCATTGAAGAAGCTTCAAAATAAACGTGCCTTGCAACCTCAGGTAGTAAGCTAGGCGCAAGCACAACAAACATTGAATATAACCACGCAGTGCCCGTTCCCAAAGCAATAAGCGTATCCATGTTAGCCCCATGATTTTTAAATGACTGCCAAGCACCTTTATAAAATTGCTTACCTGCTACAGCCATAACGACAAACGTGATAATACCGACCACACCCCATGCAATTCGCTGGTTAGTGGTTGTCACGCTCATATCAAAAATAAGCCCATAAATCATAAGCGGTACGCCCACACCTAAAGCCAGCATCATGTTGCGCATTAGCTTTTTGTAATGTGCCTCGTCTGACTTGGCTTTTTCATCAAGCGCATCTTGCTCTGATGTGTTATCCATAGGTTTTGCGCCGTAACCTATATTTTCAACGGCGCTAATTAATGTGCTTTGCTGCGCGCTGCCCTCTACTCGTACGGTGCGATCTGCAAAGTTCATTTCGACATTGTTTGCGCCTTGCACACTATTGAGGGCTTTTTCTATTTTGGCTACACAACTGCCACAATTAGCACCTTCAATAATAAAGTTTTGCTCTGTTGTTTTACTGCTACTCATTGCACATCTCCGCTTTTATTTGGCTCAACAAGTGGGTCAACAAACGTCTCTATTAAGCTACACACATCACTTGCAACAGCGCCGTCTGCCGATGTTTCCCACTGTTTTAACGCCGCTTGCATACGCACTCGTAATTTAAGGGTTTCTTGAAACAAGGCTTCGGTTTCTTCTAAACGTTTTGCAATAATTTGCCGTGTAAGGGGGCATGGGCAATGCCCTTGTTCTGACTCGCCAATGATATGCTGTATATCTTTTAGGGAAAACCCGAGCTTTCGGGCGCTTATAATAAACTGTAAACGTTGGCGGTCTGCTTTTGTATATTGTTGATAGCCATTACTTTGGCTACGTATGGGCGATAAAAGGCCTATTCGTGTGTAATGACGAACTGTATCAGGCGTTACACCCATTAACTTCGCTAATTGCTTAACATACATAATTTAGCCCCCTTAGATTTTAGAGCTCAATTGTAAACCTATGTGTGACACACAGGTCAATAGAGGGGAGTATTAAAGCATAATTTAAATTTACTGGAGCTGATAAAATAAAAGCGCGCTAATGAGCGCGCTTAAAAAGAGGCAGAGAGATTAATTTTCTTGTTGGCGAGAGGCTTTTAGCTCTTCACTTAGCTCACCGGCTATTTGCTGAATTTTTGGCATTGCATCCTGCACTAAGCTTTGCGACATTTGCATAGACTCTTGCATTACTACAGGCATTTTTTGAAGAATTTTTTGCCCTGTTTCAGTTTTATAAAACGCCAGCATGTCGGCAATTTCTTGTTCGTTAAAATGTTTGTCGTAAACGTTAACCATCATCGGCTGCATTTTTTTCCAGCTCATTTCGGTTTTAAGTACGTTGGTCATATCTGCATAGTATTTATCAAAAATAGCTTGCTCAGAGGGCTTAACACCCATTTGTGCAGACATATTTTTCATCATGCCTTCAACTTGCCCGTACATAGAGTCAACCATAGCATCCATGTTCATCACGTTTATCAGCTCATCTATTTTTTGCTGCTTAGTTGCCTCGTCAGCCAATACGCTGCCAGAAAATATAAGTAACGAAAGTAATAGTGCCTTAGCCATTGTCATATCCTTAAATATAAAAAGTAAGACCATACTCACATGATTAATATCAATCCGCAATAATACTTACTCATTTTACGGGGCTAAACGGGTAGCTACTTACGTTAAAAAATGCTCATTCAGAACAACTAAATAGCTAATTTTTTACTAAATTATCAACACGTTTTACCAGCCTCAGAATAAATTACTTAATTATGCGAACGGGTATAAAATAGTTTGTACATGTGTAAACCCATACTAAAAAGGCCAAATAAAACATGTTTATTTGGCCTTTTTATCAGTGCACTGGGGCTAATCGTCTTCTACGTTATCGAGCCCTTTTGTGCCTTCTTTTGCTTTAAGCTTATGATGAATCGCTGATTTTATTAACATATACCCACTAATAGGGGCAGTAATTAATAAAAACACGGTAATTAAAATCTCTTTTACGCTTATGGTGTGCACCGACGTTGCAAAAAACACCATTGCAGCAATTAATATGCTGGCCATACCCAATGTTGTTGCTTTAGTTGGGCCGTGTAAGCGCATGTAAAAATCAGGTAATTTAATTAAGCCCAGCGACCCTATTAAAATAAATAGCCCACCAAAAAGTAGTAATATTGATACAACCCACTCGCTTATCATTATAATATCCTATTCAATTAAGTCGCCGCGTAGTAAATACTTACATACTGCAACAGTACTTATAAAGCCAAGCATCGCGATTAATAACGCGGCTTCAAAGTACAAACCAGTGCCCATACTAATGCTGTATAAAATAATTAACGCGATAACATTAATGTACATAGTATCTAGGGCTAAAACTCTATCAGGCACTGAGGGGCCTATAATTAATCGCCATAGGTTTAACAGTAACGATAAACCAATCATGGCAAATACAATAAGTAATACAGTATCTAACATTGAAATATCTCCTTTAGGGGAGCTTCGTAGCGCTGTTTAATTTGTTTAATAAGTGCCTCTTCATCTTTTAAATCAAGCACATGTATAAGTAAATAGCGCTGTTTAGGCTTTTCGCCTTCATCTAGTGACTCAGGAATAGGATATACCTCGGCACTTACTGTACCAGGTGTAAGAGATACACAACTGGCAAGAATAGTAATGGGCATATCGTGTATTAAATCTATAGGCACTTTAACAAAAGCAGGACGTAACTTTTTAGCTGGACCAATGATTAATAAGGCTACCTGTAAATTAGCAACCACTATATCATAAAGTACAATGAGCAATTGTTTTAGTGCCAAACCTGGTTTTAGTATTAAAGGTTGCGGATCACGTAATGAAACACTTAATAGCGGAATAAATATCGCAAAAAACGTAGCTAATACTATATGCCCTGCGGATACACTATTATTAAGCAACAACCAAATTAAAAATAAAAACAAACTACGAAACGGCGTTGGCAACCAACGATAACGGGCTTGTAACCTCATTACTCACCTCCCTTCATAACTGCATTAATGCCACCACTTATGTCATGCAATTGCGTAGCAGCACTAACCATGTATTCACTTATTGGTCCGCCAAAAACAACTAACAAAGGTGAGCACGCAAGTAGCCCTACAATTATCATCACTTGTAATGGGGGAGCATTTTCGCCCTCGGCGCTTTCTGTTTTATTGCCTTTTCTTTCCCAAAACAGACTTGTACCAGCACGAGAAAGTGCAACTAATAAAACAAAACTAGCAATTAAATAGACAGGCCAAAATAGTAAGGCTTGCTCGCTATTTAAGGTTGTTTTGAGGATCCAAACTTTTCCAACAAACCCCGATAGCGGCGGCATACCTACTACGGTTAATGCAGCAATTACAAAGCATGCTCCTAATAAGTAAGGTTGGTTTACGGCTCGTCCGGCAACCAGTCTATCCCCTACTTTGCCCCTTTGTGTGGCAATTAAATCAGCTAATAAAAATAGTGCAGCGCTGACTAATGTGGAGTGTACTAAATAATAAAGCAGTGCAGCTGTTGCGGTTACGTTTTGCAGTGCAATTAGAGCGACTAACGTGCCCACTGATACAACAACTAAATTTGCCGTTAACTTACGTAAATCTTGCGCAGCCATTACGCCAATTGCACCAACCACTATAGTAGCAATGGCTAAGCCCCATAACCACGATTGCGCCATATGTTCAAGCTCACCGGCTTGCTCACCAAAAATAACGGTATAAACGCGCAGCATGGCGTATACACCCACCTTGGTCATAATAGCAAATAAAGCGGCAACCACAGGCTTTGCACTGGCATAAGTATTTGGTAGCCACAAGTGCAAAGGGAGCAATGCGGCTTTTAAAGCAAATACAACTAACAGCAGTAAGCCGCCGGCCTTCGCCAAATAGACATCATCGCCAGTCAACAGGGCTACTTTTTGCGTCATATCAGCGATGTTTAATGTACCCAGTACGCCGTATAAAATACCTAAACCAATTAAAAATACGCTCGAGCCAACCAAATTTAATATTACATATTGGAGCGCTGCACGGGTATTTTGTTTATCTCCGGCATGCATAAGTAGTGAGTATGAGGCAATCAACAACACCTCAAAAAATACAAATACATTAAATAAGTCACCCGTTAAAAATGCCCCATTAACACCTAATATTAAAAAATGAACTAATGGATGAAAAAAGTTTCCTTTTGCATCATCGCCGGCACAGCCATATAAAATGACTCCCATTCCTAAAAAGGATGTAAGTGCAACCAATAAAGTAGAAAGCATATCGGCAACAAGCACTATGCCAAAAGGAGCAGACCAATTACCAATAGCGTATACATTGATACCACTGTTACATATATGGATTAACAGCAATGCACTAACAACAAATGTGATCACCGCCATAATTGATGAGGCAATACGGCGAATACGTAAACTTTTACCACAGGGTGGCAAAAGCAATATTACCGCTGCCAACATAGGTAATAAAATAGGCAAAGAGGTTAAATGTTGAATCATTTTTGCTCCTTGCTATCGGCTGCGCTTTTGATGATTTGCCCATCAACATGATCGCTCCCTAAATCGGCTCTACCACGTATAGCCAAAATAACCACAAACGCAGTCATTGCAAATCCTATCACTATTGCAGTAAGCACTAGTGCTTGAGGTAAAGGGTCGGCATATTCAGCCCCTGTACCAAGTACAACCGCTTTATTTATGGTTAAGCGTCCCGCAGAAAACAAAAACAAGTTAACGGCATAGGAAATCATAGTAAGGCCAAGCACTACCGGAAACGTACGGGCCCTTAGCAGTAAAAACACACCACAACTAACTAATACACCAACGCAAGATGCGTACAATAGCTCCATTAAATATTTACCTCTTTTTTCTGGGTATCTGCTGTCATGTTGCCAAGGCTTGCTAATATCATTAACGTGGCTCCAACCACTGTTAAATAAACGCCTAAATCAAACACAATTGCGCTTGCAAGTTCTGTTTTGCCAATAAATGGGATATCGAAATAATCAAACCACGTAGTTAAAAACGGCCGTTCAAAGAACCAGCTACCGACTCCAGTAAACAAGGCAATACCGATACCTGATGCAATAATTTTCCGGTAGTTGACTGCAAAGCGCTCGCTTATCCAAGCTGAGCCATGAGCCATATACTGCAATATAAAGGCAATTGATGTTACTAACCCTGCAATAAAGCCACCGCCAGGTAAGTTATGACCACGTAAGAAAATATAAGCCGATACTAATAGTGCAAGCGGTAATAAGCTATGCGAAATACTGGCAAGTAGTATAGGGTGTCGCTCGCGTGCCCATGGGCGCCCTTCACCATCACTTGCTGGCATGAACAATGGAATACGAGAAAGCACTTTAAATATACCCAACGCTGCAATACCCAATACGGTTATTTCGCCTAGGGTGTCAAAGCCCCTAAAATCAACCAAAATAACGTTTACTACATTGGTACCGCCACCTCCTGTTTTGGCATTGGCTATGAAAAAATCTGATATCGATTCGAGTGGGCGTGTAAGTAATGCATAACATATACTTGCCACCACAACACCTAATGTTGAGGCTATCCCTAAATCTCTGAGTACTCGTAACGAACTAGACTCTTTAGGCGTATGTTGTGGTAAGAAAAACAACGCCAACATTAATAAAATAACGGTTGCTACTTCTACCGTTAATTGCGTAAGCGCTAAGTCGGGCGCAGAAAAACGCGTAAACGCCACCGACACCATGAGTCCTACAATAGAAATCATTAGTAACGCAACTACGCGTGAGCGATGCCAAATAACGGTAGCAAAAGCACCTATAATCAGTAGGCCTGCACCTATTGCGTTATGCACATCAACCGGAATACGCGGCATACTTCCCGCTAATTGTTGCATTTCAAATAATGGCCAACCGGCACATAACAATACCACCGCCAGCATTACAAAAATGTAGCGTTGTAATGAGCCGTTTTCGATAGTGTTTACCCTGCTTTGGCACCAATTAATAACCTTAAGCACAATTAGCTCAAAGGTTTTTTTAGCATTAAGTGGCGGTAATGATGCTTGAAATTGAAATAGGTATTTACGATTTATATAAATAAACAAACCACCCACTACCGCCATGGCGCTCATTAATAGCGGTAAGTTAAAACCATGCCATATAGCCAGTTCGTACTCTGGTACCTTTTGACCAAGTACAGCCAAAGACGCAGCAGATAAAATGCCATCGACTGAAAAATGCGGGAACAAACCAACCAGCACACACAGCACAACCAATACTTCAATAGGGAGTCGCATATAACGCGGAGCCTCATGCGGCTGGCGTGGTAAATCAATTGGTTCGCCATTAAAAAATACATCGTGAATAAAACGCGACGAATAAGCCACCGATAACGCCCCTGCAATAGTGGCTAACACCGGGATTAACCACGACATAGAGCCAAGCACTTGCTGATGTAAGGTTTCGGCAAAAAACATTTCTTTAGATAAAAAGCCGTTAAGCAATGGCACACCCGCCATTGAAGCAGCCGCAACCATGGCAAGTGTGGCCGTATACGGTAAATACCGCCACATACCATTAAGCTTACGCATATCACGAGTGCCGGTTTCATGGTCAATTATACCTGCTGCCATAAATAGCGAGGCTTTAAACGTGGCGTGATTAATAATATGGAATATTGCCGCCACAGTAGAGAGCTCAGTATCTAGGCCCAATAACAGGGTAATTAACCCTAAATGGCTAATGGTTGAGTACGCTAACAGGCCCTTTAAATCGTGTTTAAATAAGGCGATATAAGCGCCAAATAAAAGCGTTGTTAAACCGGTTAAACCAACCAGTAAAAACCAAGTATCTGTACCTGAAAGTACTGGGTGAAAACGCGCTAATAAAAATATACCTGCTTTTACCATAGTCGCAGAGTGTAAATACGCGCTAACAGGGGTTGGGGCTGCCATAGCGTGAGGTAGCCAAAAATGAAATGGAAACTGTGCCGATTTAGTAAATGCACCTAGCAAAACTAATACCAGTGCTGTTTCGTATAAATCATGTGATTGAACAATTGCCTTGCTAGCTAAAATTACATCTAGGTCGTAACTGCCAACGATATCGGCCACTAACATTAAACCTGCCAGCAATGCTAAGCCACCAGCACCGGTAACAGCTAGCGCCATGCGAGCGCCCTTTCGTGCTTCTGTTTTATGCCACCAATAGCTAATTAATAAAAACGAGCTAATGCTGGTCAGTTCCCAAAACAGCCAAAGCTGAATAACATTGTTAGACATAACAATGCCCAGCATTGCGGTCATAAACAGCAATAAGTAACTATACAGCTTAGCTAAGGAGTCGTTTTTACTCAGATAATAACGTGCGTAGGTAATTACCAGTATGCCTATGCCTAAAATCATAAACATAAACAGTAAGCTCAAGCCATCAAGACGAAATGATAAGTCCAGTCCAACAGCGGGGATCCACGTTACAGCATAACGAATCGTTTCACCTGCTAAAATAGCGGGGGTGTGGTATAGCGTAATACCTAATGCTGCTAAAGGGGCAAGTACAGTGACAGCTGCAGCTTGCGTACGGGATAGTTTGCCGGTGCATGAAGAAATAACACTGCCAATTAAGGATAACAAAGGTATCCAGAGCAAAGTCATAATGTAGGGCCTTTTATAATCATAAGTTTATCCTTACGTTTTATACATCACGAAAAGATGCTTTTACTGTCTGTTTTTAAACGACATTAATACGTACAGTTATACTTATAAACGGCCATTTTGTCTATAGATAGCAAGCCTAATCGATTTAAATTTAATCAAGCTGAGCGGTTTTAGCAGCATTGATTTGATCAACCCACAAAGCCCTGTACCGCTTTGATAAACCTAGTTGTTGATACTGCATAATTGACCATTGCTTAGTTGGCTTATATGCCACGCCGCCTTGCTGGCAACTTAAGCTTTTGTGCCATCCATTTGGCGCAGCCTCACCTTGCGAAATATATAAATTTGGGGCTACGTATCCTTGGCGTTTACACAACCAGCGCTGTTTAGAAATAGGCAGCGTATATTCATCTTCAAAACCACTAAAGTGCATGAGCTCATGCAAAAATACATTATAGTTTGCTTGGGTACTTAGCTGCATTTTTTTACCTGTTACATTGGCGCTGCCGCTCGTACCCATAATTACAGTGTAGTCATAGCCGTTAGTAGACTGCGCTTTTAAGTGCGCGTTTTGCCATAGGCAATTAGCCATGCCCGAGGTGGTAGCGCAGTCAATTGTGCCCCCAGCGTAAACCGGTTTACTTAAGCAATACGCCCCGCTTTGCGGCTCAGGTTTTTTATTATACTGCGCGGCAAAACTTGATAACTTAAACAAGGCTTCTCTATTTACACCTAATAGCAGCACATTGTAACTACAGCTATTGTTAATTGGCGGGCGTGTATTTAACGCTGCAAAACCAAGTTGATGTAAAAAGGAAGGCGAAACTTGCTCATAGTCACTCCCTTTGTGCAGCGCTAGATGGTTAAATGCCGCGCCTCTAGGCAGTAAGTTTTGGGCTAACAATAGTTGAAGATCATTCCAGCGCCCTTGCTTTAAAAGAGCATCCGCGAGTTGTTGGCGCTTGTTGTGCCCAACATGCTCAATACTTTGTAGCCAAAATAACTTTGCTTGCTCGTTTTTGCTTGCATTAATCAGCTTTAAAGAATAATTGTACTGAGCTGATGGGATATTTTTACGCGCTAAAAAGCCTAAGGTCAGCTCGGGAAGATGTGCAATATTATTTGAAAAGTAACGGGGAAATTGCCAATAACTTTGCAGCGGATTAGCCTGCGCGTGAAGTACATGCCAAAAGCTAATGCTGCTTAACTGGTTGCTAGAGCCTGCAATAAGCAGGCTAAATAGCAAACCAATCAGATAACACGGGTATTTAACTAGCGTCTGCACCAGCCATAAGCTCAAGCTCTAAACGTGCATATTTGTATTCAATAAACTCATGCACATTAGTGGATAATGCCAACCTAAAGTAATCAGCAGCTAAAAACTGCTCTCCGGCTGCTTGGTGCATTTTGGCTAAATAAAAGTACGCCTCGCACAAGCGCTGTGCGTATTCTTGCTCTGACTTAACGCCCTCGCTAATACCCGATAAAAACGTATGCTCACTCATATCGCCGGTATAAAGCGAAATTAACTGATATGCCCATTGCGATTCATCAAGGGCTGCAGCATTTGTTTTAAGAGCCGCTAATGCTTGTTGTTTATCCTCTTGTGACTGTGCAAGGTAAAGCCATAACACACGATAAGGATCGTTTGGTGAACGCGCTAAAAACTCATCAAAGTCACTTTGCGCCAGGTTTGCTCTTTCACCATAATACAGTGCAATGCCACGGTTTAAATAAGCGTATTCATGCTCTTCATTAAGCTCAAGGGCTGAGTCAAAAAACTCATACGCTTTTTCGTATTGCTGCATTAAAGTGTGCTGAATACCTAAAAAGTTATACACCTCGGCTAAATCAGGCTTTAGTTTTATAGCGCGGTTAAAATCAATGCGCGATAACGTGGTCATTCCTAAGCTATCAAATAATACCCCACGGTCATAATAAAGCTTAGCTTGTTGCTCAGTACTTAAATCGGCTCTATTTAATAGCTCAGAGTAACGTGCAATCGCAATTTCACTTCTAAAGTCAGATGCAAGGGGTGCAGTAAAAGGCACATTAACAATCGGCGTAGGTTTTGATTCAGTCGTGGTTTGGCAAGCGCTTAAAGACAAAATAGCAAAAGATGCCAAAGCTAAATGTTTGAGTATCATTAAAATCCTTAATACCAAGATATATCGCAATAAAAATAAGACAGACCTTGTCTAATAAGGTTTCATTAAAGCATAAAAAAAGGGGCTAAACAGCCCCTTTTTTATTATCCCGCGTATATTAACGGGTTAAAGTTTAGCAATTATGCGTCTTTTGACTCATCAGCTGCAGGTGCTGCTGATTCCATTGCTTCTTTAATGCTTAGACGTACACGGCCTTGGCGGTCTACTTCTAGTACTTTAACTTTGACTTCTTGACCTTCACTTAAGTGGTCAGTTACGTTGTTAACACGCTCTGTGCTGATTTGAGAAATATGCACTAGGCCATCTTTACCAGGAAGAATGTTTACAAACGCACCAAAGTCAACAATACGTACAACTTTACCAGTGTAGATAGTACCCACTTCTAGTTCTGCTGTTAATTGCTCAATACGTGTAATTGCGTTTTGCGCGCTTTCACCGTCTGTTGCAGCAATCTTAATTGTACCGTCGTCTTCAATTTCAATTGTTGTGCCTGTCTCTTCAGTAAGTTGACGGATTGTAGCGCCACCTTTACCAATTACTTCAGCAATCTTCTTAGCAGGAATTTGCATAGTGTAGATGCGAGGAGCAAACATTGATAATTCTTCAGAAGGAGCAGAAATCGCTTCATCCATCACACCTAAAATGTGTAAACGTGCAGCTTTTGCTTGTTTAAGCGCAATTTGCATGATTTCTTGTGTGATACCTTCAATCTTGATATCCATTTGTAATGCAGTGATACCGTTAGTAGTACCTGCTACTTTAAAGTCCATGTCACCTAAGTGATCTTCATCACCTAAGATATCTGAAAGAACAACAAACTTCTCACCTTCTTTCACAAGACCCATCGCGATACCCGCAACAGATGCTTTAATTGGTACACCCGCGTTCATAAGTGCTAGTGACGTACCACAAACAGATGCCATTGAAGACGAACCGTTAGATTCAGTGATTTCAGATACAACACGAATTGAGTAAGGGAACTCAGTAAGTGTAGGCATTACAGCAGAAATACCACGCTTAGCTAGGTTACCGTGACCAATTTCACGACGCTTAGGAGAACCTACAAAACCAGTTTCACCTACACAGAATGGAGGGAAGTTGTAGTTAAGCATAAAGTGGTTTTTGTGAGTACCCGTTAAATCATCGATTAACTGTGAATCACGTTCTGTACCAAGTGTAGCTGTAACTAATGCTTGAGTTTCACCACGAGTAAAGATTGCAGAGCCGTGAGTACGTGGTAATACGCCTGTCATTACGTCTAGTGCACGGATCATGTCTGGTTCGCGACCATCGATACGTTTTTCACCAGCAGTGATGCGGCCACGTACAATTTTCTTCTCTAAAGAACCAAATACTTTACCTACTTCTTGCTTATCAAGTGTTTCATCTTCAGCAAGCTCGCTTGTAAGCGCTTCAATTACAGCGTCTTTTGCTGCAGTTAATGCTTCTTTACGCGCTACTTTATCGGTAATACGGTAAGCTTCACCTACTTTATCAGCAGCAAGTTCAGCTACTTTTTCTTCAAGCGATACGTTTTTCTCAGGTGCAGACCAATCCCATGTAGGCTTGCCCGCTTCTGCTTTAAATTCGTTAATTGCGTTGATAATAGCTTGAGATTGCTCATGGCCGTATACAACCGCACCTAGCATTACGTCTTCAGCTAGTACGTCAGCTTCTGATTCAACCATTAGTACTGCGTTATCAGTACCCGCTACAACTAAATCAAGTTGGCTTTCTTCAAGCTCTTTTAGTGTTGGGTTAAGTACGTACTCACCGTTGATGTAACCAACGCGTGACGCACCAATTGGGCCGCTAAATGGGATACCAGAGATAGCAAGTGCTGCTGATGTACCAATCATCGCAACCATATCTGGTTGGATTTCAGGGTTTACAGATACAACGGTTGCAATAACTTGTACTTCGTTTACGAAACCATTTGGGAAAAGTGGACGAATTGGACGGTCAATAAGACGTGCAATAAGTGTTTCGCCATCGTTAGGACGACCTTCACGCTTTAAGAAACCACCCGGGATACGACCCGCAGCGTACATACGCTCTTGGTAGTTAACTGTTAGTGGGAAAAAGTCTTGACCAGGTTGAGCTTCACGCTTACCAACGACAGTAACTAATACTGACGTGTCGCCGATGCTTGCTAATACTGCGCCGTCTGCTTGACGTGCGATTGCACCTGTCTCTAGGGTAACTGTGTGTTGACCTAGTTGAAATTCTTTAATAATTGCTTGCACTTAAAATATTCCTTAAATGTTTTTATATTTCATTAATAAGTGTCATTAAAAGGGCCAATTACAGTACATAATTGTATTCAGTTGGAAATCAATTAAGTACTACAATTGGCAAAATTTTTAATGACTGCAGATAACCTATTTATCTACGCGCATAGTATATACCAAAGCGACGTAAAATTGCGAGCCTACCCAAAGATAAAACGTAATCGCTTTTGCCACATTATTTTTTAATTGTTTTATCGCAAAGCGTTTAATTAAGCGTGTAATTTTTAGCTATGAAAAACCTTTAGATAGCTAGGTGAATAATTCGCTATTAAATTGTTCTTAAAGATAATTTTAACGCAGTTGTTGCAAGCGTTGCCTACCCTTAATTGTTAAGTGCTAGCACAAGGTTGGTGTTATTTATATTAAAGGGAGGTTAAGTTAACGATGGGGTGTGAAGCGTTAAATTTAGGCACAAAAAAAGGAGCTATAAAGCTCCTTTTCTCGTAATCAAGTTCTTAGCGACGTAGGCCAAGCTCTTGGATTAACGCAGTATAACGCGAGATATCTTTACCTTTAAGGTAATCAAGCAATTTACGGCGAGTACTTACTTTACGAAGCAGACCACGACGTGAGTGGAAGTCATGCTTGTGGTCAGCAAAGTGACCTTGAAGCTTGTTGATATCAAAAGTAAGTAAAGCTACTTGTACTTCAGGTGAACCAGTGTCGCCTTCAGCACGTGCAAATTTAGCAATGATATCGATTTTTTCTTGATTGCTTAGTGACATAATAACTCCAAAAGTTAAATTTAATAGGTGCTTTAGCCGATCACTAATTCAGCCAAAACGATTAAGCGGGCGTATTCTACCAACTATGAGAATAACTACAAGTTAAAGTTTACTCGGGTTGCTGATTAGACAAGCCACGCTTTGATTTTAAATGCCCGTCAGGGTTGCGCTCACCGGTGCCAATAAACACACCATCAGCAAGAACTTTAATTGCCCCTTCGGGTAAATCAGTGCCTAGTACTACTGCTTGGCCATGGCTAAACGAAACACCCTGCTCTTTGCTAATTTCTACAACGGGTAAATCAACCAATGCACTATCCATTGGCAATAGTAATTCATCAAGGTATGTAGAAGGGGCAACCTCTTCTTCTTTAGCCTTAGCTAACAAGGTTTCAAGGTGCTCAAGCGATACCATTTTATCTTTAGGGTAATGGCCAACCGCTGAGCGATGCAGCATAATAACATGTGCGCCACAGCCTAGGTTTTCACCTAAATCATCAACAATAGTACGAATGTAGGTCCCTTTAGATACATGGGCGGTCATTTGTACTTCGTTATTTGCTTCATCAAACTCATCAAGCGTTAAGCTAAACACGTTTATTTTTCGGCATTTACGCGGTACTTCAATGCCTTCACGCGCGTATTTATATAAAGGCTTACCTTCATATTTAAGCGCTGAGTACATTGATGGATACTGATCTGACTCGCCTAAAAACTTTTCAATTTCTGCAGCTAACTGTTCAGTGGTAACGTTTACATCACGGGTTTCAACCACTTCGCCATCTGAATCAGAGGTCGTTGTGCGCTCACCTAGCTTTGCTCTTACCACATAGGTTTTATCTGTATCGAGCAAAAATTGGGTAAACTTGGTCGCTTCACCAAAGCAAATAGGTAACATGCCAGTGGCCAGTGGGTCTAGCGCACCGGTATGGCCAGCTTTTTGGGCAAAATAAATACCTTTAGCTTGCTGTAGGGCTTTGTTCGATGAAATGCCTTGAGGTTTGTTTAACAACAAAATACCATCAATCGGACGGCCTTTACTGCGTCTTGCCATTAGTCTTTAGTGCCTTCTTCGCTATCAGTTTCATCATCAACATGTTTAGCGTTATCTTCGCGAATAACCGAGTCCACTAAGTTAGAGATACGCATCCCTTCCATTAGTGAGTTATCTACTACAAATTTAAGCTCAGGCATTATACGAGCACGAATACGCTTACCCAGTAACGAGCGGATATAGCCCGTTGCTTCGTTAAGTATTTTTGCGCTTTCTTTTGCTTTGTTTTCATCTTCGGTATTAAACACCGTAATAAAAACTTTTGCGTAAGATAAATCGCGCGATACTTCTACCGCAGACACTGTCACCATGCCTAAGCGCGGATCTTTAATTTCGCGTTGTAAAATTACAGCAATTTCTTTTTGAATTTGCTGAGCAACACGATCAGTGCGAGAAAATTCTCTCATGATTGTTTTCCTAAAATCATAACTTACTGAATTAAAATAATAAGTTAATTAAATAATGGATACAGAAATGGGGGCAAAGCCCCCATTTACAATCTTAGTTTACGAGCAATTAAAGTGTACGTTGTACTTCAACTGTTTCGAATACTTCGATTTGGTCACCAACGCGAACATCGTTGTAGTTCTTAACGCCGATACCACATTCCATGCCGTTACGAACATCTTGAACGTCATCTTTAAAGCGACGTAGTGACTCAAGCTCACCTTCGTAAATAACCACGTTATCACGTAGTACACGAATAGGTGCGCTGCGTTTAATAGTACCTTCAGTAACCATACAACCAGCAATTGCGCCAATTTTTGGAGACTTAAACACGTCACGTACTTCAGCAAGACCAATAATCTCTTGCTTAAACTCAGGAGCAAGCATACCAGACATGGCTTGCTTAACTTCTTCGATTAGCGCGTAGATTACGCTGTAGTAGCGAAGGTCTAAGTTTTCAGTATCAATCACTTTACGTGCAGATGCATCAGCACGAACGTTGAAGCCAACTACGATTGCGTTAGATGCAGCAGCAAGTGTTGCATCAGTTTCGGTGATACCACCTACGCCAGAACCAACAATCTTCACTTTTACTTCATCAGTAGAAAGCTTAGTTAGTGAGTCTGAAATTGCTTCGATTGAACCTTGAACGTCTGCTTTAAGTACCACGTTAACTTCTGATACATCGCCTTCAGCCATGTTAGTAAACATGTTTTCAAGCTTCGCTTTTTGCTGACGAGCCAATTTAACGTCGCGGAATTTACCTTGACGGTATAAAGCAACTTCACGCGCTTTACGCTCATCTTTAACAACAGTCGCTTCATCACCTGCAGCCGGAATACCAGATAGACCTAAAATCTCAACAGGAATAGAAGGACCCGCTGATTTAATGTCTTTACCGTTTTCGTCTTTCATTGCACGAACACGGCCGTATTCAAGACCACACAGTACGATATCACCTTGGTTAAGGGTACCTGATTGAACTAAGATAGAAGCAACCGGACCACGTCCTTTATCAAGACGAGATTCAATTACAACACCTGCTGCCATGCCTTCTGATGGAGCACGAAGCTCTAAAAGCTCAGATTGCATAAGAACAGCTTCAAGTAAGTCATCAATACCTAAGCCTGTTTTAGCTGAGATATGAACGTACTGCGTATCGCCGCCCCAATCTTCAGGGATAACGTCTAACTGAGCTAGCTCGTTTTTAACGCGATCTGGATCTGCGCCTTCTTTATCCATTTTGTTTACAGCAATGATTAAAGGAACGCCAGCTGCGCGAGCATGCTGTACCGCTTCTTTAGTTTGTGGCATTACACCATCGTCAGCTGCAACCACTAGGATTACGATATCTGTCGCTTTAGCACCACGTGCACGCATTGATGTAAACGCGGCGTGACCTGGTGTATCTAAGAAAGTGATCATGTTGCCGTTAGTTTCAACGTGGTATGCACCAATGTGCTGTGTAATACCACCGGCTTCGCCTGATGCAACTTTAGCTGAACGAATGTAATCAAGCGTTGATGTTTTACCATGGTCAACGTGACCCATTACAGTTACTACTGGCGCACGCGGCTCAGACTTACCATCTTCATGACGGTCATTTAGTACTGTTTGCTCTAATTCGTTTTCTTTAACGATGATAACTTTGTGACCCATTTCTTCAGCAACAAGTTGTGCTGTTTCTTGGTCAATCACTTGGTTAATGGTAACCATGTCACCCATTTTCATCATTGTTTTAACAACTTCAGCGCCTTTAACAGCCATGCGCGATGCAAGCTCAGCTACTGTAATTGTTTCGCTAATACGCACTTCATTTTTAACATCGGCAGTTGGTTTTTGGAAACCATGTTGCAATGATGTAGGTGCTTTTAGCTTGCCTTTACGGCCTTTAGCGCCTGCAAATTTATCTTTTGCTGGGGCTTTTTTCTTTTTCTTCGCGCGGCGTGAACCTTGCTCATCACGTGCATCGGCAACATCTTCTGCCTCACGTGCATAAGTAGAAGTCGTAAGATGGTGATCCGCGGTTTCTTCGCGTTTCTTACGTTCTTCTTCTTCTTTTTTCCAGCGAGCTTCATTTTCTTCAGCTAGCTTTCTTGCCTCTTCTGCTTGACGTTTCGCTTCTTCTTCAGCTTTCTTCAATGCGGCCTCTTCTGCTTCTTTCTGCAGACGCTCAGCTTCGATGCGATCTTTCTCAGACTTAGCACTTTGCTCTGGGGTCATCTGCTGTTGTTTAGCTTTACGCTCTGCATCTGCTTTGCGTTTAGCTTCTTCTTTGGCTTTACGATCAGCGTCTTCTTTTGCTTTACGTTCTGCCTCTTGTTTCGCTTTTAATTCAGCGGCTTCTTGTGCAGCTTTTTGCTGCTCTTCGATACGCGCTTTTTCTTCAGCGGCTAGACGTTGCTGTTCTTGCTCTTGCTCCATTGCGCTCTTTTTCACGTAAGTACGTGTTTTGCGAACTTCAACTTGAACAGCTTTTGCCTTACCCGTAGAGCCCGTTACACTTAACGTGCTTTTGCTCTTACGTTGTAAAGTCATACGTGCTGGGCCATCTGAACCAGTACCACCGTGCGATTTGCTTAAGTGATCAAGTAACTGTGCTTTTTCAGCTTCAGTTACATTATCACCTGCTTTTTTAGTGATACCCGCTTGTGAAAATTGCTGAAGCAATTTATCAACAGTTGTACCTATATCGCCGGCTAGTTTTTCAACATTTACTTCTGCCATAGTGTGTAATACCTCCGTTAATAAATTACTCGTCTGCGAACCAACAAATATTACGTGCAGCCATAATTAGCTCACCTGCTTTTTCAGGTGTTAGCTCTGTAATATCTACCAATTCATCAATACCTTGCTCAGCTAAGTCTTCAAGTGTAATTACACCCTTGCTTGCCATAACAAATGCTAGATGACGCTCTAAGCCTTCAAGCGCAAGTAAGTCTTCAGCAGGCTCTACACCTTCTAAGCTTTCTTCCGTTTTAAGCGCTTTAGTGGTTAATGCATCTTTTGCACGTGAGCGCAGTAAATCAACCGTTTCTTCATCTAGGCCGTCGATTTCTAAAAACTCAGAAGCTGGCACATACGCTACTTCTTCAAGTGTTGAGAAACCTTCGTTGATAAGTAATGATGCAAATTCATCATCAATATCTAAGTTTTCAGTAAATAAGTTAATTAACTTATCGGACTCTGCTTCGTTTTTAGCGCGCATGTCTTCAACAGTCATTACGTTTAGTTCCCAGCCAGTTAATTGGCTTGCTAAACGAACATTTTGACCATTGCGACCAATTGCTTGTGCTAGGTTATCAGCTTCTACAGCGATATCCATTGAATGAGTGTCTTCATCCATTACGATTGAAGCTACTTCAGCCGGTGCCATTGCGTTAATAACAAACTGCGCTGGGTTGTCATCGTAAAGTACGATATCAACACGCTCGCCACCAAGTTCTGATGATACAGCTTGAACACGTGCACCACGCATACCAACACACGCACCTACTGGGTCAATACGCTTGTCGTTAGATTTAACGGCGATTTTAGCGCGTGAACCCGGATCGCGTGCTGCAGCACGAAGCTCAATCATTTCTTCGCCAATCTCTGGCACCTCAATGCGGAATAATTCCATCAGCATTTCTGGTTTTGAACGCGTTACAAATAACTGTGCGCCGCGAGCTTCAGGTTTAACTTCGTAAAGAAGACCACGGATACGATCTCCTGGACGGAAGTTTTCACGTGGCAGCATATCGTCACGGTAAATAACCGCTTCTGCGTTGTTACCTAAATCAAGTACGATTGCATCACGTGTTGCTTTTTTAACGACACCTGTTACTAGCTCGCCTTCTTGATCTTTATAAGCTTCTACAACTAAAGCGCGCTCAGCTTCACGTACTTTTTGTACGATAACTTGCTTTGCCATTTGTGTAGTTATGCGGTCGAATTTGATAGATTCAATCTGTTCTTCAACATAATCACCCAGTTGCAAGTCAGGTTCTTCAACTTGAGCTGCTTCTAATGTGATTTCGCTGTAAGGGTTTTCTAAAGAACCATCTTCTTGAACTTCTGCAATCTGCCAACGACGGAACGTGTCGTAATCACCGGTTTTACGGTCGATTGATACACGTACTTCAATTTCGCCATCGTGTTTTTTCTTTGTCGCTGTTGCTAGAGCGAACTCTAACGCTTCAAAAATCTTTTCTTTTGGAACCGCTTTCTCATTGGAAACGGCTTCAGCAACCAATAATATCTCTTTTGCCATGGGTAATGCCTCGCTTGCCCTATTCCTTCGCACTCGAATTAAAACTTTGCGATGATGTTCGCACGTTCGATATTGCTAAGCATGATTAAGTGCTCTTCGCCATCGCTTTTAAGTGTGATCATATCACTGCTAACTGCTACTAAGTCGCCTTTAAAATTACGGCGACCGTCTTGTGGAAGCTTAGTACGCACGCGTACTTCCTCTCCTTGCGCCTTCTCGTAATGATCTTGTTTGAATAATGGACGATCAACACCAGGAGACGATACTTCCAAATCATATTCGTTTGTAATTGGGTCTTCGACGTCTAAAATCGCACTAATTTGGCGACTCGCATCCGCACAATTATCAACAGATATTCCATCCTCATGGTCAATATAAACCCTTAAGGTAGAATGGCGGCCTGCTTGTACAAACTCAAGACCATGTAATTCAAAGCCTAACATTTCTACTGCAGGCGTAAGCATGGTTAATAAATCTTGCTCAAGTTTTGTCACGAAAATCCTCCATACAAACAAAAAAAGGGCTTATAGCCCTAAAATACTGAGTTTAAGTTTTGATTTAATGACAAAGCCATAAATCAATGGTGCAGATACAACAACGCCCCGAACCAAGCGGGGCGTCACACCAATAAAGCATAAAACTGTGTGGCCTCAGGCCAAGCTTGGCTGCGGGTCAATACACTGACCAAATTAAACTACATTAGCTTAAACGCAAAACGCGCATTACTTAGAATGCGCGATATAGAATTAGTAAGGATATACCTACTATAAAAATTGGTTGCGGGAGCCGGATTTGAACCGACGACCTTCGGGTTATGAGCCCGACGAGCTACCAGGCTGCTCCATCCCGCGCCAATAGATATTAAACCTAAAATTCAATATCGCTGTTAGTGGTTAATCAACCGCTAAACAATGGCGGCTATTATAAGGATATACGGGGTAATTAGCAACCATAATAACTAATAAGTTTGATAAAATCAGTGACCCCCCATTTTAAGCTTCACCAGTATGTACTATGATTATGCAGACGTTAAAATGGTAATCGTAACGTCACTAATATGTACGTAAAAAGCCATATATTCATAAATAAAATATCTAAAATTCATAAAACTGATACAATTTTGTGCTTTTTACGTTTAGATTACGTGCGATATTTGAGCAACGCACTATACTAAAAGCTCACCGATGTGGATAAAAATAAAAATTACAAAATTTAATGAGATTGCTAATGAATACTTATCAGCCACAGTTAATTAAAAGTTTGCATATAGTTAAGCCAAACTTTCATGCGTTTACCGCGCGCTTTCATGCAAAGCTTGAAGAGTCAAATATAACAATGCAGTACCCAAGTGCCGCTTATTTTAACGAAAAAAGTTATATTTTATATTGTGTTTTAGAACGTATAGTTAGGCATTTAGATAACCCATCTTCTGTTGCCCCATTTTTAACCTTTCACTTGCAATACTTAAAAAAGATGGGCGTTACACCAAAAGAAATATCGCTACTGTGCGATGCCTTTTACGATACCTTAAACGAGCACTTAGGGCGTTTATTCACCGCACAAACACAGTTTGCTTGGCAAAAAGCGCTTCGTTATTTTGAAAGTTTTGCTAATACAACTTTGTTTAACAAAACAAATGTTATTTCGCTTGAGCAAAAAATCACTCAACTTCGCACAAGTAAGCTTTAAGTAATACAAGCTTTAGCTTTTATGCACGTATGAGCAAACTACCTAGATCCACGTTGTCGCTTTTTACGTACAACTAAATTTAGGTGGTTTATGGCTCATTATAAAGTGTTGCGCCTAATTTTAGGTGATCAACTCAATGCTTCGCATTCGTGGTTTAAAGAAAAAGAGCCTGATACGCTTTATTTAATTGCCGAGTTAAAACAAGAAACCAATTACGTTAAGCACCATGTGCAAAAGTTATGTGCTTTTTTTTATGCGATGGAGCGTTTTGCTACAGCTTTACAAAGCGCGGATTACAGCACACTTCACCTTACCCTAGATGATACCCACCAAGACAAAACCTTACCTGATTTACTCACGCGCATAGCTAAACAGTATCGTTGCAGTGAAATACATTATCAATACCCTGATGAATTTCGTCTCAAAGCACAGCTAAGTAAATTTAAAAAAGAGTCTGGTTTTCTTGTTAAAGCCTATGACACTGAGCATTTTATGCTGCCATTTGAACGTATTAACGAGCGGTTTGAAAAAAACAAACATGTGACTATGGAGCACTTTTATCGCGCTATGCGCAAGCAATACACTATTCTTATGGATGGGAGTAGCCCGCAAGGAGGTCAATGGAACTTTGATAGTAATAACAGAAACAAATTTAAAAAAGCAGATTTAAACGCTATCCCCCCGCCAAAATTATTTAATAACGATGTAAGCTCTATCATTAGCAGACTTAAAAAACATAACGTAAATTACTTTGGTGAAATAAATCCTCAGCAGCTGCCATGGCCGCTCACTCGCAAACAAGCCAAAACGTGTTTAGAGTATTTTTGTATCCACCTACTAAAAAATTTCGGCCAGTTTCAAGATGCAATGACCGACCAAGTTACAAATAACCCCAGCTTGTACCATAGCCGTTTATCATTTGCTTTAAACGCCAAGTTAATCCACCCGCTGTACGTTATTAGGCGTGTAATTGACGAATTTAATGCTCATCCCGACACAATTTCGATTTCTCAAGTAGAGGGCTTTGTTAGGCAAATCCTAGGTTGGCGTGAATATGTTCGCTGTATATATTGGGCAAACATGCCCGACTATGCACAAAAAAACCAATTACAGGCTAACCAGTCGTTACCGGGGTACTTTTGGCAGGGTAATGTAAAAATGAACTGTTTAAGCCACGCATTAACGCAGAGCTTAGACACCGCATACGCTCATCATATTCAAAGATTAATGATCATTGGTAATTTTTGCTTATTAACAGGCATCGACCCTAATGAAGTCGACCAGTGGTATTTAGGGGTTTATATTGATGCCATTGAATGGGTTGAAATGCCTAACACCCGTGGCATGAGCCAATTTGCAGATGATGCTATTATCGCCACTAAACCCTATGCAGCCAGTGGTAATTACATCAATAAAATGAGCGATTACTGCAAAAACTGTCATTATGATGTTAAGCAAAAAGTAGGTGAGAAGGCGTGTCCTTACAACAGCTTATATTGGCAGTTTATGGATAAACACCGCGCATTACTTGAAAAAAACCCACGCATTGGCATGGTTTATAGAAACTGGGATAAACAAACACCTCAACTTCAACAGCAGACCTTAGCCCAAGCAAATTATTATTTAACGCATATAAACGAGTTATAAAAACGAAAAAGCCGCCTCAGTTGAGGCGGCTACAATCAGGGAAAATGTTTATTAGCGATTATTTACCTTCGATTAGGTTTCCACCGCCAATTTCAATTTTACGAGGTTTAAGTGCTTCTGGAATTTCGCGCTCTAGGTCAATGCTAAGCAGACCGTTGGCTAAATCGGCACCGAGTACTTTTACATGATCTCCAAGTTGAAACTTACGCTCAAAGTTACGTTCCGCAATACCTTGATGAATAAACTTGCGCTCTTCATTTTCATCTTTGTTTGGTTTAGTGCCTGCAACTTTTAAAGTGTTGTTCTCTGACTCAATGGTGAGTTCATTTTCACTAAAGCCAGCAACGGCCATAGTGATTCTGTATTTGTCTTTATCTAGTGCTTCGATATTGTAAGGAGGAAAGCTAGGCTGCTTGTCTGTACGAGCTGCCGCATCCATTAAAGATGCTAAATGATCAAAGCCGATGAATGAACGATAAAGTGGTGATAAGTCTACTGTACGCATAATAATATCCTCATATTTAAGCGATATAATGTTGTTACTTTTCGTTTGAACAAGTACAACATAATTAAATTAATAATATAAATTTCAATAACTTCTGTATTTTTTGGGACCCATCAGGCGTCCTCACTAAACTATTTATGGGCAGTAAAATAGTTTTCAAGTAATTAAATTAAAAAAAGTGAAAAAAAATAAAAAAGGGCACAAAAAAGTGCCCTCTTCGTATATTCATCAAATTACTCAATACACGTTACTTAATAAAAGTACCGCGAATTGGGTAGTCGTTTTCGCGTGAAAATTTAATACCGCCTAGCAGCTGTTTAAGGCTTGGGCGAACAAATGGACTATTTGATTTATCAAGCATCTGTACTTGGTTATCTTCGTTTAAAACAATAATACAAGGCTCAGAAAATGGGTGATCTGTTTCAGCATCACTGCGCGGTTCACTAATGTATAAGCCTAGATCAGTCATTTGCTCAATGGTTAAATTGTAATAAAGAGGGAAATTTACGTCTATTTTTTCAAGATGCTTTTTAAGCTGCTCTTCGCTATCGCCACTTACTGCTACAACTTCTACACCTGCGCTGGCAAAATCGTCATGCATTGTTGCAAGCTCGTTGAGTTGCTCGGTACATTTAGGGCAATGCTGGCCTCTGTACACCACTATCATTTTCCAAGGTTTGTCGCTTACGCGGTCAACTAAATTCACGTCATTGTTATCTAAATCGCTTACCACTAAAGGCTGCATTACACTCGCTGGCTGTAAATTAACGTTACTCATTATGATCTCCTTTTACTATTAAACTTAGGGTGTAGTAATAGAGCTTAGGGTATCTTTGTTTATTTCAACCATGAAAATGTAACTGAGAACGAAATGGCAGGCGACTCGCTTTTATTAAGTAGCCTTGTTTAATATGATTAGGAGAATTATAAGCTGTAAGCAGAATAATAAAATGTTAGATAAAACAGGCATCTTGCTCTTTTTAAGTAGCATTAGCACAGTATAAACACCAAGAAGATGTGAGCAAGAAGCGTAAAGCTAACTCCAACCTTTTATTTTTCTGTAAATAGTCGAGGCGCTTACGCCTAAATAGGCCGCAGCAAGTGGAATGTTATCATCGCATACGGCTATTGCCGACTCTATTGCCCTTTTTTCAACCTGCCACAGGGGCTCTATGTCGTGTACTCCCATAAGCGAGTTAGTTTGTATTTGCTCCGCAGATTGAGACGAGCTGCTGTTTTTGATTGGAATAGCAGAATTAACACCAAATGAGCTTGGCAACATATCTAACTCAACTACCTCACCCTCGTTGATAACAACGATATTTTCGATAACATTTTGCAGCTCACGGATATTACCGGGCCAATCGTAGTTACAAAAAAGGTTTTCAACTTCTTTTGAAAAGCGATGGAATAACTTAGCGTTACTTTCACTTTTTTGCTTTAAAATATGCTTTGCAAGCAACATTATATCGCCAGCTCGCTCGCGTAGCGGAGGTAACTTTACAGGAATAACATTAAGCCTATAGTATAAATCTTCTCTAAAACGCCCTTCGGCAACTTCAACTACAGGGCTTCTATTTGTTGCACACACTAGCCTTACATTACTGTGTAAAACCTCGCTACTACCTACCCGATTAAACGCACCCGTTTGTAAAAAACGCAATAACTTAGCCTGTAGGTTGAGCTCCATTTCACACAGCTCATCTAAAAATAAAGTACCGCCGTTTGCAACTTCTACAGCCCCTTTCCTGTCACTTAGCGCTCCGCTAAAGGCCCCTTTTACATGGCCAAAAAACTCTGACTCAAATAACTCTCCTGGAATAGCAGCACAGTTAATTGCAATAAACGGCCCTTCACTTCGTGGGCTAGTGTCGTGCAAAGTTTGCGCACACACCTCTTTACCTGTGCCACTCTCACCGGTAATAAAAACACATGCTTTGCTTCGCGCTGCACTATCTAAAAGCCTAAACACCGTTTGCATTGCTAACGATTCACCAATAAACCCGGAAGTGTTTTGCGCTTTTTGTTCTTGAATTTTAACTGCAGGAGGAGCTTTTTGCGAAAGCGCGCTATCTACGGCGCTCACTAAGCGCTGGCCTGAAAACGGTTTTTCTAAAAAATCAAAACCACCTAAACGCATTGCCTCTACTGCAACATCAATAGAGCTATTTGAGGTGATCATGACTACGTTAGCGGGCTTTTCTTGCTTTTTAACAAACTGCAGCACTTCTAAGCCACTAATATCGGGTAAACAAACATCTTGGACAATGACATCAGGCATCATCTCTTTTATACCTACCAAGGCCGAGTAGCCATCGGTAAAGTGTTTACATTCGTGCCCTGCTTGCTCTAATTGACTCGCATAAAGAGCCCCGCTTGCAATGCTGTCTTCTACTATATAAACCAGTGATTTTTTTTGAGAATCGTTCATGGCAGAGCCTTTTAAGTAATATTATTAGCAATAACTTGGTATGCAGCGTGGGTTTTTTCTAGATTATGTTGAACGATCTGAGCAGCGTGAATATTTTCTTCAATGGTAACGGGGGGGTAATCATGTAATTGACTGGCAAGGGCTGCCAAAGTTAATGCGCCATATAGCGCCGCAGAATTTTTAAGTACGTGCATTATATCTTTAATATTATCTTCATCTTGCTCATCAATTGCATTTTTAAGACGAACTCGCATTTCTTCTAATTCATTAATAAATAAGTTTACCAGCCTTACTAAAGTGAGTGAGCCAACATCTTGCTCTAATTGCGCTAGCACATGAGCTTGAGTGATGGTGTTATCAATATATTCTTCAGGTATTGGCATATTAGGCCTTTATTTATTATTGTGATACAAAGCTTTTATACTTTTAGAGTAAGTCGTTTTTCGCATTTTGCAAATCTAAACATTAAGTTAAGTGTACATTTTTACCCATGTCGCCGTATTATTAGCTAAACTGCTTGGTCTTCCGAGTAAGTAACCTTGCGCTACATCACACCCTAGCTGCTCTAATATTTGTAATTGCTCGCGCTGTTCAATCCCCTCAGCAATGGTCTCTAACCCGAGTCTTTGCGCCATAGCAATAATTGCGCTACACAGGGTAAAGTCTTCATTGTTCGTTGTAATGCCACTTATAAAGCTGCGATCTATTTTTAGCCCATCAATATTAAACTGCCGTAAAAGGCCTAAAGAGGCATAGCCCGTTCCAAAATCGTCTAGCCAAATTTTTACCCCTTCTTTATGAAAATGCTCAAATGTTTTAGCAATACGCTGCGGACTTTTTATTAATGCTGTTTCTGTTAATTCTACTTTTATGGCTGCGGGGTCTATTTGATACTTATCAAGTAAGCTCATTACTTTAGAAAACACATCCCCTTCAATAATTTGTACCGGCGAAATATTCAATGAAATAGTTATATCATTCATACCTATTTTTCTCATTTGGCTTAAATCGCTTAGGGTTTGCTTAAAAATCCAATCACCTAAATCTAAAATCATACCTGACTGTTCTACATGCGGAATAAATTCATCTGGGCCAACAACACCATAGCGTGAAGATTCGCAGCGCACTAATGATTCAAAGCCAACTAATTGCCCACTTGTTAAAGATACAAGCGGCTGGTACACCATATTAAAACAATGGTTTTTCATTGCATGAGCCATAATTTGCTCAAGTTCATGCCAGCGTGCAATGTTGACCGTATTGATAGGCTCTAAACTTTTAAAAGCATTCATAAATTTCTCCACAAATAAGGGCTCACCGTAAGCTTGTTACATAAATTGCAAATTGCAGACCAAAACGCCCCGTCAAAATAAAAAATAAATACATAAAATTCAATTAGTTAAAAGCGGGCTGTTAGTCAAAAATTATTGATGGGTATATTTGCATTTTGCAAATCACACTGACACGCAAGCTGATTTAAAGTGGGAGCAGGAGTAAGCGATGGTTTGGGTATAAAGTGGCTTTAAAAATAAAAAGGCTGACCTAATTGCTTAGAGTCAGCCGAAATAAATACTAAAGGAGAAGTATTGTTTAGTTGTTTAAACCTTGTGTGCCTGATTGGGCAGGTTGCTCATCTATGTTTTGAGCGTAGTTTAATGTGTTGCTTTCAATAGTGGCATTATCTAAATCACTATTACTAAATTTATTGGTGAACATCTCGGTATTACCTTTATTAACAGGTTCAATAGTAACGGTGCCTCGCAGTGCTGTTGCACCAACAATAACAGCTGCAACAATAATAATAGACAGCACCATTAACTCTGGAGTAAGAACAAAAGACATTTTTTTTGGTTGCTGTTTAACTTTAGTATTAGTTTGCATAATGGACACCCTTAAAATTTATTTAACTACTTAGCAAATTTATATCAATGATAACTTCGCTCTACTTGGTGTTTATATTGCGAAAGCCATGCCATAATAAATTTAATGATGATAAAAAATTTAAGTCTTTATAAATCAATGGGTAAATGAATTACTTTGATAGGGATAATAAAAAATAGCTGAGCGGATATTTGCATTATGAGATTCAATTTCATTTTGATTTGCAAAATGCAAACCAATTTAAAAATAATTATTAAGAACCAACCTACACAACCCAATCAATTAAAAAGGATTAGTATTTCAGCATTATTTACAGTTTTGCTTAATACATTAAGGCTTTTTAGGCAGTAAAAGTAATTGACTACGTATTACTCAATGCCATCGCTTTTTTTGAGAAAACAGTCAATTTTAACCTTTTGAGGTTAAATTTTTGCTAAACCCACTATTTATGTTTGTTTACTTAACAACTAAAAACTTTAATCATAAATACCTTAAGGCCATCTATAACTATTTACCTAAAAGCACGGTTGCATTGCTTGTTACTTTAATAATGACCAAATTTCGTTAATGCGCTCTAACTTAGAGTGTTTAGCGTCATTAAGTTTTGGTAAGTATTGATTTAAGAGCAAATTGAGTTTTTCGCTAATAATTGGTTTAGCTAAATAGTCATTCATTCCTGCTTTAATAAAACGCTCTTTATCACCATGAATCGCATTCGCTGTTAACGCTATAATAGGGGTGACAATAGCTAACTCTCTGATTTTTTTAGTGGCAGAAATACCGTCTAAAATTGGCATCTGAATATCCATAAATATTAAATCTATTGTTTGCGTTTTAACTTTTTCAATCGCCTCTTGCCCATTACTGGCTATTTTAACTAAGCACCCTTGCTGCTCTAAAAATTGCTGAATCACAATTTGGTTATTTTTATTGTCTTCAACCACGAGTACGTGCGTACCTTTAAATGGCTGAGCATTAATAGTGGTTGTGTTTAGTGTAGTTTCTTTTTTATTAGTAAAAATAATATCAAGATGAAAAAGCTCTTCCTCAAGCGCAGCAATCGCTCTGGGTAAATGCGAAGGCTTAAAAGGCCCATTAAACATCAACATACCAGAGCTCGGCGCCTCTGTTTTTTGGTTTTTACCCAGTAGGTCTATGAGTAATAAACACGGTTTATTTAGGCTCTTGTGACTTTTTAAAAATTGTTGCGCTGCGTCTAAATCGGCTTTGTTAATGGTAACAATAGCGTCGGGCGTATTGATACTGTCTAGCTTTTCGATGTTTTCAAGGCGTGAAAAATCTATCGAATGGCGAGTAAGCATATGCTCTATCGCATTGTTTAATGGCAAGTTTTTGCTGTTCACACATACATAGGGCTTTTTAGCTCTGGCAGAAAAGCCTTCTCTTTGCACCTGCTCGCTTGTATCTATTAATAAAGGGTAATTCACAATAAACTCACTCCCTTTACCAAACTGCGAGTTAACCGTAATACTGCCCCCTGCAGCATCACATATTTGCTTACATATGGCTAAGCCTAAGCCACTTCCGCCATATTCCCGAGTGATAGAGTTATCCGATTGTATAAACGGCTTAAACATACTCTCGAGCTTGTTTTGCGCAATGCCTATTCCTGTATCTTTAAAGCTAAGCTGCAACGTAAATTTATTATTTTCAAACTCAATACACTGTGCTGTCACTATAAGTGAACCTTTTTGAGTAAACTTAATGGCATTTGAGAGTAAATTTATTGCAATTTGCCTTATACGACCATGATCGCCCACCACCTGCGCAGGAACATCAGGGTGCAGATCAAAAATAAGTTCGAGGCCTTTTTGCACGGCGCTTTCACTTACAATATCAATAGCCTCTTCTAAGCAAATATCGAGGCTAAATGGCTGATTATCTATTGAGATTGCTTGCGCTTCAAAGCGTGAGTAGGTCAGCACGTCATCTAAAATACTCAATAATGCATCTGAACTTGTTTTAATCATTTGGGTGTAACGTTTTTGATCTGTTGTAAGCCCAGTGTCGTGTAAGATATCTGCACAGCCAATCACTGCATTTAAAGGTGTGCGTATTTCATGGCTTATATTGGCCATAAAGCGACTTTTAGACTCAGCCAACGATTCAGCCTGGTGCTTAGCATCTAAGAGTATTTGTTCAGCTATCACACGTTCTTGAATATCAACCACGGTCGCCGCTATAGACGTTAAGTGTGTGCCATTAAATGAGGTAATGGGTGTGAGGGTCATTTCAACCCAATTTGGCTCATTAAGCGCGTTGGTTAACCTAATATCCAAACGTTTAACTTCTCGATTGCCACTACTGTAGCCTGTAAGAGCTGTGTTTAGCTTTTCCACATCCTCACCCATTACAAAATTAGCAATGGGTAAGCCAAGGTGTTTATTTATGTCTGTTTGGAAAAAATTTTGCCATGCTTTGTTCATAAACAATAACCCGCCCTGCGCATCTAACCTCAATACAATATCAGGGATGTTATCGACCACAGAGTGGTAGTTATATTCTATTTCAGCCATGGCTTGTTCAGCTTTTACACGCTGGGTAATGTTGGTTTCTATGGCTATAAAATGCTTAACATTACCGTCATCATCTTTTACGGGGGTGGCATCAATAGCAACCCAGTATTCGTTTTTATTTTTATCATAGTTAACGGTTTCTATTTGAAAAGGCTCGGCATTTTTAATCGCTTTAGCCATTAACTGGCGCGACTCTAGGCTTGTTTTAGGCCCTTGCAACAGTTTACCGGGGCTAAGCCCGATGACTTCTTCACATTTATAACTAGTAAGCGTTTCAAAGCTTTTATTAACCCATTCTATTTTGCCAAATCGGTCGGTAATTATAACTAAATTATTGGTGTGGCTTGCCACTAAAGAAAGTCGCTTAGCGTACTCTTGTTGCTGGGTGAGTAAGTATTGGTAATCTTTATGTCGTTGAATGTCATGCAACGAGCCAATAAACCCGCCGCTATCGTCCCAGGCCAAGCGCATTTCAAACCAGTTAGTAAGGCCGTCATTATTTTTTACTTGCAGCTCTATACTGGCACTAAAAACGCCTTCAAAAATAGACTCAATATACGCTGACAGCTTTAACGAATCTTTGGTCTCTAACAGTGATGTGATTTTTTTACCTATTAGCATGGCCGGCGTAAAACCCAACTTATTAAGCCATGCTTCGTTCACGTAGCTAAACACTAAATGTTTATCACATTCAAATACACATTCATCAAGTAAGGCAAGTAACTTAGTTTGCCTGCGGGTATTTGCAGAAAGCTGCTCTATTAGCGCGTAATGAACTTGTACTTGTAGCTCGTCTTTTTCTTCCATATGCGCCTCATTCATTTACTAGTTCTGTATGGCTGCACACCTTGGCATAAAGCGGAAAAACCTCTTCACAGTAAAATGATTGCTCAAACGGCGTTCTGCTTGATGTGCAGTCATTAAGTACCGTCACATTAAAGCCAAGCTCTACCGCAGAACGCGCCGTAGAGTCAATGCAAATAGAGGTCACCGTGCCTGCTAAAACAATGTTAGTGATGCCATTTTTATTAAGCACATTTGCAAGCTCTGTATGAGTAAACGCATTTAACCCGCGTTTACCGGGTATTTGCATAATACGTTTGCCATATTTATCAAACTCTTTAATGCCTTGAGCACCATAAGAGTCGGCTTTAAAAGCCCCTACTTCAGCAATCACTTTTAAAATACCAATTGGGTTTTTAAGCTCGCTATAATCTTGTGTAAAGTGAATAGGCGTACTGAGCACTAATGCAAATTTATCTATGTATTTGTCGAGCAGCGCTAACGTGTTATTTACCACGCCGGTTACTCTTGATGACTCTTCAACCACTTGGTATAAAATGCCATCAGGCGAAAAGTAATCATTTTGAAAACCAATGAGCAGCAAAGCTGTTTTTGATAAATCGTTCATAACGTCCTCCTAAACGGGCCTTTAGGCAGCTTGCCAAGGCTTAATAAACTCTTCTAATACAGCTTTTGTTACCGGTTTTTGAAGATAGTGCGTCACCCCTTTTTCGAACAACTGAGCAATTTGTTGCTCCTCAGTAATGCCCGTTAAAATAACTTTTGGCGTGTTATCGTTTGGGGTGTTTTGTTTAATGAGCTGCTGAGCCACATCACTGCCAAACATACCTGGCATACGCTCATCTAACAGCAGTAAATCGAAAGGTTCTTGCTGGGCAATAAGTAAGGCACTTGAGCCATTTTCTGCACAGGTTACTGCGCAGCCAAGCATTTCAAGCATGACTTTGGTCGCAACTTGGCTTGGCAAGCTGTCATCAGCAACCAATACAGATAATTTGCTGTGGGTATTTAAATTATTAACCGCATTAACTAAGTCAGTATCAAAAAACGGCCACGCCAATACAGGTTGAGAAATAGCGTGATGGCTTTGCAGCTCACTGAGCGCATCAAATGCGCAAATTTTTATACTCTGAGACGCCCCATTATTTAAAAAGTTACTCGCAAGTTGCTCTGCAGATAGGTGACGCGAATCTTCAATTTTTAAAGCGTTGGTGTGGTTGCTGTCGGCGAGTTTTAAACCATAGTTTTGCGCACTTAAATTAACTAGGTAATGAATGCTTTGCTCTAAGTCGTCTTTACTATTGGCTGCGCTAATAAACTCTTTGTTTGTATCTACCGATGAAATTGGCTCACGGGTTGCAAGTAAACCGTGTATATCAATGGTGTGCATTTCAGGATTCGAATCTACCCAGTAATTTAAATTAATACCCTGTAAATTGGCCTCTACTGTTAGCACAAAATGGCTTTTAGCGGCTTTTAGCGAAGGTAAAATAAACGCTTCACACTGGATAATCATTTGCTCAGGAGACACCTGTAAACAAATATAATTACACTGTAATTTGTTGATGAGTGTAATTGCCACATTTGTGTTGTCTGCTTTGCAAAAGCGGGCAATTACCCCTTGAATAATTTCTAAAACATGGCTGTTATTACTCATCAACGTTCCTAATAAGAATGGCTCTGTAGTTAAATATCAATTTACATGCCACTTGCAGCGCCTTTACTAATACGATGAATTCATTAGATTTAAAAATTATACATCTTTTGCATTAATGCGCTTTTGCAAATTGCAATTCAAAATGCATGGCAAATGAGTAATTAAGCAAGTTAACAGTAAAACAGAATTAACCAATCGATTTTTTGCGCTTTAAATTATTAATTAATCGTTTAATATGAACCCAACTAAATTGAGGAGAGTATTATGCTTACAGTAATTTTTGGCCGCGAAGGCTGCCCATTTTGTGTACGTGCTAAAGATGTTGCCGAGCAACTATCAAATGAGCGTGATGATTTTAAGTTTCGTTACATCGATATTATCAAAGAAGGCATTAGCAAAGCGGATTTAGAAAAGTCTGCAGGAAAACCATGCCCAACTGTGCCACAAATTTTTGTAGATCAAACTCACATTGGTGGATTTACTGAATTTGAAGCTTACGCAAAAGAAAATCTAGGCCTATATAAATAACGCTTTGTATATAGCTTGTTAACCAGTTTAAAAAATCAAATATTTAAACTGGTTAAATTTCGACCAACATCAACCACATACAAATTAGTTGTAATTTATACAAGCAATTGCCTCGTATTTCCTATACAATGCGCGCCTCTTTAAATTCGTTGAGGCGTATTAATGTCAGAACCAGTCACGTTTGAATCTCTAAATCTTTCTCCTGCAATTTTAAAGGCAGTTGAAGAGTTGGGTTACAAGACACCATCTGAAATCCAAGCTCAATGTATACCGTTATTGCTAGAAAGAAAGGACGTACTGGGACTAGCACAAACGGGTACAGGTAAAACTGCAGCATTTGCACTGCCGTTACTAAACAATATTGACCCGTCTGTGAAACAGCCACAGATCCTTGTACTCACACCAACACGTGAGCTTGCGATCCAAGTTGCTGAGGCATTTGAACAATATGCAAAAGGTACTCGTGGTGTTGAAGTATTAGCACTGTACGGTGGCCAAAGCTACAGCATTCAATTAAGCGCACTTCGTCGTGGCGCACAAATTATTGTTGCTACTCCGGGTCGTTTAATCGATCACATAAACCGTGGCACTATCAAGTTTGATGCTTTACAAGCACTTGTACTTGATGAAGCCGATGAAATGTTACGTATGGGCTTTATCGATGATGTTGAAAACATCATGGAAAAAACACCGCGCGAAAAGCAAACATGTCTTTTCTCTGCGACCATGCCTAAGCAAATTCAAAACATCAGCAGCAAATATATGAATAACCCTGAACAGGTTCATATATCTGCGCGTAACTCAACTGTATCATCTGTTGAGCAAGTGTTTTGGAATGCACACGTACACAAAAACAAAGCCATTGTTCGTTTCTTAGAAGCAGAGCAATACGAAGGTGCTATTGTTTTCGTACGTACACGTAACGACACTGTGCAACTTGCTGAGTTACTAGAGCGCGAAGGTTTCTCTGCTGCGCCACTCAATGGTGACATGAACCAGCAAGCACGTGAACGCACGGTAGATCGCTTAAAAAGCGGTATGCTAAACGTTGTTATTGCAACAGACGTAGCAGCACGTGGTCTTGATGTAGACCGTTTAAGCTTAGTTATCAACTACGATATTCCACAAGACTCAGAAGCCTACGTTCACCGTATCGGCCGTACAGGTCGTGCTGGACGTACTGGTAAAGCAATTTTATTTGTTAAGCATAACGAACGTTACTTGCTTAAAAATATTATTCGCCATACTAAGTCTGAAATTGCACAAGTTGAGCTACCTACAGCTAAAGTAGTTGAAGAAAAACGTATTAATGCGTTAAAAGAAAAGCTTACGCTTGCTCTTGAAAACAAAGACATTACGTTCTTCAATGAAGTTGCTGCTAGCATGGCGCAAAAACTAGACTTATCTTTAGAAGACCTAGCGGGTGCGTTACTGTGTTTAGCACAGCAACAGTCGCCAATTAAAGTTGAAGAAGTTAAGATTCAACCTCGCAACGAGCGTAATACACGTAACGAGCGTGGCGATCGTAATGACCGTCGACGTAACGAACGTGGTGACCGCCCTGAGCGTAAACCTCGCGAGCGTAACAGCCGCGATGCAGGCCCTATGGATACTTACCGTATCGAAGTGGGTCGTGAGCACGGTGTACAGGTTAAAAACATTGTTGGCGCGATTGCTAACGAAGCTGATATCTCAAGCAAGTTTATTGGTGACATTCGTCTACACGACAGTCACAGTACGGTTCAATTACCGCAAAACATGCCTAAAGATGTACTTGATCACTTCCAAAAAGTGTTTATTTGTAAACGCCCAATGGGTATGACACTAACACAAGATCAAGGCCCAGCTGAGCCACGTGGTGAACGCGCTGAGCGCCCAAGTGGTGATAAAAAGCGTAGCTTTAACAAAGACAACCAACGCGGTGATAAGCGTGGCGGTCCTCGTAAAGAACGTCGCCCTGTGAGCTTCACATCTAACTAAGCTTTATAGCTTACGTTATAAAAAACCTTGCCACGAAAGTGCCAAGGTTTTTTTGTTTTAAAGCCACTGCTTTTGTAAAAAATAAAAATTCTGTAAACTAAGAAAAAACTATAATTCACGGATGAATTAAAATTGAAAAAATATAATGACAACTTGCTCTTTGCAGCAATAATAAGCTTTCCAATACTGAGCATTGCCATGCTTATGTTAATGGATTTTACCGACCCGCCATTTATCGAAAATAAAATTTATGAGGCTATTTTTTATATAGCGCTGCCTATTTTTTGCGGGGCATCATTTATCTATCTCCATGTACTTGTAATCAAAAAAAATAGACGTTGCAGTGACTATAGAGAGCACCTTAAAGATAGCTTTTCAGATACAAAAATGAAGTTATCATTAATCTTCATCTACCCATTACTCCCTTTGTTAATCTATGCAACTCTCTATTTTTTACTCTCTGCCCCCATTGAGTTATGGGCTTACTACACGCAAGGCGATTATTGGTATAAGGAATATATCCTCACTGATGTACAAGAATGTGGGTCTGATTATGAAGATAGTTGTACTCGTTTATACTTTAAAGACCCTACAACTAACAAAACGCACGATTTTAGATGGTACGACGATAAATCTACAATAATGAATAACAAAAACGATTATGTGTATATTGTTGGAGAGGCCAGTTTGTTTGGCTATATAGTGAGAGAATTAGAAAGGTAATTAACACTACTTTTTACATTGCAGCAATTTTATATAAAAACCTCACTCAAGTGAGTGAGGTTCATAAATTAAGGTTTAAGTTAAGGTAACGCCGGATAAACGTAACTCGCATCTAACCCTAACGGAATACCGAGTGCCCAATACCCTAGCAAGAAAATACTCCAGCCAATCATAAACGCGATTGAGTAAGGGATCATAAGCGCGATGAGCGTGCCTATACCGGTATCTTTTACGTACTTTTGGCAGTACACCACAACCAATGGGAAATACGGCATAAGTGGCGTAATTATGTTTGAGCTAGAGTCTCCGATTCTGTAAGCCGCTTGGGTTAAATCGGGTGATATACCTAGTTGCATTAACATTGGTACAAAAATAGGCCCTAGTAATGCCCATTTTGCTGAGCTTGAACCAACGAACAAGTTTACGAAGCCGGTTAAAAATATAATACCCACAACCGTTACGGCGCTGGGTAACTCCATTGCTTTTAAAAGCTGCGCCCCTTCAATGGCCATTAATGCCCCTAAGTTAGACTTAGAAAACGCAGCAATAAATAACGCACAAAAGAACGCCATTACAATGTAATAGGCCATGCCACTCATCGCGGTACTCATCGCATCTATCATATCTTTTGAGGTTTTAAAGGTACCAACGGTAAAACCATACACGGCACCGGGTATCCAAAATAATAAAAAGATTAAAGGCACGATAGATTGCATCAGGGGCGATCTAAAATTAGTCAGTGAGCCATCGGCACTGCGCATTGCTGAATCGGCAGGAGCGGATACAAACGCAAGTAAAGCAAGTCCTGCAATCATTACGCTACTGGCTATAAAAAAAGCGCGTTTTTCATCACTTTTAGCTTCATCAAACGCGGGTAAGTTTTGGGTGTCTTCATTAAGTGCTGTGTTTTTTAACCGAGGCTCTATTATTTTGTCAGTGATATACCAGCCTAATAACACAATAAATAAACTCGAGGCAGAAGTGAATGCCCAGTTATTAAGGGGGTTAATCGACATATCGGGGTTAATAATTTGCGCTGCACTTTGGGTAAAGCTTTGCAGTAATGGGTCTATTCCTGATGGGATAAAGTTAGCGCCAAATCCACCACTCACACCAGCAAATGCGGCTGCAATACCCGCTAATGGGTGTCGCCCTGCGGCAAAGAAAATAACACCCGCTAATGGGATCACTAATACGTAGCCAGCATCGGTTGCTGTATGGCTTACAATAGCTACCAAAATGACTGAAGGGGTTAGCAGTTGCCTTGGGGTAACTTTAAGCATTAGCTTAAGGCCCGTATTGATATAACCCGAGTGCTCAGCCACTCCCACACCTAACATGGCAACCAGTACCACCCCTAGCGGTGCAAAGCCTGTAAAGGTTTTTACCATGGAAGATAAAAACGAGGCGAGTGAGTCGCCCTCTAATAGGTTATTTACAACAATGGCTTGGCCTGTCCGTGGGTCTAACGCGTCAAAGCTCACCCCCGACAGTAACCACGAGCACAACCAAATAAGTAACATAGCGAATAAGAAAATAATCGCCGGATCGGGAAGTTTGTTACCAACTCGCTCCACAAAGTTTAAAAAACGCGCGATTAACCCTGTAGGTACCGCAGCTTGATTATTATTGTTCATTTAAAGCTCCCAAAATAGGTTTAAGTAACAATATACTATTAATGTGTAACAGTAAATTAACCAATAAATCTATTATGGGCACAAATAGAGCATAAAAAAACGCGGCTCAATTATCGTCGCCGCGTTTTTATAATTGTGAACTAAACATTGGTTAAGCGAGGGCTTTCACTTCTTCCCAAAGCCTAACAACCAAGGTTTTATCTTCTTCGTTTAGCTCGCCATTGCGATATGCTTTTACTAAGCTTTGCTCCACGGTTTCGTTGAGCTCATCAATAGAGATTGTCAGCTCTTCTACTTCTGCATAGCCTACTGCAAGGTCGTAATGTCCGCGCAAGTAACCACCAGCGAACAACTCATCATCTGTTGCTTTAATCACTAAATCATCAAAGTATTGCTGCGCAGCATCAATATAATTCACTAAACTCATTGTGTTACTTCTCCTGGTTTTCATAACCGACAGCATACATAATATGGTCGTTATAGCCGGTGGTTACTTTAATGTAACCTGTTAATTCATCATCTAAAGCGCTGTCGCCGGTGTCACAAATAAGTGGACGCCCATTCAACGCGTGTAATTTGGTTTTAGTTGCCACCACAATAATGTTTTCTTTGCCAATAGTGCGAATAAGCTCAGGGCTTAGCTGCTGATTCCCTCGGCCAAAAATATGGCCTTGCCCGCCTATTAATGTAATAACTAATTGAGTAGCTTGCCCGTGCGTGTACTCAAGTAGCTGTTTAGCAGTTAAGTCTTGAGCAACTAGGGTTTGATCTTTAATTAAATCTACGCCTAATAAAGTATTATCCAGCCCCATTTCTTGCATTATTGCTTCAACAGTTGAGCCACTACCCATAATGTAATAGGTGTCTTCATCCATTTCGCTCACCACATGCGCGGCAATGTCGGCAAGTACTAATTCGTCTGTTTCTTTACCACCATTTTTAACCGCTTGTACATAACGTACTTCGCTTGGTATTTGCATTTCACCGTAGCGCTTAGCTTTTACGGTGCCTTGCCTAAACGCCTCTTCATCAATATCCATTACATCGGCATCTGCAAGTGTAACTAGCTCGCCTTTTACTAGCATTTCTACTACGCGCCCTGCTGCTTTAGGTGTAATTGCATATACGCCAGAGTGAATTTTACAGCCAGCAGGTATACCCAGCACTGGTACGGTATCTTCTATGGCATGACAAATATTGCGCGCAGTACCATCGCCACCAGCAAACAGGACTAAATCTACGCCTAAATTTTTAAGTAGCCTTGCGCTAGCCTCTGTATCATCCGCGCTTGTTACGGTATTGGCGGTATAAATTACTTCAACATTAAAGCCTAGTGCGCGTGCTGCTTTTTCGCCCATATCGCCATTTACAGTATAAATTGTTAACTGCTCTTTATAGGGTACAAGTACTTCTAGGGCAGCCTGTGTGCGGCTGTTAGCTTTGGCTTGCGCACCCAGCTCAATTGCCTTTGCAGCAGTGTTTTCGCCATCACTGCCTTTTAAAGCAACGCTGCCACCAAGTCCTGCAACAGGGTTAATAATTAAGCCTAACTTAAACTGCATTTTGTAACTCCTGAGGGTGGTGCCAATTAAATTGTTGAGCGGTTAACGGCCACGGTGTTTTATAAAAATCACTTAACGCTTTTAATAATGCATGGGTACGTGCGTTAACTCCCTGCTCTAATAACATTAATACTTGCTGGTGTACTCGCGCCTGAAAGTCAAACCGGCAAGTTTGCTCACCGTTCAAGTTATCTACCGACACATTAAAATCAAAGCCAGCAGCGGTGCTGAGCAGCCACTCTATGGCTTGTGGTTTTATTTCTACTTTTTCAAATTCAGCCTGCTGGTGTTTATCTCGCCCATCTGGGCAGTACCAATACCCATAATCTTCAAGCTCTCTGCGTTTATTGCCAGCCACTAACCAATGCGCTATTTCATGTAGGGCACTGGCGTAAAAGCCGTGTGCAAATACAATTTGATTAAAACCATGGGTATTATTGGCAGGTAGATAAACAGGCTCATCATCGCCTTTTACTAAGCGAGTGTTATGGCTTTGATAAAAAACACTATCGAAAATAGATATAAGATCGGCTATGTGATGCATAAAAACTGATTAATTCGTCTCGGTTACAGCGCAAAATTAGCGCACTAAAAACGAGACGAATTGTACGGGCTTTTAGAGCTAAAGTAAAAATAAGCCCATAGTGTTTACCACTTAAACAACAGTGCTTACAAACAAACCGCTTTCACACATATATAGAAAACACAATACCTCACGATCATAAAGCAAACCTATTTGCTTGCTACGGCGCATTGATTTTTTAAGATTACTTGCTATGTCTAATAGCAAAAAGTATCAGTATCAACTATATTGATATTCCTCTATTCCTCTATTCCTCTATTCCTCTATTCCTCTATTCCTCTATTCCTCTATTCCTCTATTCCTCTATTCCTCAAGAGCTACGTATTAATTTGATTACGTTGAAAAGTAAAATAAGTGACTATTGTATCTCTGCTGCACGACTATAAATAGGCAGCCTTAATAAAGGCTGCCTGCCATTTCGTATTTATTAATCGCGAGTTGGTGTTACCTTAAGTGAATAAACTTGTGGTTTTTTATGTACTTCTACAAAATTTTCACTGACATCCGATGTGTCTGATGCAGCTGATTTGGTTAAAAAAGGTGTTAATACTTTAGTGCTCTGTAGTAGCTCAGAATCAGAAGCAAAACCAAGCATTTCAAAGTCATCAATTATCCAGCCTCTAAAGCCATTGTAGAGCCCATCATTCGTTTGAAAGTCAAAACGAATGACAACTGATTGACCTACATAATCAGTTAGGTCTAGCTCTTCAAGCACCCAAACAGGTTTACGATTATAACCACCCGATGAGAATGGTTTTGCCTTACGGTCTGCCTCATTTGGATCAACAAAAGGGTTTAGCTTCTTAAGTGTTTCAAAGGTTTCACCGCTATCAGTACTTATTTGTACTTCCATGATATCAAATCCATTCTCATTCGGATTTACTGATTCAATTTCCCACCATGTTCTAAACTTAAGAAGCGCGGCACTAACTGATGTCAAGTCAATCGCAGGCGATACAAGCTGTCCTGAATTAGACTGCTCGGAACGCCCACCACTAAGAAGGTAATCATTACTATCTTGTGTACCTATGAACGTCCCCGTATCTGCCTGGCCATACCACCACGCACTGTTACCACTCGATGCTTTAGGTAATAAGGCTTTTGGACCTTCCTCATCTGGCGCTAGAGAAGTATACCCTCCATCAACTAGGATATTAGTAATACTATTATTTGCGAGGTCAACCCGACTCCAAAACCCTGTAAATTGCCAACTATTTTCACCTTCTTCAAAGCCATCAGAAAATATTATTTGCTCTTCTAAGTTTTGACTAACAAGTGTGAAATTCTCTAGACGCTCTTTACCTGCCAATATGATAACTTCTTCACGCAATGAGGTTGTATAACCAAATGCAGAAACTTCCATTATGAAAGATTCAATTTCACCACCACCCGAATCACTTTTTGAAATATTCGAAATAGAAAATTCACCATTACTATCAGTAGTTGAAGCTGCAAAGAAACCATTTGTTTGCTCACCACCAGAAATCCTTACAGAGGCACCTTCTAATGGATTACCGTTACCATCAACAACAAAACCACTTAAAGAGCCAACAGCACCAACTTCAGCAGATGCTAAATTTAAGGTTGTTTGAATTGTACTTTCATCATTAACGATGATTGAGATAACGGCTGTTTGGTAACCTTCTTGAGTGCCATATGCTTTATATGATCCCGCCTCTAAGTACATATTACTAACACCTAACGAATCTGTGTAGCTAGACATTTCAAAGCTTTGCCCTGTGTCAGATTCAAGGCTAATTTGCACGCCCACTTGCGGCTCAAGGGATACGGTGTCTTTTGCGGTTAATATGACTGTTGAGTACTCAAATTCATACTCCTTAACCACAGTAACCTCTGATCCACTCGTAGGGTTAAGCAAGTTAATAGTTGCAAGCAAGCGATGTCTTGAAGCGCTCGTATCAAGATCAACTAGTAATTCGCTTTCAGTTGTTGAACTAGATTTAACCGTTTGCCATTTAGCTGAGGCACCAAAAGACTGCAGTTCCCAATCAATATTTTCTATTTGTAAATCAGTATCTATAGAGCCAAATAATAGTTGTGTTTTAGCCGTAAAAGGATCAGGTATAGCATTTGAAATAATCACTTTGCTATCAATAATTGCCTGTGCTTTTTCTAAAGCTTTTTGTGCATTAACAATTGGAATTTGGTGAGCTAACGTCGCAATATTAGTCCCCTCATCCACACTATCTGATGGGGTAATATAACGCTCAGTCACAAACTCTGTTGCACTATCAATTAATATATTTTTTACCTCTTCGCCTGTAAAATCTGGGTAAATAGAATATATGAGTGAAGCCACCCCTGTTACTATAGCAGCACCTGAAGATGTCCCCGAAAAAGCACTTGTACCATCTCCATATTGACTATCTGTATAATATTGAAAATTTGACTTCAAGGTTTTATAAGAAGTCGGTGCTGCTATATCTACTGAGCTCCCATAGTTACTATAAAAAGGTAAACGGTTATCATCATCAACAACGGCAACAAACATCACGTTCTGCTGCTTTTGTAAATTACCGTTACTAGTAAAGTGAAGAGCTGAGCTATGTAAGCGTGCATCCACACCGTAAACACTGTTGCTGTTGCCCGCACCATTGCCGATGCCATTACCTGCAGACCACACTAACAACTTATCTAAATTACTTTCTGCTATTTTTCGGTAGGGTCTAGAAGCGACTAGAGCAAGCGTATTTCGCTCTTCTAAGCTAACAATGTTCGATGGGTCGAAAGAAACTGGAATATAACCAGGGATTGACCATGAGCTATTTACCGTCACAACACCTGCTTTTGATAATAAAGCTTTAAGGCTTTCTTTACCCCAATTACCTAAGATTAATTGAGAAGACCAGTTAATCCCAGACATGCCTGACCCATTATTGGTAGCGGCACCAATAGTACCTGCTACAGCTGTACCATGGTCAGAAACTTGGGACGTCAATACTTCAGAGTAGCGTCCTTTTAGCTCTGGATGGGTTGTATCAAAGCCACCATCAGAAATTGCTACCAAAACATCAGTGCTACCCGTTGAAAAGTCCCATGCAGCCGTTGCTAATATTTTCTCTAGATGCCAGTTATCGCCGCCATCAGTGAAGTCACTACCGTCATTTGGTATTGTATCTTCTTGTCGTAATACGTTCTGCCCTTCAAAAACACGGTTATCAACACTTGAAACGCCCTGCTCTAGCTTTAACAGCTCCATTACTTCTTTAGTCTTTAAATCACTTTCATCATATTCAACTAATAAGCCCTGTGTTTCGTCATAACCTTTTACAACTAACTGCTCATAATTAGCCACAAGCGTTTTAAGTGCATCCTTATCAAGTGAAGACGAGTAAACCCAAGATTGATTTGATATCGCCCCTATTAGCTCGTTAACTTCAGTAGTATCATCATTACCAGAAACTTTTAACACATCAAATTCAAAACTTGGAGTAATACTAAATGTTGTACTTTTAACGCTATCATTATCTTTTGACTGCGCAATTAATTTATACTCACCAACGGCAGTTGGAGTAAGAGTTACTGATTGATCTTCAGATTTAGTTAACGTTAATGCTGAAGTCTCTGGTTGCATTTCCACTTGCCAGTTGATTTCACCTAAGTCATCGTCAGAAATAAAATTAATAGCCACTTCTTGGTTTTGTACTGGCACAGAACTAAAGCTAATTGCGGTATTGCTTAGCTGTGCAAATACCGGATTAACTGTAATAATCACACTACCAGTGACCACCTCACCTGCAGAGTCTTTGACTGATAACTGAAACTCTAAATTTGCTTGCTCAGAGACATCTGGCGCTATAAATGAGGTCGAAGCAGTTGTTGATGTGTTCAACTCAACACTTGCCCCATCAATTTGAGACCATTCATATGATAACTCACTGCCTTCAGGGTCTGTTCCCTGAGCAGTTAAAACAACTTCAGTATTTTCATCAACACTTTGATCATCTCCCATTACTAACGCTGGAGGCTTATTTTGTAATGCTGTTGGTTCGACACTTTTATCATCACTTCCACACCCAACCAAAGACGTTATAGTGATCGCAAGTAGTAATTTTTTAAAATATTTAACTTCTGTATTTAATCCAAATTTAGTTTGTCGCATTCCTGCTCCTTTTTAAATCCATGATAAATATTTACTTAGCTAATAAAAACGATTTTACGTCTCTATAAAGATAGATAAATCCTCATAGAAACACGCTAAAATAGCGAGAGTAAATAATAGATTGATTGCGGCAGGAAGTTACAGTTCATGGTGAAGACGAGGTGCAACTTCCTTGTTGCTATGATTAGTATTTAATATAGTTAAGCTAATACTTCTATATACTAATCAATTTCTTATTTAAAGAGTAATTCTTTGTATAATTATTAAGCACTGGTTTTTTGATAATAAAAAACCGAACTTAATTAACATTAACATTACGAGAGAGAGAAAACCATAGTCTATCCTTCAAGATTGAATTTATATTAATATATTTTTTATTTGCTGTTTTAGCTTATTTTTATCCAGTGTTTGAGTATATTCGATTTGAAAAACACATCAACAATGATCGGCAATAGTTCTAGGAGAACAATAACCTTCGAGTTATCTTTGGTTATCGTCTACTATCATTTCATGTAGGGCACTGGCACAAAATAGAGTGTAGACATCACCTTATTAAGTATTGTGTTATGGTTTTGTAAAAAAATAGAAATGAGATCCGTTATTTTCCGCACTAAAAACGAGATGAATTGTATAGTTTTTTACAACTAAAGTAAAAATAAGGCGTGAGAGTAAAATATAAGCGGACTAATCTTTCACTTTATTGATATTTTTAATAATACCTAAACAGTAAAGTGTATTACCAAGTTCTTTACGCTGTGTTTTTTCACTTGAGGTTTTATTGGCTAAGCTAGTTAACATATCGTATCGTTTACGAAGAGTTAGTATATATCTGGCATGCTTACGGCATTCAAAGTAATGAGTACAGTGTGAATCGACCCAAAAACAAAGTACCTCAAACCAATATTGCTGCTCTTGAGCAAAAAAATAAATGCCTTAGAGCAAGTCCCGCACTTCTCTTCAATATCAACATAAAGTGCCCGAGGATAAATAGCATAGTTTTGCTTTTTTATATCAGCCAATATTACCGTATTAGGGAAGTATTTAAGGCTCGAGTAACGCCAGTGCGCATTCTCAATTGCTTCAATAGTCGAAGATGTATTGGTAATAATTGGTTTATCACCATACCTAGGATGGTTAAGGTACATCAGCTCGCCTACTTTAAGATCATGATTTTAATAATAAAAAGTAAATCACATAAAAGCAATAGTTATGCTGGCGTGCCTGCTTCATCACATTCTACAATATCGGTCTCGGTTAACGCCTGAGTAATCCATGTTTGCAATACGGGGCAGCGCATCACAAAATCGCAGTATTGCTGCGCCTCTGGTGATAGCGTTATTTGGTAGGTTTTTAAGCGCAGTACAATAGGCACATACATAGCATCTGCAATGCTAAAGTCGCCAAAAAACCATTCATTGGGAAACACATCTTGTTGCTGTGCAAATATCTCATCTATGCGAGCGATGTCTTTTAGTGCTTCGCTTGATGGTTCTACTTTACGGGTTGCGCGTATGTTCATTGGCATTTCATTACGAAGCGCCATAAAGCCTGAATGCATTTCAGCACTTAACGCGCGTGCTTTAGCTCTTTGGGTAATGTATTTTGGCCAGGCAGCACCAGATAAGTGTGCATCATTAATATATTCACAAATTGATAGCGAATCCCATACCTGTAAATCACCATCAATTAGCGCTGGCACTTTTTGTACAGCAAATATATTTTTTAGTTCATTGTAAAAATCAGGCGTGTCGAGTACGAGTTGGGTTTCACTAAATTTAACATCAAATTTACTCATTAAATACCATGCGCGTAATGACCAGCTAGAGTAGTTTTTATTACCGATAAATAATTGCATATTGTAAATACCAAAGTGAATAGACGCTCCTACCTTACTAGGTGATTAAACAACCAACAACACTTTGTTTTTCATTTTTGATGCTAAAACTTAAATTACTAAAAAATATGTTTAGTATCAGTTAGCTAACTGGCTATTCAAGTATTTTTTTAAAAGCCGCGTGTTACGGGTATTGGCTTTAAAAAATGCATCAAATATATCGCCAAAAAATGGCACTAAGCCACCTATAAAATCAATGAGCATATTAATAATCATTTTACTCTTTATATGTTTACTCACACCTAAGCGCTGCGCTTCTATTAGCACATAGCTTGATAAAATAAGTCCTGCAGCATCCCCTATTACGGGTATTAAGCCAATCACCGCCTCTAGCCCTATGTTAAATTTAGTAAAAGGGATGCCAATGCTGCTATCGGTATAATGACTAAACTTTTCCAAACGTTTTAATGTTGATTCATATTCAGCATGCGAGAGGTTAGTTTGAATATTTTTACTCATAATAGCTACTTTTTATGTGAGGTTGTAATATATAAACACTAAGGATATTAATACTTAATGAATTATTAAAAACTAATGGAATACTTTCAACGATGAATTTAATATAAAAAATATTAGTACGCCTACAGAATAAATACGGAAACATCTGCCCAAAATATAAAGTACCCTTGGGAGTTAATAATCTATAAAGACTACTTATATAAAAGAAAAGTGCTAGAGGAAGAATTGCGTACTTTTATAAGCAATTAAGGCACCTTATAAAAACAGGTACAGTTCACTTTACATACATTTTTTTCTTAGTTAAAATCTAAGAAAATTATGCAAGGATTGCCTATGAATAAATCTATTTATTTACCTCGATTAGCCATCCTATTGATTCTTTTTTGTGCTATTGTTTTTCCGGCCCTTAGTCAAGGAGAAGATATGTTTAGCTGGTTCAGAAAAAAGAAAGAAGTATTTTTAAGCCCTGAAGTCAACGGCGTCGTCACTGAAAATGGCATACCAATTGCTGATTTAGAAATAATACGTTCATTAACATATATTGATGGCGTTGAACGACTTGATTCTGTAATGACAGGAGATGACGGACGATTTCATTTATCAAAGAAAACTATACTTTCTTCTATCCCGAATAAATTAATTTCCGAAGACCGTGTCCACCAGAAGATTTTTATTCGTAAAGATAACAACTTAGTTATTGGTTTGTGGGGGGCCACACAACCAGGCATTTCAGAGTTACCTGAATTCACCAAAAAGCTTGATTTTTTAAAGTGTGAAATAACTAATCAATTGGTCAGATTTGAATTTAAAAATAACACCAATAAATACCTCAATAGAACTGCAACAAGCATTTGCAGATGGGATGAAGATTACAATCCTACATGGGTTATGGAAAACGGTGAAGAAAAGTACGAAATCCATAATGGCGATTTAAATGATTTAACAGAACGTTTTACAGGGAAGAAGGTTGAACTATGAATAAAACAATATCACCAAGCACAGCTGCTTCTGTCGCGAATAGAGTTTATGATATAAGAAAAAGTTATGACTTCAGCGGAGAGTTTCATAATGACTTTGTGAGAAACTTTAAAGTGACTAACAATCAAATTCAGGGGGTTAGTGGTGGGCTAATAAATCAGCTTTTGAACCGTACGACAGGCTTCGCTTTAACTGCTGAAGGTGTTTCATCACAATTCAAAAACCACCATATTATTGGCATTCGTGGAACCGTTTTCTCATCTTGTGCAGATTGGCTAACTAACTTAAATGTTGCAACTACCCTTGGTCCTAAAAATTTGGAAGTACATTCAGGCTTCGAGAAAGCCTTCACTAGTATGGAACCCATGTTTAATTCTTATATAAAAAAGCATAAACCAGAATTTTTGCATATTGTAGGGCACAGTTTAGGTGGTGCAATTGCTCAGCTTACTGCTATTTGGGCTAGCAAAAAAGGTATACCTACTAATTTATATACGTTTGGTGCGCCTAGGGTGGTATTAAGTAATTCAATACATTCAGCAGCAAATAATATCGGTCAATATCGAGTTACTCATGGCGCCGACCCTGTTCCTTGTGTACCTGCCTGGCCATTCAGCCATACCTCTAATGAATACCAAACTGCTATGAATGAAGGATCTTTTTTTAGTCTTGCCGCACACTCTATGGAAAAAAGTGAACCTGGTTACGTCAATACCGTCGCTGCATACAGTGATTATGCAAGTATGGAAAATTCTTTGAAGACCCTACATCATAATCATACTGTTCTAAAGTATTCATCGCGTTATAACGTAACCTTTTCACTTAAATGGCAACGAATAATTACAGACGGCTTAATAACTTTTTTAAAGAAAACAGGACAATACGCTTTTATTTCCGTCCAAGCGGGTTTAGGCCTCGGCCTAACTTTCTATGATACGCTTGCTCGATGTTTATTTGATTCTGTAGTCAAATTTGTAGAATTAACTGAAGAGTTAAAAGGCTTAATTGGTCATATGCTTGCATTTGTAGGAAAAAAAACTTACGAGGTTAAAGAACTAAGCAAACAGTTCATCAGGTGGGTGCTCGGTTTGATGATCAAAAAGCTTTATATGGTAGCAAAACAGGCAATTGATCTTATTTAAATTAAAATGAGCGCGGTTCGTAAAACCTAACCGCGCTCCCAGAAATGACTTAAACAGAGCCGTTTATCGGCCCATGTTCGTGGTTTACATGCGGATTTTGACCGCGTTGACGCAGTAAATGGTCCATTAATGTAATAGCCATCATTGCCTCAGCAATAGGAATTGCACGAATACCAACACACGGATCGTGGCGCCCTTTGGTGATCATCTCTACTGCTTCGTTTTCAGTATTAATACTTTTACCTGGAATAGTGATACTTGATGTAGGCTTAAGCGCAATAGAGGCAATAATATCTTGCCCTGTAGAAATACCAGCAAGTACGCCACCCGCGTGGTTTGAGGTAAAGCCTTCTGGGGTTAATTCATCACGATGCTCTGAGCCTTTTTGCTCAACCACATCAAAGCCATCGCCAATTTCTACACCTTTAACGGCATTAATGCTCATTAGTGAATGCGCAATTTCAGCATCTAGCCTATCAAATACAGGCTCGCCTAATCCTACCGGTACGTTGCTAGCCACTACTTTTACTTTAGCGCCCACTGAGTCACCTTGCTTTTTAAGGTCTCGCATGTATTCATCAAGCGCTTCTAGCTTACTTGCATCAGGGAAAAAGAATAAGTTGTTTTCAACTTCATCCCAGTCGTAACTTTCGGCTTTTATTGGCCCAAGTTGGCTTAAACATGCTTTTACTTCAATACCATGAAACTGCTTTAAGTATTTTTTAGCAATTGCGCCTGCCGCTACACGAATTGCGGTTTCACGCGCAGAAGAGCGACCACCGCCGCGATAATCGCGCAGGCCGTATTTGTGCCAGTAAGTGTAGTCGCCATGACCTGGGCGAAACACATCTTTAATTTTACCGTAGTCTTTTGAGCGCTGATCGGTATTTTCGATAAGTAAACCAATGCTTGTGCCTGTGGTTTTACCTTCAAAAACGCCTGAAAGAATTTTTATTTGATCGTCTTCTCGGCGCTGCGTTGTATAGCGGCTTTGCCCAGGTTTACGACGGTCTAAATCAATTTGTAAGTCAGCCTCTGTGATCTCAAGGCCTGCGGGAGCACCATCTACAACACCGCCTAGGGCAACGCCGTGGCTCTCACCAAAGGTGGACACTTTAAACAACTGCCCTATGCTATTACCTGCCATTAACTTTCCTCATTCCTAATGACTACAAAAGTTGCCGAGCATACGCTCGGCCTAAAATTTATTTTGCAAAATACGTATCAAGCTGCGCTTTGCTTATTACAAATACACCTAAGCCGCCTTGCTCAAACTCAACCCACTCAAATGGTGCGCCCGGATACAAAGCATCCATATGTACCATAGAGTTACCAACTTCTACAAATAACAAACCGTTATCAGTTAGATGATTGCTAGCATGCTCTAAAATAGTACGTGTAACGTCTAAGCCATCATGCCCAGATGCTAAACCAAGCTCAGGCTCATGATGAAATTCTCGTGGTAAATCAGCCATGTCCTCAGCATCAACATACGGTGGGTTGGCTACTATTAGGTCATACTTTTGCCCTGGCACTCCACTAAATACATCTGACTGAATAGGCAGTACGCGGTCACCTAGCATATAGTCGTTTATGTTTATATCTGCTACTTCAAGCGCTTCATACGAAATATCAACCGCATCTACTTGCGCCGTTTCAAACGCCTGAGCAAGCGCAATAGCAATACAAGCAGAGCCTGTGCATAAATCTAAAATACGGTTAACGCTTTGCGGCTGCTCAAGCCACGGTGAAAACTTATTAGCAATAAGTTCAGCAAACGGCGAGCGCGGAATAAGCACACGCTCATCAACATAAAATGGCATGCCCGCAAACCAAGCAATGTTTGTTAAATAAGGAACCGGCGTGCAGTCGTTTATACGCTCTGCGATTAACCCTGCTAGGCGGTTTTTTTCTGTGCTTGTTAACCGCGCATGCATTAACTCTTTGGGAGCATCAATAGGTAAACTTAGCGCAGGAAGTAATAAGCTAACTGCTTCATCCCACGCGTTATCTGTGCCATGTCCAAAAAATATTCCACTACTTGCAAATTGGCTTGTAGTCCAGCGTAACCAGTCATGTAACGTTGACAGTTCTGCAACAGCTTCATCAAGTGTTGCTTCTTCTATTTGTAAATCACTCATATTTTTTACCTGTTTTAGCTAACTGACTGTTTTGAGTCTTTGCGACGATTGCATTGCCTAACTGTGCTGAGCAAATTACAATTGCCCCTCACCTTTATATTGTACCGCCTTTTGCGCTGCGTTTTTACGTTTTTTTGTTTAGGTAAAATTTATGAAAAAAGACATCTCATCACAATCGTCCCTAAGCAATGACGACATTGACCTTTTTCGCCAAACAATTACAGGCGCTAAGGTGTTTAAACAAGATACCCATAGGTTTGATACAAAACCTAAGGTGTCACAAGCGAAGCAATTTGCCCAGCAAAAAAAGCAGGTTGAGTCTGAATTTTTCTTCTCTGACGAATATATTCCCGATATAGACACAAATAGCACCATTAATTACGTGCAAAATGGCCACGACTCTTTTTTAGCAAAACAGTTACGACGCGGCGACTTTGCGCCCGATTTAACACTCGACCTGCACGGGCTTAATAAAGAACGTGCAAAAGATGAACTCGCGGGGCTTATTCACGAGTGCAAAAAACAGCATTATTACTGCGCGTGCATAGTGCATGGCATTGGCGAGCGTGTTTTAAAACACAAAGTACCGCAGTATTTGGTACAGCACCCCGATGTAATTGCCATGCATCAAGCACCGCTAGAATACGGCGGGCGCGGTGCCGTGCTGATTTTAATTGATTTACCACAAAGCGATGAGTTTAGACGTTAATTAAAGGAAGAATACGTGCAAATTTTTTCGATTATTTTTCCCTTAATTTTTATTGTCGCACTGGGCTACACCTGTTGTTATTTTAAGTTTTTTAATCAGCAGCATATTGCCGGCTTAAGTAAATTTACTTTTTATGTGAGCTTACCCGCCTTTTTAATGCTCAATATGTCGCAAATAAATTTGCATCAAAGTATTAGCCTCGAAGCATTTTTAAGCTTTTATATTCCTGTATTAGCGGTATTTGCTTTGGGCATACTTATTGATAGGTACTATTTAACTAAACAAGCCAATGCTGGAAATTATCAACAGCATAGTGTGTTTGGTCTTGCCGGTAGTTATTCAAATATGGTGTTAGTGGGTATACCCATTGTTATTGCTTCACTTGGCAAAGACATGATTGCTATCGCCTTTATGATCATCACATTTCATAGCACGCTGCTTTTTGCGTTAACTTATTTAATAGGCGCGAAAGGAAACACAGCTGACTTCTCGTGGGCAAAATTTGCTAAAAACATGGTCCTTAACCCTATAGTGTTAAGTATTGGCTGTGGATTACTTTTAAATGTGTCGGGAATTACATTATTTGCGAATTTAGCCAATGCCTTAGAGCTACTCGCCAGCCCTGCTATTGCATGTGCTTTATTTGTGTTAGGCGCTAATTTGGTGTTTTATAAGGTGGCAGCAAATTGGCAGCCGGCCCTTATTTCTTCACTGTTAAAAATACTGATTTTACCTGCTGCTGTGTGTGTAGCAGCTACGTGGGTGTTTGTACTAGATACGCAAATTCGTAACGTACTGGTATTGCTGAGCGCCTCGCCTGTTGGCGTTAATGCGTATTTAATTGCAAGCCAATTAAATACGCATCAAGTTACGCTCGCCGGTGCAGTGGTGCTTTCAACGGTGCTTAGTGTTGTAAGCTTTTCGTTTTGGCTTGCTGTGCTTTTATAAAATCGCTTATTTAAGTGCGGCCACTACCGAAATTTCGACCAATAGCGCATCGCGCGCCATTTTAGCTTCAACACAGGCGCGTGCTGGTGCATAACCTTCTGGCACCCACGCATCCCATACAGCATTCATATCGGCAAAATATTCCATGCTCTTAACGTAAATAGTTGCGCTTAGCATATGCTTTTTAGAACTCCCCGCCTGCTCAAGTAAGGCCTCTACTTTGTCGAGCATAGTTTGCGTTTGCTCTGTAATGTTTTGCTCTGCATCGCTGCATACTTGTCCGCATAAATAAACGGTTCCATTATGTTTAACTATACGGCTCATGCGCGCACCCGTTTCAAGGCGTTCTATACTCATTGTTATCTCTTTTCTCTATATGTTGGCAGGCGCGTTAATATTTACATATTCACTGCGCTGTGAGGTTTCATCATACTGAATTACAGCAACCGCTGCGGTGTTAAAAATAGGCATATTACCCGGGCTGAGCTGATCAACTATATAGCTCACTATGGGCATATGGGCGACCACTAACCAGGTATTACACTGAGGATGCATGGCAATAAGTGTTTCTAAATAATCAGCTGCTATTTGTGGCTTTCCCTCGGGGATTATGTCGCTACAGGTTTCACTAAATTTAAATACATTGTTTTTTTCAACTTCTTTAGCCGTTTGCTGCGCGCGCGAGTAAGGACTTACCAATAACGCATCAACAGAAAAGTGTTTGTGTAGCCATAAGCCCATTTTTTCTGCTTCTGCATGGCCTTTCGGTGTTAGGTTTCTTGCTGCGTCGTTAGCTTGCATCGGTGTCGCTTCGCCGTGGCGCATAATTAAGATTGTTTTCATAAAAAATCAACCGATTAATGAATATAAAACAGTAGCCAGTTTGCCCATTTGTCCGCTATATTAACTATTATTCCAAAGAATAATTCTCTCATGATATTCAGGTAAATCTTTTCGCTATTTTTTCGCTGTCCTGAAGCTATCATCTGTTGTTAACAAGTAAACGTCTAGTTTCAGGAGCATCATTTGAATATCAGCCGCAATGATAACAGAGCATACCGCGCCATTACACTCGACAATGGGCTAAAAGTATTATTAGTGCAAGATAAAGATTCAACTAAAGCCGCTGCTTCTATGGCGGTTAACGCTGGCCATTTTGATGACCCCCTTGACAGGCAAGGCCTTGCACACTTTTTAGAGCATATGCTTTTTTTAGGTACCGACCAATACCCTGATTCTGGAAGCTTTAATAATTTTGTGTCTCAATCGGGCGGTAACACCAACGCCTGGACCGGCACTGAGCACACGTGCTATTACTTTGATATTAATAATCAAGCCATTGAAAAAGCCCTTGCGCAATTTAGCCGTTTTTTTATTGCCCCATTATTAAACCCAGCGGAAACCGAAAAAGAACGTAATGCCATAGAGGCTGAGTTTAAATTAAAAATAAAAGATGATGGGCGTCGTATTTATCAAGCTCATAAAGAAACCGTAAACCCAGCTCACCCCTTTGCTAAATTTTCGGTGGGTAATTTACATACCCTCGCCGATAGAGAGCGCTGTATAAGTGAGGAGTTAAGAGATTTTTTTAATAAGCACTATCAAGCGCAGTGGATGACACTGGTAATTTGTGCCAACGAACCGCTTGATACACTCGCGCAGTGGACACATCGTTATTTTAGTGGCATTAATGGCCATAAAGGTGCGCTTAAAGCCCCTATTGAGGAGCCATTATATCGCGCGCAAGATATTGGCAAAGTACTGCACATTGAACCACACAAGCACATGCAAAAACTCATTATTAGTTTTGCTATGCCAAATATCGATGACTTTTATCGCCACAAAACCGTCAGCTTTATAGCCCACTTACTAGGCTACGAAGGCGCAGGCTCGTTGTACTCTATTTTAAAAGAACAAGGGTGGATTAACGCACTTTCTGCCGGCGGCGGTATAAATGGCAGTAACTTTAAAGATTTTAACATTAGCATGGCGCTTACCGATGAAGGCATTGAATACTTTGAAGACATAATAGAAATTGTGTTTGAGTATATTTGCCTAATCAACGATAACACCGACAAACTACCGCGCCTGTATCAAGATAAAAAAAACCTGTTACAAATTGCGTTTGATAACCAAGAAAAATCGCGCTTAATAGATTGGGTAAGTAACCTAAGCATTAATATGCAACACTACGACGAAGCTAACTATGTGCAAGGCGATTACTTAATGGAGGGCTTTAATAAAGCCACTCACGAAATGGCGATGCAATGGCTTACCCCGCATAATATGCGCTTAGTACTTATTCATCCAGGCGTAGAGGCAGAGCACACCACCGCGTGGTACAACACCCCTTACAAAGTTGAGCCAATTTCGCCGCATTGGCTGGAGTCGCTTGCGCATATAAATAAACCGCTGAGCACTATGCTGCTGCCCACAGCAAACCCCTATTTAACAAAAGAAGTGGTGCTATACGAAGTCGAAAAACCTCAAACCAAGCCTTTACTGTTAGTTAAAGAGCCTGGGTTTGACTTTTGGTTTAAACAAGACAACACCTTTAGAGTGGCCAAAGGTCATTTTTATTTAGCAATGGACTCGCACTTTGCAGTAAAAGATGTAAAGCACATGGCATTAACGCGCCTTTTTAGTGACTTATTTATGGACAGTGTTGGCGAGCAATTTTACCCCGCAGAATTGGCAGGTTTAAGTTATCATTTAACCTCTCATCAAGGCGGGCTTACGTTGCACACTGCTGGGCTATCGACTAGTCAGCTAGAGTTGGTGGAGCAATTACTTGATGCGCTGTTTAATGTTGATATTTGCGCACGCCGCTTTGCCGAATACAAAAAGCAACTGGTAAGGCACTGGCGTAACAGCAACCAAAATAAACCCGTGAGTGAATTATTTAGCGTGTTAGGTGCCAAAATAATGCCATGGAACCCACAACCCGATGAGTTAGCCACTGCACTTAAAAATACATGTTTTCAGCAATTTAACGAATTTAGAGCCGATTTTTTTAAAGCCTTACATGTTGAGTCGTTTTTACACGGTAATTGGCAACAAACAGACGCGAAGGTATTTCATAAAAAAGTGGCAGAGCATTTAAAAAACGCCACGGCTATTGAGGATTTAACACGCCCGCTGCACGAGATAGACCAAGTGACTCGCTGCGAACTTGAACTGCCATGCAGTGATAACGCCATGGTCATTTACTACCAAGCACAAAGTGCAGAAGTGGATGAAAAAGTTAAATTAATGGCACTTAATCATATAATTAACCAAGACTATTTTAACGAGCTGAGAACCACACAACAGCTAGGTTACTTAGTTGGCTCTGGCTATGCACCATTTAACACCCGCGCCGGTATTGCTTTTTATATTCAATCACCAAAATTTGAAGCTCAGACTCTACTGCACAGGCATAATCATTTTGTAAGCCAGTTTATTGCTAACCTAGACTCCCTGGATGAAACAACATGGCAGCAGCATAAACAAGGTTTGACAACTCATATTGCTGAAAAAGATAAAAACTTACGGTTACGTTCACAGCGCTTTTGGCTGGCAATAGGCAATAAAGATCATGACTTTCATATGCAAAAACGCCTCCTAGAGGCACTGCACGCCCTCAGCCTAGAAGAAATGAAAAGCTATGCCATAGCTACTTTTTCTAAAGATAGGCCAAGGTATGAGTTATTAAGTAGCGCAAAAGTAAATAAATCGCAAAAAATGCCGCTTTGCTCGCAATCTCTTTGACTCTGCAAGTGGCATGATTTAAATTATCATTTGTTAATTAGTAGTAATAAAACAAATGATAAAAATAACAACAATAAAATGTGGTTTTTACTGGTTGCTGCTAAGCCTAGCACCCGCAGCGGTTGCCTTTGAACACGCCTTTAATATAAATACCAACACCGTTTTAATTATTGCCAGTGCCCTACTTGCGCTGGCTTTGCCATACCTATTATTTGTAATTTATAAATTAAAGCGCTCTCGGTTACAGCACAGCCTCTCGGAAAAGCGCTTAAAAAGCACGGTTGAAGGCAGTGGCGATACGCTTTGGGATTGGAATATAAAAACTGGCGAAGTTATTCGTATTAACGATAAATACATGATGGATTCAACAACGTTAATGGGTTTTCCGCCAAACAAAAGCTTGATCCACCCACACGATATTGCCTCAGTAGAGCATTTATTAAAAAAACACTTTGCTCAAAAGTCTGCTTTTTTTGAAGCCACTTACCGTATTAAAGACACCTTTGGCCACTGGCACTGGGTATTAGACCGCGGAAAAATAATAGAAAAAGATGCCAACTTAGCGCCACTGAGAATGACCGGCACAGTGCGCGATATTTCAGTGTTAAAATCAACACAAGAGCGCCTCAATTTATTTGCTAAGTGTGTAGAATCACTCACTGATGCACTTGCTATATATGATAAAAACTTTAACTTAGTTGATATTAATCCCAGCTTTTTAACGCTTTTTGGTGGCGTTAGAGAGCAATATCTCAAAAAGCCTTTTAACTTACCTGGTTACGATAAAAGCTACACAGAAAACATTAAAAATATAGTACGAGAGCGGGAGCGAATTCAACAAGAGGTAAAACTGCGCAATAGTGAGCGAGTGTTACTGCCCATAGAGATTTCTATTGATGAGATAAAAAACGATCAACACCAAATAACAAACTATGTAGTGGTTTATTCAGATTTAACCGAACGTAAAAATGCACAATCGCAACTGCATAATTTATCAAATAGAGACCGTACGACCAGTTTACCTAACAGAAATTTATTTTTTACTGACCTACAAAAGCTAGTAAAACAAAATACCCACCATGCCCTTTTGGTATTTGATTTAGATAACTTTAAAAAGATTAATGATTCATTAGGCCACCAGCTAGGCGACAGCCTATTAGCAAAACTGGCTATGCGATTAAATAAATTAACCCGTGAGAATGATGTTTTTTACCGCTTAGGGGGTGATGAATTTGCCTTAGTTATGGCAGATACTAATGATATCCATGTTATTACTCGCATGGCAAAGCAATTTTTAGCTGCAATTGCGACCCCATTTAAAATGGCAGGCCACGAGCTCGCTATTACCTCAAGCGTAGGCATAGTGTTATTCCCTGAAGATGGCAGTACCCCAGAGCTGTTATTAAAAAACGCAGATACCGCAATGTATCATGCTAAAAAGAAAGGCAATAGTTACCTGTTTTTTAACGACACCATGAACCGCCAAGCGGTTAAACGCTTACAAATAGAAAACCTAATGCGCTTTGGTCTAAAAGAAAACCATTTTGAAGTGTATTACCAACCAAAAATGAATATTCGCACAGGTAAACTTACCGGAATGGAAGCATTAGTGCGCTTTATAACCCCTAAAAAAGGCGTTATTAGCCCCGGTGTATTTATTCCTATTGCAGAGGAAACCGGCCAAATAATAGAAATTGGTGAAGTGGTTTTAAACAAAGCGTGTCGCGATGTAAAACAATGGCTAGACGATGGGCTATTTAGCGGCCGCGTTGCAGTTAACTTATCGGCTAAGCAGTTTAGCTTGCCAGATTTAACGACCCGTATTGACGTGATATTGCAAAAAAACGAGCTACCTTCTTACTTTTTAGAGCTGGAAATTACCGAAGGCACGGTAATGGACGACCCACAAGAAGCCATTGCAATTATGCGCTCGCTAAGTGCCCGTGGTATTCATTTAGCCATGGACGATTTTGGTACAGGTTATTCATCTTTAGCGTACTTAAAACAATTTCCGCTGAATACCTTAAAAGTAGATAAAGCATTTATTGATGACATGAAAACCGAACGTGGCCGCAACATGGTTGACTCTATCGTGACGATTGCGCAAAACCTCGATTTACATGTGGTTGCTGAAGGTGTGGAGCAAGCAAGCCAAATTGACATACTAAAAACGCTAAATTGTGAAACCGTACAGGGCTACTTCTATTCAAAACCGCTTTCAAAAGATGAGTTTACGGCCTTTTTGAAACAGCAACAAAGCAACTCTACGCCAAGCCTTATTAGTGCTAATAAACATTTAGCGCAAATAAGGTAATGTTACGGGCGCCATATACACACACCAGCGCCTACGTTGCGTATAAAAGCACGCCTGTAATGCAAACCAAATAAGCACCATGCGCCAGGGCCGATTAGTGCCCCTAATAAAATCCACCGTTTAATTGGCATACCTTTTTTAAGCGCTTGAATGTAAATGACCAAAGCACATAGAGCGTTAATAAAAACGAAAAGCAAACATCACCCCAACTGAGCTCAAAACAACGCTGCGCATTTTAACGGCAAATAACACACTTTTAAAGCAGCAGGCTTGATAAGCCAATGAGTCGCCATTTTAGTTTTCAGCGCATATAAGTTAAGTATCGATGCAGATTACTATTACCTAGTTTAAAAATTTAGCCATAAAAAAAGCCGGCATAGCGCCAGCTTTATTGTATAGCTTGGGTTACTTTTCAGCGCGACCCATAAATTTGTGCTCAACCGTATTAATACGGATACGGTCGCCCGTAGATATATGCTCAGGCACCGAAATGGTTAAACCCGTGCTCAGGCGTGCAGGCTTAGAGCGTGCACTGGCAGAAGCGCCTTTGATTGAAGGGTCTGTTTCTTCAACAACCAGCTCTACGCTTGATGGCAAATCTAAACCTACAGGCGAGCCATCAATCACAATAACGTGTACGCCTTGCGTTTCTTCGTTAACGAATTGAATCTCTTCTGCAATCGCCTCTTTGTTTAAGTTATACGGCGTGTAGTCTTCGTTATCCATAAACACGTATTCATCGCCATCAATGTACGAAAGCATTGCTTCGCGGCGAGTTAAATCTGCTAGGGTTAGCATGTCGCTGTCTTTGAAGGTTTCGTCTACTTTTGCACCTGTTACTACATCGTATAAACGCATACGGTACAAACTACCGCCTGCACGGCCTTGTGGAACTGAACGTACAATATCTTTAACTACCAACACGCGATTATTAAACTCAATCGCGGTTCCTTTTTTAACTTCACTCGCCTTTGGCATGGGGGTTTTCCTATTATTTTTTTGATTGCCAGAAACATACCACGAACTGGGTATTGTTCAACTAAAAATACGTTAATTTGGGGCTGCATTTGATATAGACTTGCAAATTTTTAATTTAAAACTAAATACCTATAATCAAAAGCGAAAAAAACTGCTATGGTATCTCTACCGAGTATGACTTCAAGGATTGGATCATGGACCAAAACACAGTACATGAGTATTTAGTAAAGAAGCCCTTGGTGCAAGTGACAAAACCATTTGCTCAAGAGGTTGATGTTTATAAAGTAAATCATAAAATGTTTGCCACCCTTGCCTTAGGTAATGATGGAGACGTAAATGATGATGGAGATCCTATTTGGTGGCTTAATTTAAAGTGCGATCCCGATGAAGCACTTAAATTGCGTGATATTTTTCCTGCGGTGATCCCTGGCTATCATATGAACAAGCGGCTTTGGAATACGGTGATATTAGATGGCTCTATTCCACAAGGCGAAATTGAAAGAATGATCGATAATTCGTTCAAATTAGTTGTTGAGAATATGCCAGAAAAAGACCGTAAAGCAATTGAAGCACATCTATAGAAACCACCATCACGGGCTAGCTTGCTAGCCCTATTTGCTACAATTTTAATGTATATATCAAATCATCATAACGTGTATTATTAATAGTGTGCGCTTGCGTATTAATGCCAGTTAACGTTAATCCACACTTTTGTAATACCTTTTCAGACCCTATATTCCCCTTTGTAACCACGGCTTTAAACTGTGTAATACCGCATTGTTGCCATGCCCACTCAATCACGGCACGCAATGACTCACTGGCAAAGCCTTGATTATAATACGCGGGTAAAAACAAATAGCCTAGCTCAGCTTGCTCAAGTTCGTATGTAAACCCCGTTACACCCATGGGCTCATTTGAATGCTTATCAAATACCACAAGGCAAAGTGGATGAGTAGAAGTGCTATCCCAGCTTTTTAAACGTTGTTCAAAGCGGCTGCGTACAAACGCTTCGCTGGGCATATCGTAGCAATAACGGATCACGGTAGGATTTTGATGTAACTGCAAAAATAATGGCCAATCACTGCTTTGAAGCGGGCGCATTGCCAATCGTGCTGTAAACAACTGCATAATGGTTTACCTCTTATCTGCTTAGCTGCAAAATAAGCTAACATACTTTATAGCAAGCCACTTAATTATAAGACTTATTTGAGGGTAAAAACCTGTCGATAACTAAATAAAAACTGCCAATTTAGGTTTTATAAATGCACGTTTTTAACACAGGTAGCGACACGTTTAGCCCCGCAGAATAATTAAGTATTATTGCGGGTTGGTATTATTGCGCCCTAGAATTCTATATTTACAAATAGCAGATATAAAAAAACCGCATATAATGCGGTTTTTTTAATCAAGCTGTTTTACGAGTCTTGTTTTGGTGAGTCAACGCTCTCTTCTTGAGGTTGCTCATCAGCAGGCTCTGCTTCTATTGCTTGTTCAGCAACAGGTGCTGGGCTTGGCTCATCTGCAACAGGCTGCGTTTGATAAAACTTAGCGCCTGATTCAGCCATACTTACTAACGTGTCGCATGGGGCAAAATTTGCATTGCTATTAGCTAATGTAGACATTTCAGAGCTAACCTTGCTGGCGCCCAATTTATCCATATAGCTAAACGGTCCACCTAAAAACGGTGGGAAGCCAATACCAAATATAGCGCCAATGTCGCCATCACGTGGGCTGGCAATAATGCCATCGTCTAAACAACGCACGGCTTCGTTAAGCATTTGTGATACACAACGCTTAGCAATTTCGCTTTTATTTAAACGCGGTGCAGGGGTTACACCTAATAGCTCATACACTGACTCGTCAACTTTTTTGCTCTTTTTATCGTACTCATAAAAGCCACGACCCGTTTTGCGGCCTAGGCGTTTTGAATCAATCATACGAGAAAATGCATCAGGCGCTTTAAATCGCTCGCCTAATTCTTTTTCAAGAATTGGGGCAATTTTAGAGCCTATATCAATCCCTACTTCATCCAGTAAAGCAAGCGGCCCTACTGGGAAACCAAACTCTACAAGGGCTGCATCAATTTTTTCAATTGGCTCACCGGCAAGCATTAAATTAGCTGCTTCATTTACATAAGGCGCTAAAATACGGTTTACGTAAAAACCTGCCATGTCTTTTACCACAATGGGCGTTTTACCTTGCTTACGTGCAAAGTTAACTACGCGCGCTATAGTCTCTTGTGAAGTCCCTTCGTGCGGAATAATCTCCACTAATGGCATTTTTTCAACTGGCGAGAAGTAATGCAGGCCAATCACGTTTTCAGGGCGCTGTGCCTGTGCTGCAATTTGTGAAATAGGCAGTGATGACGTGTTACTTGCAAAAATAGTATTGCTTTGGCATTGCTGCTCTATATCGGCAACCATACCTTGCTTTAAGGCTAAATCTTCAAATACAGCTTCTACTACTAAATCAATGTGTTTAAAGCCACTGTAGTCGGTAGTACCGGTAATACGGTTCATTGTTAACTGCATATCAGCTTTAGACATAATGCGGCGTTTAAGGCGCTTATCTAAAATTTTGTAGGTGTAGTTCATGGCATTACTAATGCCCTGCTCTGCTACATCTTTAATACGTACAGGGACTTTGGCTTTTACTGCGCTTACATGCGCAATACCTGCCCCCATTAGGCCGCCACCTAAAACAGCGGTTTTACTGATTGCTGGCGCATCGTCGTTGCGCCACTCTTTTTTCATTTCAGTGGTTGCAAAGAAAATACCGCGAAGCGCTTTAGATTCATCACTCATTACAAGTGTTGCAAAGCTTTCAGCTTCTGTTTTGTATGCTTTTAATTTATCCAGCTCTACACTTGCACGCACAGCCTTAATAATTGCAAGCGGCGCTGGGTAATGTCCGCCGGTTTTTTTAAGGACGTTTTCTTTGGCTTTTTTAAAGATAAAGTTGCGGCCAAACGGGTTTGACTCTAATAATTTGCTTACTTTATCAAGCTTTGGCTCTTTATCTGCTGGCTTTTTCTTAGCTGCAAATTCTTTAGCGACTTTTAGCAATACACTTTGTGGTACTACATCATCTAATACGCCTGCTTTTTTAGCCTGCTTAGGGCGAATTTGCTTGCCAGTTAGCATCCATTCAAGTGCTTTTTGAATGCCTACAATTTTAGTTAAACGCTGCGTACCGCCGCCACCTGGTAATAAACCAAGTTGTACTTCTGGCAGGCCTACTTTAGTCATATCGCTATCTGTGCCTACGCGGTAATCACACGCTAAAGCAAACTCTAAACCACCACCAAGCGCAGCACCATGTATTGCACTTACTGTTGTATAAGGTAGTTTTGTCATATCAAAAAAGGCTTGATGACAAAGTTCACTAATTGCTAACGCATCTTCACGCTTTTGCACGCTATCAAGCATTTTTACATCAGCGCCCGCGATAAAGTTATCGCTTTTACCACTTATAAATACCATTCCCTTTACTGACTCTTGTTTTGCTTGTTCAAGTAAAGCTTTTAAGTCATCAGCGAATGAGTCGCGCAGGGTATTCATTTTCTCACCCGGCACATCAATGGTTACTACGGCAATTTTGTTTTCATCTACCGTTAAATTAAATACTGAATCTGTCATTACGCGCTCTCCAATACAAAGGCTGCACCTAAACCACCAGCAGCACACGCTGTTGTTAATGCTAAACCGCCACCACGACGTTTAAGCTCGTGTAAGCTTTGCGTAATTAAGCGAGCACCGGTTGCAGCAAATGGGTGACCATATGCCAGTGAGCCGCCGTTAACGTTAAACTTATCCATGTTAATTTCGCCAATTGCTTTGCTACGACCAAGTTGCTCTTGCGCAAACTTATCTGATGCAAACATTTTCATATTGGCAAGTGTTTGCGATGCAAAGGCTTCGTGCATTTCAATTAAATCTAAATCAGCAAGTGTAATTCCTGCTCTATCAAGTGCGATAGGCGTTGAATGCGCTGGGCCCATTAGCATGTCTTTTTCTACACCAATTGCCGAAAACGCAAAGCTACGTACATAACCTAAAATTTCGTAGCCTAGTGCTTTTGCTTTGCTTTCGCTCATCATCAGTACGGCGGCTGCACCATCGGTTAATGGTGTTGCATTTGCAGCGGTAACCGAGCCATGTTGGCGGTCAAATACTGGTTTAAGCTTAGCGTAGCCTTCAACTGTAGAATTTTTACGAATGTTATTATCTTCTTCAATAAAGCTTTTATATGGCGGTAAGTGCGCCGTCATTACTTCATCTTTTAACTTGCCGTCGGCCCATGCTTGGGTTGCAAGTGAATGCGAGCGATGCGCTAGTGCATCTTGATCTTCACGGCTTATATTATGTGTTTTAGCCATTTGCTCAGCAGTTTGCCCCATTGAAAGGCCTGTTGAGTACTCAGCAACCGCAGGCGGTACTGGTAATAAATCTTTTAAACGCAGTTTTGAGAATATTTGTAAACGCTGGCCTAAGGTACGTGCTTTGTTTAAATCAACTAAGCTACCTGCCAATTTTTTACTTACGCCAATAGGTAATACTGAAGATGAGTCGGCGCCACCGGCGATACCTACATTTACAGAGCCTGCCATAATAGACTCAGCTACATTAGCAATGGCCTGAAAGCTGGTAGCACACGCGCGCGATACTGAATACGCGTCTACGCCTACTGGCATACCCGTACCTAAAACAATTTCACGTGCAATATTTGGCGCTTCTGGCATTTGTACTACTTGACCAAATACAAGTTGATCGATTTCTGACTTGTCGAAATTTAATCGTTCAAGCATTTCGTTAACCACCAACTTACCCATATCAAGGGCTGGTACATGGTGAAACGCTGTTGCTTGTTTTGCAAAAGGAGTACGTAAGCCGCTAACGATGGCAATACGGTCGCCTTTTGGTGTTTTTAGTATGTTTTGCTCAGACATTTATGCTCTCCCGCTGACAGGTCTGACCTGTTTGTTTTCCTCGATTCTAAACAACCCGTGTGCTAAAGCCAATAGATAAACACAAATTTATACAAAAGCACTAAAGGTAGATATATACATAGTGCTTAATATTGACTACCACAATAGGCTTTTTTACGCGTTTTTACAAAGTTTTGTGGTACGCTAAAAACCGTTAAAAAATAACGAACTATTTTTAAAAATACAGTCTAACTCTTGAGTTACTCACTTATAAACCTTATAACTAGGTCAGTATTAATCACCTAAAATAAATTAGGTACAAACCCAGCTGACGAGGAAGTCTATTTATTATGGCAGCTAACGCATTCAAACAATTAAAAACGTACTTAGATACACAAATTATTGGCCAGCCAGAGCTTACTCAAGCACTCCTTATTGCCATTTTAGCTGATGGCCATTTATTAGTAGAAGGCCCGCCAGGGCTTGCAAAAACCCGTGCTGTTAACGCCCTTGCTAAAGGTATTGAAGGCTCGTTCCAGCGCGTACAGTTTACGCCCGACTTATTACCTGCCGATGTAACCGGCACCGATATTTACCGCCAACAAACCAGCGAGTTTGTGTTTGAGAAAGGCCCTTTATTTCATAACCTTATTTTAGCCGATGAAATAAACCGTGCCCCAGCAAAAGTACAATCAGCACTACTAGAAGCCATGGCAGAGCGCCAAGTAACGGTAGGCAAAAATACCTACCCGCTAAGCGATTTGTTTATGGTAATGGCGACCCAAAACCCGCTGGAGCAAGAAGGGACTTACCCGCTGCCAGAGGCACAATTAGACCGCTTTTTATTACATTTAAGCATTGATTACCCAGGTGCAGAGCACGAGCTAGACATACTGCGGTTAACCCGTGGTGAAGCACTTAATGAACAACAAGCGGTTATGCAACAAATTACCCAAAGCGATTTATTTGCCGCTCGCCAAGCTATTTTAGGCTTGTATTTAGCCGAGCCGCTTGAGCAATATTTAGTACAGCTTATTATTGCCACTCGTGAAGGGGCTAAGTTTGATGATCAACTTGGCCGTTGGATTGAGTTTGGCGCAAGTCCGCGTGCCACCATTGCACTTGATAAATGTGCCCGTGCCCACGCTTGGTTACATGGCCGCGACTTTGTAGCACCCGATGACATTCAAGCCGTTGTACATAATGTACTGCGCCATCGTATTATTTTAAGCTACGAAGCACAGGCTGATGGCATTACTAAAGATCAGGTTATAAGCCGCATTGTTGAACTTGTAGCCGTACCCTAAGTTATGCAAACACAATTAGACTCAAAGGCGTGGCTAAAAGAAAGCCACAGCCACGGTGTAAATTTAGCGCTAAAAGAACTGCTGTATTACAAAGCTAAAGCACAGTTATTAGAGCTGGCACCTAAGGTTAAAATTAAAAACAGTTTAACTGGGCAATACCTTGCGCCCCATAAAGGCCGAGGCATGGAGTTTGCCGAAGTGCGTCATTACCAGCAAGGTGATGACATTCGCTCTATTGACTGGCGAGTAACAGCGCGTACCGGCGAAACCCATACAAAGCTTTTTCAAGAAGAAAAAGAGCGCCCTGTTTTTGTATTTACTGATTTTTCAAACTCTATGCTATTTGGCTCAAAGCTGCTGCTTAAGTCGGTACAGGCTGCGCACATTAGCGCGCTAGTTGCGTGGTCGGCGTGTCAACGCGGAGATAGAATTGGCGGTATTGTGTTTAATCAACACTCGCATTTAGAACTAAAGCCCAGCGCCCGCGAAAAAGCGGTATTAAAGCTGTGTCATAATCTATGCGACAGCCACCAGCAAGCACTTAACAATATAGATAAACAAGCAACCAACAACTTTAGCGATAATTTAAAACGCCTTAACCACTTAGCTAAACCTGGCAGCTTAGTGTATTTAGTCTCTGACTTTAATGCCTTAGATGATGCAAGCTTTAAACAATTAGAAATACTAAGCCGCCACTGTGAGCTGATAGGCTGTCATATAAGTGATCCGTTTGAACATACGCTCCCCGCGTTTAAAAACGCTGTCACGGTTAATGCCAACGGCCAAGATTTTGCGCTACCGCTTATGGATAAAAGCTTTAGAGAACGCTTTGCAAAAAACGCCGAGCAAGCATTTAGCACACGTCTAAATCGCTTAACTAAATCGGGTCTTAACTTAATATCATTCAATGCAGCCAGCCCGCTTGAGCTGCAATTAGTGAGAAAATAACCATGCAAACCAATCCACTCGATGGCCTGCACGATATAATAGCGCCAAGCCAAGTTAGTTGGTGGCCACTCGCCCCTGCTTGGTGGGTTATTATTACCCTGTTGTTTATAGCACTGTGTGCAGCTGCTTTTTGGTTTTACAAAAATTATAAATTTAAAAAGCCTAAGCGCTACGCAATCGATTTAAGCCACAACGAGCAAAGCGCGCAAACACTTCATATTATTTTAAAGCGCCTAGTAATAGAGTATTACGATAAACGCCTAGCAACGCAATCAACAGCTAACTGGTGTAACACACTTAATACCTTAACCGGTTTAAGCTTTACCGAGCATGAGCTTTTAAGCCTGTATAATGCGCAGCAAACCAATGACGCGCTTAACGAAAAATTACGCCAAGGCATAAAGCAATTTAAACTAAAGGAGCCAGTACATGTTTGAATTTAGCTGGCCATGGTTGTTTTTATTACTACCTCTGCCCTTATTACTTTTATTATTAAAACCTACTGCCAGTAACGCCCATACCCGGTTACGTATTCCAAGCTTTGCCAAACATAATTTAGCCAGCCAAAGCCTTGAAAAAAGCGCACGTAAACTAACTATTTTTGAATGGCTACTTTGGCTATTACTGGTCACTGCTGCAGCCAACCCGACATGGTTAGACGACCCTATTTCATTACCAAACGAAGGGCGCGATATAATGCTTGCGGTCGATTTATCTGGCTCAATGACCGAACAAGACATGGCTTACAACGGCCAATATGTTGATCGCCTCACTATGGTAAAAGCGGTATTGAGTGACTTTATAGAGCAGCGCCAAGGCGACAGGTTAGGCCTAATATTATTTGGCGACACCGCATTTTTACAAACGCCACTGACTCGCGATGTTAAAACCGTAAGTAAAATGCTCAGTGAGTCTCAAATAGGCTTAGTTGGACGTGCCACTGCTATTGGCGATGCGCTAGGTTTATCAGTAAAGCGTTTTGCCAACAAAGATAAAAGTAACCGTATTGTGGTGCTATTAACCGATGGCCAAAACACCGCAGGTAATTTAAAACCTGAAGATGCCCTACTCCTTGCCCGCGAGGAAGGCATAAAAGTATATACCATAGGTGTTGGCTCAGATAACCCCCGTGGATTTAGCCTATTTAATATGGGTGGTATGAGTGGAGGCAGCTTAGATGAAAGCTTGTTAAAAGACATTGCCGAACAAACCGGTGGGTTATATTTTAGAGCCAAAGATGTAGCTGGCCTTCAGCAAATTTACGCAGAGCTTGATAAGTTAGAGCCAATTAGCGCAGATGAGCAAACATTTCGCCCGCAAAGCTCATTGTTTTACTACCCACTACTTATTGCTATTTTACTCATTAGTTTAAAAGTAATGTTAAGCACCTTACGTGCATTAAAGGAGCCTAACTAATGGACTTTACATTTATTCGTCCCGCTGTTTTGTGGCTTTTAATACCTGCACTTGCGTTGTTTTTTATAGCCTTTATTAAGCATAAAAAACAAAGCGCAGATAACCTAATTGCCCCTCATTTGGCGCCGTTTATTATGAACGAGTCAAACACTAAAGCCAGCCAACCACTTTGGCTGGTCGCTGTATTTTGCTGTTTAGCTATTATTTTTAGTGCAGGCCCTAGTTTTGAAGAAAAACAGGTCCCTGTATTTCAAAGTAAAAGTGCCCGTGTGATTGTAATGGATATGTCGTACTCAATGTACAGTACCGATATAGCACCAAATCGTTTAATGCAATCACGCTTTAAAGCACTCGATATGATTGAGCTATTTAAAGAAGGCGACACCGCTTTAGTTGCCTATGCCGGCAGTGCATTTACTATTTCGCCACTTACAAATGATGCCACTACGCTTACTAATTTAATTCCGAGTTTAAGCCCCAACATTATGCCCGACAAAGGCTCTAATGTTTTAGCTGGCCTTGATATGGCAAAAGAGCTTTTAACGCAAGCAGGCTATATTGATGGCGATATAATATTAGTCACCGATGGCATAGACCAAGAAGAGCAAAGCGATATTACTAGCTTTACCAGTAATTCTTCTTATCGGCTAAATATTTATGGCGTAGGCACAGAGCAAGGCGCACCAATTAAATTACCTGAAGGCGGTTTTTTAAAAGACAGCTACGGTCAAATAGTCATCCCCACCATTAACATAAGCCGCTTAAAAAGCCTAGCGACGCGCAGTGGTGGAAAGTTTGCCCTTTACCAACCAAGCAGCAGTGACATAGCCACTTTTGCACCAAGTGCCAATAGTGAGTTATTAAAAGATGAAAAACAAAGCCATGCCCTGTGGCGCATAGACGCAGGTATATATGGGTTACTTATTTTACTGCCCTTAGGCCTTTATTTATTTAGAAGTGCAGCATTTGTAGGTGCCTTTTTAGTACTCAGCGTTTTGCCAACCCAACAGGCAAGTGCATTAGAGCTCCCCTCTTTTTTAAAAAACACTGATCAGCAAGCGCTTGATGCTTATAAAAATAAAGATTTTGAACGGGCCGTCAATGCCGACTCAAGCAGCTTAAAAGGGTCTGCATTGTACCAACAAGGTAATTTTGATGCCGCACTAGAAGCCTTTAGTAAAGATAAATCAGCCACTGGTTTTTATAACTATGCCAACGCGCTTGCCAAATCAGGACAGCTAGAACAAGCCATAGATGCTTACAAACAAGCACAAACGCTACAACCTAACTTTAGCGAAGCCGCTGATAACCAAGCTTTGGTTGAGCAGTTGCTCGAGCAACAGCAGCAACAGCAGCAACAGCAAGAGGGTGATTCGCAAGATAATCAGCAACAATCTGATCAAAGTGAGCAACAAAACAATCAGCAATCAGATCAAAGCCAACAAGGTGAAAATAGCGATTCTCAATCAGAGCAAAGTCAAGGCGAGCAATCACAAGATCAGCAAGGTGAGCCAAGTGATGAGTCTGACACTGAGCAAGACCAACAAAGTGCTGAGTCGGGTTCACAATCAGATAAACAAAATGAGCCAGAACTACAAACTCAGCCGCAAACTAACCAAGAGCAAAAACAGCCTGAGCAAACAAACGAAGAACAAGCTGAAAATACTCAGCCGCAAACAGCGCAGCAGCAAACGTTAACAGATGAGCAAAAGCAAAACGCTCAACAACAAGCCGCGCAAGCACAAACGCGTGAGCTCACCAACGAAGAGAAAGAAAAAGCCCAGCAGCTTAACCAGTTATTAAGAAAAGTACCGGACGATCCGGCAATTTTATTACGGAATAAAATGCAATTAGAAGCCCAAAAAAGACAATATCAACGTCGCCCTACAGGAGTAGAAAAATCATGGTAATGCGATTATTTTGCTGTTTATTGCTATTAAGTGCGATGCCATCATGGGCCGCCACCAAATTAGAGGCAAGTGTAGATAAAAACCCAGTCCTTGCTGGCGAATTTTTTATGCTTAACATTTCAGTTGACGACACAATAAAAAGCGAGCAACCCGACACCTCGGTGTTACTTAAAGACTTTGTAGTTGGGCCAACAAGTTTAAGTACGCGCACCAACATTATAAATGGCAGCATTAACAAGCAAACAACCTGGTCTGTTAAGTTAATGACCCGTAATGAAGGTGAATACACCATTCCGGCTTTTAACGTGGCCGGTTTAAGCTCGCAGCCAATAAAATTAAAAGTGGCAAAACGCGCTGCCGATGCTGATAAAAATAACGATATTTTTTTAAAAACATCGCTCTCAAGTGACTCGTTGTTTGTTCAAGAAGCTGGCGTATATACGATTAAACTCTACCTAGCAAAAGAGCTGCTTGATGGCAGCCTAAGTACGCCCAGTATGCAAGATGCACAGCTTACTCAATTAGGTAAACAAACCGAAAGCTATGAGCTTGTAGATGGTAAACGTTATTTAGTGATCACCCGAGAATACTTACTACAACCGCAAAAAAGTGGTGTATACACCATTGTTGGCCCTACGTTTCAAGGCCGTGTACAGCAAAATTACCGCCAATTAGAGGTGTCGGCTTTAGGGGATGATCAGCAACTTGAGATAAAACCTATCCCGGCAAACTATAAAGGCGCATGGCTACCCAGTGAGTTAGTTAATATTGATGAGCAGTGGCAGCCTGATGAAAATACAGTAGAAGTTGGCACGCCTATTACACGCACTATTACCTTAACCGCATTAGGGGTTACTAAAGAGCAACTGCCTGAAATTGATATGAAAACCATTGCGGGAATTCGCAGTTACCCCGATGATGTAGAAACAAACAATGCCGTAAGAAACGGACGGGTTGTATCTCAGCAAACAGCGTCATTTGCGTTATTACCACAAAAAGCAGGCACTTATACCCTCCCAGAAATAACACTGCCTTGGTATAACACCAAAATGAACCGCATTAGCTACGCTACATTGCCTGAGCGCACTATAACGGTAACACCAAGCGCCAATGCTATAAACCCAGGTGCTATTGCAAACGACAACCTTAATACAGGTGAGCCAACTTTGCCTGCTAATAAAGTAAGTAATACACAGCAGCCCAATACAGCAATAGCCGCGCCACAAAGTGTTATTCCGCTTTGGTTAATTATTGTTGCTGTGCTTGGGTATATTTTTTGGATAATCACTGCAATTTTTTATTGGTTAAGCCGTTCTACTAATAATGAGCTAAAAAATAACAGTGTATCTGTAAATAAAGCCCAGCCACTTTCATTAAACTCGCTTAAAAATGCAGCTAAATCAAATAATCTCAATGCATTTTATAGCGAACTAAATGCGGTAGCGATTAAGCTAACGGGCAAAAAAGTGACTGCGATAGATACGTTAATACACAACATCAATAATGATGAACTGGCGACTCAGGTTAACCGTTTACAGTCAGCTCTTTATGCAAATAGCAGTGCGGATGTCGATCTTAATGCTATTATTAACATAATTGAGCAGCACCAAGTTCAACGTACAAAGTCGCAACAAGCTGTATTAAAAGACCTTTATTAACTAGTTTGATAAATTTAGGTCTTTTCATGCATTAAATAATAAATTTTAATTAAAAAAGTACTTATGCTTGGAAAGAAAAAATCAAATAATCAGGTCTTAGTTGATATGGCAGAGAAACAAAAGCGCTATGAAGCCTTGGTCCATGTATATAATAAGGAGCTTTATCGCTTTGCTTATTGGTTATGCCGTGACCCACATATTGCAGATGACCTAGTACAAGAAACGTTTTTACGTGCTTGGCGCTCGCTTGACTCATTATTGGATCAAAAAGCCGCCAAGCCGTGGCTGCTGACTATTTTGCGCAGAGAAAATGCACGTCGCTTTGAGCGCAAGCAGTTTGACTACAGCGATGTGGAAAACGATACACTTGTCGATGAAACCAGCCATTCGTTAGATGATGAAATGGAGCAAACGGTTATCCAACGCCAAATTGCGCTGCTATCTGATGAATACAGAGAACCCTTACTTCTGCAAGTTGTTATGGGGTGCTCTGGTGAAGAAATAGCAGAGATTCTCGATTTAAATAAAAACACGGTTATGACTCGTTTGTACCGTGCCAGAAACCAACTTAAAGAGGCTTTAAGCCGTGATGATGAACAACTTAAAGGGGCATCAAAATAATGGATGAACTTGAGTTTCGTCGACGCACTATTGCGCAGCCAAACGATTTAGATAAGGAGCTTTTAGAGTTTGCTAAAGAGAGCTCTGAGCGACAAAACTTTATAAGCGATATGAAAGACTTTGATAAACAAATTCAAGATGCGTTAGATGTGCCTGTGCCTGACAACCTTGCTGAGCGTATTCTTTTAAACACCTCGTTAAAAGAAAAAGCAATGCAAGAAGAGCAAGCAACTGGGGATAACGTTGTAGATGCACGCTCACGTTTTAAGTTTGACCGTGTTCACTTAGCCCTAGCCGCGTCTTTTTTTGTAGCTATTGGCGCATTCTTTTTTAGCACAGAGCAACACATTGCTCATGAAGCAGGCGAACATGCTTTAACCCATGTTTACCATGAGATTACCGCCCTAAAAAAAACCAATGCTATTAGCCTACAAAGCGTTAACGATAAGCTTGCACTACTAGGCGCTCATATAGAAGAGCTGCCAGGTAAAATTACTTATGCGATGTTTTGCGACTTTAAAGGTGAAAAAGGTCTGCACTTAATTTTTGAGTCGGATTTTGGCCCCATGACGGTCTTTATTGTTCCTTCTGAGAATAAGTCGTTTGGGTTTGGCGAAGATGATTTTCATGATGCGCGCTTTGCTGGTCATATTAATCGAGGCGACAAAGCCGATACTATTTTAGTGGCTAATTCCGGCGCGCCAATTAATGTGTACAACGAACGGGTTACCAATGCCATTCGCTGGCTGTAACTAGCGCTTAACGACTAAAAACCGCTGAGTAACACTGAGCGGTTTTTTTGTGCCTATTCAGCGCTCATTTTTCATCCAAAACAATTGATTTTAAATGTAATTATTAATTTTTACTGAAAAGTTAATTATACTCACCGCTCAGTTTAACTTAGGGAATTACATGAAGAACATCATCGTTATATTTTCATTACTTGCACTACTGTGTACAGCAAGTTTTGATGCACACGCACGCAAAAAGTTTGGTAGTAGTAAACGCGGTACAACCCCAGCAACACAACAAACCACACAAAAGCAAAAAGCCGATACCACAGCACCTGCAGCTAAGACAAAAAGCAGTAAAAAAGGCATTATGGCCGGCGTATTAGGCGGATTGTTAGCCGGCGGTTTAATTGCCGCTATGCTAGGAGATAACTTTGAGGGCATGCAGCTATTAGAAATTATTTTATTAGCAGGCGTTGCCTTTATTTTGTTTAAACTTATTACGGGGTTTATGCGCGCTCGCAACTCCCCGCAATTAGCCGGTACTCACGCTACGGGGCACTCTGCTTTTAAGCAAGCAGCCCCAGAGCAACCTACCAGCAGTGGTTTTACCCAGCAAAGCGCACACACTGAGCAAGTACCTTTCAATTTACCCCCTAATTTTGACGTAAATGGCTTTTTACAAGGCGCGCGTAGCCACTATCACACTATGCAAACTGCGTGGAATAATGCAGATTACGCCACGATGGCTGAGTATTTAAGCCCATCGTTAGCTCAAGAGTTTAAAACTGAGCGCGAAGCGATTGAACGGGTAGCGACTGAGGTGATGTTTATTAATGCCGAGCTTGTGCGCGCTGAAACAACAGCAAATTCGTGGCAAGTAAGTGTGCAATTTAAAGGCAAATACCGCGACTTAGACGATAAAAAAGAAGAGCCTATTTTAGAGATTTGGCACCTTGAGCGTGCTACCGCCTCAGATGCACCGTGGCTGATTGTAGGCGTAGAAGACTTAATCGATAGCGAATAGTTCTGTAGTTATACCAATTCGCTTAATTAAGTGATCTACTATAAGGGTGGATAAACGTGTTGAGAGCTCGGCAAAAAAATTCGCTATTTAGGTGTTTTAATTTAGAGTTTTTTTACGCAGGTAGCGACACGTTTAGCCCCGTAAAATGATTAAGTATTATTGCGGATTGGTATTGGTGGCAAACGCTGGCTAATTGGTATAAATAACAGCTAAAAAAACCGCCCAGCCTAAACTTTAGGCTGGGCGGTTTTTTATTACTGTTATGTAGTAGTATTATTTACAAACTTCAGCAACGGCGTTTGCGAAATACTCAATGTTAGTATCACTAATACCCGCTACATTTACGCGGCTAGAACCAACAATGTAAATACCGTATTCTTTTTGTAGGCGCGCAATTTGCTCTTTATTAATACCTAAGAAAGAAAACATACCGTGTTGACGTTCAATAAACGAAAAGTCTTGCTCTATCTCTTTTGCTGCTAAGCTTTCTTTAATTAAGCTACGTAAACCATTAATACGATTACGCATTTCATCAAGCTCACTGTGCCACATTTGTGTAAGCTCTGTGCTGCTTAAAATAGTGTTTACAATGTCAGCACCATGCGCTGGAGGCATTGAGTAAATACTACGAACAACGCTTAATAGCACTGAATTTGAAATATCAGCGGTTGCAGTGTCTTTTGCAATAATTGAACACGCACCAATACGCTCACGGTATAAACCAAAGTTTTTAGAACATGATGAACAAATAATTAGCTCTTCTACTGCATCAGCTAAAATGCGCAGTCCACGTGCATCTTCTTCAAGTGACGAGCCAAAGCCTTGGTAAGCAATATCAATAAGTGGTGTAAAGCCAACTTCTTTTGCAAGCTGAGCAACTGTGTTCCACTGTGTCTCGTTTAAGTCCATACCACTTGGGTTATGACAACATGCATGAAGTAGCACAATATCCCCTTTTGGTACTTGCTTAAGGGTGTTTATCATGTCGTCGAACAATAGATCTTTGTTTTCGTAATCGTAGTACGGGTATTCTTTAACGTTTAAGCCCGCAGCTTCAAACAAGCTAATGTGGTTTGCCCATGTTGGCGTAGTTACCCACACTGTTGCCTCTTTATTGCAACGCTTAACAAATTCAGCCGCAACGCGAAGTGCACCTGTACCACCTGGTGCTTGTGCAGTACGTACGCGGTTTGCTAAAAGAGCTTGGTGCTCACCTAGTAATAGGTTTTCCATTTTTTGACAGTAGTCTAAGTTACCCGCTAAACCAATGTAAGATTTGCTTGTTTCGTTTTCTAAACGAAATGCTTCAGCTTTTTTTACCGCTTTTAATACCGGTGTGTTGCCTTGCTCATCTTTATAGACACCTACACCTAAATCAATCTTGTTAGGGTTTGTATCTTGTTTATAGGCTGCCATAAGGCCAAGAATAGGATCTGTTGGTAATGGTTTTAATTCTGAGAACATTAGCTATCTCTTATCATTAATTAGGGGTTGGCTGTTGTAGTAAGCTTAACATAAAAGCTTACCTTCTTGGCTAGTGATATTTACACTAGAAAGTGAGGAATTTTAATGCAGCACGCAACTAATACAGCCAGTGTACGGCTATCAAAAAGTCGTTACTAAATGCCTCTGCATCTATAATACCGACGCATTCATGTTGCTCATTAAATAAGGGTAAACAGGTTTCAGCTTTCACTTTAGGGTCGCACGTATAATACTCGCCACCTTGTGCTAAATAGTTTTCTACGTTGTTAATTACACGCCCGCGCTTAGACAATGCAACTTGTACATTATTGCTGCCTGCTGCAAATGCTTCAGTAAGAGGAAACAGTGGACGGCTTGGCGCACCTTGATACGCCAGCTTTAATAATTGCGGACCCTGAGCAGTGTCAACCGCTTGATAAATACCATACCAATCGACCTGTGTTTGCTGCTCTATGTAATTTACTATATTTTGTAGGTTTGCTAGTTTTTGCTCGTTTTGTGAAGTCGCGCTCACGTGATCAGTAAGTTTAAATGGCTCATCTTGTAAATAACCAAACAAACTACACGCACCGCCTTCACCGAGTTCAGGAATTTGATATTCCCAACGTACAGACGGTAGCGCGCTTGCAGCAATATACTGTTCTAGCTGCTCTAGCTCTTTGGCAATTAATTGTGGGTCTATATTTAATTGCGCAATATCAAGGTAAGAAGAAATCATTTGGCCATCCATACATCTAAAATTTTTTAGATAATAACATGGAAATTTTTTCTGAGCTATAGCAACTTGTAACACATTTCGACTTGGTTACCACTTGCGTTATACGTGACTTTTTCTGCCACTTCTTCGAGTAACGATAAGCCACGACCAAACTCTGCGTTGAGTTCGGTACGTGTAGAAGAGTCACTTGAGAACCCCCTACCCGAGTCACAAATAATAAAGTATAAGCACAAGGTATCTGGGCAATAACGCATATCAATAATAATCATCGCCTCTTTCATTTTACTCAGTGCTTGCTCTCTTAATTCATAGTATTTAAAAAAGCCATCGTCTTGTTTTTTTATGTCTGAATCAAGGCCTAACACACCATGATCAAGTGCATTGTTATACGCCTCAGAAAGCAATAAAAATATATTTGAGCGATGCGACCTAAGCCCCTCAACACTGCTTAATACATTAACAACATCATACACAGGGTCTGTGCATTTAATTTGCTGCGCGTTCAAGCTAAGTGAAAAGTTAAATGCCAAATTAGAATACGCCTCTTTGGCCTCAGGCTCTGGGGTTAGCGGCAAACAATTAAGCAGCACTAAGCTTAAGTCGTCCAATTGCTCACTGCCATTGGCAAAGGTATTTACATTATCTATAACACGCTGACTGCTGATCATCGGCTTGCTTTTAAGTGCTGCTAAAAAGCGCTGCTCACCATAAAAAATATCGGCGTCGTTGTTAGTTTCTATTATGCCATCGGTTGAAAGCACCAAGCGGGTGTTTTTATCAACTTCTAAATTAATTAGCTCATATTCAAATTCATCGCGGTCTAAAATCCCCAGTGCCATGTGTTGCGACTCAAGCGTTTGCTTTACTTCACCATCGGTATTTATTAAGTACGCATCTGGTAAGCCACCAAGCCATGCTGAAATACTTTTGCCCGAGGCACTGAGCTCAATAATAGTCGCCGCGCAGAACATGTGCTCTGGCAGTAAATTATGCAGTAATATATTGATCTCAGAGGCGATATCGTTAACAGCCATGCCTTTTTGCACCATAGTGTAAAACACCCGTGATGCAGGTAATGCTCCAATCGCGGCCGCTAACCCATGCCCGGTAAAATCACCCAACATGCAATATAAATTGCCTATTGGGCTTTGCGCGACTAAAAACATGTCACCGTTAAACATAGAAGCAGGAGAAAGGCTAAAGTCTAAATGGTCTTTAAACTTATCTTGGTTTTCGAGCGAGTTATTAAAAATGTGCTCAATTATTTCGTGCTCGCGCTCTATTTGATTGCGATGATACTCAAGTAAGGTGTTTTGTTGATGGGCTTTTTTACTTAATTCGCGTGTACGGCTGTGCGCTTTAATTTTTGCGTTTAAAATTACTTTTTCAAACGGCTTCTGAATAAAGTCATCCCCGCCTACTTCTAAACAACGCTCAAAGCTGCTTTGATCTTCAAGTGAAGTAATAAAAATAATGGGTAGATAAACGTCGTTGTATCGCTGCTTAATCAGCTTTGCTGCTTCAAAGCCATCCATTACCGGCATAAGTACATCGAGTAGAACAATATCAATCGCTTCTTTTTCTAACACCTCGAGTGCTTCTAGGCCGTTAAACGCAATTGATATTTTATAGTTTTCTTCGAGCAGCATTTTTTCGAGCAGGATGCGATTAAGCGCCTGATCGTCAACAATAAGTACGTGGGTCATTAGTTAATATCAAACTTCTTATCAAAACGTGATATTTGCAGTATTTTTTTAAGCTGAGGCTGACAATTACTGATCTCTATTGTTTGTACCTGGCTTTCAATGGTTTTTTTCATGTTAAGCAACATACCAAGAGCAGAGCTATCCATGTAGTCGGTCTCTCTTAAATCGATAATCACTTTATTTGTTTTAGGCTCAATTTGGGCATAGGCTTGGCGAAATGATTGCACTAAATTAAAGTCAAATTTGCCTTTAATTTGTATCGTTAAAGTACTTTCATCAACCGATAAACTCTTTGTTAAACTCATTATAAACTCCAATAATATTTCCTTTGACCTAAATATAACCTGTTAAAAGTATTTAGCAAAAATAAAAACACTCGCCAGCAAATTTGTTATTATTTAATACATCAATAAAAACGTTTATTTAGGTAAATTATGAGTGATAACCGCTTAGTATATTCAACCGATATGGGCCGAATTAGCCAGCCAAAGGTTGAGCAAGAACCCACCGCAAAACTATTTAAAGATGGCTTTATCCGCATAGAGCGCCAAACTAAGGGCCGAAAAGGTAAAGGTGTGATGTTGGTTGTGGGTATAGATCCAAAAGCGCACGAGCTAAAAAAGCTAGCTAAAACCATAAAAAGTAAAATGGGCCAAGGTGGCGCGGTAAAAGAAGGTATTATTGAAGTTCAAGGCGATGATCGCGAAAAATTAAAAGGGATTTTAGAAACCCTTAAATTTAAAGTAAAAATTGCGGGTGGCTAAACCCGCAACCTTTTATTTGCTACTAGCAATGTTAGGCGCATCGTTTAATTTTTTGTATAACGCTGGCAGTTCGCTCTCAGCAATCGGTTTGCTGTAATAAAACCCTTGCACAATATAACAATTATTATTTTGCAAAAACTCTACTTGTTCAATCGTTTCAACCCCTTCTGCAACTACGTCTAATTTAAGCTTTTGCGCCATGGCTATAATAGCGGCGGTAATTTCCATGTCATTAGAATCAGCAGGGATATCTTTTACAAACGAGCGGTCAATTTTTAATATGTCGACCGGGAATCGTTTTAAGTAACTTAGCGACGAATAGCCAGTACCAAAGTCATCAATCGATATTGAAATACCCAGTGCTTTTAGTTCGTGTAACTGCGTAATGGCAGCTTCAACATTGCCCATTAGCATACTTTCGGTAAGCTCCAAGTGTAACCGCTTAGCACTTACCCCTGTTTGTTTAATAATACTGCTGAGCATGGGCACTAAATTAGCGTCTTTAAACTGACGTGCCGATAAATTAATAGATACGTTGTTATCTCGTCCATCTTGCGCTAAACGCACGGCAAACTCGCACGATTGCTGTAGTACCCACTCACCGAGTTCAACAATAAGTCCTGTTGCCTCAGCAATAGGAATAAACTTGGTCGGCGATATAAGCCCTTCTACTGGGTGGAACCAGCGTAGTAGCGCTTCATAGCCTACAACGTGCTGAGTTAAAGAGTTTATTTGCGGCTGATAATAAACCTCAAACTGTTTTTCTTTAATCGCATGGCGTAATTCGTTTTCAATGAACAGCCTTTCATTGGCAGCCGCGTTAAGCTCTTGGCTATAAAAGTGGTAAGTATTACGCCCTTTGGCTTTTGCCTCATACATTGCTAAATCAGCATGTTTTAAAAGCTGATCTTCTTCTAGGCTATCGTAAGGGGCCATTGTAATACCAATACTAGCGCTGACTATTACTTCGTTATTGCCAAGCTTTATAGGCACATTAAGTGTTTTTTGAATAGTATTTGCGACATCACTGGCATGCTCTTGGCTTTCAATACCACTGAGTAATACAGCAAATTCGTCGCCCCCTAGGCGGGCAATTGTATCTTCGGCGCGTAAGCGTGCTTTAAGGCGGTTAGCAACTTCAATTAGTAACTGATCGCCTGCATCGTGGCCTAACGTATCGTTAATGCGCTTAAATTCATCTAAATCAAAGTAAAAAAGTGCAAACGCATAATGGCCGCGCTCAGCCAAAGCCATTGATTTACGCAGCTGCATTCTAAAAAATGTTCGGTTTGCTAAGCCCGTTAACGTGTCAAAGTACGCAAGCTGCTCCATTTTGCGCTGGCTTTCTTTAACAAACGAAATATCTTGTGCGGAGGCTACATAACTGGTGATCTCACCGCCATCTTCGCGAATAGGAGAAACACTTAACGATACCCAAATAGGCTGTTTATCATTGCCCTGAATCAAGGTATCACCACGCCAGTAGTTTCTACTGCGAAGGTCGATATTGATATCTTCAACCAAAATGGCCATCTCAGATGCGATAATATTCAACAGCGGCGCGCGGTTAAAGTGGCTCTCTGGGTAGCCTGTCATCTCAAGCATTTTGGGATTAACGTATTCTATAACAAAGTTTTCATCGGTGATCACCACGCCGGTTCCTGAGAAGGCAACGGCTTTAGAGAGCCTATTAGCGGCTTTCTCGGCAATTTCTTTTTCTGTAATTCGCTGGTTTAACCCATCTATAAGCTTACGAATTTCTACGGTCATATCTCTAAATGAGCCGTTTAGCGTGCCTATTTCGTCTTTGTTCTCTGGCGGGAATTCGGTTAGTAATTGCCCTTTACCAAATCCAGTAACTGCATGTACTAATGTGTGAATTCTGCGAAGCACTAGCTGATACAGCGCTTGGTGTAACAATAAGGCAACCAAGACCGCATAAAGCACAAACAAGCCAAAAAACTTCAGTTTTAAATCTTGCAGAGCAGAGAGCGTTGATGAGCGTTTTTTATAAACCCCAATATACCAGTCTAATTTATCAATTTTACGAATATTAATAATGTGTGCTTCATCGTTTTGTACAAACGAATTAGCATACTCTGGTAATTTCATGGTAATTGCTTCATTTATAATGGCTTGCAATTGCGGATTAACGAATTCGTTTGTTGTTATTGTTTTATCTTTGCTGCCATAACTTGCTTGTAGCGCGGGGTTGAGACTCGGGTGAGCAAGCAGTTGGCCTTTTTTATCAAATACCAGTAAATGTTTTTCTTTATCGCCCACAGGTAAAAATGAAATCAGCGTGTTTAAATCTATATCGCTGCCGGTCACCCCTAAAAATTCATTTTCAACATACAAAGGGACAAGCAAACTAATAACCCATTTATGCCACACTTTATCGTAATAAACCTTAGACCAAACGGGTTCTCTGCTGGGGTTTAAATCACTTTGTACATACTTAAATGTTGCACCATTAGAGCCTCTGAGTTCAGCCGGTGCGTTTAACGCCCAATTGGGAGGCGAGACACGGATGAAATCGTCTTTGGTGATCATATAAAAATTAAAAAAGTCGTGAATTAAGGTTGGTGAAATGACTTTCCATAACGACTCTGAGTTATTAAATAAACGCTTATAAAAAGGAGAATAATGCTGCTGAGGAAGAAATGCGGCTGAAAGGCCGTCGCTCGATGCACTGCGTATAGTGCCGTCGCTATTAAATTGTAACTGGGTTTTGTTAGATAAATTGATTGCTGAACTATCACTAAATAGCTGCTCTGACACAACATTATTAGCCTGTTTGGCAACGGCTGATTTTGTTTTGATTAGTGCGTCAAATTGCCTGATAAGTAATTCGGTGGAGCTTTTAAGTACTTCATGCTCTTCGAAAACTAATTGTTTTTCTTCAGATTTAAGCATCAGCGCGGCAGCGCACACACCGGCAATTAAACAAATTGCAGATATAAGCAACGACAGCTTTACACTTAAAGAATTTAGTCCAAAACGCGATGGAGGGCGTCTATACACCACAGGCCAACCTTACTATTTTAGTTGTTGTTATTTTTAGCTAATACCTGAAATATACCAGATCCCTATTCATATTTATAAACTATTTGTAAATTTTATCTAAATGTTAGCTAGGAGCTGATAATTATTCATTATGTCTATTTAAACTGGCTTGCTTGTTGACTTTGCTAGTAACACCTCATACATTAACAGCATGAAAATTATCTTATCTTGCACTTTTTTTTCTTTTTTTAGCTTCTTTATATAAAAGAGGCTGAACTGTTTGTGAGATAAAATCAATCGAATAGCAAAGCCTCCCACTTGGGAGGCTTTTTTGTTTTAGTTGCACTAAGCAACTTATTTTTGGAATGAGGAAACCAAAATGACCAACGATGTTTTAAACGCGCTCAGACACGATATTAACGAAATAGACTCCGATCTATTGGTGTTATTAGCTAAGCGCCGCCGTATTAGCCATGGTGTTGTTGAGTATAAAATTGCGAATAACAAACCGATTCGTGATGAAGCGCGCGAACTAGCCTTACTCGAAAAGCTGATTGGTTATGGCAAGTCGCTTGGTCTAGATGCGTATTATGTAAATAACGTTTTTCAAACCATTTTGGAAGACTCTGTGCTGCATCAGCAAGCCATGCTGCAAAAAAACTTAAACCCCGATGCATTAAGCGAAACACATCGCGTTACTTACTTAGGCGGGCAAGGCTCGTACAGTCAACTAGCATGTCATAAATACTTTAGCCGCCGCCCTGGTAAGTTAGTCGAAATTGGCTGTACCTCGTTTGATGAAATTACGGGCAAAGTAGAAAATGGCCAAGCAGATTTTGGTTTGCTGCCTATAGAAAACACCAGCTCGGGCAGTATTAACGAAGTATTTGATTTATTACAACATGCTCAAGTATCAATTGTAGGTGAAGTTACACACAGTGTAGAGCACTGCTTACTTGCTACCCCAGATACTGAATTAAGCCAATTAACCAAAATTTATGCTCATCCTCAGCCATTTGCTCAATGTAGTCGCTTTTTACAAGGCCTCGGTGATTTACAACATGAAACCTGTGATTCAACCTCAAGTGCTCTACAGTCAGCTTTAAATACGCCAAATAGTGCGGCTATTGGCTCAGCGCAGGCAGGTAAAAACGTTGGCCTTGAAGTGATTAAATCAAACCTTGCGAATCAAAGTGAAAACCACAGCCGCTTTATCGTTGTGGCGCGCAAACCTCTGCAAGTATCTAAACAAATACCGACTAAAACCAGCCTTATAATGGCTACTAAACAACAAGCAGGTTCATTGGCTGATGCGTTAATGGTGTTTAAGCAACATCAAATAAACTTAGTTAAACTAGAGTCTCGTCCTGTACCGGGTAACCCGTGGGAAGAAGTGTTTTATGTGGACTTAGAAGCAAACCTTGCCGATAGCCAAGTACAACATGCCTTAGAGGAGCTAAAAGAGCATACTCAATATGTGCGCGTTTTAGGCTGTTATCAAAGTGAGTCTTTACAAGCTGTGAGTGTTAATACCTAACCTAACACGCAAATACTAAAAAGGGCCTAAGTAGGCCCTTTTTTAATCGCTCATTTAAAATGCTTTCAACGTATAGCTTAAGTAACTACACATTTTTAACCCTTTTAATCTAATACCTTGGCGTCATTTGCTTTATTTAGCAGGCTACGGCTTTGCGTCAAAAAGTGCGCGGTAGAGTCTGAAAAATACGCTTTAGCATCAGCAAATGCATCGATGAGTGCGCCTTTATCTCCCGCTTTTAGCTTTTCAAGAGTTTGTGCAAAGGTCTCTTGATACTGCGCTAATAAACTCTCAACATTATCAAACTGGGCCAACATTATATCAGAGTATAGCTCAGGAGATTGCGCAAATAAGCGCCCTACCATCATCAGCTCTAACTGATAAATAGGAGACGAGCAGCTTCTTAGTTCCTCAAGCGTATGGCTTTGCTTTGCTAAAAACTGCCCATAAACAAAGGTCGTTAAGTGGCGCATTACTTGTATTATTTGCATTGCTTCATCATGCTTTTTAGCATCTAGCTCAACAAGTTGGCAACCCCATACTTGCAACTGCTGTAGTAAGCCTTTCGCAGCATCATGCGCTCGGCCTTCACAAACAACAACAGTTTGTTTAACCCAGTGAGAAATATCAGGGCCAAACATAGGGTGCAGGCCAACAACGGGCCCAGAGTGCGCCGCCTTTAATGCCTTAATGGGTGATTGCTTAACTGAGGTAATATCAACAAGCAAACAGTCATCATCAAGTTTAGGTAGCTTAGCAACAACGGCCTCAAGTGCATTGATAGGCACACTGATCATCACTAATTTTGCGCCAGCTAAAATGGCTTTAGCATCGTTTTGCTGATCTTTATCTAAAATCTTAACTTCATAACCTGAACGAATAAACTGCTGAGCAAATAACTGGCCCATTGCCCCTTGCCCACCTACAATTACAATAGGTGATAAATCAGGAGCTGCACAGGCAAGTTTAGCTTGTTGGTTTTGATAGGCTTCGCGCATCATGCGCCTTAATATGTCTTCAACAAGTTCAGGGCTGACTCCTTGTTTAATCGCTTCATCACGACGAGCAGCGAGCAAAGCAGCTTCTCTTTCAGGGGCATGCAGGGGGGCGCCATTTTGCTGCTTAATAGCACCAATTTTTTGGGTTATTGCATTTCGCTTTGCAAGTAAAGCAACTAATTGCGCATCGCATTCATCAATGCCATCTCGTAATTGTGATAAATCACTTAATTCAGCCACGTTTCTCATTCCACCTATAAACAACTCATTTCGTAAATATATATTTACATTTAAGTAAACTAATCAATACGTTAAATACTAACAGGATCAAGTATGGGTTAAAAGGCTAATGTAGCAACGCGAGTGAAGATTACTTAATACAGAGGGATGCTTTTGTGAAGAGGTAGTATGTTATTTAATGCTTAGAAACCAAAACGGGTTGCAACCGTGAGGCTGCAACCCGTTTTCTTTGCGTTGATAAACAGCGCGTATTAGTTAAGTTTTTCTCTAATACGTGCAGATTTACCAGAACGCTCACGTAGGTAGTAAAGCTTAGCACGACGAACCGCACCGCGACGCTTAACTGTTACGCTATCAATAAGAGGGCTGTGCGTTTGGAATACACGCTCAACACCTTCACCGCTCGAAATTTTACGAACTGTGAATGCTGAGTGAAGACCACGATTACGCTTAGCGATTACAACACCTTCAAAGGCCTGTAGACGCTCTTTGTTACCTTCTTTTACACGTACCTGTACAACTACTGTATCACCAGCGCCGAATGCTGGTACGTCTGTTTTAAGCTGCTCTTCTTCAAGCGCTTTAATAATATTTTGGTTTACTTTTGCCATTATGTTTCTCACTTTCCTAGGTGTAACTGTCTTCTAGCCACAAGCTTTTTGGTACTCTTGCTGAAATTGTGCGAGTAATACCGCTTGCTCCTCAGTCAGAGCTAGGTTATGCAACAAGTCAGGACGTCGTAGCCAAGTTCTGCCTAATGACTGCTTAAGCCGCCATTTTGCAATCTCTTGGTGGTTTCCACTGAGTAGTACAGCAGGCACCTGTTTGTCGTCCAGTGTTTCTGGCCGTGTATAGTGAGGACAATCTAGCAAGCCATCCGAAAATGAGTCTTGCTCTGCTGACTGGTTATGACCTAACACGCCTGGCACTAATCGCGCTACTGCATCAATTAATGTCATGGCAGGTAATTCACCACCACTCAAAATAAAATCACCAATTGACCATTCTTCGTCAACGTATGACTCTATTATTCTCTCGTCTATACCTTCATAGCGACCGGCAATCAAAATCAGCTTTTCAGAGTTTGCGAGTTCGCTAGCCCCTTGCTGATCTAATTTGCGCCCTTGCGGGGACATATAAATTACTTTTGCGCCATCACCTGCCGCTTTTTTAGCGTCAAGAATGGCTTGTTTTAATGGTTCAACCATCATTAACATACCTGGGCCGCCCCCGTAAGGGCGGTCATCTACGGTTCTGTGCTTATCTAAAGCATAGTCACGTGGATTCCAACAGTTAAAGTCAATTAAGCCATTTTTCACTGCGCGACCAGTGACACCTTGGTGTGTAATAGCATCAAACATGTCTGGGAAAAGGCTTATCACCCCTACCCATAATGAACTAGTTTGAGTCATTAAAACCCAGGATCCCAGTCTACGGTAATTTCTCTCGCTTCGTATTTAACTTCTTTAATTACTGAATCAGTTAAAAAAGGAATCAAACGCTCAGCTTGACCAAATGCATCTTTACTGTTTGCCTTAACAACCAGTACGTCATTCGATCCTGTCTCCATCAGGTCATCAACAGTGCCTAAATTATAACCTTTATCAGTTACAACCGACATGCCAATGAGATCTCGCCAATAAAACTCGCCTTGCGGGAGTTCTGGTAATTGCGCTGAATCAACAGATATTTCTGCATGGGTATAAGCCATTGCTTCGTCTCTGTCGTTTACTTGCGCAATTTTAGCGATAAAGCCTTTGTTGTGGCGACGCCAGTCGACCACTTCTAAGGTCTGCCATTTACCTTGTTGCCCTATCAACCACGGGCTGAAATCGAAGATCCCTTGGGGATCATCAGTAAATGAATGTACCTTAAGCCAGCCCTTTATACCATATGGGGCACCGAGCTTTCCTACGACAATAATTGATGAGGTGTTCTCTTGACTCATGGTTACACTTACGCCTATTAAGCCGCTTTACGAGCGTCTTTAACTAACTTAGCTACACGATCAGAAAGACCTGCGCCCTGACCTACCCAGTGATCAACACGAGGTAAATCTAAACGAAGTTTTTCTTCTTGACCTGAAGCAATTGGGTTAAAGAAACCAATTTTCTCGATGAAGCGACCGTCACGCGAGAAACGGCTATCCGCAACCACAATTTGATAGAAAGGGCGTTTTTTAGCGCCACCACGTTGCAAACGAATAGTTACCATACCGTCCTCTAAATAGATTGACTGTTTTCATTAATAAGATTTACTCCCCAGTATGGGGAGCTGGGGAATTGTACGAGTTTTTAGCAACAATGCAAGTAAGAAGTGAAGCAAAAAGCCACTTTAGTAGGTTAAACTGTGATCTGAGCCACAATTAATAGATTATCATGCACCACGCGCATAATTTATTCAACAAAAAAGGGCCAATTAGCCCTTTTGTTATACATTATATAGCGGCTATTTAAGCGCTACATTAAAATTTAGGGCCACCGCCACCCATCATTCCAGGTGGTAACATGCCTTTCATGCCGCGCATCATTTTTTGCATGCCGCCTTTACCTTTCATTTTTTTCATCATTTTTTGCATTTGCGTAAACTGTTTTAGCAGTTTATTTATCTCTTGTACCTGTGTACCAGAGCCTGCGGCTATACGTTTTTTACGAGAGCCTTTAATAATCTCAGGACGCGCACGCTCTTGTTTGGTCATAGAGCTGATGATTGCTTCCATTTGAATGAAGGTTTTGTCACCCATTTGGCCTTTTACAGCATCGGGTAAGTTTTGCATACCAGGCAGCTTATCTAGCATCGACATCATGCCACCCATATTTTTCATTTGCTTTAATTGCTCTGCAAAATCATCAAGGGTAAAGCCGTTGCCTTTAAATACTTTTTCGGCGACCTTAGCTGCTTTTTCCTTATCGACTTTCATTTCGACTTCTTCGATTAATGAAAGTACATCCCCCATGCCTAAAATACGCGATGCGATACGATCGGGATGGAACGGCTCTAGTGCATCTGTACGCTCACCCACACCCATAAATTTAATTGGCTTGCCGGTAATATGACGAATAGATAAAGCAGCACCACCGCGTGCATCACCATCTGTTTTAGTTAAAATAACACCGGTTAAAGGTAGCGCTTCATCAAATGCTTTAGCGGTATTCGCCGCATCTTGACCCGTCATTGCATCAACCACAAATAATGTTTCGATTGGGTTGATTGCTTTATGAAGGTCTTTTATTTCGCCCATCATTTCGTTATCTACGTGCAAACGGCCGGCGGTATCGACTAAAACAACGTCTATAAATTTCTTTTTAGCATGAGAAATAGCTGCGGTGGCGATATCTACTGGCTTTTGCGAAATATCACTTGGGAAAAAATCCACGTCAACTTCGCTGGCAAGTGTTTCAAGCTGTTTAATAGCCGCCGGACGGTATACATCGGCACTAACAACTAGCACTGACTTTTTCTTACGCTCTTTTAAAAACTTAGCAAGCTTACCAACACTGGTTGTTTTACCCGCACCTTGTAAACCAGCCATCATAACAACGGCTGGCGGCTGTGCATTTAGGCTAAGCTCTTCGTTGGCTTCACCCATCGCTTTTTCAAGCTCTTCGCGCACTATTTTTATAAATACTTGGCCAGGGCTTAAGCTTTTAGTTACTTCAACACCTACGGCACGTTCTTTAACTTGCTTTACAAACTCGCGAACAACAGGCAACGCAACGTCAGCTTCTAAAAACGCCATACGTACTTCACGTAACGTATCTTTAATGTTGTCTTCTGTTAAACGGCCGCGGCCACTAATATTTTTTAAGGTTTTACCTAATCGTTCTTGGAGGTTCTCAAACATGTAACGGTTCCGATAAGACGTTTATATTGACCCAATAAGCTCACGCTTATTTGCATTTTACTTATTAGATGGGAGCAATAGTATTAAATTTCAATTAAAAACAGTATACCGTAAATGATGGCGCACAATACAGTATTGAAGCACAGCTTATTGAGTTTCTTTTTTTAGGTCTATGCAATTGCTTTGCTATAAAATACAATGTGCTTATAACAACAAGAATTATTTGACTCTAATTATAAGTGGCCCAAGCACAATGCTGATTATTAGTTTAACTATTATTGCCAGTTTATTTTATGTGTTAGCAACGTCTCACGTGTTAACACGCCTGTTTCATCAACAAGGTCCTAGCCAAAAGGTAACGGTTATTTTAAGTACCGTGGCTATACTAGCGCACATGCTGCTGTTGGTTAATTCGGTGTTTCGCTCCGACGGGCAAGATTTAAGTATTGTTAATGTTGCACTGCTGACCTGCTGGGTTATTGTGGTGTCGGTTACTGCGGTGTCGTTAAAGTTCCCTGCTACATTACTGTTACCGGTTGTCTATGGCTTTGCAGCCCTACTCACCATTGCGAGTTTGTTTATACCGCACCATATTTTATTACAAAGCTTTAATATTGAAATAGGCCTTATTACACATATATCGCTATCACTGTTAGCATATTGCGTGTTAATTATTGCCACTTTATACGGCGTGCAGTTTTACTTTATTGATAAACGCTTAAAACGTAAAGATTTAGCAATTGTGCATAGCCATTTGCCACCATTAATGGTGGTAGAACGTCAGCTCTATCAACTATTAAACTTAGGTACAGTGTTACTTACCTTTGCCTTATTAACAGGGTTTGTGTTTTTAGATGGGATGTTTGCAAAAGAATTTATCCATAAAACCATTTTATCGCTTGTCGCATGGGTTATTTTTGTCACTGTTGCGCTTGGGCACATGAAAAAAGGCTGGCGTGGTAAACCTGTGGTTATTACCATCATGGTCGCTGCATTTATCCTCACACTTGCTTATTTTGGCAGCCGTTTTATACAAGAAGTGGTGTTAAATAAGTTTTAACTTGACTCTGTCAGCTCACTCTAGCTTAATACGCATTGGTTTATAAAAAAAGGATCCATCGTTGGACGACATATCGACAAGTACCTTGTTTATCATTTTAGGTTTATTGGTGCTTTTTTCTGCTTATTTCTCGGGTTCAGAAACCGGGATCATGTCAATTAATCGTATACGCTTGCGCCACCTTGCAAAAGAGGAACATCGCGCAGCTAAACGAGTCAGTAAATTACTTAGCCGTCCTGATAGACTCATTGGCCTAATATTAATTGGTAACAACCTTGTAAATATCGCTGCCGCCCAGGTAGCCACTATCATTGGTATTCGTTTATACGGTGATTTAGGTATTGGTATTGCAACCGGTGTGTTAACGCTAGTGGTACTAATATTTGCAGAAGTAACCCCTAAAACGCTTGCTGCGTTGTACCCTGAAAAAGTAGCCTTTCCAAGCTCTATTATTCTAAAAGGGTTACTCAAAATACTATTCCCATTTGTGGTTGTTGTTAACTGGATGACCAACGGTATTTTACGTCTATTTGGTATCAGCTCAGCACAAATAGATGAACACAGCATGAGTAAAGAAGAGCTTAAAACAGTGGTGAATGAGTCAGGCGCATTACTGCCAGCTCGTCACCAAAGCATGCTGACTTCTATTTTAGACTTAGAGCAAGTGACCGTTGAAGATATTATGATCCCTCGTAACGAAATAGTGGCGATTGATATTAACGACGATTGGAAGCTCATTAGCCGCCAATTAACTCATGCTCAGCACACCCGTGTATTACTTTATCGCGACAATATTGATGACGCGGTAGGTTTTATCCATTCGCGTGACGCTCTTCGTCTTTTAACCAAAGAGCAATTTGATAAACCGTCATTATTGCGTGCTGTACGTGAGATTTACTTTATTCCTGAGGGGACGTCCCTAAATACCCAGCTATTAAAGTTCCAACAATCAAAAGAGCGTATTGGTATAGTGGTTGATGAATATGGCGACATACAAGGTCTCGTAACCCTTGAGGATATTCTTGAAGAAGTGGTTGGCGATTTCACTACCACGCAAACACGTACGCCAAGTGAAGAAGTGACCACACAAAGCGATGGCTCTTACCTTGTTGATGGCGGCGCTAACGTGCGCGACTTAAACAAAGAGATGGGCTGGGAGTTTCCTCTTGATGGCCCTAAAACACTCAGCGGTTTAATTGTGGAATACCTAGAAGATATTCCAGATGCTAATTTAAGCCTTAAAATAGCCGGCTACCCTGTTGAGGTGTTAGAAGTAAAAGAGAATATGATAAAACAGGTAAAAATTAAGCCAAATCAACGTAAGTTGTAAGTGTAAATAATGCATTAAAAAAAGGAGCCTTGGCTCCTTTTTTTGCTTTTAAGATATGTAGTTAGCCAAAAAGCAGTCGCTCAAACCAGCCTTTATCAAGCTCCTCTTCACAACGTTTAAGCTGCGCACCATAACGGCTTGCGCGGTGTTTTACTTTATTAGCAACACTCATTAGCCACTTTTTCTTTTTATAGGTACCGCGTTTATAACCGCCCCACCCTTCGTGATAATTTAAGTATTGGGCGTAAGCATCCCATTTAGAGATACCATTTACTTTATGTGTTTTATAAACAAACCATGCCATAAAGTCGATTGCATCGTCAAAATCATCCCTATCAGCCCCACTGTTACCCGTTTCACGAATATAGTCAGACCAAGTTGGAGTTTTTGCTTGTGAGTACCCGTAAGCATCACTGGCACGCCCAGTTGGAATTATCCATAAAAAATACTCCATGGGTGGTGCGGCATCATGACGAAACGAACTTTCTTGGTACATCATGCTCATAAGAACATGTTTAGGTGAGCCCCATTTTTCTTGTGCGTCTTTTGCATCAAAGTACCAGTCTGACTTTTCTTCAAAAATTTTACAAAGATCATTAGGTTGCTTTGGCGGCGCAGTGGCACACCCAGCTAAAGAGAGGGCAAAAGATAAAATAATTGCATTTTTTTTCATTTTTATAAGATCTCACTGAACTTTTTAAAAAAGCGTGGGTCTGAGTATATGAATGCAGCAGTATAGCATTGTTTCATCCCTGAAGAATATTTACGCAGCCACCTTGGGCTGCGTTTTTTTTGCTTAAAAAAACTTAAGCAGATGCTTTGGCATTAAAATATTCATCTAAAAAGTCAGTAAAGCTTAGCGTGTCGGCGCGCTCTATTTCTTCTCGCGCTTTATCCGAGAGAACAACTTGTTGCTCGAGCCATTCTTTAGAAAACACATTGTAGTTGGCTTGTGCATGGCTTTGCTTATATTTATTAGCCAATTGAATAGCAAATAAACCGTTATCTATACCCGCACTTTCTAGCTCGCGCACATAACGCCCTGAAAAAGTCAGCGCAGGGTTATCAACCCAAGTAGCCATTTGTGCGATGGTTTCGCTGTAATAGGTCACCCCATACGCCTTATCCATATGCTCAGCGACTTCACTTAGTTGGTCAAAAATTTCTCTCCCCCAACTTTGTAACGTACGCTGTTGGTTGTTGTCGTTAAGCATAACACCTAACTGACGCCCCTGATTAACCACTGTGTCTAAATTCTCAGTGCTGCGGGCTTGCTCTTTCCACTGCATTTCTGGAGAGTCTTTCAACAAACAATACGTTAAAAACACATCTAAAAAATGAATTTGCTCTATATCAATGCCCGTTTCACTAAACGGGTTTACATCCAGCGCTCTAATTTCAACATACTCAATGCCTGCTCTTAATAATGCATCCGTTGGTTTTTCACCACTTTTAGCATTACGTTTAGGGCGGATCGGCGAATAAAATTCGTTTTCGATTTGCAGAATATTTTTATTAAGCTGCTTAGGTGTTGCTGTGGTGTAGTCATCAATATCGCCGTATAAGTCAGAAGGCGTGTTGATTGCTTTTTTAAGCCCAGCAACGTACTCATCAAGCGAGTTATACATTACGCGTAATGAAGATTGCGCACTGTTGGTGTAACCTAAATCACCCAAGCGTAGCGCGGTTCCTACTTCTAAATAAAGTGTACCTTTACCTAGTTTTTTAAACGGTAGGTCAGTTTTTCGACCTTGTAAAAAAGAATTACATAATGCAGGTGAGGCACCAAACAAGTAACTAATTAACCAAAGCTCGCGTTTGAAATTACGAATAAGCGCTAAATAACCATCCGAAATAAATGCTTCTAGGCTTTGCTCACTTTGCTTTAAGGTGTGTAAAGATTGCCAAAGTGTTTCTGGAAAAGAAATATTAAAATGAACACCCGCAATCGCTTGCATCATACTACCGTAACGGTTTTTTAATCCTTCACGGTATAGGGTTTTCATACGCGCAGTATTTGAGTTACCAAATTGAGCCAGTACGATGTCATCTTGATCTTCAATAAAGCATGGCATACTGATGGGCCATAAAAGCTCATCACCCATGTGCTCAAGTGTAAACTTTTGCAGGTCTTTTAATTGCGCTAAGGTTTCTGTCGCTGATTCACTAACAGGGGTAATAAATTCAAGTAATGACTCTGAAAAGTCGGTAGTAATATGTCCGTTTGTTAATGCACTACCTACGCCTTTAGGATGTCCTAAAGTGGAAATGGCGCCATTACCTTTAATACGCAACGACTCTCGCTCAATACCACGTTTGATCCCTTTAATTGCGTGCTGATGCGGTGTTGCTGATAACGCGTTTAGCGCGCTAGATAAATCATGTATAGTCAAAAAATGCTTCCTCGGCCACGTGGCTTAATCTTAGGGTTATGGGGGCTAATTGCCCATACTCAAGATTAAATTGTTAAGAACAATATAATTTTTCAAAATTTTTAGCTATTTACCCTGTTGAGCATGCGCTTGATACAATAAGCATCAACCAGCAAGCTAATCTTGCCACTGCTCACGCTAATATACAATCGCTTTGCTAGGGCGTGTTGGCCTTTGTGAATTGAAATTTGTTAGAACTAAGCGCGATATTTGTAGCCGAATGGGCTCGATAACTGCCCTGCGTTATTCTTATGACTTACATCCATGTAAGAATAAGTAAAAACCGAACAAAGCTTTCGCTTCCTGCTCATACCCCTTGCCTAAAAACCAAACATACTGCTGTAAATTCAGCCACCAAAAACCCTCACGCCCCAAACATAAAGACCCTGAATTAATAGATTACACTTCATAAGCTTTAACATTTTAAACGCAGTATTTGATATAGATCATAAAAAGTCGCAATTTTGATGACAATTTTATTTAGCGCAGCGCCTTTACTTCACCTCTTTTTGTTTACCCAATACAATGACAAGTTAATTAAAAAGGATGGTTAAAACTAACATGCGTCATAATCAAAGCTTAATAAATGAAGAGGTTCACTTTAGTGATACTCAGCAATTGGTATCCACGACCGATTTACGAGGAGTCATTACGTATGCAAATAAGGCATTTTGCGATGTAGCAGGCTTTAGTGCCCAGGAGCTCGTTGGTAAAAATCATAATATTGTGCGCCACCCAGATATGCCCAAAGCAGCATTTAAAGAAATGTGGAGTACGCTAAAAAGCGGCCACTCATGGCGCGCCATAGTAAAAAATAGATGTAAAGATGGGCGCTATTACTGGGTTGATGCATTTGTAACCCCTATCTTTGAAGGTGATCAGTTAGTTGGCTATCAATCTGTACGTACAAAACCAGATAAAAAACATGTTTTAACAGCCCATAAACTATACGAAAAATTAAATAGCGGTAAAGCCGCTTTTAATTTTAAAGAACGCACACACTTGCGCCAAATGCTTACGTTAGCCATTGTATTTAGCTGGCTAATAATGAGTGGGTTTGCCTTTTCAACCATCGCAGCGGTTATCAACGTATTAATTTGCGTGCTTATTTTGGCCTTAAATTATCAAGAGCTTGTGGCAACCCCTGCTAAATTAAACACCTATAAACAGCATTCTGACTCTATCTCGCGCTATGTTTTTTGCGATAACTCACCGCTAAGTGTGAGTGACTATAAAGAGCAAATGTTACTTGCTAAGCTCAGAACTGTATTGGGCCGCGTAAAAGATGCCACCTATGCCTTTAATAACATTGCTGAAAACCTAGATGATAAATCGACGCTCACCGAAAAAGGCATTGAGGCGCAAAGCACACAGCTTACACAAATCGCCACTGCTATGGCGCAAATGACCGCCACTATTGGTGAGATTTCGAATAGTACAACAACTACCGCCGACAAAGTTAATTCTACTCAGCACAGCTGCGCGGATATAAAACAACATATTGCTGATAACAAAAAAATGGTATCTGAGCTGGCAACTCACGTAGATCATGCTGCCAATACGGCTAATAACCTCGCGCAGGAAGCAGATAAAATAGGCCAAGTAATGAATGAGATAGAAGGTATTGCTGAGCAAACCAATTTACTAGCGCTTAATGCAGCAATAGAAGCCGCAAGAGCGGCCGAGCATGGCCGTGGTTTTGCCGTAGTTGCTGATGAAGTGCGTGCTCTTTCTTCTCGTACGCAAAGTGCTACGGGGCAAATTCACAGCTCGATTAAAGATATACAGGATACATTGGTTAATTGGTCAAAGGTAATGCAAAGTACAAAACTACAAGCTGAGGGCTGCGTACAAACAACCGAGCAAACACACCAAGAGCTCGATAGTATATTCAATCAAATTAGTGAAATAGCTTTGCTAACAAATAGTATATCGACGGCTGCAGAGGAGCAGCAGATGGTGAGCCATGATATTGCTAATAATGTAGATAATATAAAAGAGGTGAGTAACGAAAACTTAGCTTTAAGTTATGACGTTGCTAAAGATGCCGCAGAATTAGTTGCCGGCTCTCAAAAAGTAAACAACCTACTTTATACATTTAAGGTATAAAGCAAGGCAATAAGCCGCCTGCTTGGCGGCTTATTGTGCGTCTATATTAACGTTTTGAAAAAATCAGGCCCTGCTCGTTTGCATCTATCACGACAATATCGCCAGGGTTGTATTCTCCCCCTAATAGCTGCTGAGCCAGTGGGTTTTCAATTGTTTGCTGAATAGCTCGTTTTAATGGGCGAGCACCGTAAACAGGGTCGAACCCGCTAGAGGCAATTTTTTCAAGCGCCGCATCACTGATCTCTAATAAGTAGCCCATTTCTGTTAAACGCTCGCGCAATTTAACAAGCTGAATATCGGCAATTTCTTTAATATGCTCATTGGCAAGTGGATGAAATACGACGGTTTCATCAATACGGTTTATAAATTCTGGCCTAAATTCATTAACGAGCACATTCATAACTTTGCTCTTAAGCGTTGCGTAGTCGTTTGTACCCGCTTGCTCTTGAATAATATCTGAGCCTAAATTTGAGGTCATAATAATAACCGTATTTTTAAAATCAACCGTACGCCCTTGTCCATCAGTAAGGCGGCCATCATCGAGTACTTGCAATAAAATATTAAATACATCGGGATGCGCTTTTTCTATTTCATCAAGCAAAATTACAGAATAAGGCTTACGGCGAACGGCTTCGGTTAAATAACCGCCTTCTTCGTAACCAACATAACCGGGAGGCGCGCCCACTAAACGTGCTACAGCGTGTTTTTCCATAAACTCTGACATGTCGATACGCACCATGGCATCTTCTGTATCGAACATAAAACCTGCAAGCGCTTTAGTAAGCTCTGTTTTACCCACCCCAGTGGGTCCTAAAAATAAAAATGATCCTATTGGTCGATTAGGATCGGCAAGCCCCGCACGAGAGCGTCGTATCGCATTCGCGACCGCAACAACTGCTTCGTCCTGCCCTATCACTTTACTGTGAAGTTGCTCTTCCATTTTTAACAGTTTTTCTCGCTCACCTTGCAGCATTCGCGATACTGGGATCCCGGTCCAACGAGAAAGTATTTCTGCAATTTCGTCCTCGCCTACTTGGTTTTTTAGTAAGCTCATTTCTTGCATTTCAGCTTGCGAGGCTAAATCAAGTTTTCGCTCAAGCTCTGGAATTCTTCCGTATTGCAGCTCCGACATACGCTGTAAATCGCTTGCTCGGCGGGCAACCTCTAAATCAAGGCGCGCTTGTTCAAGCTCAGCTTTAATTACTTGCGTGCCTTGTAACGAGGCTTTTTCTGCATTCCATACTTCATCAAGCTCTCGGTATTGCGCTTCTAAGTCGGTAATGAGCTGCTGCATTTCGCTGCGCCGCTTTTGGCTTGCATCGTCTTTTTCTTTAGCTAAAGCGTTATCTTCAAGTTTTAATTGAATAATACGGCGCTCAAGCTTATCTAAAGACTCAGGCTTAGAATCTATTTGCAAACGAATTGACGAGCCAGCCTCGTCAATTAAATCAATGGCTTTATCTGGTAATTGTCGGTCACTAATATAACGGTGCGATAAATGCGCAGCGGCGACAATTGCCGGGTCAGTAATATCCACCGAGTGATGTAACTCGTAGCGCTCTTTTAAGCCGCGTAAAATGGCAATGGTGTCTTCAACTGAGGGCTCTTCAACCAATACTTTTTGAAAACGACGCTCAAGTGCGGCATCTTTTTCTATGTATTGGCGGTATTCATCAAGCGTAGTGGCGCCCACACAGTGTAGCTCCCCTCTAGCAAGCGCTGGCTTTAACATATTGCCAGCATCCATAGCGCCATCGGTTTTACCTGCGCCCACCATGGTGTGAATTTCATCAATAAATAAAATCACTTGGCCTTCTTCTTTAGCCAGCTCGTTGAGCACCGATTTTAAACGCTCTTCAAATTCACCACGGTATTTAGCACCCGCCACCAGCGCGCCTAAATCTAGCGATAAAACACGCTTACTTTTTAGGCCCTCTGGCACTTCGCCATTTATAATGCGCTGCGCTAACCCCTCAGCAATGGCCGTTTTACCTACCCCTGGCTCACCAATAAGCACGGGGTTATTTTTAGTACGACGCTGCAAAACTTGAATCGTGCGACGAATTTCGTCATCTCGCCCAATAACGGGGTCGAGCTTACCTTGCTCTGCGCGCTCGGTTAAATCAATGGTGTATTTTTCAAGTGCTTGTCGGGTTTCTTCGGCGTTAGGGTCATCGACCTTTTGGCCACCGCGAATTGCTTTTATGGCACTTTCTATTTTAGTTGCAGTGATATTAAGCGCTCTAAAAATATCACCTAAAGGGCCTTTGTCGTCACAGGCCGCTAATACAAATAATTCGCTCGAAATATACTTATCTTTACGCTTTTGCGCGTACTTATCACATAAGTTAATAAGCGAAGCCATGTTATTAGAAAGCTGTACGTCGCCCCCGACTCCTTCAACTTTAAACAGCTTTTCTATTTCTTGAGAAAGCTTGGTGTTGAGCTCATCCGCACTCACGCCTGCTTGTGCAAGCAAGGCGCGCACGCTAGAGCCATTTTGCTGTAAAAGCGCATACATTAAATGTACGGGTTCAATAAATTGATGATCGCGCCCTAATGCTAGCGACTGAGCATCTGAAAGCGCAGATTGAAATTTACTTGTGAATCTATCTAAACGCATGAGGGTTTACCTATTTAATAAACTAATTGCTTAATAAATGGGTATGTTAATAGAATTGTTCAAGGTGTTAAGAAGAATATTGTGGGGAAATAGTGTTTTATTTGCGCCAGATCAAACTGGCCATACGTCCTGTTTTACCTTCTCGCCGATAAGAGAAAAACAATGATGGCTGAGAAACAGTACAATAATCGCCTCCGCTAATATTAATAACGCCTAATTGCTCAAGCTCAATGAGAGCGATTAGGTAAATATCGCACAAGTATTTATTATTGCTTTGTAATTTAAACGCCTGTTTAAACAACGGGGATTTTGCAATAAATTGCGTAGCAACCTCGGCGCCCACTTCAAATTGCTCAGCACCAATAGCAGGCCCAAGCCACGCATATATTTGCTTACTAGGCGCGCTAAAACAGGCAAGCGTATTTTTTATGATCCCTTTTTCAAGGCCGCGCCAACCACCATGCACTGCTGCAACTTCATGGCCATCATGACTTGCAAACAGAATAGGCAGGCAATCTGCACTCATAATAGCAAGAGGCTGATTTTTAACTTTTGTATACAACGCATCAGCACTGTGTAATGTTTGAAAATTAAAATCTGCATCAACACAGAGCACATCGGCGCTGTGCACTTGATTAAGCCACAGTGGCGGGTTTGGCAGGGATTGCTCAACCAAAGCACGGTTTTTTAGCACGTGCTCTGGATCATCATCAACATGTAGGCCTAAATTTAAGCTATTAAAAGGCGGCTTTGACACACCGCCTTCTCGGGTGGTACTAAGCGTACCTACCGAGGTTAAATTAGGCCAAGGGGCTGACAAAAAAGCCATTAATACTCTATGTTAGGGTTAGCTTTCGTATCTTCTCTAAGCACCTGAGTCATTGCCACCATGTCATCTGGAATAGGCGCTTGCCAGGTCATCATCTCGCCCGTAATAGGGTGCGCAATACTCAATTTTACTGCGTGTAAGGCTTGGCGATTAAATGTACGTAACATTTCAAACAGCTCTGGCGTAGCACCTTTAGGTGGACGAGGACGCCCGCCGTAGGCTCTATCACCAATTAACGGGTGGTTTATATACGCCATATGAACACGAATTTGGTGTGTACGTCCGGTTTCTAGGCGAAGGCGTAAACGTGTATGAGCACGGAATTTTTCAGCAACACGGTAATGTGTAATGGCAGGCTTACCCATTTCGTGAACTGCCATGTGTGTACGCTGCGTTGGATGACGGCCAATCGGCTTTTCAACCATGCCACCTGCGGTCATAGTACCATTACATAAAGCTTCGTATTCACGCGTAAAGTTTTCGCGTTTTTGCAGTGCTTTAACTAAATGTGTTTGCGCCTGAATAGTTTTAGCCACCACCATTAAGCCTGTGGTGTCTTTATCTAGACGGTGCACAATACCAGCACGCGGTACGTTAATAATATCCGGAAAATGATGCAGCAATGCATTTAGCACTGTGCCATCTGGGTTACCTGCACCTGGGTGAACGACTAGGCCCATAGGTTTGTTGATAACCAAAATATCATCATCTTCATAAACAATGTTTAATTTGATATCTTGTGCTTCGTATTCGCGTGGTGCTTCAATGCTGGTTTCAACATTTACAACTTCACCACCGAGTAGTTTTTCTCGTGGTGTGTTATAGATTTCACCGTCAACGGTGATTTTATCATCCAATATCCATGTTTTTATACGTGAACGTGAATAATCAGGGAACAATTGCGCTAATACTTGGTCTAGACGTTTACCACCTAACTCGGTAGGAACCTCGGCTTGAAGTGAAATTTGTTCTGACATTAGTAACTTTACCCAATTTACCAGTGCAAGCTGTGCCTGACTGGGTTAGAATCGCTTTTAATAAAAGCATAATATAATACGCATAGTTTACTCGGTTTTACCGCCGTGGCCTAGCCGAAGACATCGAAGGTAACAAATAAAATGATAAATAAAATAGGGAAACGTGCATTCGCCATTGTTTTTTCAGCTTCTGTACTTACTTTAGGGGCCTGTTCTTCTGCGCCTGACCAAGAAGATATCCAACGCGTTCCTAACAAATCTGCACACGCTTTGTATGAAGATGCAAAACAAACACTCGACTCAGGTTTATACGCCCGAGCAATTGAGCTATTAACCGCTATTGATTCACGCTACCCATTTGGCCCTTTCTCAAAGCAAGTCCAAATGGATTTAGTGTATGCCCATTACCAATCAGGTAATACAGAGCAAGCATTAGCGACCATTGACCGCTTTATTCGTTTAAACCCAAACCACAAAGATTTAGATTACATGTACTACATGCGTGGCTTGGTTAACATTAAAGCAGATAAAAATGCCTTCCAAGAGTATTTTGGCATAGACAGAGCTGACCGCGATGCAAACCGTACACGTGTTGCATTTACCGATTTATCAACGCTTGTAAAACGCTTTCCAAAGAGTGATTACGCACCAGAGGCTAAACGTCGCTTAGTGTGGCTTTTAAACCGCATGGCGCGTTACGAGCTAAAAGTGGCTAATTACTACTACGAACGTGAAGCTTACCTGGCGGCCGCTAATCGTGGTAAGTACGTTGTTGAGCATTACTCGCAAAGCAGCTATTTAGAGCCTGCACTTGAGATGATGGAAAAAAGCTACGAAAAGCTTGGCCTGACAGATTTAAGTGAGCACGCAAGACTAACGCGTGAATACAATGAATCTAACAAATAAGAATGGCAGAGGTTTTTATTTAAACCTATGTTGATTGTTGAAAAGCCCTTTCTGAGGGCTTTTTTATTGCCTGAAAATAAGGCTAGTTGATGCCTGTGGCGCTTTTTAATACTTAGCGATTAGCCTTCGCACCACACTAAATATATCAATAGCAATTGCACTACATGCTTGTATAGCGCTTGTTACAAAAAGATTCGCTGTGGATCTAAGTTTTGCTTTTTACAGGTGAAAAAAAAGGTAAGCCTAAGCTTACCTTTTAATTAACTCATTGCGGGTTATTAAAGCTCAAAGTCTTTTTTGAATTTTAAACCAAACTCGCTACGGTCATTGCTGCGCATTACACCAACAAAACCTGACTGTTGTAAACGACCTACATCGTAAACCTCATTTAATACGTTTTCACCGTATAAGGTTACTTCCATATCGCCATAAGGGTTAGTGTAAGAAATATTAAAACCAACTAATTCACGCGAATCAATAGTCTCGCTTTCATTGTAAACCGACTGGCCTTGCATTTCGCTTCTGAAAGAGTAGTTAGCGTTAAATGCGACGGTTGCACCGCTGTCTAAATCCATAAAGTAAGAAGGGGCAATCATTACAGTCCAACGTGGTGTTAATGCTGGTGAATCACCTTTACCAATACCTTGTACGCCTGCATCTACTTCTGTAATTTCAGAATCTAAGTAACCTACAGAGCTGCGAATTGTGAAATCGTCTGTAATGGCAACGGTAGTTTCAAGCTCAATACCTTGCGCTTTAGACTCACCTGCATTTTCAACAATCGTTACAAAACCACCGCCTGCAGTAGGGTCAGAAAATGGTAAAGCAAGGTCAGTGTAATCTGTTACAAATACAGCTAACATCATAGATACATTTTCATGTACTTGGCCTTTTAAGCCCATTTCGTAGTTAATTGCTTTAGTTTCATCAAACGATACAAACTGATCGGGGCCACCAAATGGACGTGGAGGGAAACCGCCTGTTTGGTAACCTTTTTGAATTTGACCATATACATTCATGTTATTGCTGATTTGATATGATGCGTTTACATCCCATGTTACAGCGTCAAACTCTGCACTTACGTATTTACGTTCAGCAAATGTTGGGAAAATCGCATCGGCATCTTTCTCATCTTTTGAGTATCGAAGGCCACCGCCAATACTTAAATCATCTGTTAAATCGTAACTTGTATTAAAATATACAGCGTATGAGTTTGTTTCTTGGTTAATTTCAAAATCGCCATAGCCACCAAATGAAGGTGTAACACCATCGTTTAATAAGCCATTAGGAGTATTGAATGGGCTAAATACAAATGGACCTGAACGTGTAAAGCCATCTTCATTAAAGAAGTAAAGACCTGATACAAAGTCCATATTGTCGTAAGTCGCATTTAGTTGAATTTCAAACGAGTATTGGTCTGCACCACCCTCTTCTGGGAACTCAGATAAATTAAGTGGTGAGGCATCATCATCAAGTCCACCTTCGTATTCAGAAGTACGGTAACTTGAAATAAATTTAGCCGTGTACGTATCATCAATTGCCCAATCAGCAGTAAATGACGTACCCCACCCTGAGTAAGACGTAGATTCAATACCAGCAACGGTAGTGCCTAAATCATCTGGGTCAGATGGGATCATATCCTGTGTTAATAAAGGAAAGTCACCATTAAATACATCATTTGCATCAAGCGGCTCAGTTAGCTCAATAGTGTAAGGCGATTGACCCGACTCATTATCAACACCGTCAAGTGAAAAAGTAAACGCTAAATCGCTATTGGCTTGCCATTTAAGGGCTACGCGACCGCTAAATTCTTCTTCTTCACCAATTTCTTTTTCTGGGTTAGCTAAATTGACAGCTTCACCCACACCATCGCGCGTTTTGTATGATGCACTTGCAGACATACTTACTTCATCTGTTAGCGAGTTATTAAAGTATACATCGCCAGCAATACGTCCGCGGCTACCAATTTTAGCTGTAGTTGAAACAATCCCTTCATCACCTGGTTGCTTAGTAATTACATTTACTGCGCCACCTAAGGTATTACGACCATATAATGTACCTTGTGGTCCACGTAGAACTTCAACACGCTCTACATTTGGTAACGATAAGTTTGACCCCATTTGACGGCCTAAGTAAACACCATCTAAATAAACACCTACACCCGGATCGGTTGTAATTATGTGATCTTGTAGACCAATACCACGAATAAACACAGAGGCATGCGCCGCATTACCTACACCGTAGCGAGTGATATTTAAGTTTGGAACGTATTTACCAATATCTTCTAGGTTACTCATATTGGCTTTATCAATTAGGTTAGCACCAATTGATGTGATAGCGGTTGGAGATTCAAACAAGCTCTCTGTACGTTTACGAGCTGTAACTTCGATTTTTTCAAACGCGTCTTGTTTTGCTGTTGTTTTAGCTTCTTCAGCATTTACTGAGGTAGTTAATGCAGCGACAATTGCGAGGCTTAACTGTGAGAGTTTGCGTAGTTTCAAAATATTCTCCAAAGGATACCGTATAATTTAGTTATGCGAACTTATTGGCTTGGGCAATAAGTTTTGGGCATAAAAAAAGACGCCTAATAGCATCTTTCCTCTGGAGGGGCATTATATTACATATTTGTGAAGAAATGTATAAAAATTTTCATTTAATAAACATACAAGTACAAATTAATTATAACTTTTGATTATTGTTGGATAATATTACTTACATTATAAATAATTAAGGCAGGCCATAAGGCCTCACTTTTAAGCAACTTATTCAAATACATAGCAAAACAGTGTAATACATATAGGTGAACTAATTTTCTTTATAGTAATAGTTGCTTCAAATAACGGCTTTAAACTTCATTGAAATCGTCAATAAATAACAATATAGTATAATTATCAACCTTATAGATTGAATCGTTATGGAATCAGACAATACTAGTAATAAAAGTCTTAAATGTTTTAATAGCCCTGATTACACCTCGCTATTTTGCGTAGCTGCGAAATACAATATTTTACTGGTTAACTACCAAGCACTTAACATAATTACTACCCATGATTTAATTACGCAATTTATGGCGCAGAATAAGCAACAAGGGTTAGTTATTTTTGATGTCCCTAAAAATTGCAATGCACTTTCTTTAAAAGAGTGGCCTAATCTAAAAGGGTTATTTTACGAAAATACCGATGAAAAATATTTTCAAAAAGGCCTTGAGGCAATTGAAAAAGGGAAGCTCTGGTTTCCACGAGATATTTCTGATTGTTGGATGAAGCAAATGCTAGCCACTGAGAAGCAGTCAGCGGTTCAATCAAGCAACTTAACTAGCAAAGAAATAAAAGTGTTAAACTTGTTATTCTCGGGGCTACACTCCAGCGCCATTGCAGACAACTTATTTATTAGCGAAGCAACAGTTCGTGTACATTTGCATAAAATTTATCAAAAAATTTCTGTTAAAAACAAGCAGCAGGCCTTGTTATGGTGTCAAGCCAATCTTAATAAAGTAAATAATTAAGCTTAAAGATGTAGCATAACGACAAATGCTTTTAGGCTTTTATATGCGCAATAAGCTTATATTAATAAAATAGTATTCCACTCTTTAATCATCATTTAGTACCGAAATAAAAAAATATCTAATGAAATCATACTGCTTTAGATAATAACTTCTATGATTTAACACTTGTAACCAAAAGAAAAACACGGTCGGTAAACTTTTTTTAACTAACTTCCTAAAATTATTAGATAAAAACTAAAATCACTTCTATAATGCGCATGAAATCAACATCTAAATAACAAATAGGAAATACATATGAAAAAGCTATCTGTAGCAGTAGCAATATGTGCCGCACTTGCATCTAGTTACACGAGTGCTGAAGTTCGTATAAATGGCTTTGCATCTATAGTGGGTGGCAAAAGTCTAGACAGTGATCAAACTTTATACGGATATGATGACGATATCTCATTTAAAAATGAAAGCGTATTTGCACTTCAGCTGACCGCTGACCTACAAGAGAAGTTATCCGCTACAGCGCAAATAGTAGCTCGTGGCGAAAATGATTTTGACGCTGATTTTGAATGGGCATACATAACATACGAGTTCTCTGATGAGCTACAACTAAGCGCCGGTAAAATGCGCGCACCATTTTTTCGCTATTCTGATTTTTTAGATGTTGGCTATGCCTATCGTTGGGTTCGTCCACCGCAATCCGTTTACAGACTGCCTTTTTCAACCTATGAAGGGTTGAGTTTGTTATACACTTCACAATTAGGTGATTGGGATTCAACTTTACAGGTTATCTACGGTGGCTTTGAGGGTGATGTAGTAGCTGTAACCTATAACGATCAGGCAGAGTTAAATGATGTAGCCGGTATTAACTGGACACTATCTTATGATTGGTTTAGTGCTCGTGCAGCTTACCTTGTAACAGACACTACGATGAAACTTGGGCAAAAAGATGAGAATGATCTAGCGGGAGTTCAAATAAACGCCCTAGAAAATGTATTGCGCCAAAATGGGCTCACAACCCAAGCAGACGATATTTCGATAAATGAAGATGATAGCTACTTCTTAGGTTTTGGCATTTCAATAGACTACAACAATATTCTATTTGATGCTGAATATACCGAATTTGAAGTTAAAAACAGTATATTAGCTAAGCAATCTCAATATTACGCTTCTGTTGGGTATCGTATGGATGACGTCATAGCTCACTTTACTTATGAAGGTAATGACGACAAGCATGACTCATCAAGGTTTAATGCTATAGAGTCAGTGCCGACTCTAAATGCTGCAATAAATGGAGCCTTAGAAAGTACTCGTGCGCAAAGCAATGTATACACCATCGGCGCCCGTTATGACTTCCACCCGTCAGCTGCATTTAAAATCGACTTTAGTCGCTTAGATGACGACATAACAAACATTGAAACTGATGTAGTAGCTGTCGGCGTTGACTTAGTATTCTAATTGGAGCGAAATATGAAAAAATTAATCCTAGCCAGTGTACTGTCGGTATGTGCGTTTAGCGCCTATGCTGAAGTTGCGGTAATAGTAAACCCTGGCAATGCAAGTGCACTTGATGGCGATACTATTAAAAAGATTTACCTAGGAAAAGCAAAGTCATTTGCTAACGGTAATAAAGTGAACCCAGCTACTCAAAATGGTACCGCTGTTGCTGATGAATTCAATTCTAAAGTAGTTGGTAAATCAAGTAGCCAATTAAATGCCTATTGGTCAAAACTTGTTTTTACCGGTAAAGGTACACCACCAGAGAAATTTGATTCTGACCAGGCTGTTATTGATTTTGTTGCTAGTAATGGCGACTCAATTGGTTACATAGACAGCAGTAAGGCAACAGATAAAGTTAAGGTAGTTGCTACGTTTTAAGCGCGGTAGCTAGATATAAAAAAACCACCGATTAGGTGGTTTTTTTATATCTAAATATTACGGCTTTATACTAATACCCTTAAATAAATAAGCAATTGAGAGGCAGACAAAGTGTGTAGTAAGCTAAGCAAAAAATTATTATTTAGTTGCTCTAAATAACGATTTTTTTATGCAGCGAGCGCCTAGCTTAGCCTCTAAAATGATTAAGTATTATTACAGGTAATATTACTCAATTTTAAATTTCGCAGTGGCATCTAAAAGGTTATCTGAAAGGTAGTGTAGATTTTTCGCTACATCCCTTACCGCCGCGAGTGAGTCCATGGTGTCTTCAAACGATTCATGCATATTCGTCACATTTTCTACAACCATCGCAGCAACCGATGTTTGCTCTTCTGTTGCAGCGGCGATTTGTGAGTTCATACCATTTATTTCTAGCATTTGCTCTGCAATTTTTTCTATCGAAACCCCAGTTTTCTCTGCGGCTGTTGCGTTATCTGTGGCCATATCTCGCGCTGATGTCATCGCCGTCACAGACTCATTTGCAGCCTCAGTCAAGGTGCTTAGTAACTCTCGAATTTCGTTCGTTGAATGTGCTGTACGTGATGCCAGCTCTCTTACTTCATCCGCAACCACGGCAAAGCCTCTACCGTGCTCACCTGCACGAGCCGCTTCTATAGCAGCATTTAAAGCTAATAAATTAGTTTGTTCAGCAATAGATGTGATCACATTAAGAATTTGAGACACATTTTTTGTATCATCAGCTAACTTATTGATAGTTGAGGCAGCTTGATTTATTTCATCACTTAACGTACGTGAGGCGGTGACTGACATTTGAACTTGAGTTCTGCTTTGTTCTACCTCTTTTTCTGCTGTTTGCGCTGCATTTGATGCACTTGCCGCCGATTGAGAAATATCACCCACGCTTTGCTTCATCTCTTCCATAGACTGTTTAACCACCTCAGCCTCTGTTGTTTGCTTTGTGGTTGCGCGTTCAGCCTGCTCCATACCTTGCACTAAGCGAGTTGAGTTCTCCATTAGTGGCTCACATACCGCGATTACTTCAAGTACTGTTTTTTTCAGCAAAGCGATGAAGGAGTTGAAGTTAATTGATACTTGACCAATTTCATCCTCTGAGTTTACGCTCAAATTAGTGCTCAGCGACCCTTTACCGTTTGCGAGCAGACTCAGGTTATTAGCGGCATCACTTGCAGAGGCAGCAATACGTTTAGCAATCCAAATAGCCATAAATAGCAGTAAAATTAACGAAACAATAGATACCACCAACATAAGTGTTAGTGCGTGATCAGAACGCTCTTTAGTACTTGCAACTAACTCAAAAAAGCGATCGTCAGCTTTTGCTTGAGCGGTTTTAAACTTTTCAAGCACATCATTATACAGTGCTGTTTTTCTTTGTGCTTGTTGCTGAATTTTACTGAAGTCAGCTGTTCCATTTACCATGCCATTGGCAATACTGGCTGATATTTTTTCGTAATTTGCTAACTGAACTTTCGTGTCACTATGAATATACGAAGCGTTTATTTGCTCAACCGCATTTATGTTGTTGCTTAGTGCATTGTATGTATCAGCTGCTTTCTCTACTAACTCCTGCTCTCCAAATGTAACTGCTTGCGTATAAAGCTCATCGAGCTTTTCTAAAAGACTTACATTTGCTGATGTTAACTTAACAACCTGATATGAAGACTTTTCCATTTCATCAAGTGCGATTCTATTGTCATTCATTGCAAAGTAATTAATCAAAACGATTGCTAAAAATGCTACAACCGCAATGCTGGTAATCGCATGTATTTTTTTACTTATGCTGAGGTTTTGAAAAGAGAAGCCTGAAGCCATTGTGTATACCTTATTTTGTTGTCTATATCTATTATCGGCTTATTACCTATAAGTGTTAACTAAATTTGTAATATTTCTAGTTTTTTTTACAAATACAGCGAGTTTTAAACAACTAATAAACGCAAAAAGGATCAAACGATTAATAAGTGAGCAAATTGAAAATTTGCCGTAAAAAAACCAGTAACATTGCTGCTACTGGTTTTATAATTTGGTGCGGATGGGGGGACTTGAACCCCCACGCCCGAAAGCACTACCCCCTCAAGGTAGCGTGTCTACCAATTCCACCACATCCGCATTTTTAAGCTTTCGCTTAGGTGTTAAACTTATTGACTTACTTGAGGAGTATAAGTCGTTTAACGTTAGCTTTACGCTAAATTAGTTTGGTACGTCAGAGCTCTGCTGTTGAGTAACAGGTACGTCTTCTTCTGCTGGCGCTACAGTTTCTACTGCAGGTGCAGCTTCAAGGTTTTCCCACTCATCGGTCTTTTTAATTTGACCGGCAGTTAAGTTACCTAACACAATACTTAAAACAAAAAACACTGTTGCTAGGCTTGTTGTTGTTTTGGTCATGAAGTTACCTGCACCTGATGAGCCAAAAACTGTGCCCGAAGCACCGGCGCCAAATGAAGAACCCATGTCTGCGCCTTTACCTTGCTGGATTAAAACCATACCAACTAAAGCTAAAGCAACAACTAAATAAACTACTAATAAAATTTCGTACATCTTATACGGTCCCTTTTGCACTGTTACAGATTGCAGTGAACGAATCTGCTTTTAGACTAGCACCGCCAATAAGGCCGCCGTCTATATCTGGTTGTGCAAATAATAATTCGCTATTTTTTTCGTTAACGCTACCACCATACAAGATGGTAAGCCCTTGTGCTAAATCGCTATCTAATGATGCAATTTTGTCACGGATAAATTTATGAACAGCTTGTGCCTGTTCTGGCGATGCAGTCTTACCTGTGCCTATGGCCCAAACGGGCTCGTATGCTATCACAGAATCTTTCAGTGCTGCTACACCTAATTTCTCAATTACTGCATCAATTTGTGCAGCAACCACGTGTTCGGTTTGACCGTTTTCTTGTTCGCTCTCGCTTTCGCCGATACACAAGATAGGTGTTAGTCCCACTTGCTGCGCACGGGCAAATTTTGCGGCTACGGTTGCATTGCTTTCTTTGTAAATACTGCGTCGCTCTGAATGACCTACGAGTACGTACTTAGCACCTAAATCTTTAATAAGCTGAGCATCCACTTCACCGGTAAAGGCGCCTGGGGTATTTTCACTTAGCGTTTGGGTACCCGTGGTAACACCACTGTCAACCAGTGCTGATACTAATGGAAATGGAGGAAATAAAACAATGTCTATCTCATTTGATTTAACACTGTTAATGGCATCAGACAGTTGAGTGACAAGCTCTAAAGAGCCATTCATTTTCCAGTTGCCTGCGACCATTGCCTTACGTATTGCCATTTTCCACTCCAGATTAGAAAGCGGGCGAGATATTAACTTTTCTCGCCCTAAGTTACAAGAGGTTATTGTTCTCAATCAGTTTATTTGCTCATAGATTCGACAACTGCTGCAATTTTTTGCGCGCTGTCTATGACTATTTTTTCTTGTTCGGCTTCAACCATAACACGTACTACCGGTTCAGTGCCTGATTTACGAAGTAAAACACGGCCTTTTTCGCCTAAAGCTTGCTCTACTTGCGCAACTGCATCTTGTACTTCTGGTGCTTGTGTAGGGTCTGTGCCAGGTGTGTAACGTACATTAATCATTTTCATTGGGTACTTTGTAAAACCAGCCCCTAAATCTTGTAATGTGCGATTTTGAGCCACCATTGCAGCCAATACCTGAAGGCTTGAAATGATACCATCGCCCGTGGTGATTAAATCGAGGTTTAATACATGGCCTGAGCTTTCACCGCCAATTCTCCACCCTTTTTGCTGCAGCATTTCCATTACATAACGGTCGCCAACTTTACTGCGCGCAAATTCAATTCCTTTTGCTTTTAATGCATTTTCAAGCCCCATGTTCGACATAACCGTGCCAACAACACCACCACCTAGCATATGATCTTCAGCCGCTTGGCAGGCAATAATGTAAACTAAGTCATCACCGTCAAATACGCGACCGTTGTGATCAACCATCATTACGCGATCACCATCGCCATCGTAAGCAATACCCACATCAGCTTTGTGCTCTAGCACTTTGCGCTTTAACGTATCAACGTGTGTAGCACCACATTCATGGTTTATATTCACCCCATTAGGCTCACATGCATGAGTAATCACTTCAGCGCCTAGCTCACGCATTACCGACGGTGCAATATGGTAGGTTGCGCCATTGGCACAATCTAGTACAACTTTTAAACCTTCAAGTGATAAGCCTTGTGGAAATTGGCTTTTACAAAATTCAATATAGCGCCCATCAGCACTTACTAAGCGCGAGGCTTTACCAAGCTTATCTGAGGCAACACAGGTCATTGGTTCATCAAGCATCGCTTCAATTTGTAGCTCAACGTCGTCATCCAACTTTAAGCCTTGGCCATTAAAAAACTTAATCCCGTTATCGTAATAAGGGTTATGCGATGCACTAATTACAATACCTGCTTCGGCTCTAAACGTTTGCGCTAAATATGCAACAGCGGGCGTTGGCATTGGCCCAAGTAGTACGACATCTATTCCTGCGGCAATTAAACCAGCTTCAAGCGCGGTTTCTAGCATGTAACCTGAAATACGGGTATCTTTACCTATAATTACTTTTTTTGTTCCACTTAGAGACAAAACTCGACCTGCGGCCCAGCCTAATTTCATTGCAAACTCAGGGTTAATTGGAGCTGTGCCCACTAAACCACGTACCCCATCGGTACCAAAATATTTTCTTTCGCTCATTATAAAGCTCCTTTTTCGCAAGCTTGGAGTACACCAAGCACATCTGCTGTTTCTTTTACATCGTGTACACGAATAATTTTTGCGCCATTTTGCGCGGCAATTAGCGCACCGGCTAAGCTGCCCGCTAATCGCTCATCTGTTTTTCTGTTTAGCAAATTACCTATCATCGACTTGCGTGAAAGACCTGCTAAAAGCGGTAGTTCAAATTTATTAAATGCATTAAATTTAGCAAGTATTTCAAAATTATGCTCTAGGGTTTTGCCAAAGCCAAAACCTGGGTCGAGGATAAGTTGCTCCACCTTAATACCCGCTGTTTCGCATGCGCTTATGCGCTGCTCAAAAAAGAGGTTAATTTGCGCTAGCAAGTCAGTATAAGTGGGTTCACTTTGCATTGTCCGTGGCTGCCCTTGCATATGCATCAAACAAATTGCTACATCGGGATACTTAGCGAGTGTGCTAAGGGCGTGGGGCTCTTGTAATGCACGTACGTCGTTAACTATATCAGCACCTGCTAAAATCGCCTGCTCCATGACCTGCGCTTTACTGGTATCTACCGATATAACGCAGTCACTTTTAGCTCTAATTGCTTTTATTGCAGGTATCACACGATTAAGTTCATCGTCTAAATTAACATCTGGCGCGCCTGGGCGTGTAGACTCCCCGCCAATATCAATGATAGTTGCACCCTCGTCTAGCAACTGCATTGCCTGTTGCACCGCGTGCGCTGTATCTAAAAACTTTCCACCATCAGAAAATGAATCTGGGGTCACATTTAAAATACCCATCACACACGGTTTTTCTAAATTAAGTTTACGCCCACGGGGAAGGTTTATTATGTTAGTCATCGCCAACCTTTTAGTTATTTGATACAAAAAAGCCCCGAAGTACGGGGCTTTTAAAGTATTATTTTAACGATTATTCAGCTTTATCATCAAGGTTTGTTTCATCTTTTTTCGATGAATCATCCGATTTTTGGCTTTCATCAACCGGCTTTTCTTGAGGTGCGACTGTTTTAGTTGGCTTATCGTCTAAACGGTCGTGTGCATCACGTGGTTCACGCACAGGCTGACGCGCCATTAAATCATCAATTTGTTTAGCATCAATTGTTTCGTATTTCATTAATGCATCTTTCATCGCATGAAGAATATCAATATTTTCTTTTAATATATCTTCTGCTCTTTGATAATTACGGTCTGAGAATAAGCGTACTTCGGCATCAATTACTTTAGCTGTTTCATCAGACATGCTCATTGCGCGACCACCGCCGCCACCCATGTACATCTCGTTTTGATCTTCAGCGTAAAGTAACGGACCTAGTTTTTCACTCAAGCCCCACTGCGTTACCATTTTACGTGCAATATCTGTTGCACGCTCAATGTCGTTACTCGCACCCGTTGTTACTTTGTCTTCGCCATAGATAAGTGCTTCAGCAATTCGGCCACCGTAAAGGCTTGAAATCATTGACTCTAAAAGCTCTTTAGAATGGCTAACACGGTCCTGTTCAGGTAAGTACATAGTTACACCAAGGGCACGGCCACGTGGAATAATCGACACTTTATAAACTGGGTCGTGCTCTGGCACCATACGGCCAACAATAGCATGGCCCGCTTCATGGTAAGCCGTCATTTCTTTCTCTTGCTCACTCATCACCATGGTCTTGCGCTCTGCACCCATCATGATTTTATCTTTAGCAGCATCAAATTCAGCCATACTTACAACACGTTTATTACCACGTGCGGCATAAAGTGCGGCTTCGTTTACAAGATTTGCTAAATCAGCACCAGAGAAACCAGGCGTACCACGTGCAATAACTGCCGCTTCTACGTTATCGCCTAATGGCACTTTACGCATATGTACTTTAAGAATTTGCTCACGGCCACGAATATCAGGCAAACCAACCACTACTTGACGGTCAAAACGACCAGGACGAAGTAATGCAGGGTCTAGTACGTCAGGGCGGTTAGTTGCCGCTATAACAATAATACCTTCGTTACCTTCAAAACCATCCATTTCTACTAACATTTGGTTTAGTGTTTGTTCACGTTCGTCGTGTCCACCGCCCATGCCAGCGCCACGCTTACGACCTACAGCATCAATCTCATCTATAAAGATAATACAGGGTGCAGCCTTTTTAGCTTGCTCAAACATGTCACGTACACGCGATGCGCCCACACCAACAAACATTTCAACAAAGTCAGAGCCTGAAATGGTGAAAAACGGTACTTTTGCTTCACCGGCTACGGCTTTTGCAAGTAATGTTTTACCTGTACCAGGAGGACCTACCATTAGTACGCCCTTAGGAATACTACCACCAAGTTTTTGGAACTTAGAAGGGTCACGTAAAAAGTCTACTAACTCTGTTACGTCGTCTTTTGCTTCATCACAACCTGCTACATCAGCAAAAGTTGTTTTAACTTGGTCTTCGCTCATCAGGCGCGCTTTGCTTTTACCAAACGACATTGCGCCTTTACCGCCACCGCCTTGCATTTGACGCATGAAGAATATCCATACACCTATAAGCAGCAACATTGGGAACCAAGAGATAAAAATACTTGCTAAAAACGATTGTTCTTCAGGCTGAACGCCTTTCACATTTACATCATTTTTAAGTAAATCATTAATTAAGTCTTCATCGTACATTGGCATTGTGGTTTGAAAACGCTCACCACTGCTTTTAGTACCTGTAATATTACCCGTTCCACGGTCAATAATAACTTCTTGTAAAGAGCCGCTACGCACGTCTTTTACAAATTGAGTGTAACTTGTTTGACGATCAACTTGATCGCCGCCATTAAAGCTCTGAAATACTGACATTAGCACAACTGCAATAACCAGCCAGAGTATTAGATTTTTCGCCATATCGCTCAAGGGGTTAACCTCTTGTATCCAATTAATTTAAATTCAACTAAACGCCAAGCAACTGTACTACAGTTTGTAGCCGGTCGCTACTATATATACTTCCCGAGAACGGGCACGTGAGGCATCAGGTTTGCGTATTTTCACTGCTTTAAAACTATTACGAACGTCTTGCAAGTATTGATCAAAGCCTTCACCTTGAAACACTTTAACAACAAATGCACCATTTTTCTTTAATACTTGATGACACATATCAAGTGCTAATTCTACCAAATACATGCTACCCGCTTGATCTACCGAGTTATTACCGCTCATATTTGGTGCCATGTCAGAGAGTACCACATCAACATTTTTACCATCAATGCGTTTTAACAATGCATCAAGTACGGCTTCTTCACGAAAATCGCCTTGTAAAAAGTCAACCCCCGCAAGTGAGTCCATAGGTAATATGTCACACGCAACAACCTGACCTTTATCAGATACTTTCTCGGCTAAGTATTGTGACCAGCTGCCAGGTGCAGCACCTAAATCAACAACGGTCATACCAGGGCGAAGCAGTTTATCTTTATTTTGGATCTCATCTAATTTGAAAACAGCTCGAGAACGCCAGCCTTTTTTTTGCGCTTGCTGAACATATTGATCATCAAAATGTTCTTTCAGCCATCGCTTTGAACTGGCTGAATGTTTTTTATTTGTCATAAATTAACACGCAACTAATTAGTAATATTCTTTAGATGGCGTTAGAATACCCTTAATTCAAGCCATATTCAGCAAAATTTGTATAAACATGACATTATCAAACAAACAAAAGCAGTTTTTAAAAGGTCAGGCGCATAGCCTTAAGCCTGTAGTTTTACTAGGTTCTAACGGTTTAACCGAGGGCGTAGTAGTCGAAATTCAAAGTGCATTAGAAATTCACGAATTGATTAAAGTAAAAGTACCTACTGACGATCGTGAAACAAAAGCACTTATTTTTGATGCAATCGTTCGTGAAACCGGCGCTACTAGGCTACAAACAATAGGTCACACTGTTGTATTGTATCGTCAAAGTGCAGAAAAAAAGATTCAATTACCACGCGCATAAGTTAATTGTGCAGTGAGCTTTTTATAAAAAAACCAGCATTAAGCTGGTTTTTTTATTATATGTACTTATTTATGCTTTTTACCTTTAAACAATAAATTTAAAGCACGGCGCTTTTTAGGCAATTTTAGGCCTGTTTTATTTAGTGCGTTTGTATTTTAATAAACGGTCTAAAAATTCAGTAGTTAATTCATTTATCACGCCTGTTTCCGCGTTAACAATCAAGCTAAAACCCACATTTAAATGCGGTATAACCACTAAGTCACTGCGATAGCCTTGCACCCAGCCACTATGATAATAAAGCGTTTCATCGTTATAGTTATAAACACGCCAGCCTAATCCATAATAAGCTTGTTCTAATTCCTTTTTCCATACTCGTCTATAACGCTCTTTTTTTGTAAGTGTATAAGGACGTGTTTGTGTAGCAAGTGCATCTAAAGAAAGTACATCTAGGTTTTGCCCTAATTGCGCATTTAACCATTTTGCCATATCGGTGGCACTTGCATTTACGCCCGCAGCAGGGCCGACTTTATAATAGTTTTTTTTCAGCTTGGCTGTGTACCAACGTTTTTTGCCTCTAACGTGCGGCAGCGCATAATTTTTATCCTGCACCATTGCATCGTAGCCTAAGCTGGTATCGCTCATTTTTAATGGTGTAAAAATTCCCTCTTGCAGCCACTGGTCATATTTTTTATTGGTACTGCTGTAAATGACATCATCAATTAAACTAAACATCACATTTTGATAGCCATAGCATTGGCCTGGTTCGCAAATGGGCTTTACTGTTAATAGCTTTTCGACAATATCGGGGTAATTCATTCTTGATTCGATTAAATTGTCATACGCATTAGGAACCAAACCGCTGGAGTGGCTTAATAAGTGAAACACTTTTAAATTATCTTTATAAACCGTGCCTTTAAAGGCAGGTATATACTCACTTACCGGTTTAAATAAATCTATTAACCCTTCACTTGCAAGCTTTGCAGTTAACGACCCTGCAAATGTTTTTGACACAGAAGCTAACCTAAAGCGGGTGTGGCGGTTAACCTGTGTGCCACTTCTTGCCTTAGTGCGGCCCATGGTGTGGATATAATCAGCGTTACCAATACTCACTATCGAAAGCGCAGCGCCAGGAATACCTTTACTGTTGAGTTTTTTTTCTGCGTAGCGTCCATACTGTTTTACGAATCCATCCCAGCTTGAGTCTGCTTTAGCTATTGCCTGAAGCGGTAAAGATAGACAAATAGCGACCCAAACATACATAAAATTAGTGAGATACTTCATTCGTTACAAATTTATTCTTTTTTAACTACATCTATGTGCATAATATCATGAAGTTTTGATAGGACTAACGTACAATGTTGCGATTATTGGCTTTTTAAGTGGATGTTAAGTATTTATGCGTTTTATAGTTGTATCACTTTTTATATTATTATCAGCAGGTTGTGCAATTACCAAACAGCCGGCCGAGCCTTTGGCTTTACCGTTAAAGCCAACATTAAAGAGCGAAACTTACCAGCTTGAGTACAAAACAGAGCACGCATCGCCAAAAGTTAAGTCTGTACAGTTACCGGCGCACAAAGTAACACGCGGCCAAACAGTGCGTATTACAACCGATAAAGCAAGCGTAACTGACACGCTATTAAAGCAAATAACCCAAGCCTTGAACGATAAAGGCTTAGAAGTGATTGATAGTAAAAACAGTGACTACACGTTAGCTATTCATCAGTTAGATTTAGCATTTACTGACGATACAAAATATGCGTTAACTCAACCTGAAAACCCGTACCCTTTATTTGCCAAAGTAGCGCAGCAATACCCTACTCAACAATGCGCCACCATACTAGCGCAAGTGAGCATGCGCATTACGCACCGCGCCTCTGGCGATGTGGTGTGGTTTGCAAAATCATCAATAGACAGCGCAAGCTTCCACCGTGAGCCTTTATTGTTTAGCTTTGCCCAAGAGCAAAAAATTACTAATGAGTTAGAAGTGGCAACATTTGTACATCAACAAAATACCGAGCAAGCCCGTATAGCGCGCGCAGGTAAGGAAGTAACTGTACCGCCCTTTAAAACCATTACTAAATTAAGCAGCTTAACTAAACTACAAGGCCCATGTACGCGTACAGAGGTGAGTGCCTTAACGCCTATGATGCAATATTACTTAAGCAGTATTTTAATTGACAAAATAAAAGTGCAATAACGTGAAAAACTACATTTTTTTACAGATTCAAGGATTCACTTACCAATATAATACGCTTAATAACAAATAATAATTAGGTCCCCAGGGATGAAAAACGCTTTCTTACAGCATACTTTTATTAATAGCGTATTGCTTTGCGCCAGTTTTTTGAGCTTTCAAAGCCAGGCAAGCAATCGATACTATGCTGATAACACGCTAGAGCCCACCCAAGGCTTTGCGTGGGATTGGAGCGCTGGGGCTGGTTATTATGTAGAAGACTCTTACCTAATTGGCCTTGATTCCTATGACGATGGCATTGAACTCGATTTAAGCCTGGCTATTTCCTACGAAAACTTTTATCTCGACTTTGATCATAACCAATTAAGCGGCGGCTTAGTTGTGGGTTACAGCCTTATAGATAAATTTGATTGGGGCTTGGATATATTAGGCACCAATACTCAGGCTGGCTTTGATGACAAAGGTTTAGGTTTTTACAACCACGGTGTAATAGAAGAGCTTGCGGGTATAAAATCGCGTAATTACGATTTTGATGCTGGGCTAAGATTAACGCGCCGCTTTGAAAACTCGCAAATTTCGTTTGAGTTTTTACATGATATTACAGGTACACATAATGGCTGGGTGTTTAACACCTTTTTTAGCCATATTTTGCCATGGCGTAATTGGGAGTTTAGATCTGGGGTGGGTATTAGCGCTTATTCGGGCAGTTTTACTAACTATTACTTTGGTATAGATGCAGACGAAGCCACCGCTAATCGCCCTATTTACACCCCTAATGGCAGCACCAGTATTATGTTTGAGTTTCATGCTGAGTACCCTATTTCTCAAGATTGGGTGTTTTTGTCTGGCTGGTTAACAACGTGGTTTTCAAAAGAAATAGACGACAGCCCCATTATTTCTCAAGGGTATCAACATAAAGCCAAGGTAGGCCTACGTTATGTATTTTAGATGGATCTGTTTATTATTGATCTTCCCTGCTATTTCATCTGCTAAAACAACAGATAAAACGGCCCCATTAATTGCGCTGCCCGACACTTGTGTTGCACTACGTGAGGGCCGTAATTGCTACGCTGATGTAACGCTTAGCTGGCAGCAACCAACTATTGGTAATTACTGCCTAAGAGACGCAACATCAAAATATATAATGCAATGCTGGTTAAAGCAGCAACAAGGCGTATTTGAATATACCTTCGACTCCCAGCAAAGTATTTCTTTTGAATTGTTTGATAGTAATACAGCCCAAGTTATTGCCACAACAGAGGTTAAACTGCAGTGGGTTTATCAAAATAGACAAAAAAAACGCCGCTGGCGCTTGTTCTAATTAGAGGTGTGACCTTCGTGATTGATTTTACAGCAATGTGTGTTTGGTAATTAAGTAAGTCAGCGCTTATAAAGTGTGGTTGTTTACCTATATAGGCACTAATGCAGCATAAATCCCAAACCTATGCAGCCCTTAGGGTTATTTAAGGGCGAGTTTCAATCCACACACGGCAACCCACTAGCACTAAGGAAGCTTTATGGATAATTACGGCACTATTTTATTAGTTGAAGATGACACCTCTTTAGCCCAATGGGTTGCAGAGTACTTAACCGAGCAAGGCTATACCACCCATGTTTGCCACCGCGGCGATGAAGTAATAAGCCAGGTAAAAAACTTAAACCCTAACATAGTGTTGCTTGACATTATGTTGCCAGGCCAAGACGGTATAAGTGTGTGCAGAGAGCTACGTAGCTTTTACACTGCGCCCATTATTATGCTGACCGCCCGCGATGATGAAATGGATGAAGTAATTGGTTTAGAAGTAGGTGCGAGTGATTACATCATGAAGCCAGTGCGCCCTCGTGCATTACTTGCCCGTATAAAAGTAGCACTGCGCCTTACCAGCGAACCGACTAAAGTAACCACTAACGAGAGTGTGATTACTGTAGGCGCACTCAGTATTGATACTCAATCACGCAGTGTAACGCTTAATAATCAAGATATGGCTATTTCTAGTGCTGAGTACCTCCTACTGCACTATTTAGCCAGTAATGCAGGCCAAGTAGTCTCGCGTGATGCTGTGTTTAAAGCAACCAAAGGCCGTGAATACGATGGGCTTGATAGAAGTGTTGATGTACTAATATCTGCGCTGCGCAAAAAGTTTCATGATGACCCGCAAAACCCAGAAAAAATTAAAACTATTTGGGGGCGTGGTTATTTACTTGTTGCCACTGCGTGGGAATAGTAACCGTGGCGGTTTAAATGAAAAAATTTTACATTTCACTACTCGGTAGTGCGCTGCTTTCTATTGTTGTATTGGGCTGGCTAATCGATGCATTTAGCCAACAAACTCAAACACCGCATGATGAATTTAGCCTTCAAAGCCAAATGATCAACGGCTTTAGTAAACATTTGAGTAGTGTAGCGACCTCAGAGCGCGCAGCTTATGTAAAGCAATTGGCAAACGACTTTAATGTAAAGCTTGATTACAAAAATAATGAATCCCTAGCCCTGCCGCCGTCATTAATACTACAAATGCATACCCAAAGCGGTCTTATTTTAGAAGACCAGCAAGGTTTTTATATGCTCTACAGTAGCGAAGTATTGTCGCCTTATCATCTTTCCATGCGCCTAGATAAAGGCTTTGAAACAGATCAGCGCAACGATATTATTTTAACTTTGTTGTTTTATGCTGGGCTCTGCATTTTTATGGGCTTTATTATTGCCCCACTTGCTAAACGCTTAACAGTATTAAACGATGCAGCTAAAAAGTTTGCCGCAGGTGATGTACAAGCGAGAATAAAGGTCTCTCACTTTACCTACATAAGAGATGTTGAGCTTACATTTAACCGCATGGCTAGCCAAATAGAAAAGCTCCTGGCGGAAAACAAATTAATGGCATCGAGCTTATCGCACGATATTAGAACCCCTATCGCATGTTTACGCTTTGGCTTAGATGCTGCGCTCGACAGCGCAGATATGCCTAAAGTTAAGCAATACCTTGTGCGTATGGAAAACGATCTTGATCATATGGAATCAATGCTTAAAAGCTATTTAGCCTTTGCAACCCTAGAGCAAAATGCCAACCAGCTCACCTACTCGCAAACTAATTTATCGCACTATCTTGAGGATTTACTTACACAGCTTTCGCCTAAAATTGAAACCAGCCAACTTAAAATACAACTAAACAGTAGTGACGATATGGTTTTTGCTGACTTACATTGGCTTGCTCGGGCTATTAGTAATTTAATTGGCAATGCCTGCGACTTTGCAAAAGACACTATTTATGTCAGTGCAAAGCGCGATGAGCATTATTTATATATTACAGTTGAAGATGATGGCCCAGGCATCGCACCAGAGAACTTTAATAACGTTTTCAGCCCGTTTTTTAGAGAAGAAAGCCACCGTAACCGTGCTGATAAAAGCTATGGCTTAGGCTTAGCCATTGTTGCAAAAGTGGCAGATTGGCATCACGGCAGTGTAAGCGTTAGTAAAAGTGCGCGGCTTCAAGGGGCGTGTTTTACCCTTAAAATTGGCCAGCATCACGATTCGTAAAATATTATTTACACAACTGTAATTAGGGCCTGTTGGCCTTTTAGGGTTATAATTTGTTCTATCTAGGGGCTGTTTAATCGCGGCGCGAGGTTTGTAACCTAGTGGGCTACGTAAAAACCGAGTAACAAAGAGTAAATAGCCCCTAGGCAGAACCCTTAGGGCAGCGCCTGTTTGGCATTTATACGTCGTTATCGCCTATTTATGGGGAACAACCACACTACATAGGCTCTGCCTTGCCTAAACACCAAACAGACTGCTGCAAATTTAACCTCAAAAGGTAAACAGGCCCTAAAATTTATTACACAAAATCAACTCCTTATTCTAAACCTGTTGATAACATTAATTAAATGCATCGCATGATAGACACACCAGACGATAATTATTGTCACAATTGAGCAAATAAGTACTTTTTATTTATTTGCAATTCCAGTAGATTGTCAGCGCCGTCAAAAAATAGAGAAGTACAACAATATGAGCGCAGTTAGAGGTGAGTTTAGCTCTCGCTTTGGATTTATAATGGCCGCCGCAGGCTCTGCAGTAGGTTTAGGTAATATTTGGGGTTTCCCTACCCAAACAGCAAGTAATGGTGGTGCCGCTTTTTTAGTCGCTTATTTGGTACTCGCGTTCTTTTTAGCATACCCCGCACTTATGGCTGAGCTTATAATTGGCCGCCACGGACAAGCTAATGCGGTGTCTTCTTTAACAAAAATAACATCACACGCGTGGCAAAAGCGCTTTGCTTTTATCGTGGGTTTTGGCGGGATTTTATGTGCGGGCTTTATTTTAAGTTTTTATGCCATTGTGGCAGGCTGGATGCTCAGCGCAACAATCGAACCTCTCACTACATTAGCTGGTGCAAACCAAGCTTCAACGTGGTTAAGTGAGCAGTCACTTTCACGAAACATCATTTTTACAGTGATATTTATTATACTCACCGTGGCTATTATTAGTCGTGGCGTAGAAAACGGCATAGAAAAATGGTCTAAGCGCCTGATGCCTGCTCTTTTAGGTATTTTATTTGCCCTAATTGCTTACGTTATGACCCAAGAAGGTGCTATGCAAGGGCTTAAAGCCTATTTAGTGCCTGATTTTTCATCTATATTTGATGCAAATTTACTCGTAAGTGCACTCGGCCAAGCGTTTTTCTCTTTATCATTAGGCACCAGCGTGATGATTATTTATGGCTCTTACATAAGTAAAAAAGAAAACCTAGTCACGCTAGGCGCATATGTAACATTAATAGATGTGTTTATCGCGTTTGTAGCGGGCCTTTTAATTATACCTGCCATGTATGTCGCACAAGCTCAAGGCGTAGAAATTTTTTCATCTACAGGCAAACTTCTCTCTGAAGACACACTGGTGTTTCAAGTGCTACCAGCATTGTTTGATGGTATGGGCTCTGTGGGTTTATTTATAGGCTTTGCATTTTTTGCCCTAATGAGTATAGCCGCACTTACCTCCTCTATTTCAATGTTAGAGGCGCCGGTATCGTATACTGTGGAGCGCTTTGCAATGAGCCGCCTGCAGGCTACATGGCTAATTGGCGCGCTAATAAGCGCAGTGAGCATTACCATAGTATGTAACTTAGGAAGCTTATTTGGTTTAGTGATCACCCTAACAACTAAAGTTGCTCAGCCTTTACTTGGCTTAATGTGTTGTATTTTTGTTGGCTGGATTTGGTACCGTGGCTCACTACTAAAAGCAATACAGCAAGGTAACCCTGAGGTTCATAACACACTATTTTGGAAAGTATGGCCTGTATACACTAAGTTTGTGTGCCCTATAGCTATTGGTGCTGTGTTTTTACATTCGGTGTTAAGTTAAAACGTTATTTTTAACTTACCCGAGTTCAGGTTAAGTACTAAATTAAGCAAAGCCCACGCGTTAAGTGGGCTTTTTAATAGCTTAAATTTACTCGTAATAAATTAGCTTAGTGTATTTAACACCATATCTTGATGAGGGATGCCATCTTCTAGGTATTGCTCCCCTACTTCTGTAAAGCCAAAAGAGCGATAAAATGCTAATAAATAGGTTTGTGCGCCTATATAAATATGACGCTGTGGCCACTGCTTTTTACAACATGCTATGGCCGCATTTACAAGCTCAGTTGCCCGCCCTTTACCTCGCTCACTTTTGCAAACCAGTACACGGCCTATTGCACTGTACTGCTCGTTTTTTTCATAGCAGCGGGCATAAGCTAATAAACTATTATCTGCAATTGCATATAAATGCTGAGTACTAGGGTTAATGTCTACCTCATCTAGTTCAGGGTAAGGGCATGTTTGCTCTACTACAAATACGTCAACACGGCCGCGCATTATCGTAAATAAAGTACGCGTATCAAGCGCATCAAAATGCGCACATTTAAACGACATATAAAATCCTAAAATAAAAAACCCAGCCTAAGCTGGGTTTAGTTAAATTACGCATCACTTAGGCAAACAAACGCTCTAATTGGTCGCACAACTGCGATAAATTCACATGGTCGTGCTCTATGGTCAAATCAACATAACCATCGCCTCTAAATGCTCTATCCAGCTCAATTAAAACATGCGTTTTGTGTGCTTCTGGTACAAACGATAATTCAATTTCTTGAATCCCAAATAAGCTGCGGCTATTAGGCTTGTACTCTAACTCTTGATAACACCCCGATACCGACTGAAAAGTAGGCGCACGTAAATGGCCTTTTTCAACATCTGCTTTTAATAAACTAAACCCTAATTTATCCATTGCTTGCATACAGGTTTTAACAGCTTCGTTAGGGTAAATATGCAAGTGGTCTTTATCTGTAGGGTCTAGTGCTAAATCAATATCAAGGCCTGTTTCAATCCATACATGTGATTGGTTGTAGCCGGCATTAATTTCAGTAATTGGGGTTTCTGGATGAAGGCGCGCTTCAAATGGAATGCTTTTAACTTCACCTGGCTCAACAGTGCCTATGTCGGTTATGCGCCACTGATCAATTACGTGATTAGTAAAGTACTCACCTTCTTCGCCATCAACTTTAACGCGAGTCATTAAAAACAAATCAAGGCCTGCAATTTCTTGAGCCACATCGCCTGCAGTTATAACGATATTAGCGTTAAAAAGTTGCCCTGGCTGAAGATGCTCAGTTTCTAAAATTGTATCTACTTTTGCAGCGCCAATACCTACCGACGCTAAAATCTTTTTAAACATTTCTATCTCCTTAAGCTGAGCGGCTCAGTTTGTTGCTCAAGCTTAAACTCCTTCGTTAAAGCATCTTAACCATATTTAAAAGCCAATGTCAGTGAAAAAATGTTATTTACATGCTATTTACGATTAAATACGTGTTTAATGTGCATTTTTTATACGTAGCTGGGCAAGTAATTGATTAAACGCGCTCATTTTTAGGGCTATTTTTATTTTCAATGGTATAAAATTTTCGCTACACTGCAATCCCAAATGAAGTGATATTAAGAATTATGGAACTAATCTATTTTGCCGCCGCGTTTGTTTGTGGCTTTGGTGTTTATCAATTAAAACTTCCTCCCCTTATTGGCTTTTTACTTGCCGGTTTTGCATTAAATTTATCTGGCTATAAAAGCACCGAACTACTCGATACCATTGCGGCACTGGGTGTAACACTTCTTTTATTTAGTATTGGCTTAAAACTTAAAGTAAACAGCTTAATCAAGCCCCAAGTATGGGCACCCGCTACCCTACACATTATTTTTAGCAGTGCATTATTTAGTGGCTTTATGTTACTGCTAGGTATTTTTGCTGTGCCTATGTTTGTTGATTTAAGCTGGCAAAGTGCTTTATTAGTTGGGTTTGCGCTAAGCTTTTCAAGCACTGTATTTGCGGTAAAAGTACTTGAAGAGCGCGGTGAAATGGCAAGCCTACACGGAAAAATAGCCATTGGCATTTTAGTTATGCAGGATATTTTTGCGGTTATATTTTTAGCCATTAGCACTGGCAAAGTACCTAATATGTGGGCTCTTGCTTTAATTATTGCACTCCCTTTAGTGCGCCCACTTATGTATGCAGTGCTTAACCGCTCTAAACATGGTGAGCTATTGCCGTTATTTGGCTTTTTCTTTGCGTTGATAGCCGGTTATAACGCTTTTGATTTTGCAGGTTTAAAGGGCGATTTAGGCGCGCTCATTATGGGGATGATGTTTGCCCCACATAAAAAGGCGGGAGAGCTTTCAAAGTCGCTGCTTAATTTAAAAGATATTTTGCTGGTCGGTTTTTTCTTAAGCATTGGTTTAAACGCAGAGCTTACAGCTAATTCATTAATTGTAGCGTTAATCCTTATATTTGTTCTGCCAGTTAAAACCTTACTTTATTATGTGTTTACGAATACCTTTAAGCTCAGAGCGCGCACCTCGTTACTCACTGCATTTAGCCTTGCTAATTTTAGTGAGTTTGGCCTTATTGTGTGTGCTGTGGCAGCCTCTACAGGCATGATCACCTCAGAGTGGCTGGCGGTAATGGCTATTGCGGTGTCTATTACCTTTGTTATTGCATCGCCTCTTAATAAACGCTCAAACGAGTTATACGTAAAAATTGAGCGCTGGTTATTAAAATTCGAAAGCAAAACCCGCTTAGCTGAAGAGCTACCCGTTAATTTAAACGACACTAAAATCGTTATATTTGGTATGGGCCGCATAGGTACAGGTGCCTACGAAACAATAAATGCGACTCACCCTAATGTAGTGGCGGGCATTGATATTAAACCAGAGGTGGTAGAAAAACATATTAAACGCAATAGAAAGGTACTCCTTGCCGATGCCACCGACCCTGACTTTTGGCAGCGCGTTAACCACTCTCATGTTGAAATGGTCATGTTAGCTATGCCAAAGCATATGCAAAATATTTTTGCACTAGAGCAATTACAAGCCTCAGGCTATAACGGCCAAGTAACGGCTATCGCCAATTACCCAGATCAACAAAAAGAGCTTGAACAAATGGGCGTAAACTCGACCTATAACTTTTATTTAGAAGCAGGAAGTGGTTTTGCCGAGCACGTAAAGCAAGAGCTATTCGAAAAATAGTACTTTTATACTAACCAATAAAAGCAACCAAATGAAAACGCCTTATTTTTAATAAGGCTTTTTTATTAGTTTTAGTTTAAAAACTCATTTTATTTACATTCCTTTACATTACTTCTCTCTATCTGTAAAAAAAACAGATAAACTACCGGTGTTGTTTAAATAAACGCCTTCGCACCTGTGTCACATAATTAGACTCCAGCTAATTAATGCAAGGTAAGCATTTATTTATCAACACAAATTTATTCAATCAGAGGGCCTACTCCCTCGTTCAATAGGCTGTTTCTTGCCCGTCACAGCCTATTTTATTTCTGTTTACTTGCCCGCTTACCCAGCCGCTATTTAATGCGTTTATTATTAATAAGCAGTAGTATTACTATTATACGTTTTATCAATTACTGACTTATTATGGATACAGCCGAACTCAAGCTCGCCATTAATACAATTATGCCCTTTGGAAAATACGCAGGCAGACCCCTGTTGCTTTTGCCAGAGCCCTACCTAGTGTGGTTTAAACAGCAAGGGTTTCCAGAAAGTAAACTCGGGGCGCAGCTTGCAATGATGTACGAGGTTAAATTAAATGGGCTTGAGCAAATGCTGATGCCCCTACTTAAAAAAAATGAAAAATAATTGAGAACTTTTTCCACGTAGCCGGGTCTACTATTTTGCTACTTGTTGATTTTGGTTTTTAACCACAAAAAGCGCCTTAGGCGCTTTTTTTATGTCTGGCGTTTTTAGGTGAATTGCTTTTATACCAATCCGCATAATTAAGTAATCTATTTTGAGGATGGAAAAACGTGTTGATAGCTAGGCAAAAAATTTGCTATTTAGTTGTTCTCGGCAATTGCTCCTGCATTGCTCTACCTTCTGCATTCATGCAGTCGTAAATGGGAGTTTTTTAACGTAGCTAGCGACACATTTGGCCCCACAAAATGATTAAATATTATTGTGGATAGGTATTAGGTAAGGTAACTATAAACTTAGCGCCACCAAGCGATGAGTCAGTGATTGAATAGTGCCCTTTATGCCACGATACAATTTTTGCCACTATTGCTAAGCCTAAACCAAAGCCCCCTGTGCTTTTATCACGGCTTTTATCTAAACGAGTAAAAGGTTTAAATACGCTTTCTCTGTCGCTTTTTAAAATACCTTCTCCGTCATCTTCCACAATAAAGTAAATTGCATCACCCTGCGCTTTGAGTGTGACATCAACACGACTAACAGCGTATTTTAACGCATTGCCCACTAGGTTTTGCATTACACGCGCAATAAAGTGCGCATCACACTTGTACACTAAAGCCTGTGGTAACACCGCATTAAACTCTATGCCGCTTGCAAAATTTAGCTTATTAATGACCGACTGTGTTAAGGCAGCCAAATCAACGTCGCTTCTAGCTAAGCTTGGTTGCTGCGAATCAAGCCGAGCATATTCAAGCATTTCACACACAAGCGCTTCAAGTTCGCTTATATCTGCCTGCATATTAGTTAGGTAATGTTGCCCTTTTTCCGATTGCAGTGTTTCTTCTAACATGGCTATACCAAATTTTAATCGTGCAAGGGGCGTTCTAAATTCATGAGATACAGAGGAGGTAAGTTCTTGTTGCGCACTAAGAAGATGCTCTATGCGCTGCTGCATTACTTTTAGAGTATCAGTAACGGGTAAAAAAAACGATTTAGAAGGACTGCTTAAGTTAAAGTCTTGCGAGCCATCTACCGCTTCGCACGCATGGCTTAATTTAGAAAAATCACGCCATAGTAAAAAGCTCCACAGCCCCACAGGTAACCCTACAATAGCCAGTAACATTAAATACGGGATAACAGAACTTTCAGGTGCTTTTATAACGCCTACTGGACCAATTTGAAGTAGCTTGTTATCACCAAGCTCAACATACCACACTATGCGCTGCTTTTTATCATACAGGTACAGGTAATGATTTTTATCTAATGAGGCTTGCTGCTTAAGGGGTAAAATAAGATCTTTGCGGGCAATAACTTGGCTTTCAAAGCTGTGTTTTAGCTTATCTAGCCCATCATCGGTTTGCGATAATAACCAAAGTGCTTGGCCAAACTCATCATCTAACAGCACTTGCTGCTGCGTCTCTTCGTAAGGCCAAATTTGTTCTATAACACCACTAACAATAAATAAAGAAACAATGATATAAACATATAAACTTATAAATAGTTTGCCCATTATTCCTTATTTACCTTCATATATTATTTTTCCCAGGCGTCTGATACAAACAAGTAACCTTGCCCCCACACGGTTTTTATACGGTAAGGTTTATCGCTGTTATCACCTAGCTTTTTACGAATTCGTGACACGCGTACATCAACGGTACGGTCAAGCCCATCGTATTGACGACCAATCATATGTTGATGAACATGTTCACGGCTTAGTACTTCGCCTGCATTTGAGGCAAGTAGCCATAGTAGCTCAAACTCATGCGATGTAAGTACTATTTCGTTTTCGTTTAATTTAACAATTCGGCTGGTTTTATCAATGACTAAATCACCAAACTGAATCTCTTCTGCGGCCTTAACCACGGGTTGCCCGCGACGCAGTAATGCATTTACACGCGCCAGTAAAACACGCGGTTCTGCAGGTTTTACCACATAATCATCTGCGCCAAGCTCTAAGCCAATCACCTGGTCAAAGTCTTCACCTTTTGCAGTAAGCATTAAAATTGGCAACGAAAACTTATCACGTACTTGTCGACATACGCTAAAGCCATCTTTACCTGGCAACATAATATCTAAAATCATTAAATCAGCAGCGTTATTCTCAAGATAACTAAATACTTCATCACCACGGCTTAATACGTCTACTTCTAAGCCATTATGTTCAAGATAATCTTTTGTTAGTTGTTGTAAACCTAGGTCATCTTCAACAAGTAAAATTTTTGGCATGAGTTGCTCCTAAATTAAAAATAGCTCCATGGAGAGCGAAGCCTGCGCCTACTTTTTTTAGCATCAGCACTTTGCACTTCAACGTGTGTTTTAGCAATTAACACACCGGTATGAGGATTGATTAAGGAGTATATGGTCTCTACCTGAACACGCGCTTTATACTCAAACTCACCAACAGCCTGCTGTTGCCAGCATTTAATCAGTTTGTTTTGTTGGTACAGGCATGCATCGCTCGGCGATGGTTGCTGCCAATTAAACTTTAAATCGAGATCGCAAAACGCTTGCTGCTCAGACACAACACACACTTTGGGAGAGACCTTTAAAGACGCATTTTGCGCTACAACGGGAGGGCTAAACAGAAAAACTGTAAGCACAATCAACATTAAATACTTCATATTAAAAAGTATGATCGAATCCTATAAAAGCAGTCATTGAATAGTTACGTTCAAAAAGCGGACTGCCATCCATAGCTGAATAGTCGTAATATGCTACATGAAAACGAAGACTGTTAGCCTCACTCAATGGCCAACTGGCGTCGATTTTAGCATAAGGTTGCCAGCTACTACCAACGTCAATTTTACCTAATGAGGTTTCGTGTGCTTTTAAACCATAATAGTAGCTGTTTAATTCAGCTGATTTATAGTTAACCCCAAGTGTTGGTTTTAACTTTAAACGCCCTACTTCACTGTGGTACTGCCATTGTATAGCGCCCCGAGTACCGTTATAAACATTACTTATATCGTGTAATAACTGTATCGATAGCACATGGTTTTTCTGCACATAATGATAGCTTCCCCCGGCATCTAGGGCTAAATGGCGATTATCAATATTATCGATATTTATTTTTTTAGGCTGGGGATTATTTTGCGCTAATGCAGAAGCACCTGCGGTTGCTGGTAAAACAAAGAGGTTATTAGGATGCCAATCAATAAAAAAGCGTGACTCTGCGTTAAGTTCTGAAACGATATTAAAATGATGCTTTTGATTTTCTACAAGTGTGAAGCCAAGGCGACCATTATCGAAAAACCAACGCTCGCCATAAAAAGCAATTCGCGGGATCACAGGGAGCGGGACGTTTTTTCCGCCATGCAGAGGGTTGGTAATAACACCCGCGCCGACACTTAGATTTACATGCCACTTCTTAACAGTAATATGTTGCTGTGCATACTCTTGTTCGTTGTAGGCCTGCGAAGCTGTGCTAGGCACGCAAACAAGACACACCACAAAGCAAAAAATGTAAATAAAAGTATTGAGCCGCATTAACCTAATCTAAATGAGTAAAATAAGTAAGTAACCCATACTAGCAAGGTAAGCACAAATGTGCGCCACCTGGTTACAATCATTCACAATTTTTATACATGCGTATCACATTTAAATATCAGAGGCTATTTCAATACGGTTGCGACCATGTGTTTTAGCTATATATAAAGCACGGTCGGCGCGCTCAATAAGTACCGAACCTTTCGTGAATGGACGTAAAATAGCGAGCCCAAAACTTGCAGAAATTGCACGTTTAGAATTTACATCGTCTTTTTTACGGATAGTTAATGAGGCAATATCTAAACGAATTTTATCAGCAAACACCATAATCTCGTTGATGCTGTCAAAATACCCGGTAATACAAAACTCATCACCACCATAGCGGTAAACATTCAGGCTATCGGAAATATTTTGCGAAACTTTTTTGGCTACTAATTTAAGTACTTCATCGCCTTTTTGATGACCAAAATCGTCGTTAAAACGTTTAAAGTGATCAATATCAAACATGATTAGTACCGCCAATACGCTCTCGTCAGCTTGCTCTGAATAGGTTTGACAAAACTGCTGAATATCATCATCAAACTTTCTTCTATTAAAAAAGCCTGTCAGGGGGTCTGTATCGGCTGCTTCTTGAGAAAGGTTAAGTGCTTCTTTTAAATCTTTAATTTCGTTATAGGCTACCGCAAGCTTAGTTTGAAATTCTCGCGCATAGTCTTGCATAGCCACCGACTCGTCAGTTAAGCGTTCAACACAACCGAGTATTTCGTTAAACGAATTTACATTAGCTAAACTTGCTAACTCATTTTGAGAATCTACCAACGACGTGGTAAAGCTTTTAGAATGATCGAGGGTAACGCTTATATCATGCTGTACTTGCTCCATAGTGCCATGGAAGCGATCTGCCATTTCTTGAAAAAACACTAAGTCATCTTCGCTCAAATGCTTATCAAAAATTTCTTTTGCTTTATTTTGAGTACATGTTTGTTGCTCAGCAATGACGTGATCAAGCTCAGCATTTAATGCTGGTTTACTGCCTTGCACATAGCAATACCAAATAGCGTAATTGATAGGCGTTACCGGCATTCGGTATTTTACCATCAGAGGAATTGCTTTTTTTAAACATTGAGCAGAATGAGCGAGCGATACAGCATGATCCATAATTATTATAAACTCTCGTGCGTCATTATTTTTTATTATTAAGCTTTCATGTTAAGTAATAGTAAACTCATACGCAACTGTTAATCATACTATTTACTGAATTATATTAATCGTTAAAAGCTTAAATAACATTTGCGCCTAAAGTTTGTGCAATATTCCATAATGCACTGATTGCAGGGTCGTTAAGCTCTTTTTTTAGCACCGCCAAACCAATATCAAACCCTTCTGGCTGGTAATTTTCACTGGGCAGTACGTGTACCTTGTCTTGTAGCGGACTATTATCTAGCACTATTTTGGGAACCATGGCGACACCTAATCCTAGGCTCACCATAGACACCATAGCTTCGTGCCCAGCCACTTGTGCATAAATTTTTCCATGCACGTTATTTTTTCGCCACCACTGCTCTAACCGCTGCCTAGAAAAACCTTGCTCAGGTACAATAAACTCCAGTTCTGACCAATCGATATGTGGGGCATTTTTCGCTATTTTTTCGCTGATCGGGCATTGAATTTTAGGGCCAATAAGAACCAGTGGAGAGTGGCCTATATTAACAAAAGCAATTTGGGCAGGCAGTTTACTTGGCCGTGCAGCAATAGCCATTGATTCATGGGCATCCAGTACTCGGTTTATTGCCAACGCCGGATCGCCGGTATTGAGCGTTATTTCTATATGCTGATGCTGCGCGCGGAGTTGTTCTAATATTTGATGCAAAAAACTATACGAGGCGGTGACTGAGCAATAAATACTCACATTACCGTAAATATGCTGGGTTGGGTCTTTCACATTCGCTTTAAAGCGCTGCCAATTAGCCAGTGTAGAGGTGGCGTAATCAATAAACGACTCCCCTTCTTTAGTTAATTTTACACTTCGGTTATCGCGTATAAATAAAGCAACGCCCACCTCATCTTCAAGCTGCTTAATATTGCGACTTAATGTAGGTGCACTTATATGGCACAGCTCGCTCGCACGGGCAAAATGGAGCGTTTTAGCTAACGCTAAAAAGTAATTTAAATGCTTATGATCCATTACACGCCTATACGTTTCATTTTTTGAAATACTTTAGTGCAAATATATCATTTTACGCAAGCAAAGTTTTTTTTTATGGTGTGTTTAAGCAAAGCAAATACGCTTTGCATCTAACAAACACGAATTATAGGACACTAACATGGCGAATTATTTTAATACCTTACCTTTACGCGAGCAGTTAGCTCAATTAGCGCAATGTGAATTTATGGACCCAAGTGAATTTACCGATGGTGTTGATGCACTTAAAGGTAAAAAGCTGGTTATTGTTGGCTGTGGCGCACAAGGTCTTAACCAAGGTTTAAACTTACGTGACTCAGGCCTAGATGTATCGTACACGTTACGTCAATCAGCAATTGATGAGCGTCGTCAATCATACCTAAATGCATCTGAAAACGGTTTTACTGTAGGCACGTACGAAGAGCTAATTCCGAGCGCTGACGTAGTATTAAACCTAACACCTGATAAGCAACATACGGCCGTTGTAACTGCCATTATGCCTTTAATGAAACAAGGCTCTACACTTGCTTACTCGCACGGTTTTAATATTGTTGAAGAAGGCATGCAAATTCGTGAAGACATTACGGTAATCATGGTTGCTCCTAAGTGTCCTGGCTCTGAAGTGCGCGAAGAATACAAACGCGGCTTTGGTGTACCTACTCTTATTGCTGTTCACCCAGAAAATGACCCACAAGGTCACGGCTTAGCACAAGCTAAAGCCTACGCTGCGGGTACCGGTGGTCATCGTGCCGGTGTACTTAAGTCATCGTTTATCGCTGAAGTTAAATCAGACTTAATGGGCGAGCAAACAATTCTTTGTGGCATGTTACAAACCGGTTCAATTTTATGTTTTGATAAAATGATTGAAAAAGGCATTGATGCGGGTTACGCATCAAAACTAATTCAATACGGCTGGGAAGTAATTACCGAAGCCCTTAAATACGGCGGCGTTACTAACATGCTTGACCGTTTATCAAACCCTGCAAAAGTAAAAGCGTTTGAACTAAGCGAAGAACTTAAAGTTATTATGCGCCCGCTTTATAACAAGCACCAAGATGACATTATCGACGGTACTTTCTCACGCGTAATGATGGAAGATTGGGCAAACGACGATGCAAACTTACTAAAATGGCGTGCAGAAACTGCCGAAACTAACTTTGAAAAAACCCCTGCTGGTGATGTAGAAATCTCTGAGCAAGAGTTTTTCGATAACGGTATTTTAATGGTTGCTATGGTTAAAGCGGGCGTTGAGCTTGCATTTGAAACCATGACTGCAGCAGGCATTATTGACGAGTCGGCTTATTATGAGTCTTTACACGAAACACCGTTAATTGCCAACACAATAGCACGTAAAAAGTTATTCGAAATGAACCGTACTATTTCTGACACTGCAGAATACGGCTGTTACTTATACAACCATGCGTGTTTACCATTATTGGCCGATTTTATGAAAAACATCGACACCGATGTTATTGGTAAAGGCTTAAATGAGCAAAGTAACCAAGTAGATAACCAAACACTGATTCAAATTAACACTGCACTACGTGAGCACCCTGTTGAAATTGTTGGCGCTAGACTACGCGGCTACATGTCAGCAATGAAGAAAATTGTATAACTAGTTTCGCTTGTTAGAAACCAAGCCCACATGCATATGCTGTGGGCTTTTTCGTGCTAGTAATAATAAAAAGCGAGTATACCCTTTTAGATATATTGCAATAATTAGCGCTTAATTAATAATGTGCTAACATGGCTATCTACCTAGTTGTAAAGTTAAATAATATGACGATAAAAAACCTAACTATCACTCAAAAAATCACCATTTTAGGCAGTACCATTGCAATCTGTGTCGCTGCATTAATTGGTTTAACGTCTTTATATAGCTCTGAAGATATTATAGAACGACGTATGATTGAATCTGAGCTACCCAGCAAATTACATAGTATTAGCAATCAAATTGGTGGCGAAATAAACGAACTACTAGGTGCTGCACAGCAACTATCATCAAATGAATTTATCTTAGAGTGGGCGCGCTCAAATAACCAAGACGACACACTACTGCTTAAAGAATTAAACCGCGTAGCAAAGCAGTTTGATTTAGCAACGGCGTCGTGGGCTAACCGTGATACAGCACAATATTGGAACCAACACGGATTTTTACGCGTGCTTAAAAACGACGCGGCTGATGGGTGGTTTTTTGGCTTTACCAACTCAAATAATCCGTACTCAATCAGTATTTATCAAGAATCCCCGACTGATGTAAAAATGTTTGTAAATCATCAACAAACAAATGGGCTTGGATTAGCGGGGCTTGCAAAAAGCATCACCGACATGCAAAAGCTATTACAACAATTTAAAATTGAGCAAACAGGCTTTGTGTTTATTGCAGATAAAAGCGGCTTAATTCAGTTACATAAAGATGCAAATAAAGTGGCTAAAGTAAACATAGACACACTTTATGGCAGTAATGTTCATAGTACTTTATATAACCCCTCTGGTTTTGCAATTACAGAATTATCACTTAATAACGAAGCCACATTTTTAGCAGCCATGCCAATAGCCAATACCGACTTATACGTATTAGCCCAAGTACCTAAAAGTGAGGTGTTTGCGACTGTAGGTACATTGGAGTGGCAAATATTTACCTTTACGCTAGTGATAGCCCTCGTTGCTAGCATGCTAAGTTACTTGTTAGCACGTTCTTTAGCGTCACCGCTTTCGGATATGGCCGAGCTGTTCTCACGTTTAGGATCAGGCGATGCTAATTTAGCGTACCGTTTGCCAGAGTCTAATCAGCCAGAGCTAAACAATTTAAGCCATGGCTTTAACCAATTTATTCATAAAATTGAAACTGCCATAAAGCAAGTCGCCAACGAAAGTACAGAAATACGCCAAAGTTCTAATCATGTATTTGAACAAGCAAAAAACAACTCGCAGTCTATTGATAATCAAAAAGAGCAAACCATTTCGGTAGCTGCAGCCATTAACGAAATGGGCGCAACTGTACAAGAAATAGCACAAAGTGCGGCTAATGCAGCCAAGTTAACGCAAAGCAGTCAAGAAAACACCAGCCAAAGCCATCAGCAAGTACTGCAAAGCCAAGCTACAATTTCAGCGCTTGCCACTGACATTGACGGCATTACCGAACAAGTAACACTGCTTTCTAAAAAAACAATTGATATAGCGAGTATTGTTGACTCTATTCGCGGCATTTCAGAGCAAACTAATTTACTGGCCTTAAACGCAGCCATCGAATCGGCACGGGCTGGTGAGCATGGTAGAGGCTTTGCAGTGGTGGCCGATGAAGTACGCGCGCTTGCTAATCGTACCTCGCAATCAACCACCGAAATTCAGTCAATGATTGAAGAGCTAACCACTATTTCTGAAGATGTAGTAAACGATATTAGTCAATCTAAGCAAAAAGCCCAACAAAGCGTAGGCGCAATGCAAAGCTCTGTTGAATTGCTTGATGCGATAAGCGAAACAGCAAATCAAATAAACGACATGGCTACTTTAATTGCCACCGCAACTGAGCAGCAAAGTAACGTGGTTGCTGATGTAGGACGTAATATTGAGCAAATAAGTGAAATTAGTGACCGTGCTATGAATGAGCAAATAAACACCGAGCAAGCAATTCGCGATTTAGCAAATAGCGCTCAAGCCCTTGATGCACTCGTAGCCACCTTTGAAAAACACCACTAAACACGTTTTGTAACACTTTAATAAACCACCTGCGCATATTGCATCTACACTTATAGATGTAATATGTTGGAGGTGGTTTATGAACATATCTTGTTTTAACGCATTATTACTAAGTAGTTGCTTATATTTAAGCGCATGTAACACCACGGTGCGTGAACCGCCGCCGCTTGCCCTAGCAAACCATCCAACATTTAACCGTATTAACGTCGAAACCGAGCAAGACATATTTAAGCTCGACAAAACAATCACTTCCCAACTTGATGCCCACTTAACCAGTAAGCGAAGCGCGCATTACTTAGCGAACAGTATTTTAAGTTTTTTATTAAAAAACGGCGATAACTCATTAACCTATCAAAGTGGCGCCACATTGAGTGCATCGCAAACCTACGCTAATTTAAATGCTAATTGCCTGTCGTTATCGATATTAGCGTATAGCTTAGCCGATTATTTAGGTATAAAAGCGCGCTTTCAAAAGGTTCATATTCCTGAATATTGGGCAATGAATAAAGGGGTTAATTTACTGACAGGGCATATTAATTTATCAATTGACAATGCGCTTATGCAAACAATACCAGCCACAATGGTTTATCAACGTGATAAACAGTTAACCATAGACTTCGACCCGAATATAAGAAAACAACGCTTTAAAACCAGCCCAATAAGCAAAGAGTTTGTTACGGCTATGTTTTATAACAATAAAGGCGCTCAAGCTTTAGTAAATAAAAATTATAATTTAGCTTATAGCTATTTTAGTGCCGCCGTTGAAGCCGCCCCATTATACAGTGGTGGCTGGGGGAATTTAGGTATTGTATTTAGGCAGCTTAATTATTTAAAAGAAGCTGAACAGGCATATAACTATGCTTTATTGCTTGATAAAAATAACCATACTGCCATAGGTAATCTCGCTGTGCTGTACACCTTAAGTAACCGCGCTAAACAAGGTCAGCAAATGCTAAAACAGCTCAATAAAAAGCGCCAAGCTAACCCGTATTACCATATATCATTGGGTAATAGTGAACTGGTACTTAAAAGTTACTCTCAAGCGATTAAGCATTTTAAAAGCGCTTATAAAATTGACGCTAAGTTACACGAAAGCCACTTTGGCCTTGCGCGAGCATATTATTTTACCGGCAATATAAAGCAGGCAACACATTATATGCGTTTAGCGGGTATAAACGCCGAGTTTAGCTATGACAAAGCCCGCTATCGTAATAAATTAAAAGCATTAAAAAATGCCACAGCTTCACTTAGTCATTAGCTGTTGTACGTAGTGCTCTTTTTGGGCCCTACTTAATTTTTTAATTTGCCACTCTAACTTGCTGGCTTCGCTTTTTGAGCCCACCTTTTGTTGATGAATTAAAACTAAAGGGCCTTTGCCTTTTAAGTTTTTTGCGCCTTTACCCGCTTGATGCGTGGCTAAGCGCTTATCAACATTGGTTGTTATACCTGTATACCAGTGGCCTAAACGCGTTTGCACTATATACAAATACCACGTTGAGGGTACTTTGTGTGCTTTGCTTATATTTATACTTAAACTTTTTTGTGTGTTTGTGGTCAAAACGTTGCCCTAACCCTCGTAACTAAAAACAATTTCTTAAAAGGGTTTTACCTTCAGTGACTAATCGGTATCATGCAGATTATAAAAAATAAGGATCACAACTAACAATGCAGTCGTTAAAAACTTTTTCTCTTTGGCTTATCGTTGCTCTCACATTCAGCTCTTTAGCAGGTTGTTCTAGCTGGGTATATAGAATCAATATCCCACAGGGTAACTTTTTAGAGCAATCAGATGTAGATAAGCTTCGTGTAAACATGACACGAGAGCAAGTTATTTATGTATTAGGTCGTCCAATAGCAGAAGATGCGTTTGATAATAGTACCTGGCGTTATGTGTACAGCTTTAACAAAGGTCGCGATAATGAGCAGCATAAAGAGTTGCTGGTTAAATTTGAAAATGATCAACTAGTTGCTGTTTCGGGTGATTATGATCAACCAGAAAACTTTGATACTCCGCTAGAGCAGTAAACGCTTTAGTTATTAAAAAAAGGTGAGCATAGCTCACCTTTTTTTTAATAACTACATTAATGACCTTTATAAAGGACGCCCACCGGTAACTTTATTTGCTCGGCCTTCCTCTTTTGCTTTTTCAGCACGCTTTCTTCGAGCATCTTTAGGGTCTGCAATTAGTGGACGATAAATTTCTATTCTGTCGCCATCTTTTAATTCATAATGCGCTTTTACTGTTCTATTCCATACACCTAAAGTAAGCGCAGTTGGGTCTATTTCAGGGCACTTTTCAATGATCCCCGATTGAATAACAGCTTGTTCGGCTGTGGTTCCTTGCGCTACTTCCACTGTTAATGTGGTTGCTTTAGTCGGTAATGCAAAAACTATCTCAACGCTAATCATTATCTTGCTCCGTATACATCTTTTGCACGTTGCGTGAATGCGCTAACCATATTTTTAGCTACATCATTAAATATTTTACCAAACGCCAACTCTATAAGCTTGCTAGAGAATTCAAATTCAAGCTTAAGCTCAACTTTACAGGCTTTTTTATCTAACGCTTGAAAATGCCAACGCCCTTTAAGAGTTTTAAATGGGCCATCAACCAGCCTTAATTGCACGGTTTGCTCGTCAATAAAGGTGTTTTCAGTGGTAAACCACTTTTTTATACCCGCCTTGGATATTTCTAAACTCGCGGTCATGTTATTATTGTGCTGCGAAACTATTTTAGAGTCTGAGCAATTAGGTAAAAACTGCGGATAAGCTTCTACATCATTAACTAGGTCGAACATCTCTTTAGTGCTGTACATAACCAGCGCACTTTTTTCTATTTGTGGCATACTCACTCCCAACTGTGTGGGCGAATTTTAGCAAGCTTTGCGCGTTTCCCCAAATTTTCATGGTCTTAAGTTCACCAGATTATTTTAAAGGCACATATAAAAAATCGATGTAAAACATCTCTTAATACGTATATTATAGGGCACTATGGCTAAGAACAAATCATCAAAATCGAACAGTAATACCATCGCGCTTAACAAAAAAGCGCGTCATGAGTATTTTTTACACGACAAGTTTGAAGCAGGTGTTGAACTACAGGGCTGGGAAGTAAAAAGTATCCGAGCTGGTAAGGTAAACATCTCAGAAACTTATATTCATCTTAAAAATGGCGAAGCTTTTTTATTAGGCAGTCAAATTCAGCCTTTAAATAGCGCCTCGACTCATGTTATTTGCGATCCAATGCGATACCGTAAACTGTTATTAAGCCGCAAAGAGCTTGATAGATTAGTCGGTGCCACTGAACGAGATGGCTACTCACTTGTTGCCACTGCCATGTATTGGAAAAAATGTTGGGTGAAACTTGAATTTCACTTAGCAAAAGGTAAAAAAATGCATGACAAACGTGAAGACGGCAAAAATAAAGATTGGTCGCGTGAGAAAGAACGCCTCATGAAACATAAAGTATAAACACAACGCCTAATTTATTTAGGCGTTTTTTTTAATTTCTCACCGGTTAAATTTAAAACAACCTGATCAAATTACCCTCAGCTTTATTCAATTCATCCCTGTGCGTAATATAAATAAATTATTACACTTTATTTATTTTTTTAATTTCTTTAGATGCCTGTCCATTTTAGTGCGCAAATTTTATGATACAAAGCGAGTAATTTAGCCTTGTCTATCCCTTTTCGTTGTTTCTATTATTGAATATTTTTCCCTCAATACTCTACAAAAACTCATACTAAAATCGCAAAGGGTGTAGATTGATAACACTTAAGTTACATGATATTAATGTCAGCGCTTGTTAAGCAACTAAATTTATAACATATCAACAAGGACTTAAGGATGAAGCAATCAATTGCATTTACACCTAGCATAATTGCAGGTGCTACAATCGCACTTTCAGCAGGGTTTACAACAACAGCTTATGCTGCTGAAGAAGCAAAAAAAGTAGAACGCATTGAAGTAACAGGTTCGCGCATAAAACGCACCGATATCGAAGGGCCTTCGCCAGTACAATCTATTGGCAGAGCAGATATCGAAAACATGGGTTACGATAACCTTCAACAACTCCTCGAAAGAATGCCTGTGGCAGGCAGCGGTACTTTCTCAACACGCGGCAACAACCAAGATTCAACTGCAAATGGATCTGCCGCGGTCAGCCTACGTGGTTTAGGTGCTGATGCTACATTGGTGCTAATCAACGGCCGCCGTGTTGCAATTAGTGCCTTTGCCGAAGGTATTACAAACTCATTTGTCGATATTAATAGTATTCCGGTATCGGCGATTGAACGCATTGATATTTTAAAAGATGGCGCATCAGCAATTTATGGCTCTGATGCAGTAGCGGGCGTAGTCAACGTTATTTTGAAAAAAGACATAGATGGCGTTGAACTAAACTTAGGCTACGGTGGTACCGATGGCCCTAATTACGAAGAAACAACAGCAAGTTTAGTATGGGGTACAACTAGCGAAAAAAGCAGCGCCTCAATTATTATTGATTACTTTAAAAACACCTCGCTTTCGTCAGATGAAATGGGCAGCTTAGGCACCGCTAATCAATCGCCTTATGGCGGCGAAGACTTTCGCTCTTCTCGTGGCTTTCCAGGCTACTTTTATGTTGATGGTGTAAAAACAATTGACCCAGATTGCCCTGCTGAAAACGCCACATCAAGCGGTAGTTGTTTATTTGATTACGGCCCATTTGGCTACATCGCCCCTGAGTCTGAGCGCGTAGGTGCTATTTCTCAATTTGAATACAATTTTGATAATGGTATTACCGGCTTTTTAGAAATGGCAGTGCAACATAATACCTCAGTTGCAGCCGGTGCCCCTACTCCACTAGATGAAGATGCAGGTTTAACAGTACCCGCTAGCCACCCTAACAACCCGTTTGGTGAAGATATTCAAATTGGCCGTTACCGTACGGTTGATGCGGGCGCTCGCCAATGGGATATTGAATCAGACACGCTTCGCTTTGTAGCTGGCCTAAGAGGCGAAATTAACGAATGGAGCTGGGAAGCTGCAGTTCAAAAAGGCCGTAGTAAATCACTTCAAACAGGCGATCGCTCGCAAGGTTGGGTTCGCACCGACTTTTTACAACAAGAAATTGATGCCGGTAACTACAACCCATTTGGTGGCACCTATAACAGCCCAGAAGTTATTGACAGAATTACCACAAGCTTAGTTCGCCGCGGTGAGTCTCATATGACCTCATTCGACGCTAACATCTCTGGTGAAGCATTTAGCTTTGGTGATGATGTGGTTATGATGGCCGCGGGTATTGAATACCGTGAAGAAGATGTAACCGATACACCGGATGACCAATTTCAGCGCGGTTTAATTTTTGGTACTGAGTCTGTGTCTGCTGCAGCAGAGCGCGACCAATACGCAGCCTATGTGGAATTTTCAATCCCACTTGCTGAAAACCTAGAGCTACAACTCGCTGGCCGTTACGATGATTACAGCGACTTTGGTAATACAACAAACCCTAAAGTCGCTTTACGTTGGGCACCTACCGACGAAATAACCATTCGTGGTTCGTGGGCACAAGGGTTTAGAGCGCCATCGCTTGCACAAGTAGGTTTAGGTCCATCACAAGAAAGTCAGTTTTTTGTAGATACTTATCGCTGTGAAGCTACTGGCCTTGATTGTGACGCGCTAGATTACAACATTGAATTTGCGGGTAACCCTGACTTAGAAGCCGAAGAGTCAGAATCATGGAACGTTGGCTTTATTTGGGCACCTTCTGCTGAGTTTGGTTTAAGCGTAGATGTGTGGAGTATTACCCAAGATAATAAAATTGATGAACAAGAATTTGGCCCAATTTATAACTCTGAGTGTAATAACCAAGATAGCACGGTGTGTGTACGCTTAGCACCTAGTGGTGGTAATAGCTTAGGCACCATTCAAAAAATATACAGCACCTTTGAAAACGTCTCTTCGCAAGAAGTGTCAGGTGTTGATTTATCAGCAAATTACAACCATTCGCTGGATGATTTAGGCTTGCTTAAATTTAACTTAGAATGGGCGTACCAAAACAAGTTTGAAAAAGACGGCCGCGATTACACGGGTGAATACAATTACCCAGAGCACCGCTGGATTTTCTCTACTAACTGGGAAATTGGCCAATTTAATACCAACGTAAATATTAGCTACGTAGGCGAGTTTGAAGATACCCCAGATATAGACTTTGACGGTAATTTAGACTTTGATAGCAATACATCGCGTATGGTTGACTCGCAAGCACTGGTAGATTTACAAACATCTTACCGTGTAAGTGATGCAACTAAAGTGTCGCTTGGTGTAAATAACGTATTTGACGAAGAGCCACCATTTGCCATTGGTGATGGCGATGCCGACCTTTACGGGTATGCATCGGGCGTACACAACCCACGAGGTCGTTACTTCTACACTAAAGTAACCTTCTCGTTTTAATTTAATATAGCCCATTATTAAATGGGCTATGCTAAAAACAAAAAAACCGCCATATGGCGGTTTTTTTATTAAAACGTAGGGGCTAAATTATAGCTCGCCTTCGTTTTCAGATAGGAACTTAGCAACACCTTCAGGGCTTGCGTCCATACCTTTTTTACCTTCTTCCCAGCCAGCAGGACATACTTCGCCGTTTTCGCTGTGAAATGCTAGCGCGTCAACCATGCGGATCATTTCGTCGATGTTACGACCAAGTGGTAAGTCGTTCACTACTTGGTGACGTACGTTACCTTCTTCATCGATTAGGAAAGAGCCACGAAATGCAACGCCCGCTTCAGGGTGCTCAACGTCGTATGCTTTACAAATTTCGTGCTTAACGTCTGCAACTAGTGCGTATTGAACTTTACCAATACCGCCGTCTGCTACAGCAGTGTTACGCCATGCGTTGTGTGAGAATTGTGAATCGATAGAAACACCAATTACTTCTACGCCACGCTTTTGGAATTCTTCGTAACGCTTATCAAATGCGATAAGTTCTGAAGGACATACAAACGTGAAATCTAGTGGGTAAAAGAAGATTACTGCTTTTTTACCTTTAATTGTTTCATGAAGGTTATAGCTATCTACAATTTCACCATTACCTAGTACAGCTGCAGCGGTAAAGTCTGGTGCCTGGCGGCCTACTAATACACCCATTTTATTCTCCAAATATTTTGAGTTTGTTGTCGATTGCATACGCAATGCTGATACTTATATGGGCGCTAAAAATAAAAAAACAATAGCGCCAACACATAATTACGTGGCATTTTAAATTTAATAAGGAAAAAAGAACAATCGTATTTAGCGATGTGCACAATCGAAAATACCGAACAGATATTAAAACTTTATTACGCCTATAAAAAAACCTGCATTTGCAGGTTTTAAAAATGGGTTAATCCATGATATCGGAAGGCATATCGCCTTTAATATTTTGCCAGATTTCACCGGTTTGATGGCCAAACTTACGCATCATTGAAATCGCGCCATCATGCTCACGGTTTTCAGCCAATACTGTTAGATCTTTATAAAATTGACGTGCTAACTGGCGAGTGCCTGCGTCTGAGAAATAATGACAACCAATTTTAAAGTAAAACCCTCTAAAACCGTTAAGTATAAGTACGTATATGCGGTTATTACCAGCGACAGCTAATTCGTGGTGTACTTTGTAATCGTAATCTGCAAAAGCTTGCGCAGTGTCTTCAAGTTCATCGCTTTTTGATAAAATTTCAATAACACGCTCAGGGTTAAGCTTTATCGCTGCACGGGTATAAATAGCACTAATATTAGTACGTGCAGATAATAACTGATCGGTCAGCTCTGGCATTTTGTCTTCATCTAAGCGTGCCAGCGTTTCGAGTATGTTTAAACCCGATGTTTCCCAAAAGTTATTCACTCTGGTTGGCTTGCCGTGCTGAATAGTTAGCCAGCCATCGCGTGCTAAACGTTGCAGTACTTCACGTAAGGTTGTTCTGGTTACACCAATTAACTCAGAAAGCTCACGCTCTGCAGGTAGAATTGAACCTGGAGGGAAATCGCCGTTCCAGATAGATTCAACTATATACTCTTCAGCAAATCCTGCTGGGCTTTTAGCTTTAAAAATTCTCATTCAATTCCCACTCGAATTAATCACAACTCATCGTTTTATACGAATAACTGACAGATTGTACCAGATGAAATATAACTAACAAGTAAACTCGTTGATATAAGTGCCAACCAACCGCTGAAAATTTCGCAATAGTAAATAATAAAATTCAACATGCTTAAATTAGGCCTAATTAGCTAAATAAATTAATCCTATTCATAGTAGGTACATTAATACTATTGCTGTTTTTGCTTAACCATTACATTACTACAATAATTCCCGTGTGCGGCAACAAGCACATTCAAAAGTCGCATACAGCAGAGCCTGTTAACTGTAACGTTTAATCAAGCCTTTTTAGCGAACCAATCTTATATTACATGTTTACTTAGCAAAAAAGCTTAACCTTTCCCTAAATAGGATTGGCCATAACCGCTTATTAATTTCATCTTAAAAAAAGCGACTTCGGTAGCTTTTTTACCCTTTTTGTTGCTCGTTACTTTATCCTAGTACATAATTCAACGTCTTATTTCAATGCGGATTTTTTATGAACTGGCTAGCACAACTCCCTACTCAACGTACTCCATGGCTACTATTTACAGGCATTGTATTTTTCTTAGAAGTCACCGCACTGTTTTTTCAATACCAGATGGGCCTTGCTCCATGCATTATGTGTATTTACCAGCGAACTGCGGTATTAGGCTTATTAGGGGCAGGCATTATTGGCGCAACTAAACCACAAAGTAAATTAGTACGCGCTATCGCTTATTTAGTGTGGGGTGTATCAAGTGTGTGGGGCTACTTTATTGCACGTGAACACATTGAAATGCAAACAACCACCGATCCCTTTGCATTTAGCTGTGAGTTTGAGCCAAACTTTCCTTCATTTATGCCATTGCATGAATGGATCCCAAGCTTTTTTCAAGCCACAGGGGATTGCGGTAATATCGATTGGCAATTTGCGGGATTAAGTATGCCAGCATGGATGGAAATACTATTTGCGTTATTTACTATCACGCTTTTTGTAATTGTTACCACTCGCTTACTTACTAAAAAGACTATTTAATATGTTTACGTTTTTTACCAGTCAGCTGCCTGAACTAAAGCACCTTAAAGTGAGGCAGCGACAAGCCATTGTTGCTATTGCACTAAGTATGCTACCTGCTACCGATAGAGTGTTATTAAGAATAGTAAAGCTGATATTGCTCAGCCCATTGTTTTTATTATTTACTGTTTTTAAAGGGTGGGAACTCATTCCCTTTTTAATTTTAGGTGGCCTGTGTTACCCGCTTTTAACAACCCCGATTGAAATAAACTTCGCTAAAAAATATTTAGCCAAAGCACTTGAGCAGTATTCACAGGGCGCTTAGCGCCCTGCCTATTATAAAGACACTTTTCCTTCTAGTTTAGCTACAAGCTTTTTACCTATTCCTTTTACGTTAGCTAAATCGCTCAGCTGGTCAAATTCGCCATTTTCAACCCTGTAATCAACAATAGCCTGCGCTTTTTTCTTACCAATACCAGGCAACTTGGCCAGCATTTCTGAATCGGCACTATTAATATTAATAACCGGCGCTTGCGGCATTTCAACCATAGGCTTATCTTCAACAGGGTTAGCGTGGGTAAACGCGCTAAAGCTTAAAAAGCTAATAATAAGTAGCGTTAATAGATTTTTCATTTGTTATTCCTTATTTTTGTTTATACCAAAGCGTTATAGTTAAACGGCTAATTTGGCTTTAAACATGTGCTTAATTTTTATTTGAGGAAATAATGCTAAATAAGGTGCAACGCGCATCACTTATATTATTTCCAGTGCATAATCACCTAAATCCGAAAACCTAAAATGCAGCTGGTACAACAAGTGATTGCTTAACTAAAGTAAAGTTACGCTTTTTTGTCAAATTGATGACAAGCTAAAAATGCACCGAATACTTGCAATTTTACACACAAACACTTACTGTATATAAAAACAGTGGCCTACGGGTCAGTAACCACATTACCACGCAATCAAGCAGGAGAGATCATGGCTGTTGTTGTTAAATATGTTGTAGAACGAAACGGAGTTGAGCGAATGACGTTTACTACTAAAAAAGAAGCGGATGCCTATGACAAAATGCTCGATATAGCAGAATCGCTTGAAGTAATACTGGAAAAAGTAGATGTGCCACTGAGCGAGCAACAGGTTGAATCGCTTGCGCTTGAAATTGCAAAGAGTAAAGATGACTTTATGGCAGTGTTAAAAGGCGCAAAAGAGCCCACAACAAAAGGTACAGCTAAAGCTAAAAAAGCCGACAACGTAGCATCAATAAAAGATAACGATGAGCAACAAGCTAGCTAATTTGTGACTATTTTAAATAAAGGGCTGCTACTAAATAGCAGCCCTTTTTTATTAATTTTTGAACAGTTACAAATTTTTTCTGGCTTTTTAGACTGAAATTGATACATTAATCCGGTTAATAGCGAGTGTTTATGTGCCATGTCAGTATTTATTAAGTCTTTTTACCAAAAATTTTTCCCAGCCCGTCAGTTGCTTATTCGTCAAAATGGCGAAGTTAAGCATGTTGTTTTGGCGCCTTGGTTTCAGCTTTTTACAGTACTGCTTATTTTAGGCACTATTACTTGGGTCGGTATTTCTAGTTTTCGTGTTTATAGCCAAACAAATAAAATTACCGACATAGAACAAAGCCAAATTGACAAACAACAAGCGTGGCAAAAACAGGTCCAAGAACAAAAAGCACTGCACGCTAAGCAATTAGAACAACTTGCTGTACTAGAGCAAAAGCAAGCACTTTTGCAAGGTATGATTGAATCCCTCCCCGCATCTATTAGTAAAGAGACAATAAAACTAGAAGAACAACTTGAGTCGCCTGTTAATCAAGACAAAGGCGAGTTTCATGAACCACTTGTAGATGAAGAGCCGAAAGACAAACATGCCAGCCTTCTAACGCCAATCACTTTTGCCGCACGTTACGAGCGCTTAAATAAATACTACGAGCACAATTTTGCGCTTATTGATGCGCAAATTAATAAACGCCATGATGCAATTTTAGCGATGTTAAAAGGCGCAGGCTTAGAATCAGCCCTTGAACAACATTTAGCACTGGGCGCACAAACCAGTGCGCAAGGTGGCCCGTTAGATGTATTTGACGAAACTAAAATACCAGGGCAGTTTTTAGCCATTGTTGATAAGCTATTATTACTTAACAACCTTGAAAACTTTTTAACAGAGCTGCCTAACTCACTGCCCTTGCCTGCGGCTAAATACTATATTTCGAGCAACTTTGGGTTACGTAAAGATCCGATGAACAACCGCCGCGCTTTTCACAAAGGTGTTGATTTAGCCGGCTGGCATAAAACCGAAATTTTTGCCCCTGCTGATGCACGTGTATTGCGCGCTGGTAAAAATGGCGGCTATGGTAACTTTATCGAGCTAGAGCACAAAAATGGCTTGGTCACCCGTTTTGGCCACTTAAATAAAATTAAAGTGAAAAAAGGCCAAACAATTGCTAAAAATGAGGTAATTGGATTAATGGGCAGTACTGGCAGAAGTACCAGCACACACTTACACTATGAAGTGTTACTCGATGGCAAACATGTCAATCCTCTAAAAATAACAAAGGCGCTTTCTCGTGTTCGGTAAAAAAAAGCAACCAAGTAGTCAAACTACGTTAAAAAGAGTAAATCATACCCCTTCTATTATTTCTGAAGATGTGCGCTTAACTGGCACACTCACCAGCCAAGGCGAAGTTCAGCTAGATGGCCGAATTGATGGCGATATAAAGGCAGAGCACTTGGTAATTGGCTCTACCGGCATTGTTGAAGGTGTGGTTGAGGCTAAAAGTGTCATTGTAAAAGGTAAAATTATTGGCTCACTAAACGCAAGTGAAGTGAATATTCAAAGCAGCGCTCACGTACATGGCGATGTTTTTCACGATACACTAAGTATTGATGCTGGAGCCATTATTGAAGGCAGCTTAAAACAGCGCTTTGAAAAAGAAGAACCGGAACTTATTAGCGAAGATTTAAAGCCGGCTAAAGAAGTAAAAACTTTGCTTGATGATGCTGATAGCGACTTGTCGTTTGTTAATAAGCAAGCCGCTGATAAAGCCAAATCTAATTAAGCGCTCATTACTTTTTTTCGGTTATGTACATCGTAATATCTGCAGTGAACACCAGTTCATTGCGGGTATTGTAAAGCTTAACTGGCACCACTAAATCTTCTTTATCTACCCATTGGCGAGGCAAGTCGATTTCTGCAATAGCAGTTACATCGGTATCAACCTTTGCTAAATAGTGTACCGTCATTCCTTTTGGGATCCAGCGATGCGTTTTATAAGGCACGGTGGCATCTACCATTACACCAGCACACAGCTCAGCTAAGTTACATTGTGCAATAGCATGAATAGTCCCAATATGGTTATGCACACTACGGCGGTTTTTTACGACAGCGCTACAGTGCCCTTCTCTTAAATCGAGCACGTAAGGTTTCATTGAGCCAAAATACGGGGCTTTTATGCATACCGCTTTGCTAAACAACCAATTGCCAAAAGGTAAGCGTTTAAATTTAAGCCAGGTTTTTAAAAGGGCTGATTTATTACTCATTGTTATTTCCCATTTTGTGTTTATAAATTCAAATTAACACATCAGACCAGTTAAAAAAAGCGCAATTCACCGCGCTGTTAATCCTAATGTCATGAAATATTTATCACAATAAAGCGTGGCTCACTCATAAGCCCTTTCTTTTTTATATGCGGGCACCTAAAATAGCCAGCAAAAGGAGACCTAATGCAAAAACAGCCCGCTAAACCTAACTTAATTTTATTGCTCATCTTAGCGTTACTCGTAATATTTTGCCCTATGGCAATTGATATTTATCTTCCCGCTTTTCCAACTATTGCCACGCAATTTAACGTAACCGAACAACAGGTTCAGCAAACAGTGGCTATTTTTATGCTTACTGTGGGTTTAGGGCAATTAATTGCAGGGCCGCTTGCTGATAAGTTTGGCCGAAAGCCGGTAGCGGTTGTAGGTGTTAGCTTGTATGCAGGCTCTGCCTTGCTTGCCTACATGGCGCCCTCTTTTGCTGTATTAATGTTTGCACGCGCTCTGCAAGGGTTAGGCGCATGTGCTACGTTTGTGGTTGCTTTTGCTATTGTACGTGATAAATACGGCAGCGAACGCAGCGGGCAAATGATTACCTATTTAAATGGAATTGTGTGTTTTATTCCTGCGCTTGCGCCTATTTTAGGTGCTTGGCTTACCGTGCAATTTGGCTGGCGCATGAACTTTATGTTTTTAACCTTGTTTGCATTAGCGGGCCTGGTCATTACGCTCACCTTATTTAGAGAAACCCGCCCTGCTGATAGTCACTACCAAGGGCATATATTGGACTTACGCCGGTTTGTGCCAATATTAAAAACACCGATATTTTTATTTAATAGCTTACTGTGTATGGTCGCCATGTCGGCGATTCTTGTGTATGTCACCTTGGCACCTGGGTGGATAATTACGCACTTAGGGGGCACCGTTGCCGACTTTACTTTTTGGTTTACGCTCAATGCCGTATTAAGTATTGTAGCCAGCTTTATTACGCCCATTTATATTAAACGTAATAGCCAAAAAGCCCTGCGCGTTGGGGTTACAGTATTGGTGGCCTCTGGCATATTAATGATTGCACTTAGCCATATAGAATCGGCCATTGCGCTTATGCTACCAATTTTAATTGCAGCACTTGGTTTTGCCCTAAGCTTAGGCTCTGCGGCTGGTATGGCGTTATCGCGCTTTCCAAAACAAGCCGGTACAGCCTCTGCCTTAATTGGTGCTATGCAAATGAGTGGCGCTAGTGTGCTTGTGTTTTTAACGCAATATTTAGGCCTTAGCACACCTTGGCTAATTGCTTTTCATTTATTGTTATTGGCACCACTTTGGCTAATTTTAATGAGTAAAAAAGCCCATACATTGCACCCGGTTAATACATGATCAACCCTGATTTTTTAGCATCATTTTTACTGGCGAGCTTTTTAATGGCGGTGGCCCCTGGGCCATCAAACGCATTTTTAATGGCGCAAACATTTGCCAATGGCAGAGCGGCAGGTATGCAAAGCGCATTTGGCTTTGCTTTAGGTGGAGTAATACACACATTTTTTGCTGTTATTGGTTTAAGCGCGGTATTAAAAGCCTCGCCCACCGCTTATAGTGCAGTACAGTACTTAGGCGCGGCGTATTTGTGCTATTTAGGGTTTGTGATGATTAAAAGCACTTTTTCGCAGCAAAATACCATGGATTGCGCTAGTGATGATAAGCCCCATGTAAGCACCAGTAAAAAGCCAAATGTCATGTTTCAAGCCATGATGACCGAGGTATTAAACCCTAAAGTCGCGTTGTTTTTTATTGCTTTTATCCCTCAGTTTGTAGACCCAAGCTTATCATCGGCAACGTTTCAATTAGCATTTTTTGGCCTGCTCTACCCCATTTTTGCTTTCCCAATTGACTGTACGTATATTTATTTTGGCGACAAAATAGCGCAATTTTTCAAAAAATACCCACATAGCCAGCTTTGGATAGACCGAGTGACCGGCATGGTATTTATTGCACTGGCCATTAATTTATTATACTAATTACACTAAATTGGTATTACTTAACCAAAGCCTTGGTTACTCAACAAAATAAGATGCAGCATGGAACAAAAAAAACAATCGCTACCCGCTAATAAAAATATTGCCTTAGTTGCGCATGATGGTAAAAAAGCCGCGCTTAAATTATGGTGCGAAAAACACAAAGAAGCCTTAAGCAGACACACCTTATACGGTACTGGCACCACAGGCCATTTAATCGAAAAAACCACCGGGCTAGAGGTTATTCAGCTATTAAGTGGTCCTATGGGGGGCGATCAACAGCTAGGTGCTAAAATTGCTGAGCACGAAATTCATGTATTGGTGTTTTTTTGGGATCCGTTGGCATCGCAACCACACGACCCTGATGTTAAAGCATTACTGCGTTTAGCTGCTGTTTGGAATATTCCTGTGGCCTGTAATGAAGTCAGCGCCGACATGTTATTAAGCTCGCCCTTAATGGACACTGAGCTTGAACGTACTTTGCCAGATTACGAAAAATACCTCGCAACCCGACAAATCAGTCTTTAAAGCCTTTTAAGCTACTTATAAAGCATGCTGGCCCACTTTGTTAGGCCAGCCGTTACACTACCAAAGTGATCGCCATTCAGCATTTTAATATCACCTAAATGCTCACTTAACGCCGCTTTAATAAGTGGTGACTGTGCACTCCCCCCTGTTAAATAAATAACGTCTGGGGTGGTTCCTGCATCGGTAATTGCTTGTTTTGCTAACGTTACTATTTGGCTAATACTACTTTCTACTGCAACCGCTAAATCGCTAACCGATAGGTTTTTACTAAGGTCATTATCTAAAAAGCGAAGATCGCAATCAAAAGCATCTGCCGATGAAAGCGCTATTTTAGCCGCCTCACCTTGCTGTACTAACTGATGGCCCTGTTTATTTTGCTGTAGATGAATTAAGCGTTTGAAAAGCGCAGGTGCACTGACATCGCGTAATTGGGCAGTGAGTTCTCGATAGTGGCTTTCACTATAAAACTGACTTTGTAAATTTACATCATTAATTTTACAGGCTTGCCAAAAAGGTTGGTTTGGCAAAGGTAGGCCCGATTTAAAGGTACTGCCTAAACCAAGCAATGGCATTAAACCATGAAAACTAAGCGCTATATCTAAGTCATTCCCGCCAACTCGCTTACCGCTGTGGGCTAAAAAGTCATTATCGCGCTCACTGTTACCTCTAAAGCTTGGCCCCATTTGTACAAACGAGCAATCGCTGGTACCACCGCCAATATCAATAACCAGCACTTTTTGGTCTTCCACTAAACTGCTTTCGTAATCAATCCCTGCTGCAAGCGGTTCGTATAAAAACTCCACATCTTTAAAGCCCGCACGCTTAGCAGCGCGCTCTAAAATACCTACAGCTTGCTGATTTGACTGCTCACCGCCAACGGTCTGAAAGTTAACTGGACGACCAATAACCGTTTGCGTAAGGGGGGTTTTAAGTGAAAGCTCTGCGCGTTGCTTTATTTTTAAAATCATTGCGGTAGCAATATCTTCAAAAAAATTAATTTGCCCTTGCTTTAAGCCTGTGGCACCAAAAAACGATTTAGGAGATTTTACAAAGTAGCCTTCTTCAGGAAACTGCACATATTCACTAATGGCTTCACGGCCAATAAAAAGCGTTTCATCTGTAGGTTGTAAATCAAGATCTGACTTAATACGCGGGAGTGTATTTAATAAAGCTTGGCGCTGCGTTAAAAAGTTATGCTCGTGGGCTGTGCCTTTTACATGCTTTGCCACAAAGTCGACAACTAATGCGCTATGGTGCGTATAAAGAGTAGAAGGTAAATAATGCTTTCCTTGCTCAAGTGGCACTAACTGTACTTCCTCTTGCTCCATAACACCCATAGCACAATTAGAACTACCGTAATCAAAACCTACAAACATACTTCACCATACATTAGAAAAAGGCCGCGCAATTTAGCATACTTTGCCAAAATTATAAACGCTAATGACCCTCCCTCACCCTTAAAAAGCTCGCAAAACGTGGTAAGCCATGCTTTGTTAACCCGTGGTACCGATACGTTACCGTGCTGCCTATAGCCGGAGGTGTTTGGCGCTGTTTATTACTAAAGCCCGTGCCTATTTTAAATATTTGCCCATAAGGTGTTTTTACTTTTAATGCACCTAACATACCGGTGTATTTTCCTTTGCCCGGTAAATGTGCAATCACAACCGCTTCAGCATCAAGATAGGGCTTTAACTTTAATAATGTATTACTGCGCCCGCTTTTATGTTTAGCATTGGCTAAATGCAGCATCACCCCTTCAGCCCCTTGCTTAGTTAAATCTTCAAAGTACGCTGTTAATTGGGCTGTGCTAGTAAAGCGGTGTTGCTTAACTGCAGTTATATGCTGCTTATTGATTTGTTTTACCACGGCTTGGTAGTTTTTATAACGCGCACTAAAAGGAAGGGTTGAGTCTGGCATATCAAATATTTGATAGCGTATAGCGTGCCAATCTGAATTACTGGGGCGTTTGGTTCTTACAATCCCACTGACCAAAGAAAATTGAGTGCGCGCTATCCACAGCTCCCCATCTAACCAAACATTTGGTAATGGCGCCGTAAACCAACTCGGGGCGTTAATCGCATTTCCTTTACGGGTAATAAATTTATCGCCCGTCCATATTGCTCTTACACCATCAAATTTTTCACTGACGAGGTATTCACTAATATTGCCATGTTTAGATTCATCATATACTTTTGCCAATAAGACCTGAGGCTGCGCCGCAAAAACAAGCGATGAGCCAATTAAGCTGACAATGAAAAGTAAGTACTTTAGCTGAGCCATTACTGCATCCCTGCAAATAAAATAAGGCTTTAACTATAGTTGAGATTCAACCCACTGCCAAAACTCACCTAGGTCAGCCATTTTGTACGTCGCCTTACTAAAATCATGGTCAATTGTATGATGATTTGCAATCGCAACGACTCTAACCTGTGCATTAGTTGCAGCACAAACGCCCGTAAAGGTGTCTTCAACAGCAATTGCATGCTCTGGGGCTACATGTATATGTTCAAGCGCTAAAAGATAAGGATCGCCTGCTGGCTTTGGATTTGTTACATCGTCTTTTGTCACTACAGTATCAAATAACTCATAAAAACCTAGCCCTTTTAAAATAGGCATAGCTTCGCTACGAGCACTGCCGGTAACTAACGCCATTTTTAGCCCACTGTTTTTAACAGCGTGTAAGGTTTGCTCAGTAAAAGGCATAACAGGCGGTAAATTAGTTTTTACGTATTCACCAAATAACCGATATTTTTCATCTGCTAAAAACTGTGCGCTGACGTCTAAATTATGCTCATTTTTAATATTAATTGCTGCTTCTAACGTTGGGCGCCCTGAAAAGCGCTGACAAAACTCCACTTCGTTATAACTTACATTGTAGGGTGCAAGCAGCTGGCTCCAACACTCAAAGTGCATGCTTTCAGAGTCAACTAGCGTGCCATCCATATCAAACAATACTGCGTTTAAGCTCATCCTCATTCCTTAAATTTTAACGTTAAAAAAGGCGCCTAGGCGCCTTTATAATATTATGCTGTTAAGCCTGCAGGTGGCTCAGCAAATGCTTCTTCACCGGTTTCAACATCAACCAGCTCGTAGCCTCGGGCTTTGCGCACAACCTTAAGTACTGGTTTTTCTAGCGCCGTTTTTAAACGATCGGCATCAGCGGCTAACTCATCTAGCGTTGTACCAAAAGGTGCTGCGCCTGTTTCTGACCAATTAGTTACTTTGCCATTTAAGTTATATTCTACTTCGTGTATTTGATATTGCGCTGCTTCATCTTTCGTTGCTTCACAAAAAATTACACGGTAGTTCCAAAATCCAGCCATTTTTCTATCTCATCAAAGTTAATTAACGCTACTTTACCAGCTTTATAAAAACATAAAAGCCTGCACTAGGCAGGCTTTTAAAAATTAATAAAATTTAAGGTTATCTTTAGAAGAAGTTAACTTTAAATTCAGCACCAATGTAGCGCTCTTCATTAACAATACCCGTATTGTTATTGAAGTCTACCGCACCAATTGCTTGTTGCTCATCAAATAAGTTACGAACAAATGCAGATACTTGGTACTCGTAGTCACCTTCAGCCCACTCGTAGCCTGCACGTAAACCTACTTCTGTTAATGCTTTACCTTCAAATTCTACTGAATCGTATAGGAACATGTTAATTTCGCTACGGTAAGAAATATCACCTAATGCGAAGAAGTTACCATCTTCAAGCTCTTTCGTATAACGAAGGGTAAAGTTAGAGATCCACTCTGGCGCATGCGGTAAGCTGTTGCCATCTAGTACAGCTAAACCAGAGTCATTAATTGGGTCAGTAACTGTACATTGAAAACAAGCAGCCACTGCTAAATCATTATCTTTAATTTCAGTTTTATTGTAGCTTAAGTTAAATGTTGCATTAAACTCATCGCTTAATACCCACTCAGTATCTAGCTCAAACCCATAACCTGTAGTTTTATCAGCATTAACTAAGCGGTTAAAGTTAGCACCACCACCTACAGCTGTAAGCTGTTGGTCATCCATTGTGTAGTAAAATACAGTTGCATTTACACGACCTTGACCGTCAAGAACGTCTGATTTAATACCGGTTTCAAATGAAGTCACGGTTTCTGAATCAGCAGTTGTTACGTCATCACCAAACAAAATACGACCCTGTAAGCTAGGCGCACGGAATGTGTTGGCAACACGGCTATACCAGTTTACATCGTCATTAACTTTGTAGTTTGCAGATAAGTCCCAGCTTACATGGCTGTCGCTAACACTGCGCTCTACGTATAAAGCTCCACCGCCAATTGGGCTAATAGTACGGTCTGCAACAAAATCTTTTTCGTCATCAGAGTAACGAAGACCCGCAGTTACTTTTAATTTATCTGAGAAAATGTAATCTACTGAGCCAAAAATAGCCCATGCAGTTGTATCTTGCTGTTGTTGAACGTAACCATTTAAAGCACCGCTATCAGGAGTGCTATAACTAAAGTTTTCAATTGTTAGTTCTTCGTCAAAGTAAAAAAGGCCAACTTGGTAGTTAAAATCGCCACTAAAGTTACTAGCAAGGCGAAGCTCTTGCGTTAATTGATCTTGCTCAGGAATACCATCCGCACTTTCAGATTCAAATGGTACATCGCCTGGACCATTCTCTTGCAGGCAAAAACCACAACCCCAACCACCATCAATGTCGGCACGTGAGTATATTTCTGCACTTTCCCAACCTGAGATAGAGGTAATAGTGTACTCATCGCTAATATCCCACTCAAGCTTCAAGCTTGCGCCTTCAGATTCAACTTGTTGTGTTGAACGTGAAGCAGCATCTTGATAAACAACATCGTGTTCGTAGTTGTCTACTAAATCGTTTGAGCCTGATTCAATAACGTTTGCACGAAACGCAATTGGTGAGCCGTCTAGGTCACGCGTGTGGTAGTTTAGAAGAGCAGTAAAGTCATCGCCTTCGTATAAAAATTGAATACGCGCTGCTTTTTCTGTGTAGCCGCCTTGCTCGTCTTTCGCTTCAAAGCCAGGCGCTTGGTTGTCGATGTAATCATCTTTATCTTGCCATAGCAAAGAAACACGTGCAGATAAACGGTCAGTTAATGCACCACCTACAGCGCCTTCTGTATCTACAGCGCCACGGCTACCGTAAGAAACAGCACCGTAACCTTCAAATTCTTGGCTTGGTTTAACAGTATCAAATTTAACTAGGCCAGCCGGCGTATTACGGCCAAACAAAGTACCTTGTGGACCACGTAGTACTTCTACACGCTCAACATCAAATACTGGAAAGCCTTTTAAAATGGCATTTTCTTGAACCACTTCATCAACAACTAATGAAACAGGTTGTGAAGCATTAAGATCGAAATCGGTATTACCCAAACCACGAACATAAAAACGAGGGAAAGAACGTCCAAACGATGATTCGATTGAAAGACTTGGGATTTTCGCACTCATAAAGCGAATATCCATACCAGCAGAACTATAAGCATCAAGGTTATCACCTTGTAATGCAGATACAGCAACAGGCACTTCTTGTGCATTTTCTACACGTTTACGAGCAGTAACTTGAATAACTTCTAATTGGTTATTTTTTTTTGCAGTTTCTTCTTCAGCAGCAAGAGTAGAAACAGAGGTACCAGCTGCAGATAAAAAAGCAGCATTAATTATGGTCGCTATTGCAGTTTTTTTGATTGCTTTCATGTCGGGTATAAACCTTTTGTATGCACTCTTGTTCAACGGTTTTTTGTGTTGCGCAATGTATTCATTGCGGGCTCGTACAATTTTTCGCGTCTAGCTTTATGGCGCGCGGACCTCATCACCGAGAGTACAAAAACGGAGTAATGAGGCTGAACGAACGATGAAGATTATACCATCGTATTACAAATTTACTGCATAAATATGTACAAAAAAGTAAACTTTTTTGCAACATTTAACCTCATTTTATAGCTTTTTTACCCGCTTTTAGATGCAAAAGACTAATAATGCGGACATATGTCCTTTCTTTCAAAAGCCGCTTTAAAGTAGCAAACTGCGTATTTTTACAAATAAACCCAAACTAGAAACGCGCAGTTAAAACCCGTTAATGCTTGCTAAATTTTTAAAGGCTAAATTCATTGAGTACGCTTTAACGCAATTTCTCCATCAATGTGAATATCGCGCTGTGGAAACGCAATCACCACATCGTGTTTTTCAAAAACAGCATAGATACTAAAACGGATATCACTACGTACTTTTCTGAGCATGGTTTCTGACTCTGCACAAACCCAAAAAATTGCATTAAACACCAGTGAGCTATCAGCAAAGTCGTCAAATAAAACAGAGGCTTTTGGATTTGTTAGTATCGCATCATGATCATCAAGCACTTGTTGAATTAACGTTTTAACTAACAATACATCGCTGCCATAAGCAACACCTACGCTAACCGAGGAGCGGGCATTACCGTCTATTAAGGTCCAGTTAGTCACTGTGTTTTCTAATAGTTGCGAATTAGGGATTAACATATGCACACCATCGTTACGGCGAATGCGGGTAGAGCGCGTATTAATAGTTTCTACTACGCCCTTTGCATTACCTACTTCTAAAAAGTCCCCAATACGAATTGGCCGCTCCCACATTAAAATCCAGCCACTAATAAAGTTATTAATAATGTTTTGCGCACCAAATCCAACCCCAATGGCTATGGCCCCTGATACAAATGCAAAGGCCGTAAGCGGAATACTTAAAACCTCTAACGAGGTGAAAATTAATATTGCGATACTCAAAATAAAATAAATGCGCGTAAATAGATGAACCGCGTCTTGGCTGATTTTTTTTGCCAGCAGTGTTTTTTTAATAAGTTTGCCAATGCGCGTTACTACAAACCACATAGCAAATAAAATTAAAGGAACTTGTATAACCTTAGCCACAGTGATGTGTACGTCGTTATAGGTAAAAATAACCAAGCTGAGATAATGTTGAATGTGTTCGAGCGTCATGTATTTTCCAAAGTATTATTTATTGTTTGTTATTTGTTCAGTAAAAATGAGTGTGGTTCAGTCTTCGCTAAGCTTAGCACGGCATAATAGTGTTAAAACGCTAAGTTAATAGGTTTAACGTTTTTGTTTAAACAATTTATTAACTCTTTATTGCACCGAGTGCTATATAAATAGTGTACAAGCACTGGAGATTACATATGTCACAACTTACTCTAAATCAAAGACTCGCTACTTTGCAGCCGCAGGTAGATTTAAATTTGTTTGAAAGCAGCCTAGATTACCGCAATAAAATTTTGTGCCTTCTTGCTGAGCAAGAACAAACACTTGCTACTATTAATAAAGAATTTGGCCAGCAATCTAATAGCTTTGGTTCTGAAAAACGCTTTGTTCTTGGCTATAACTAGCCTTTAAAAAACACACACAATACAATATTTAAGTAGCCTTACGTTTATTTTTAAGGCTACTTTTACCTCCAAATCGCATTTTTAGTAGCTAATTTGCGTTTAAATCCCGCTTAATACCGATAAACTTTATTGTATAAACGCCAAAATTTGATAAGTTAACTGGGTTTTCGACTCGAAAAGCCTATTTCGGCTCATCTTTTTATGGAGTTATTATGCGTAAAACACTGATCGCCACTACTATTGCTAGTGCCCTAATCCTATCTGCTTGTTCATCTAACGAAACTCAGAACACAGCTAAAGAGAGCGCAGCACAAGTGCAAGATATGAACGCAAACAATGTATTATTCAAACCAAGCCCATTACAATACATGGCACCAGAGTTTGATAAGTTTGGTACAAAAGACTACGAAGCAGGCTTTGATGCAGGTATTGCTCAGCACACTGCGCAAGTTCAAGCTATTGCAAACAACCCAGAACCAGCAACATTTGAAAACACACTTGTTGAGATGGAAAAATCTGGTGAGTTGTTAAACCGCGTATCTGCTGCTTTTTACAACCTATCGGGTTTAATTTCAGATGACGAATACCAACGTATAAGCAAAAAAATGGCGCCGGTATTATCTGCTCACTCTGATGACATTTACCTAAATGGTCCGTTATTTAAGCGTGTACAAACTATTTACGACAATAAAGATGCGCTTAACGCTGAAGATCAACGCTTAGTTGATTTCTACTACAAGCAATTTGTAAAAGCCGGTGCTAAGTTAAGCGATGCTGAAAAAGCAAAAATGCGTGAAATAAACGCTCAGCTTGCAGAGCTATCTACTGCGTTCTCTCAAAACATTTTAAAATCGTTTAAAGAAGACGTTATTGTTGTTACAGACAAATCTAAACTTGCTGGCCTATCTGAAGGTGAAATTGCAGGCCTTGCAGCCGCAGCTAAAAAAGCAGGCAAAGACGGCTACATGATCACCCTGGTTAATACCACTCAGCAGCCTATCTTATCAAGCCTTGAAAACCGTGAGCTACGCGAGCAAATTTTTAAAGCTTCTACAAACCGTGCCGCTAAAACTAACGGGCCTATCATTATTGAAGAAACTAACCTGCGAGCACAAAAAGCAGAGCTGTTAGGTTTTAAAGATTGGGCATCGTATGTAATGACTTCGCGTATGGCACAAACAACCGACAACGTGTACGGCATTTTAGATGACCTTGCACCAAAAGCTGTTGAAAAAGCCAAAGCAGAAGCGGCCGCTATCCAAAAAGTAATTAACGATTCTGGCGAAAGCTTTGAGCTTAAGCCATGGGATTGGGCGTTTTACGCAGAAAAAGTACGTGCTGAAAAGTACGACCTAGATCCTGCGCTAGTTAAGCCTTACTTTGAAATGAACTCTGTGATCCATGATGGTTTATTCTTCGCAATGAACAAGCTTTACGGTATCACCTTTAAAGAGCGTAAAGACTTACCTGTTTACCACGAAGATGTAACAGCGTACGAAGTATTTAACGCAGATGGCAGCGCTATTGGTTTATTTTACATGGACCCATACGCACGTGAAGGTAAGCGTGGCGGTGCATGGATGAGTGCATATGTAAGCCAAAGCGGCTTAAAAGGCACTAAACCGGTTATTTACAACGCACAAAACATTCCAAAACCAGCTGAAGGTGAGCCAACGCTAATGACCTTCGACGAAGTATCGACTATGTTCCATGAATTTGGTCATGCTGCGCACGGTTTATTCTCAAATGTTAAATACCCAAGCCTAGCGGGTACTGCTACAGCACGTGACTTTGTTGAATTTCCTTCACAGGCACACGAAGACTGGATGATTGAACCTACCGTACTTGCTAACTACGCTAAGCATTACAAAACGGGTGAGCCAATTCCACAAGCATTACTTGATAAAGTATTAGCATCGCAAAAATTCAACCAAGGCTTTGGTACTACTGAATACTTAGCAGCTGCTTTACTTGATATGGAATGGCACTCATTTGGTTCTGATAAAAAAATCAGTGATGTTCAAAAGTTTGAAAGCGATGCGCTAAAAGCACACGGTATTGATTACTACCCAGTGCCACCGCGTTATAAATCAAACTACTTTAGCCATACTTTTGCCGGTGGTTACTCAGCAGGTTACTACGCCTACCTATGGACTGAAGTATTTGCAGCCGATGCGTTTGCACATATGGAAAATAACGGTGGCCTAACCCGTGAAAACGGTGACAAGTTCCGTGAAGAAATCCTATCAAAAGGTAACAGCCGCGACTTAATGCAAAGCTACATTGAGTTTAGAGGCCAAAAACCAACAACAGACGCACTTCTTAAGCGCCGTGGTTTAGTTGATTAATAACCTCGTTTATTAATTTTAACCTTATAAAAGCCCGCTTGCGGGCTTTTATTGTTTATAACAGATAAACTAACCACACTATAAATTATAAAAAACGACAATTATGGGCTATTTATTTGCAGTTACCCTACTTTGGGCTTTTTCATTTAGTTTAATTGGTGTGTACTTAGCAGGCCAAGTTGATGCGTGGTTTAGTGTATTAATACGAGTTGCATTAGCCACGTTGGTTTTTTTACCCTTTTTAAAACCTAAACTTACCTCAAAACCACTCGCACTTAAGCTGATGCTGATAGGCGCTGTGCAACTGGGTGTTATGTACAGCTTTTACTATCACTCCTTTTTATTTTTAAGCGTACCCGAAGTGTTGCTCTTTACCGTTATGACGCCGCTTTATATAACGCTTTTAAACGATGCATTTAATAAGCATTTTAACCCTCGCTTTTTTGCGGTTGCGCTTATTGCCGTACTGGGCGCGGTAGCTATTCGCTGGGAAAGCCTCAATAGTCATTTCATCATCGGTTTATTACTGGTTCAGGGTGCCAATATTAGTTTTGCCACCGGACAAGTAACTTATAAACGTTTAATGGCCACTAATCAGTTGGATGACAAAACCGTATTTGGTTGGTTTTTTATTGGCGCCTTAGTGGTGGCGAGTGCTTGCTACGCTTTATTTGGCAATACAAGCAAATTACCGAGTACACCTACCCAGTGGGGTATTTTAATATATTTAGGTATTGTAGCCTCAGGCCTTGGTTACTTTTTATGGAACAAAGGGGCAACAAAAGTAAATGTGGGAGCATTAGCCGTTATGAACAACGTGCTTATTCCTGCCGGTATTATTGTTAACGTGCTTATATGGAATAAAAATGCCGACATTATGCGCTTAAGTATGGGGGGTGCAATTATGTTAGCGGCACTGGTAATTAATCAAATAGGGACAAATAAACAGAACGTCACATCCTTGTAGCTAATTTGTCATTGAATGCGATTAGGGTTGAATAAAATAACGTTAAGGAACAAACATGAAACATCTCACCCTAATAACAAGCTCAGTAATACTTGCACTACTGAGCGGCTGCGACGACGATGTCGAAGTTGTAGAAAAAGACGTAGTCGTTACCAATACCACCGTTGAGGTTGTTGAAGTACCGACGCCTGTAATTGTTGAAGTTGCAAAAGGCGAGGCGCCTGATATTCAATTAGGTACTCGTGCCGACTACTTAATTAACGATATGGCACAGAGCGATTTAAAAACAAAATTAGAATCGTGTACGGATGGGCCATTTTACCGTACAGATTTTTCTATTGGCCATCGTGGTGCGCCAATGCAATACCCTGAGCATACAAAGGAGTCTTATATAGCTGCAGCGCGTATGGGCGCAGGTATTGTCGAGTGCGATGTAACCTTTACCAGCGACAAAGAGCTCGTGTGTCGCCACTCTCAGTGCGATTTGCACACCACCACCAATATATTAGCCATTCCTGAACTTGCCGCTAAATGCAGTGTGCCTTTTACTCCAGCTAACGCAGCCAGCGGCACGCCTGCCACCGCTAAATGCTGCACAAGCGATATCAGCCTGAGCGAATTTTTAACGCTTGAAGGTAAAATGGATGGCGCCAACACCCAAGCCACTACTGTTGGTGAATATATGCAAGGCACGCCCAGCTGGCGCACCGATTTATACGCCACAAGTGGAACATTAGTAACCCATAAACAAAGTATTGAGTTATTTAAAAGCCTGGGTGTAAAAATGACCCCAGAGCTAAAATCGCCGCAAGTTAGCATGCCTTTTGAGGGAATGACACAACAGCAATACGCGCAAAAAATGCTTGATGAATACACGCAATTGGACGTACCAAGCAGTGATGTGTACCCGCAATCGTTTAATCTTGATGATGTGAAATATTGGATAAATAACAACCCCGACTTTGCAAATCAAAGCGTATATTTAGATGGCCGTGACAGCGAAGCGGGCTTTGATCCAAGTAACCCTGCAACGTGGCAACCAAGTATGGAAGAGCTAGTAGCCGATGGCGTTAAAATATTAGCGCCCCCTATTTGGATGATGCTCACCATAGACAACGAAAGTAATATTGTCCCCTCACAATACGCCATTGACGCAAAAGCTGCAGGGCTTGAACTGATAGCATGGAGCCTTGAGCGCTCGGGGCCTCTTAACGAGGGCGGTGGCTACTACTATCAATCAATCGCCGATGTTATCGATAACGATGGCGACATGATGACGGTGGTTGATGTACTCGCGCAGGATGTTGGGGTTATGGGTATATTTTCGGATTGGCCTGCGACCGTAAGCTACTACGCAAGTTGTAATAAAATGCCTGCAAGCATTTAAAAAACCAGTATCAGTGGTCGTTTATTTTTTTGCGCTCAGTTACCATAACCTTATTAATTATTTAACTGAGCGCTTTTATGATAATCCAACACCATAATACCGACCTACCCACCCCAACAGGCTTAATGCGTACTACCGTTTACCGCCCACAAGCAGCTGGCCAATACCCAAGTATTATTTTTTACTCTGAAATTTTTCAGCAAACCGCGCCTATTGCGCGCAGCGCTGCTATTTTAGCAAGCCACGGTTTTGTTGTGTTAGTGCCTGAGGTATTTCATGAGCTAAACCCGATTGGTACTGCACTTGCGTACGATGACGCGGGTAAAGATAAAGGCAATGCCGATAAATGGCAAAAGCCACTTGAGCACCACGACAGCGACACACAAGCACTCATCGACTTTGTACAAAGCCAAGATTACTGCACTGGCACAGTAGGCGCCATGGGTGTGTGCATTGGTGGGCATTTAGCTTACAGAGCCGCATTAAACCCACACATAAAAGCCGCATTTTGTTTATACGCCACCGATATTCATAGTGATACCTTAACTGCTAATGCAGGTAACAATTCGTTTGAACGCATGGCTGATATTCAAGGTGAAATACACTTTATTTGGGGTAAGCAAGACCCACATGTACCGCAACAAGGCCGAAGTAAAATTTACCAGCAATGTGTAGCCACGGGTATTAACTATCACTGGCAAGAAGTAAACGCACAGCATGCGTTTATGCGTGATGAGGGCGAGCGTTACGATGCCGCGCTTGCAATTACTATGTACCAACAAGCGGTTGCATTATTTAATCGTACTTTGTAATTAAGTGCGGTTTTACGTGCTTTTTAGCATGCCCAGTGCAGTATGCTGTTTAACAAAATAGGCTTTTAAATAATCAATAAACAACCTGAGCTTTTTGGAGCCTGCCGCCCCAGGTGGAAACACACCATAAAGCTCAATATCTTTTGTTTTATAATCATCAAGTATTATTTCTAACAGCCCTGCTTGCACTTTAGGCCACGCATCATACAACGGAATGCGCCCAAGCCCGTGCCCGGCCTCTACAAACGCGGTACGCGCCGCGGCATTATTGGTGCTAATGCCGCCTTGAAGTATTACATCGTATTTTTTGCCCTCTTTGCTAAGGGTTAATGTTTTACTGCTAAGTTGGTACACCACCCATTTATGCAAGGCTAATTCAGCTGGCGTTTTAGGTTTGCCAAAGTGTTCAAAATACTCAGCTGAGCCACAAATACAGGTACTCATGGTGGTTAGTTTAGTGGCTTGTAAGTTTGAGTCACTTAAAGCGACCCCACGAATAGCAATATCAAAGCCGTTTTTTATAATATCAACCACATCATCGGTTAGTTGCAGGTCTATTTCAATTTTGGGGTATTGGCGTTTAAACGTATTAATTGCTGGCACAATTAGTTGCATGCCTACATTAACAGGGCAGCTAATTTTTAATACTCCTTGTGGCTCACTTTTAATGTTTTCTATTTGCTGATTAGCTGCGTTTGCTTGTTCTGTGATCACTCTACAGCGCTCATAATACGCAATGCCCGCCTCAGTTAGCGCCATAGTGCGGGTTGAGCGATTTAGTAGCGTAACTTCTAATTGCGTTTCTAATTTTTTAAGGTGATAACTTACCACCGCACGCGTTAACCCCAACTGCTTTGCAGCCGCGGTTAAACTGCCCTGCTCGACAATTTGCGCAAATACCACCATGCTTTTAAGTTGCTCAAACGACACTTTCATCACAAACCCACCAATGATTATTCAACTCAATAATTGTATCAATAATTAAACCAATAAAGTTAAATTTATCATCGTTGTTTAAATCCTTTTAAGTGCATATAGTTATTACAGCACCTTGGTTAACACCAAGCTTTAATTTACTCACTAATCGAAGGAATATTGTTATGGCTAAAAAAATACTTATGGTACTTACCTCACATTCAGAGCTTGGCAACACAGGCGAAAAAACAGGTTTTTGGGTAGAAGAATTTGCAGCACCTTACTACGCATTTGTTGATGCTGGTGCAGAGGTAACACTTGCATCCCCTGCGGGTGGCCAACCGCCGATTGACCCAACTAGCACGCTTTCTGACTTTGAAACCGATGCAACAAAGCGCTATGACAACGACAGCGCAGCACAAACACTTATGGCAAACACCAAAAAGTTAAGTGAAGTAAACGCCAGCGACTTTGACGCGGTATTTTACCCAGGCGGCCACGGCCCACTATGGGATTTAGTAGATAACACAGATTCAATCTCACTTATTGAAAAGTTTGTAAAAGAGCAAAAGCCAGTAGCGGCTGTTTGCCACGCAAGTGCCGCTTTTTTAAATGTTAAAGATGCACAAGGCAATGCCTTAGTTGCAGGTAAAAAAGTAACAGGCTTTACTAACTCAGAAGAAGCCGCCGTGCAATTAACAGACGTAGTGCCATTTTTAGTGGAAGACGAGCTAATCAAAAAAGGCGGCGATTATCAAAAAACCGACGACTGGGGCGTATTAGCGCTTGAAGATGGCTTAGTGATTACAGGCCAAAACCCAGCAAGTTCAGAGCTTGCTGCGAAAAAACTATTAACTAAACTAGGTTAAAATAACCCCTGTGCGCGGCGTATAACGCCGCGCTTATTAAATCGCTTTTAATAGCGAAAACATACTCCTATACTGGTACAAAACAATCCTACTAAAGCGTTTATATGCCAACTACCCCATCATCATATTCACTGATAACCAGTACGCGATTTGCAATATTTAGCGTAGTTTTTATATGCCTAATACTACAGGTGATCAATAGTTTACCTGGCATTACGCTTAATGGTTTAGGTATTTACCCTCGCAGCGTTCAAGGGTTAATCGGCATTTTATGCGCCCCATTTTTACATGGCAGCTGGTGGCACTTTGCTAGCAACATGTTGCCTTTTGCTGTACTTAGCTGGCTAATTTGCCAATACAGTGTAAAACGCTTTTATACCGTGTTTGTATTTACAGCGTTAATTGGCGGGCTATTAGTGTGGGCCTTTGGACGAAGTAGTTTTCATGTTGGGTTAAGCGGCGTTATTTATGGTTTATGGGGATTTATACTGTGCTATGGCGTGGTTAGGCGCTCGTTTAAGTCTATTGTTATTGCCCTAGTAGTGGCAGTGCTTTACAGCGGATTTATTTGGGGCGTGCTACCACAACGCTTTCATGTCTCGTTCGAAAGTCACCTTTTTGGTGCGTTAAGTGGTTTCTTTTTAGGGTATAAACTTGCCAAAGCAGATAAATTAAAAGCACGATAATTTTTTCATTGCCTTTAATTAATTTTTTACGCCCCCAGCTTGTTATCTATGAGTATATAAATTAATTACATTTTTAAATTGAGGTTATTTATGAGTAATGAACACGAATACACGCCGCCTAAAGTTTGGACGTGGGACAGCGAAAGTGGTGGTAAATTTGCTAATATTAACCGCCCTATTGCCGGCGCTACTCATGACAAAACCTTAGACATTGGCAAGCATGCCTTTCAACTTTATTCATTAGCCACGCCTAATGGCCAAAAAGCGACCATTATGTTTGAAGAGTTATTAGAGCTTGGCCTAACCGATGCCGACTACGATGCCTATTTAATTAACATTGGCGAAGGCGACCAATTTGGCTCAGACTTTGTTGATATTAATCCAAACTCTAAAATTCCTGCGCTAATGGATCACTCTACCACGCCACCAACACGCATTTTTGAGTCGGGTTCAATTTTACAATACTTGGCAGAAAAATTTGATGTGCTAATCCCAAAAGATTTTAAAGCCAAGACCGAGTGCCGTAATTGGCTATTTTGGCAAATGGGTTCAGCGCCTTATTTAGGTGGCGGATTTGGTCATTTTTACAGCTACGCACCAACAAAAATGCAATACCCAATAGACCGTTTTACTATGGAAACTAAACGCCAGCTCGATGTATTAAATCGCCACTTAAGTGAAAACGAATACATGGCGGGTAGTGAATACTCTATAGCCGACATTGCCATTTGGCCTTGGTATGGCTCGTTGGTGCTTGGAAAATTATACGACGCCGCTGAGTTTTTAGATGTTGCCTCTTACACTCATGTAATGCGCTGGGCAGAGCAAATAGCAAAACGCCCCGCTGTTAAACGCGGTCAACGTGTTAATCGCACCTGGGGCCCTGAAGAAGAGCAACTTAGCGAACGACATAACGCCAGCGACTTTTAATCTAACAGCCCATAACAAGACATTGTGTTATGGGCATTTTTTTATTTAAAATCTGCATTTTCCCTGTCATTAAACTATATTTATTATTGTGTTTTTATAAAATGTAACCTGCTATACCCGCATTACTTTTCATAAGGCTTTAATGAGTGCAATATAAAAATTTAAATAGTGATGAACGCAGAGAAGCCGTAAAACTTTTATATTCTAATGCTTTATCTGGCATTGGTGTTTCGGCGTTAGTTAGCTTTGTACTTGTATTTGCATTTGACCTAACGGATGAGAGAACAAATCAAGAAAAAATAATTTGGCTTTTTTTTATGCTGGTTGTTTTAGCAGCAAGGCTAATGGATGTTATTTACTTTAACTACACCAAAGAAGTTAACCAGCCTTTTAATGCAAATAGCTTTTTAAAACGCTTTTCGGTGGGGTGTATAGCGACCGCGATTTCGTGGTCATGTTACGCACTGTGGTTTCATAAAAGCTCATCCACCGTTGAAATTACCACCACAATAGCTATTTTGTCGGCATTTGCTGGAGGCTCAGCCAATTTGCTCTCGGGTAGTCGCTTTACCTCGGTGTGTTACAGCATTATTTTATTAATGCCTTACTCTATAGTACTAACCTTATCTGATGACTATTACCACTATGTATTAGGCTTTTTGGGCATTACTTTTTCGGCAATTATGGTCGCCTCTTCTTATAAGTCGGCCACATTTACCCAAACAGCCATAAAATTACGAAATCAAAACCGCGAACTACTTAACGAAATGGAAAGCAAAGTAGAAACACGCACAGAAGAAATTTACCGTTTATCAAATACTGACCCGCTAACAAGCTTGTTAAACCGCACCGCTTTTTTAAAAGTGGCAAATAAACAGCTGGCAGATCACCCCGAGGAAAAACTCGCTTTACTGTTTGTAGACTTAGATGGCTTTAAGCAAATTAATGACTCTATGGGTCATAAAGTTGGCGACCAAGTACTTAAAGAAATAGCCGAGCGACTCACTAACGTTTGCACCCGCCACTTATACAAATGCCGCTGGGGCGGAGATGAATTTTTAATTTTAACAACCTATGAGGATGAACAAGACTTATTTGATTTTGCCAAAAAGGTTATTAAAAGCATTCGTGCCGAGCATGAACGATATAAATACCAAAGCTGGGTATCTGCCACTATTGGCATAGCGTTATTTCCTGAGCATGAGGGCGATTTAAGCGCGTTAATTCGTTCAGCAGATTTAGCTATGTACCATCAAAAACGTATTGCCAAAGGCTGCGTAAATATTTACAACAATGACTTAAAGCGCCAACAAGAACGCGAACAATTGCTCAGTAAGCGCTTGGCAAGTGCAATAAAAGACAACGGCTTGCGGTTAGTGTTTCAGCCTATTGTGGATAGCCAAACAGCGAAGGTGACCTCGTTTGAGTCACTTTTACGCTGGCAATTAAATGACGAAGCGATATTTCCTGATGAATTTATTGCCATTGCCGAGCAATACAACCTCATAACCGAACTTGGCTTATGGGTGATTGAACAAGCGTGTGTGCAAGCTTGCACGTTTAAAAACGTACAACCCCCTATTGCTGTGAGCGTTAATGTATCTGTAATACAACTTCAAGACCCTGATTTTGTCACTAAGGTTGTAAATATCGTTGATCAATACGGCGTAAAGCCAGAAAACCTGCACCTTGAAATCACTGAATCTGTGTTTGCTGAAGATAAGCTCACCTTTTTAGCAGCAGTAAAAGAGCTGCAAAAACAAGGATTTTGTATTTCTATTGACGATTTTGGTACTGGGTACTCATCCTTGTCGAGCATGTTAGATATTGGTGTAGACATAGTAAAAATAGATAAAAGCTTCATTCAAAACATGGATAAGCGAGGCTTAAGCATAATTCATGCGATTGTGCAAATGGCCTCAACACTTGATTTTATAGTAGTCGCCGAAGGTGTAGAAACCCTAGAGCAAGCCAACATGCTAAAAGAAATTGGCGTGTCTCACCTACAAGGTTATTACTTTTCTAAACCTATGGAACAACACTTTGTAGATTCGTACCTCAAAGAGCAAAACAAATTGTGTAGCTAGCAGTATGAAAAAACTCACTAAAGAGCAAGTCTATAAACGCCTTAACAACGATGAAGACGCACGCGCCTGTAAAGACATAAACGAAGATGACTGCAAAGAAGTGGCCGGTAACTTTATTCTTTTATTAACAAGTCAGCTTTTTAGTAAATTTGCCGATGCCCTCCTCAACCCTAAAGTCACTCTGCCTTGGTTAATGCAAAGCTTAAACGTGCCAAGCGCGTTTATAGCGTGGCTGGTGCCTATAAGAGAATCGGGCTCTTTATTACCACAATTAGCGATAGCCAATATTATCCGTAAACTCTCTGTAAGAAAATGGGTATGGGTTTGCGGTGCATTTGCCCAAGCTGTATGTATTGGCGCTATGGTTGGTGTTTCATTTTTGCTAGAAGGCGCTCAGGCTGGCTATGCAATTTTAGCTCTGCTGGTGCTCTTTAGTCTCGCCCGCGGGTTTAATTCTATTGCCGCTAAAGATGTATTAGGTAAAGTTATTCCTAAAAAAAAGCGGGGCAATATTAGTGGCCTAGCGGCAAGTATTGCTGGCTTTGCAACACTCACTTTTGGTTTAATGATGTGGTTTTTTTCGGGGCAAAAAGAGCAAAATACGGTATTAATTGCGCTGTGTTTAGGCGCCGTTTTGTGGGTTGTTGCTGCACTTTTTTATAGCCGCATAAACGAATACAAAGGCGCGACACAAGGCGGTAAAAATGGCTTTTTAAATGCGCTAAGTAAATTAAAGCTGCTTTATCAAGATAAACAATTTGCACACTTTGTAATTACCCGCGCCTTTTTACTTTGCTCAGCCCTAAGCGCGCCTTTTTATATTATTTTAGCAAGCTCTCAGCAGTTTGAATTTTCATTATTGGCAGTATTTTTAGCCGTGTCTGGCTTAGCAAGTTTAATTTCTGGGCCAATATGGGGAAGACTCAGCGATTTTTCTAGCCAAAAGGTGCTTGTGATCAGTGCGTTGCTTGTCACCATAAACGGCGTGAGCGTGTTTGTAATAGCTACATGGTATAGCCAGCTGTTTGAATATGCTTGGGTAATACCTGGTTTTTATTTTTTGCTTTGCATTGCTCATCAAGGCGTACGGCTCGGGCGTAAAACCTATTTAGTAGATATGGCACAAGGCAATAAACGCACTGATTATGTGTCGGTTAGTAATACTGTAATTGGCATTTTGCTTTTAATGTTAGGGAGTATAGGGCTTTTAGAAGCATTTTTATCAACCGCACAGCTTATTTTGTTGTATAGCCTGCTCGGTTTGTTAGGTGCTATTAGCGCGATTTTTTTGCCTCAAGCAGAGTAATACCAATGCGCAATAATACGTAATCAATTAAGCGAATTGGTATAATAAAAAAGCCCAACAAAATAATTGCCGGGCTTTGGACTTAAGACCTAAGGATAAACAGTCAGCTTTACCTCAAGTTATAACACCTAAGCAGTTACATTTAGCAGTGAATCGCCTTCACTTAAACCAAATTTTTCTTGTACCGATGAAAGAATTGATTCTTTATCTTCATCAGATAGCTGGCTTGAATACTCAGTAAATAACTCATCTAAGTAGCTAACCACTTCGTCAGTATCAACAGATTCTAAAGAGTTTTGCGGCGGCGGTGGCGGGCGCTGCCCTTCAGGGCGCCCTGCATCGCCAATACTTTTAGCGTCAAAATCAAGTTCGCTCATCAAATCAGCCAACTCTTTTGTAGGCGAGATCCCCTGCTCTTCAAATGCGGCTTGAATACTTTGCGCATCTTCCGTGCTTAGGTTTTGTGCATCAAATTCTGCAAGTGTTTCTTTAACAAACTCAGTTTGCTCTGAAGTTAAAGCGCTTACTTGGCTAGATTGTTGAGTCATAAAACTCGCTGAGCTACCAATACTGTTGATCATATTTTTCTCCTTTAACGTGCGCGGCGTGGTGGCTTGTGTTCACTTAATTCTTGTTCGCTAATTTCGCCATTCCCATCGGCATCTATTTCGTCAAAAATAGTTTGCGCATCGCCTTGCGGTGGCGCACTTTCGCTAAATTCTGCAAGGCTAATCACACCGTCACCATCTGCATCTATGCTTGAAAAATCAGGTTTAGGTGGTGGGTTATCACCGCCTCTGGCTGCAACATTGGCTGAAAAAGCCATTGATAATAATGCAGCAACGGCAAAAGTAGAAAAATGCTTCATCGTGGTCACCTTGGGTTAAATATTAATAAAGGGTATGAATATAAAGTACGCTTAAAAAATGCAAACATTGTGCAAACAATAAGGAAATAAAAATAAATCCGATTTTTATCATGTTATTTTTACCTTATTCGGTATTTCGGTTATTGTGATAACTAATTACTTAAAACCACTTTCAACACCTGTTTTGAGAGCTAACATACTAAGGACTTATTAACATACATGTTTAATCTTCCAATTTTTCTAGTTGTATCGCAGTGAAAATACCTAAACGCCTCCAGCCACTCGTTGATGATGGCCTAATTGATGAAGTGATAAGCCGCTTAATGAGCGGTAAAGAAGCGGATGTATTTGTGGTGCGCAGCGGTGGCGAAATTCGCTGTGCTAAAGTCTACAAAGATGCCGTTAAACGCAGCTTTAAAAAGGCAGCTCAGTATCAAGAAGGCCGAAAAGTAAGAGGCGGACGCCAAGCCCGCGCCATGGGTAAACGCTCTAGTTATGGGCGGCAACTAGAAGAGGAAATTTGGCAAAATGCAGAGGTAGACGCGCTTTCACGTTTATCACGCGCTGGCGTCAGAGTTCCTGATACTTATTACTGTATTGATGGCGTGTTGTTAATGGAGCTTGTGTGCGATGAAGACGGTGATGTAGCTCCACAGTTAGGGCATGTGACCCTTACACAGCAGGACGCTATTGAGCAGTACAGTATGATGGTTCATTATATTAAATTAATGCTGTGCGCTGGTATTATCCACGGTGACTTATCGGAATTTAACGTACTTGTTGATAGTAAAGGGCCTGTAATTATTGACCTTCCACAAGCTGTAAACGCCGCAGCCAATAACAGTGCGCAAGCAATGTTTACGCGCGATGTAAACAACATACGCCGTTATTATGCGCAGTTTGCACCTAGCCTATTAAACACCCATTACGCTAAAGAAATGTGGGCACTGTTTGAAGAGGCTAGCTTAACGCCAAACACTGTGCTCAGCGGAGAATTTGAAGACAGTAACGAATCTGCAGACGTAGATGCGGTACTCGATGAAATACAAGCGGCCGAATACGAAGAGTTCGACCGTTTAGAGCGTATTAAAAACGCTGACGATGAGTAAAACTGCGCTCACGTTTAGCTATTGAGGGTGAACAAACCGATAGCCCACACCGTAAACCGACTGAATAACGCTGTCGGTTTGCGTTACTTCATCAAGCTTTTTACGTAACTTTTTTATGTGGCTGTCTATAGTACGGTGGCTAACTATACGTTGGTCTGCGTACATGGTGTCCATTAAGCTATCGCGTGAATAGATTCTGTTAGGGTTTGAATACAAAGGCTTAAATAGCTGAAATTCAAAATTAGTTAGTTCTATACTGCTATTTTTATAGTTAACACTGTAAGTACTTTCGTCCAGTGTCATGGCATTATTTACCGGCTCTTTTGTGGTATTCACACGCCTTAAAATTGCTTTTACTCGCGCCACCAGCTCAGCATAACTAAACGGTTTACAAATATAGTCATCGGCGCCCAGTTCAAGTCCGAGTAACCGGTCAATCTCCTCCACCTTTGCCGAAACCATAATAATGGGCACATTAGAAAACTTTCTTATCGCTTTGCACAGCTCTATACCGCTTTGCCCTGGCAACATAATATCTAATAAAATAACACTTGGCTTATTACTTTCAAGCCAGCTAAGTACTTCATCACCATGATGAATAAGGTGCGTTTGATAATGATGACTTGTTAAAAAGTCGCTCATTAAATTGGCAAGTTTTATTTCATCTTCAACAATGAGTATTTGCTCACTCATACTTATCCTCTACTGAACTAATAAGGGTAATTTAATAACAATGCCAAGCCCGCCAATACTGGCTTTTTCGGCTGATATTTCGCCATTATGACCTTTAACAATATGCTGACAAATAGACAAACCTAAACCAGAGCCCCCCTCTTGGCGATTGCGAGAGCTGTCTACACGGTATAAATATTCAAACAAGTGCGATAAATGCGTTTGCTCAACGCCTATCCCGTTGTCCTCTATTATAAGCTCTAAATAGGCTTGGCCTTTAATATTTACGTTATTGGCACTTAAAGAAATAGTTGAGCACTGGGCGTAATGCACCGCATTCATTAATATATTATCTAGCAATTGCAGTATACGTGTTTTATCTGCGTTTACTGTGGTGTTGTTAGCACTATTAAGAAGGTAAAAATTAATAGCGTGCTGCTCAAAAATAACGTGATACTTTTGCTCTATGGAGTTAAGTAAAAAGCCTACGTCGGTAGGTTGCATGGTGTAATGCATGCCGCCTAGTTCTGCGCTGTTTAACATGTGCAGGTCGTCAATCAAGCGTTTTAAATGCAGCGCTTCATCGTTAGCAGAACTAATATTTTTATTATTTGGTTCACGTATCCCAAGCAACATAGCTTCGAGCTCACCGAGTAAAATGCTCATTGGCGTTCTTAGTTCATGAGAAATATTAGCTAACCAGCGTTTGCGTACTTGCTCATCTTTAGCGAGCGTAAAGGCCAAGGTATTAAAATCTTCACTAAGCTGGCCCAGCTCGTCTTTTCTATCTAATAAAAGTTTGGTGCTGTACTGCCCTTTGGTTAGCTTATGCATACCACTGGCAATTTGCTTTACAGGGCCAACTAAATGCCTTGCCAGTAAAAAAGACAACATTAAGGTAAGTAGCCCTGCGGTTAACGCAATAAGCCATAAATAGTTAGTTTGTTGCTTTAAAAAATCCAGCTCGTACCCATCTGCTAAGCTTTTTCTTTTTGAAACAGCAAGGTAAGCAATTGTTTTACCTTCAAGCTCTATGGGCGTTTTAATGTACTTTAAATCCTCAAATAATTTACCAAAAATACGCTGCTGGTTTTCATCAAGTAGTGCATAGTGCGCGGCATGCTCGGGCGGTGGCCGTCGATCTCGTTGCGCCATATGCTGTGGGGGTCTGGGTCTGCGTTCGCCGCGAATTTCTGGGCGCTGTGGCATATCGCGTAAACTAGGTAAAAACTGACTTGATTGCAATTGCGATTCAACCAACCTTAAAAAGCGCTGATCGTTACCTATAATTTTATCCCACGAGGGAGTTTGCGCGTATTTATTAGCCAGCTGTACCGCTAATGGCTCTAATGCTTTTACTTCTTTGGCGTTTACAAAATCAATAATACCTTGGCCAATACTGTACTGAATAAGCACAACTAGCCCCGCAATAATGCTAAAGGTGAAGCTAAATAATATTAAAAAAAGTTTGTTATGAATTTTCATTTATTTTTTATAAACCTGACTCTAAAAGCATTTGAGCTGTTATTTATTGCGTATTTTTTTACTGCTAAAACGTATTATTAAAAGCTCTAAGCACTTTCAAGAATAGCCTGTAATACCAATTGTATTAATTGCGTGTGCTATTATAGCGACTTATAAATAGCGCCTTTAATAACAACGTATAACGTTAACAAGTAAAAGTGCAAACAATGTGCATTATATGAAAAATTACGCTCAAAAAAGGCGACCTAAGTCGCCTTTGTTATTAATCGTTTTTTAAATGCTTATCAAAAAAATCGAGAAACGCTTGTAACGTTTTAATTCTATGCGGCTGATAAGACAAGTAATGGTCGCCATCTTCTAGCTCAATGTAAGTAACATCTTTATCTTCGTCATCTAATTCATCTTCCATTTCTCGACTATGGTAAATAGGGACAACACTGTCGTCGCTACCATGCACAAGTAAAACAGGTTTGTTGATTGATTTAGCAAAATTGACCGGCGAATTAGCCTCTAGCTTATCGCTATTTGTTCCAAACTGTTTTCGTACTATGTCTTTGTTTGTAAAGTGTCGGGCTTTACTCACAATATGCTCAAGGTCAGTTACCCCTGCAAAACTTGCCGCACATTTAAATGTTTCAGGGTGTTTAATAACAGCCATTAAGGCGGCATATCCACCATAGCTTGCGCCACCAATACAAATTTTATCAGCCTGAGCAATCCCTTGGTCTATTAACCAGTTAGCTCCATCTTGTAAGTCATCTTGCATGGCTAAACCAAAACCTTGGATCGACTGCATTAAAAAGTCATAACCATAACCACTTGAGCCACGAAAGTTAGGCTGTAACACGGCATAACCATTATATGCCAGTAGCGCCGTCCAATAGTCAAAGCCTGCATAGTCGCGCGCCATAGGCCCACCATGTGGAAATATAATAGTGGGTAACTTATCGCCTTTCTCATAGCCAACAGGCAGCGTTAAGTAGCCTTCTATAATAAGCCCGTCACGTGCTTTATAGCTAATGTGTTCTTTACCGGCGTATACGCTTTCGTTAATGTGTGGGTAAACGTCTGCAAAAAATGTTAAATCACCTCGCTTTCTGTCACCTAACATGTAGGCGCCTGATGTTTTATCTGAGCTGACATACAGTACATATTTTTGCTGATCGTCGCTGGTGCTAACAATATCCATTTCAAATGAATCTTTAGGTAATGATGCTCGTAAAGAGCGATGTAGCTTGTCTAAGTCTTCATCCCAATACGCAATACCATCTTCTAAATGCGAATGCGTAAAGCCTGCCACTTCGCCAGTTTTACGGGAGTAAAAAATATCGCCATCTACATCATACTTGTCGTCGCTAAAAATGAGCTCACGTTTGTTAGTTGATAGATTAAGCTTAAATAATGCATCACGCCCTTCATGTAGCGCAGTGATGTATAAAAAGTTAGGGTCTTTATCAAAGCCAAGTATCGAAATGCTTTGCTCACTAAATACTTCGTAGCTAAATAGTGTTTGCCACGACTCATTTTGCTCGTTGTACAGCTCGTAAGTAAATTGTGTTTCATCCATTTTTTTAGCAATACGAACCTTGCCTTGTCTATCAGCAAACCAACTGGTTACATCTGCACGAGCACGTTGTATTTGTTTTTTGCGTAAGGTAGTTAGGTCAAGTTCATACACCGCAGGGGTATTGGCTATTTTAAAATCGCCCTGCACGAGTATTTTATTTTCTTGCTCCGGTAAAAAGCTAATAATTCGGTCAGAAAACTGAGGCTGCTTTTCATCACGCGTGTTGTTTGCTCTAAAAGCCAGTTTTATTCCTTTATCATCACTTAGATTATACGAATACATTAATGTAGACGCATACTTAACCCCACCAAATTGATATTTAATGTATCGTGCGCCCAATAACAAAACATCATTATTTGCCCAACTAAACCAGTCAAAAAATACAGTGTGGTTATCCGATTTAATAATCGGCTTGCCCTTGCCTGTTGTAAGGCTTTGCACCATTAAAACTAAATCGCCATCAAGGTTTCTAACATACGCAATGTTATTTCCATCTGGTGAGAGCTTAACTTGGCTTATGCTTTTTAAGCCTGCAAACGCTTCTATGGGTAGCTTTTTATCAGAGGCTGATAGGCAGCTAAAACTAAGTAGGGCAAATACTAAAGTGAGGTAAAGTTTAGACATTAAATATCCATTTGTTTTTATAAGTAACGCTTAATGAGTTAACAGTAAGTGTATAAAGTTAATCTGTTATTTTACAATTGTGGCCGCTTTAGTACAAATTTATCTTTAGTAGAACTAAAGTAGTCTCCACCCATTTTACCTATGCTGTTTAAACGCGTGGGATCTATATAGCCATTTACTAACACGTTATCGTCAATATAAATTCCCACCACGTTAAGTAGCATAACTTTGCCGCCACCTGGTTCGTCGCTTATCTGAATAACGTCTCTTAAGGTGCACTCGTATCTTACTTTAGCCGCTGCGGCGCCTGGGGATGTTACGTGTGTACTGGCGATTGTTTCAATATTTGCCGCCTCAAATTCACTCACATTATGTGGATAATTAGCGCAGCTTTGATTCATTTTCTCTACTAGCTCTTCACTAACAATATTAACCACGCAGTTGTTAGTGGCTTGAAGGTTTAAAAGCGTGTCTTTATTGGCTTTGTCGCGTGGGTTTACTTGGGTCACGCTCAGCACTGGCGGGTTACAGCTGGCCACTGTAAAAAAAGAGTACGGGGCAATATTAGCAACCCCCTCCTTACTAAGTGTGCTTACCCAAGCAATAGGACGCGGGCTAATACCCCCTACTAAATACGAGTAAACATTGTGCTGCGTGCTTTGCGTTAAATCTAAAAACATAATTTTCCTTTATACGTCGTACTGCAAATCGTAAAAGCGCTGTATTGCGTACAGTATTTCATAACTGCAGCCACTTTTTTAAACATGCGCGAAAAAATAAACATAGTGTGGTTTAAACGCGATTTACGCCTTAGCGACCATCAACCACTTAAAAATGCATTTAGTGATGATTTACCCACGTTACTGCTATACAACTTTGAGCCACTAATGCTTGAGGATGCACATTATAATGCGCGCCATTGGCGTTTTGTTTATCAATCAATAGGCGAAATAAATCAGCAGCTAACTCGCTACAAAGCAACGCTGTATATTTTTAACCAAGACATGCTGACACTGTTAAACACGCTTAATCAAACATACCAAATAGCAAACATATTTAGCCATCAAGAAATTGGCTTAAACAATACTTTTGAGCGCGATAAAGCCGTGGCTATATGGTGTAAAGCTAACAAAGTTAACTGGCTTGAGTCACAAACGGGCGGCGTTATTCGTGGCAAAAAAAACCGTAAAGATTGGAACGCACGCTGGCAACAAACAATGCAGGCTCCTATTGCTATTCCCAATTGGAAAAACATAAAAACCATTACACTTAATAACTACCAAACACCTAAATTACCCGACAGCTACACGCAAAATGATGACAACTTTCAAGTAGGTGGGCCTTTAACTGCGCACACAATATTGCAAAGCTTTTTTGCTGAGCGCGGTAAGGGGTATCAAAAAGGCATATCTAGCCCCAGCTTAAGCCGTATTCACTGCTCTAGGCTTTCGCCTTATTTAGCATGGGGTAATATTAGCCTTAAACAGGTTTATCAAACCGCTATTGATGCATACCATGCAAAACACCCAAGCAAAAAAGGCTGGAAGCGCCCGCTTGCTGCATTTGTATCGCGTTTGCATTGGCACTGCCATTTTATGCAAAAATTTGAAAGTGAGAGTACGATGGAATTTAAAGCGCTCAATGCGGGGTATCATCAGTTCCCATATAGAAACGATGACAACGTACAACACGATATTGAGCGCTGGGCACAAGGCCAAACGGGTATACCCATTATTGATGCCTGTATGCGCTGTTTAAACACCACGGGCTATATTAATTTTAGAATGCGCGCTATGTTGGTTAGCTTTGTAACGCATCATTTAAATATAAGCTGGCAGCAGGCAAGCTTACCTTTGGCAAATTACTTTTTAGACTTTGAACCTGGCATTCATTACCCACAAATACAAATGCAGGCCTCAGTTACGGGTATTAATACCATTAGGCATTACAACCCAATTAAGCAATCTGAAGATCAAGACCCAACCGGCGCCTTTATTAAAAAATGGTGCCCCGAACTTGAAAAGCTGCCGATAGAATATTTACACGAGCCTTGGCAACAAACACCAATGGAAGCGCTGTTTAACGACTTTAAACTTGGTGAAGACTACCCCGAGCCAATGCTTGATTTAACTCAAGCCTCCAAACAAGCGCGCGAACGTTTATGGCAATACCGCGAGCGCGCCGATGTTAAACGTGCAATTCCTAACATATTAAAAAAGCATGTAGGGCTTACTCGTACACACAAAAACACCGCAAAAAGTAATTAATATGGCACATAAAAAAAGTCACTTACCACAAAAAATGTGCCCTGTTTGCAACAAGCCTTTTGCGTGGCGTAAAAAATGGCAGCGCGATTGGGATAACGTTATTTACTGCTCAGAGCGCTGTAAACGTAATAAAAAGTAAAAGGTATTAATCCTTTATGCTATGCGTGAGCTGGCGTCTATTTTGCAATGGTATGAATAACTCGGCTTTTAAGGCTGTATTTAGGTGCTTTAAGTAAATAGCACTTACTCAGCCTGAAAAGCTTACATGCAACGCAAGGAGAAGATGATGACGATTAAAAAAACGGCAAACTCAACCTGGTCAGGCGATATTAAAACAGGTAAAGGCAGTATTTCTACACAAAGCGGCGCACTTGATAAACAACCATTTGGTTTTAATACTCGCTTTGAAGACGAGCCTGGTTCTAACCCAGAAGAATTAGTTGGAGCTGCGCACAGTGCCTGCTTTAGTATGGCGCTTTCGCTTGCTCTCGGCGATGCCGGTTTTAAAGCCGATAAAATTGATACTAAAGCCACCGTAAGCCTTGATGAGGTTGATGACGGCTTTGCAGTCACCCATATAGCGCTTGAAGTAAACGCACGTATTAAAGATATTGCTAACGAGCAATTTCAGGCACTGTGTGAGCAAACTAAAAAAGGCTGCCCTATTTCAAAGCTACTTAATACCGAAATCTCCCTAAAAGCAACGCTCGACTCAACCGCATAAAACGTAATTTTTAAACCTTACGGTTTTTCGCGTTAAGCCGGGTAACCTGTTACTTGGCTTAACACTCATCCCTAACCCTTTTTGAGTTATTTGAGTTTAACAACTCTTTTAGCAGTGCTATACCCATCCCTAAAGCAGGCCATACTACCCATAAATAATTTGGCGATGTAATTAAGTTTATCGCGGTCAAAAATACCAAAGCCACAAAGTAACGTTTTAAATTATCAAAAAATGCTGGTGTATTCATGTTTGCTCTCCTCTTAAAATGTAAGGTTATTATTGCCTTAATTTTTAAGCCTGAAAGGTGCTATTTGTCATTAGTTAATATGACATTAGTCATCAATTTATAGCAGCCCCTTCAAGCGCATCTCTACAAATACTTATACAAACATACAGTTACTTACAATTATTTAAATGTATTTTAAAGAGTATTTAATATAATACCTTTTCTAGATACACCTATTTAATTATAAGAAAGGATACTTATGCGCTACTTAATGCCACTCTCTTTGCTTGCACTTATCTGTACAGCATCAGTAAACGCTGAACAATCAGCATCAAAGCAATGGTTTAATACAATCAACTACGCAAAAATTGATTCACGCTATTACAGCGATAATGTGTACGGATTATCTACGCATTATTACTTTGAAGAGCAACAAAGCTCGGGAGTATGGGATGATTATGGCTACCTAGATACAGATAGTAATATAGGCTTAAATTACTTTAATTCAGATGGTTATAGTAGCAAAGGGATTTTTGGAGAAGGCTTTTACGGTAATGCTTTTGCAACCATAGAGCTGCCTAATATTGGCGATACTGATACCTATTCACTTGGCATAGGTTACTTATTTGCTGATTCGTTAAAAGTATCTGCACGCATGGTAGATTACGAATATGGTGACACAGTTTATTTGTTTAAAGCGCAATATAATCACCAAATTAATGACACCGACTACATTGGTTTTACTGTTGAGACGGATGATGAAATAGAATCGTGGGACTTATCATCACGTTACTTTGCTCACCTTTACGATGAACGCTACTTTACTATAAATGCTGACTATCTCGATGCTGGCGATGATTCAATTTTTAATGTGTTGGCAAATTATTACTTTAATAAGCATGTTGCAGTAGGCGTTGGTTTATATGACTCAGATTTAGTTGTTGAAGGTAAATACTTTATTAACGATAACTACTATTTTACAGCTAATTACACCGATAACGATGACTACGATATATACAATCTCAGTTTTGTAGCTCAGTTTTAGTAAATACAAAAAAACCGCCTTGCTGGAGTCACTTCAGTTAAACAAGGCGGCTTTTATATTAAAACAGCTATAGCTTACATATTACCTAGCTCTATCATCATTGCGGTATACATACGTAAATTAAGCGCTAATTGCTCAAGCGTAATAAATTCATGCTCTGAGTGGCCGGTATAACGTTTGCCTGGCATTGAAGGGCCAAACGAGACGGCATTATCAAATAGCTTTGCGTTAGTGCCGCCCCCTATTGATACAAAGTCAGCTTGTTCGTCACCTGTAAAATGTTTAAAAATATCAAGCAGCTTTTGTGCGTGCGGCGCGCTATCTAACAGCATGGGTGTACCAATAATGGTCTCGACATTAGTAAGCGTTACGTTATTTACCGTTTCCCATTCCTTAATCGCACTGTTTATTTGCGCTTTAAGTAAGTTTTCATCTTTACCAACTGGGCGGCGCGCGTTAATGGCTAACGTTAGTGCGTTACCATCGCGTTCAATTACGGTTGGGGCTACGCTCATTGGGCCCATGAATTCATGCTCGTAGGCAATATTACCAAATTGCTTACCATGAATATCTAAGCCAATTAATTGATTTACAAATTTTATAAGCTGCCCATCGCTATTATTTTCAAGTGCTACGTCTTTAAATAGCTCGCTCAGGTGTGCAATAGCATTAACGCCCGACTCTGGCTCTGAAGAGTGCGCAGACACCCCTTTTACAGTTATTTTTAAGCCTTCAGCTAGCTCTTCAAAGTTAAACTCAACTTCACTAAGTGTTTTAGCTTTAGCTTTTAATGAGTTAATAACGACAGCGCTTGCGTTATGCAGCACTAAGCTTGCATCTTCTGGTATTTGGCTTTTAAACGCGCCGCCCGCTAAATCACTCACATACATACCGGTTTGTTTTGAGGTAGCATTAAAAGTAGGAGCAATTAAGCTCCAGCCTTTCTCGGCTACTACAACTGGGTATGATGCATCAATGGTTACGGCGTATTTTGGCTGCTCGTAGGTTTTCATAAATTCAGTAAGCGGGCCCCAATCTGACTCCTCGGCTAGGTAAATCATCAGCTCTATGCGGTTATTAAGCTCTATGCCTTTATCTTTAATCGCTTTCATGGCGTATAGTGCGGTGGCTATTGCGCCTTTGTCGTCTTCTGTGCCGCGCCCGACTAATTTTCCAGGCTCTGAGGTATCGATAATAAATGGGCTTTGTTTCCACTTACTGGCATTGGCCGGTTGTACGTCACCGTGGGTTACAACGGTAACCTTTTCGTTTTGATCTCCCATGCCTATAAGCACGGTGTAGCCTAGGTCTTGGTAATCAAACCCAAGCTCTGCCGCTTTCATTTTTAATACTGATTTAAAATTAATAAAGTCAGGATTTTGTGGCGCGGGTATCGACTCTTTATTTACCGTAGGAAAAGCCACTAAATTAGTTAACGTGTGAATTTGTGATTGTTGATAAGTATTAACAGCGTAATCGGCAACATTATCAATATTTGTATGTAATTGTGCATGTGAGCTAAAAGCAAATAAAGCACTGCAAAGCAAAGCTAACTTTTTCAAAACGTATCCTTTTGTATGAATCATTACTACCAATGCGCAATAATAAATCGCTTAAATAATTAAATTGGTATTAAAGCTAAATTATACCGCCAAGCAATAGTATTAAATAGACCTTTGCGGCAGGGTTACAACAATCGCGCTTTAAATTTAGATAGCGGCTTACATTGCATTGGTTGTATAATGTGCGACCTTAATTAATCAGAATATTAGTACTAATGAACCGCCGCAAAAAAATCGTCACCAAATTTCAGAAAAAAGATAAACGTGCTAATGCTAAATTGCATAAAAGTAATAAACCGGCGTATGTATCAAAAGCAGAGCGTGAAAAACTAGCTTTAGAGGCGCAGCAAGCAACCAACGCCGAGCAAGTTACGCCAACATCAGATTAAACTTAAGCGCCAAGAAACCTATTCTCAACGCTTTATATGGGTTTAAAATGCGTAACTGGCACTTATATTAAATGAGCGCCCTTGCCCAGCTAATTGAGTAAGCCCCGTGCTGTTACCTTGCTTAAGCGCTGCAATACTTACCCCGCCTAGGGGTAATTGGTAAAACGTATCAAATAAGTTTACCACCTCAATACCCAGCGTAAGCGCATCAAAAGAAGCTTTAGAGCTTATATTAACTAAGCTGTAACTAACGGTTTGGTTTTCTAAGCGGTTAACATCAACGCGTGATTTTGTATCTACCCACTCCCACGACAGCGCATTTTCAAATAATCCTATTTGCTGGCTTAATGAGAGCGCTGTATGTAACGGCTTAATTTGATAAAGCGGTTGGTTAGTGTCGCGGCGCTTACCACGAGTGCTCGTTATGTTTGCTGTTAATACCCATTCGCCAAACTGTGTTGATTGATAAAGTGCCTTACTTATATCAAGCTTTGCGCCATAAAGTGTGGCGTCGACATTAGTAAAGCTTAAAATGTTACGTGTTGTATTTGCTAATCCATAACTATTAAAACTACGTACAATATCTGCATCAATGTAGTCGTTTACATCGGTGTACCACACATTAGCACTTACCCGCCACGCATCATTTTTTGCTGTTTTTGAATACGTTGTACTGATGGTATGAGCGGTTTCGGCTTTGAGGTTTGGGTCACCAATATAACCATTAGCGTCTCCGTACCAGCCAATCATAGTGCTTGCCATATTACTTACACCCCAACTGTAACGTTCATATAAATTAGGGGCTCTGTTTTTGCGGGCTAGGCCTAATTGCAGCTCGTCATAAAGTGTAATTTGATAATTAGCTAATACATTTACATCAACTAAGGTGTCGGTTTTGTCTCTATCAGCATTGTTGAAGTTATTGGCAGCTAGCGCATTATTGGCAGTTGTCATTGCGCTCAAACTGCCCATATTCATCATACTCATGCCATCGTTATAGGCTTGTACTTCATCAACCTGTGTATTAACACGCTCAACCCTTATACCCGTATTTAACCAGAGCTTGTTATTGATTTGGCTTGCATATTCTGCAAATAAGGCAATACGCTCACGCTTACCGTTATTAATATTTATATAATCATTTGGCCCCATCATGGTTGAGCCTTCAATCGCCGGCCACCAATCATCAATGCGGTAATTATAATATTCTTGTCCAAGTAGTAATGAGCTATTTTGATCAAGTGTAAGGCGCCATTTAAGCTGTGTGCTTATGTCTTTTGCATCTGTTTTCATGGGCATCATGCCGGTTTTTTCTTTACTAAAAAAACCCATTTCGTGTTTAACGCTGTGCCAATTAACTTGCCCTTGTAGCTCGCTGTTTTCAAAACTGCGCTTATATTGGGCAATAGCGCCATAACTGGTGTTATCAGTCATATCCATGTACTGGTTAGCAAAACCCTGATACGGTATTTTTTGATGCGTAAGCTTTATCACAACTTGCTGTTTATCGTCACGTATCGCGCCAGTTAGGCTGTGGTTTTGAGCCCGATATAATGTATCAAGTACCACATTACCCTTTCCATCTTTGTAGCTGTTGGCATCACTAAACGACCCTTGGTAATTAAGGCTCACAGTATCGCTTGCTAAACGTGCTCCCAAACCTAGTTTTTGGCCGTTATCAACACTGCTGTACTTAGCCGAGACATAGCCTGAATGCCATGCAAGCTCAGTATTTTCGCTGTATTGTGGTGAAATTGAGTTAACGCTTATTACACCTGCAATGTTATCGCCACCAGCACTCACTGGCGAAACACCAGCAACTACATTGTAAGCCGTTACTTGATTAGCTGATATATAAGAAAGAGGTGGGTTCATCTGATTAGCGCACGCTGCAGTAACCTCTGCGCCATCAACCAGTACTTTTACTCTATCGCCCATTAAACCATTTAAAATAGGTAAGTTAGACACCCCGCCCGCAGCCGAAAAATCAACACCTAAATTGCTAAGCATTGCCTCTGACGAACCAAGCGATAAGTGCTTGTTGTGTACCTGCCCATGCACTTCAATAATTTCTAAAGTGTTATCATCTGCAAATACTGCAGGAGATAAAAGGCCAGTTAATAAAAGTGCTAAAGGAGAGAATAAATAAGTGTGTTGGATATGTTGAATATGAGCCATTTATAATTTATGCCACTGTTATATATGGCATAAATTATATAATGTAGTTACAAGTTTAGAGCGCGACAAAATGTCGCACTTTGAGAACTTACTGCCACTTAACTCGCGTTAAGCTTAGACACTGTAGCAGAAACAGCATCTGCGCCGCGTTCTATTTCTTGAATTACTTCTGAGACTTTCGCTATTAGCTCTCGGCCTTGCTCTGAGGAATCAGAGACGGAGGTGATTTGCTTTGAAATATCGTTAGTCAGCTCTTGGTTGTTTTTAACTACGGTTGCAATTTCGTTGGTTGAACTGCTGGTGCTTGCTGCAAGCTGTCTAACTTCATCGGCCACCACGGCAAAGCCTCGCCCGTACTCGCCCGCTCGGGCGGCTTCAATGGCTGCATTTAACGCCAATAAATTAGTTTGATCGGCAATACTGCTTATGGTCGACACAATAGAGCCGATAACTGCTGACTGCTCATTCAGGTTTTTAATTAAATCAACCGATTTAAGTACTTGGCTTACAATTGCATCTGAGTTTGCAATTGCATCGTGTAATATATCTGAGCCCCTTTTAGCCGTTTGCGCACTCGACACCGCCGATTCATACGCAATTTGTGCGGCCTCACTAACGGCTTCGTTGTCTTTTATGCGATCGGTAATATTAGAGGCAAACTTCACTATTTTTGTCACTTTGCCTTTATTATCTAAAATTGGGTTGTAAGTTGCCTCTAGCCATATTTGCGAGCCATCAGAGGTTATGCGTTTAAACTTACCCGACTTAAACTGCCCATCGCTTAACTCTTCCCAAAACCGAGGGTTATTTTGATAAAAAGAGTCAGTACAAAACATTTTGTGATGTTTGCCAACAATTTCTGCAAGTGAATAACCCACCGTAGATAAAAAGTTTTGATTTGCTTTAATTATGGTGCCATCGGGGTTAAATTCTATTGTAGCCAGCGCCTTATCAAGCGCTTCGGTGAGCGCTTCTTGAGATTTTCGCTGTACATAATTTTTTGTAATATCCGACGCTATTTTAATAACCTTAGTAACCACCCCGTTTACTTCAACAGGAAAATAAGTAGCCTCTAGCCATAGCTTTTCGCCATTAGCGTTAAAGCGCATAAAGGTACCGCTTGTTGAGTTTGCCCCTTGCAGCGCTTGCCAAAATTGGCTGTACTCACTCGACTTAGCGTAGTCTGAATCGCAAAAAATCCGGTGGTGCTTGCCTATTACCTCTTCTCTTTTGTAGCCTACGGTATCTAAAAAAAGCTCATTAGCGTCTAAAATTTTTCCCTCGGGTGTAAATTCAATATACGCTACATGGTTATAAATAGCGGATAGTACTGATTTACTTTCATTGAGTTGATGTTCCAATTCTTCAACTTTGGCGTTATCTTTTCGTAGACCAAACATGTGTTAAACCTTTAGGGAATAATAATAGGATGACAATAACAAACAAATATAAAAATAATATGTAAGCTAGCAATAAATGTAATAACTTTGTAAATATAGGTGTTTTTTAGTTTTTCTGCGAGCAATTAAAAGCTTGCTAGTGAGTTGCTTTGTAAAAACTTTTTATAAATTAATCTAATAAGTAACACTTTATAGCAATTAACAAAAGTAAAACAAGCCAAAAATACTATTTTTTATACATGACGTAGTACACTTTTTAACTTAAAATAGCCATCTCACTGACACACTCCACACCTAGTATATGTTTACTCTCCACACAGTTAATGTGTGGCTATTCACTATTTTTAAAATCAAAGTTAAAGGATCTTCTATGAGTGCAGATGTTGCGTCGGCATCTAATCAGTTAAATAAAGCTGCTATTTTATTAGTGTTAGCACTAGGTACGTTTATTTTAGGGTTATCAGAATTTTCAATGATGCCTATGCTACCGCTGATCAGTGAAACGTTTGGCTCAACCCCTTCGCAAAGTGGCTATGCAATTAGCGCCTATGCTATTGGTGTTGTGGTAGGCGCGCCGGTATTAATGCTTACAACGGCCAATATGCGAAAACGCAAAGCTTTGCTGATTTTTTTAAGCCTAATGTGTATTTCTAATGGTTTGAGTGCATTAGCAACCTCATTAGAGCAGCTCGTTATTTTTCGCTTTTTAAGTGGCTTACCTCACGGCGCTTACTTTGGTGCCGCTATTTTGCTTGCCTCCGATATTGCCCCTTCGGGTAAACGCGCAAGCTTTATGTCAAAAGTATTTATGGGCTTAACCATTGCAACCATCGTAGGCGTGCCTATTGTTACCTTGGTGGGGCAAAACCTAAGCTGGCGTTATTGCTTAGGTGGCGCTGCGGTTTTAGCGTTTATTGCGTTTATATTTGTATACAAAGTAGTGCCAAATATCGATAACGCTAAGCCATCTAACTTACTTAACGAGTTTGGCGTACTTAAAAATAAACTGGTGTGGTCTATTTTAGGTATTGTTATTATTGGCTTTGGCGGCGTGTTTTGTATTTATACATACATTGCCGATACAATTTTAGATGTAACTAAAACAGCCCCTTACACTATTTCTATCGCTATGGTGATGTTTGGTATTGGTTGTACGTTAGGTAATTACATATTAGGCAAAGCGGCCGATAAATCGGCCATTAAAACCACAGGCCTTGCACTGGTGTGCACCATCGTATTTGCAATTGCCTACGTTAGCGCAAGTTACAATATTTGGATGCTGTATGCGGTTATATTTTTTATTGGTTGCAGTGTGGGTTTGGCAACGCTTATTCAATCTTTATTAATGGATGTAGCCCCAGAGGGCCATGCAATGATTGGTGCATTAGTACAATGCGCATTTAACACCGCAAATGCTATCGGCCCTTGGGTTGGCGGGGCTGTTATTGCACAAGGTGCAGCGCCTAACCAAACAGGTTATGTCGCAGCAGCGTTGTTTTTAGGCGGCTTAGTAATGTGGTTTTTAAGCTACTTGCAACTTAATAAACAACAACCCGCAGCACAAACGTGTTAAGCATATAAAAAGAGCGGCTAATACAATTAGCCGCTCTTTTACTTTAACAAGGGGATTTAATCACCCACCTTACTGGGCCTCTAACGACGCCATATCAATAACAAAACGATAGCGTACGTCTGATTTTTCCATTCGCTCATACGCGGTGTTTATTTGGTCAATATTAATCATTTCGCACTCTGGCAATACGTTATTTTTGCCACAAAAATCTAGCATCTGTTGGGTTTCTTCTATCCCACCAATCAGTGAGCCTGCGATGCGCCGACGACCCATTAAAAGAGGCACAGTGTTTAGCTCTTCTACGGGGCCAACTTGCCCAACAATAACTAGCGTCCCATCTATGTCTAATAAGGGTGTGTAAATAGACAAATCGTGCTTAACAGGTACGGTGTCAATAATAATATCAAAAGCCGACTGCGACGCTTTCATTGCATCTTCGTCAGTCGACACTAAATAATGCTGCGCGCCAAGTTTTACTGCGTCATCTTTTTTAGACTCACTTCGCCCAACCACTGTTACACTCGCGCCCATGGCTACGGCATTTTTAACAGCCATGTGACCTAAGCCACCAAGCCCTACAACGGCAACACGGCTGCCTTTTGTAACGCCCCACTTATGTAATGGAGAGTAAGTAGTGATACCTGCACATAATAAAGGGGCAACGCGCGAAAGCTCTAGGTTTTCAGGGACTGATAGTACAAATTCTTCACGAACAACAATATGTTTAGAATAGCCACCTTGGGTCATCTCGCCGGTTTCTCTGTCTTTACCTGCGTATGTGCCTACCATGCCTTCTTGGCAAAATTGCTCTTCGCCGTTATCACACTGTTTGCAGCTTTGACATGAATCAACCATGCAGCCTACCGCTACTGTGTCACCTTTTTCATAGTTTTTAACAGCGCTACCAATGGCTTTTACTTTACCTACAATTTCGTGCCCAGGGACTAACGGGTAACGGCTGCCACCCCAGTCATTGCGCACTGCATGTAAATCAGAGTGGCATACGCCACAATATAAAATTTCAATTTCTACATCGTTATCGCGTAAATCGCGGCGCTCAAAAGTATATTCACCTAGTTGCGCACCTTCGCTTTTTGCTGCATATCCTACTGTTTTCATAACAACTCCATAGTCTGTAAAAATTTAAGTCGTCTACCTTTTTGCTTATTTAAGTGCTTTATTTAAAAGCCAACCCCATAAGGGCTGCCTCTAAAAATAATACCGGTATGCACTTTGATATGGTTTACACTAACGCTGGCGCTGTGAATGCACCCTGACCAAAAAAGCCCAACAAGGTTGGGCTTTTTTAACTTAAATGTTGGTTACTTATCCAGTAACGTATTTATCTCATCAATGAGTGAATGTATACGTTCAGCATTTTTTCCTAAATCGCTTCGCCCCACGCGTGACTTACTGCGTATATCGACAAAGCGCTGGCTGCCTTCATCATTGATACGCACAACTACATCGTCTTTAAAACCAAACCATGTGGTGGTATCCGTTGCTTCTACAATGCCCGTAGCCGCATTAACATTAACAAGCTCAAACCCTAAATTTTTAACCGCTTGCTCGGTAGCAGCCAATAAGTCTGTTTTTGATTGTGCATAATTTAGTGTTTTTAGCTCAGGGTAAGCTTTGCGTTGCTGCGTGGCTGTTTCTTCTCCTGCGTATTCAGCTGGGTTTTTAGCATCCGCTCGCAGCGGTACAATTGCCACAAATTTTGGCGGGTTAATTAAATCGGTCGAAATATCATGGATCGCGGGTACACTTTTAGCCTTGCTCATCATGCTCAGTGGCATTGCAATCGCGATGGCTGCAAACACCAATGCCATTAAAGTGCTGCCCATGCTAAGCGTTTTACGCATAAAAATAACCTGTATAACAAGCAGCACTAATGCAGCGCCACCCACATACACACCAAATCTAAACCCTGCAAACGCAGTACTTAGTTCAACAACCCCATACTTATATAAAGGCCCTGGCAGTAAAACGAGTAAAAAAGCGATTAAACTTACTAAGCTCACTAAAATTTTCATTATTATGATTCCTTTATCATGTGTGATCTTTAATTTTAAGTATTTGAAACCAGTACATTATACTGCCAAGCACTGGGTTTAGATTACAATTAACAGCTCACGCCACTGTATAGTGATAATTAAGTGCTTTAAATAATAAGCTTTGTTCAAAAACCTTAAAATAAGCTAATTAAAACAACTAAATAACGCATTTTTATTATCAAGCAGCGGCGCTTTAACCTTAAACTAACGTACCTAGGCTGGCGTGTCAGTATCATTACACAAAAAAGTCTAAGGTCGCGCTGTTAAAGTTACTTAAATTAGGAAAAATATCAACCAGCTCAGAAACAGGCACCCCAAACCACTGCGCTAACGTTGCAAAGTATTGCTCGTTAGCCACTTGCGGAATTAACCGCCCGCCTCCGGTATCGTATTCGCCCTCTAATTGCTGAGTAAGTAACTGGCCATAAATAGAACGGCCTTTTACCGCGCCGCCCATTACTATTTGATTCCCCGCCCAGCCATGGTCGGTGCCATCGCCGTTTGAGGTGAGCGTGCGGCCAAAGTCCGACATAGTAAACGTGGTGACTTTATCATTCATGTTTAGCTCTTTCATGGCACTGTTAAACTCGCTGAGCCCTTGAGCTAGCGTATTTAATAACGCAGGGTGCGCAGTAAGCTGATCATCGTGGGTGTCAAATCCCCCCATAGAGACAAAAAATACTTGGCGCTGTGTACTTAACGACGACTGCACACTAATAGCTTTGGCCACCGCGGCTAATTGCTCACTCAAGCTAGTATCGCTAAAGGTGGTAGTAAGCGCTGGGGCTTGTTCAAGCGCACTGTTCATCGTTTGCGTGTTGGTAATTGCGCTATTTAAGCCATTCGCATATTCACGCCCTAGTACATGGCTTGCATTGCCTAGCAAGCGGTTCATTATGTTAGTAACGTGCTCAGTGCGGGGCTGATAACCTCCAAAGGCGTTAATTGTGCTTATGCCACTTTTGTTAAGCGCAAAGGCACTGGTATTTGTGCCTGCTTGCCATAAATTAGTGCCATCGAGAGAGATATTTGCCGCAAACTGATCCTCTACAGCTAATCGCTCTAGCATACGTGCGCCCCACCCACTGTTTAAAGAGGCTTTTTCTCGGCCGTACATCCATGATGCTTGCTGATCGTTATGCGAAAATAAATGCTTAGGTAAAGGCACCGCGTTATTTTTGTAATCTGTTAATGTGGTGGGGGTAAGTAAAGTGCCTACGCCACCAACAAAGGCTAAATCATCCGACTCAAACACGCTCTGTAAAGGCGCAAGTGAGGGATGAATACCCACGCCACCTGCAAACTGCTGAGAAACACTTAACGCTAGCGGATTGTCTACTGCGAGGTTTTGCCGGCTTTGCTCGTATAAACTACGCTGCTCTCCCTCAAGTGGTAGCAACATATTAAGTGAGTCGTTTCCGCCGTATAAAAATACACACACTAGGGCTTTATAATCACCGAGTTCTGTTGCATTAGTTGCCCCCGTTAACGCTTGTAGCTGCAAACTGGTTAAAGCGGCTGCCGATACCCCGCCTTTTAAACATAATGACAAAAAGTCTCTTCTATTTAGGCTCATTATACGCTCCTAATACTGCACGTTAAATTCAGGTGAAATAGCAATCATGTATAACAAGTACGAAACCCTCACGCGGTACTGATCCTCATCAAAATAGGCATCTAAATCAAGTAAAGCTTGTGTAGTGTCAGCGCTCATATTGCCGGCAAAATACAGGGTATTATATTGCTCTATCAGTGCGCTAATGCCATTTTGCGCCAAGTAATCCATATCGCTTTGTACATAAACATAAATTCCTGCAGGGTTTAACTCGGTATGCGCTTCGGCTGTACTCCAAACCAAACTTGCAAATAAGGCATTCATTGTGCCTATTAAAGTCGCATCGTTGGCTATTTGTAATTCGGGGGCGACAAGCCCTTGGGAGCGCAAAGTCGCACTTTGGTAATCGGGTCTAAAAAAGTTAAATACAGAGCCCGACTGCATGGGGCCTTGCCCGTAGCTATCGACTAAGTTCCACGTTTTATAATAACCTTGCTGCGACTTCGCGTTAAGGTTTCGCCAAAACTGCACAGTTTTTAAAAGTGGTTCTTTAATTTTACCTTGATAGCTAAGTACACTGCCAAAATGGCGTGCTTCGTCATCTAAATAAATAGCTTTAACAACTGCGGCTAAATCGCCTCGCACACCACTTCCATTATCGTTAAATACACGTGCAACGCGCTCTACATATTGCGCAGTAGGGTTTGAGGTAATTAACCGCTGAATAAGCTGCTTAGAAATAAACGGCGCTACGTTATCGTGATTAAATAAATTATCGAGGGCTATTTTTAGCGACTCCTCTGGGCCATAACCAGGCGGTATAACCTCATTATTTAATAGAACTTTTTCTTTATCCGAATGGTATTCGCTGTAAGCTTGCATAGGGTTTATATAATCACGGCTTTTGCGTTTAAAGGTTTCGCTGCCGGCAAATGTCCAGCCTGTAAATACACGCGCAAACCCCTGTATTTGAGCCTGTCCGTAAGTTGCTATGCTATTACCGTCTGCATCTAGTTTAGCGGTGCCATCAAGGTTTAACTCATCTAGGCCAATGGTAAATAATTGCATAACCTCACGGGCGTAATTTTCATCTGGGCGAATATTAAGTGCTTCATCAGCTTTTTCGTTCCCTAAATGGCTTAGGTACGTGCCCATAATTGGCGAAAGCGTTACCTCTTCGAGTAACTCTCTAAAATTGCCAAACGCATGTTTAAGTAATAAATCGTAGTAAGTGATCATGCCCTCTGGTTGTGCACGCAAATCGCTATTTTCATCCGATACAACCAATATTTCACTCAGTGCAAATGCAACGCGTTGGCGTAGTTGATCGTCACTTTTTAGCACCGCTTTCCACCATGCATCTATTCGGCTTATATATTTAAAGTCTTCGTCATCTTCAAGTTTTACCAAGTAGTTTCGATGGTAGCTAACTGGCAGTGCTATTTGGTTATCGAGCCATTGTTGCTCACTTAAACCTTGAGCACTGTTTATTTCAGCAAGCGTTGGCCCCATGCTAGCTTGGTGTAATAACCTAGCGGCGCTGTGTATGTCCATGCTGTTTTTGGCTACAAATGTAACGGTTTGAGTGTTTGTTGCCCCTTCATTATCGGTGGCTGTTACGCTAAATGAATACGTTATAGGCTCATAACTTTGCGCAGCGGGTATAGTAAGGCGGGTACTTAACGCATCTAATGGTTCATTCAATAACGTGGTGCCCGCAGTTTGTTGCCAAACCACACTGCTTATTGTGCCGTCTTCATCGCTTGCTGTTGCAATTAGCTCAATGGTTTGGCCTTTAGTTAATTCGCTAGGTATGTCGGCAACCGACAATGTAGGAATTTTATTTGAATTGACGGTGGGCGTGTCATCGCCGCCTGAGCCACCACAGGCGCTTAGCAATAAAGCACAACTTGCTAATAAAACTGATTTGTAATGCATGTTAAATCGTCATCGTAAATTAAAGAAGGTACGCGTGTATGTACCGAGTTTGATACGATTATTGAAACACAAAATTTACAATTTAACCTTTTATTTTTTGTAACCGAGCGCTATTTAACTGTTTTGTCGTTAATATTAACCTCAATAATGGGCTTTTTTTTATTAAAAACATTCACCTTATTAGCGGCTTTAGCCACACGTTGCCAAGGCGTTTGTAGGTTCTCGTAAATTGGCCGCCAATACGCATCCATTACACTGTTGTGCCCCCGGTCGTTATTGCCAACGCCTACAGTAATTTTACCTACTTGATGCGCTTTTATCAGTGTGCCACAGGCTCTATCCCAAATGGCTAACGCTGAGCCTAGGTTACGGTCAAAATGTTTTGGGTTATCGCTGTGATGAATTTGGTGCTGAGCTGGGCTAATTAACCAATTTTCTATTTTTTTACCAAAGCTCCACCACACATGTGAGTGGCGTAAATTAGCGCCTAAAGCATTAAAGGCAAATACAAATACATTAGCCCCCAAAATATCTAACATTGATAAATTTCGGCCAAAGCAATACACACAAACGCCCACTACAAAACCTTGGGCTAACGCCATTCGACAGGCATATAAATAGCTTTCAAACGGGTGGCTGCGATAAATGGTCATTGGGGTGAGCACTAACGCACTATGATGTACCTTATGAAAATGCCACAAAAACGGCACTTTATGCAGTGCTAAATGTAATAAAAACCGTGTTAAATCATCAAATATAAACAATAAAACGGTAAAAATAACTAACACCACAGTACTTGGCAGCTGCCATACTGCGCGCTCACCAAAAAGCCATTGCAGGGCATCACTTACGCCAATAGCAACAGGCACCATAGTTAACACTATAGGCACCCACAGCGCGGCTTTAAGTAAGCGGTTTATAATTAATAATTGGTAGTCGAGCTTGGCACTTTTACTCAGCCAAATACGCTTACTAAATAAATAGCGCCCCAGCCCACGCCACGTGCGCTTTTTTTGGTGCGCACGGCCCGAGAAATACAGCAACATTGCAATCACTAACGCCGCAATGCTATAGCCAATAAAAATACGTTTATTGGCATCAAACAAATAATTTGGCGTTTGAAGAAGCGTTTGCCATATAGTCTCGAGCATAACTTACCTCTTAAAATTGATATTTGTAACCAACGGCTACGCTACGCGGTTTACCCGGGCGCGCGCCATATGGGCGACGACTAACAATGTTATCTTGGTCAAACAGATTATCTACCTTAGCGTAAATATGCCCATATTGATCAAGCTCGTAGCGCGCAGCAATATCTACAACGGTTGTAGCGGGTACCTCGACACCTGCCAACGGTAATGAAAAATCATTCCCTGTGGTGTTACCAAGCTCGCCAGCGGTATAAGCTACGCCAGCGGCCTCTGGCATTTCTGAGGTGTATTTTATTAATACATCAACCGACCAATCGTTATGTGCAAGGCCTAAGCTCAGCGCAGCTTGATGGTTAGGCAAGTACGGTAAATGATCGCCCGGGCGAATATGCCCCCACTGCGTAAATTCGCTAAATAGCTCTTCTTTAAACTCACTTTGCGTGTAGGTATAAGTTAAGCGTACTGGCACATCAATGTGCTTATTTAATGCGTAAGTGTGTGCAAATTGAGACTCAACGCCCCATACATCCACTTCCCCACCACTAAATTCGCGGTCAATTTCGTTTTCGATTCCACAATTTGACTGGCCACAGCTTTCTACTAAGTTTGAATAATCATTAAAAAAGCTCACTACTTCCACTTGGCTGTTACCGTTGTTGTAACGGCCGCCAAATTCATAGTTTACGCTTTTTTCGAACTCTTCATCTCCTTCACGTACAGGGCTAGATGGGCTTGAGGGCACAAATCCTTGGTGTACACCAAAAAGTAACCCTGCATTGGCCGATAATTGGTAAAAGCCACTTAACCCAGGTAACCAAATACGGCTCGATTTATCTTGCCAATCGTTTGCTTGTCCAGGGGCGTCATTTTGATACGACATATCCATTAACTCGCCGCGCACGCCCAAACCAAGAGTTAGCTTATCGAAGGTTACTTTGTCTTCAATATATAACGACCACGCATCGGTAGATTCGGTATTTTGTGTGGTAAATACACTCGCGGTGTCTGTACGGGTATTAACCGCGTTAACCATGGCGTAGGTGTCTTCAAAATGATCGCGCTCTATTTCATCTTGATGAAAACGCACCCCGAATGAGAGTGAGTGCTCTAGCCCAAACGCAGCGACTTGCCAATCACCATCAAACTGTATGCCTTGCGAGAAAAAGGCTCTGTCGTTCGTTCCCATGGTTAAAAACACATTGCTTTCACCACTTTGAACCGAATCGGCTTGGCCACTAATAACGCTGTATTCACGCTCAAAGCGTGTTGGGTCTGCCAAAATATCCGACAAACTACCACTGCTGTTAGTAACCGCGTTGAGTTTAAGCCATGCACGTTCAAAATCATTGCGGTAGGCGCGGGTTGTAAGGGCAAAATTGTCGCTGCTAAGCTGGTGGGTAAACATCACTTGCGTATGCTTAGTGTCCATATTTGCAGGGCCACTGGCGGCATAACGGCGATACGGTGTTTGCTGGTAATCTTCTTCGGTTAACCCAAGGTAGGTTTCGTTAGAAAGCTCATCTGAATAGGCCAGCTTTAACTCAAAGCGTTGCTTAAACTGCTCGCTATTAAGTGTGTAATCTAATTTAACTAATAAATCGTCTTTTTCAAAGCCAGTATCTTGTCCGCCATCAAGCTCTTTAAAACCGTCACTTTCTAGGCGAACGCCTTCAACTAAAAAGCCAAACTGCCCTTCGCGGTTACCATAATACGCGTGCGCTTTTTTATAGCCATCGGAGCCTGCTGAAATATCAAGCATACCGCTGGCATCATCAGGCACTTGGCGCGACACTAAATTAAGCGTACCCGCCACCGTTTGCGGGCCATAATGTATGGCTGCTGGGCCTTTAAACACTTCAACTGCGGTCATGCGTGTAGTAAGCGGAAAATAATAAGCCGCCGGTGCCGAATACGGCGCAGGGCCAATTAAAACACCATCTTCTAAAATGGTTATTTTTTTACTACGTTCAGGGGTTACGCCCCTAAAACCAATGTTAGGCCTTAGCCCAAAGCCGTCTTCTTCGCGTATGTTTACCCCAGGCACCTGCGATAAAATACGATGAATATCATCAAACTCAAATTGTTCAAGTTGCGCTTCGCCAATTAAAGTTGCCGAGCCTGCTTCGGTGCGCAATTTATCGTTATGGCTAATAATTTGAATATGTTCTAATTCGTTTTTTTGCTCTGCCACTGCTTGGCAACTTACGGCCATAAGCAATGCAATTGTAAGTTTATTGTATTTCATTGTCGCCCTTAGTCGTTATCGCCTGCAGAGGTGGTGGGTAGCTCAAGTGCTAGCTCATTAATAAAGTCATTTTTTAGCTCATCGGTCAGCACTTTCACTTGCCCATGTACATCACGTACCTGTTGCTCGTTATCAATTAGCAAATCAGCCAGCGAGCTATCTATGCTATTTAAAGTGGCTTTAAGGGCTGCTATTCCTTCAACTAAACGTGTTTTAGTAGCCTGTGCTTGCTCTGCATCTAAAAAGTCATCAAAGCCAGTGCCTGCTTGCTCAGCGTCTAAATTACCCATAATTAACGCTTCAAACGCCGCTAAGTTATTACGAATATTATCTAAAGAACTTTTTGCATCTAGGCTTTCTACATCTTCAGGGCACGCCGATGCGCCACACGAATTTGAAAAAATACCAATCGGCTCTGCTAATTTTTTATCTTTTACTATTGTGTCGATATAAAACAGTGCATCGCTAATATGATTAAGTGCTTCGTGAGTTGTGCTAAAGCGAGAGCCACTTTGGCCAGTATTTTTTAATTCGTTAGCAAAACCGCTATCCCCTTGCCAAGCTTGTAATAACTGTACTGACGAACTTAAAACATCTTCACTTGCCACCACAGCAAACTCACAACGAGCCTGACGACGCGCTAAATCTGTGCGGTTATTCCAATCTGCAAGGGCATCATTTGCCACACTACAGTGATGCGCTAATTGCTCGTTAAACAACACATGCCCAATTGCAAATAAGCCACGGCGTGTTGCTGTTCTTTCGCTAATGGCATACGGGCGATTTTGATCTTGGTTAATAACACCGTCTTGGTTATACACCACGTCTTGGTCTATCCCACAGCGGCTAAAAGTAGGCCATGAATATATTTGGTTACGTAACTGCCCTGCGTTATCAAGAAGCGGCCCCATTTGCATCATTTCGGCTTGTTGCCAACCCGCCATGGTATCAAGCCATGCTTGTTGTGCTTGAGCACGCAGCGCAATGGCCTCTTCTGAGCTTTCTTGTACGCTTTGTATTTCAGCTTGGCAGTAATTTTCAACGGCCTGTGTTTGTGTTTGTGCTTGTTGATTAAACAAAACAAACGTCGGTGTTATTACATTATCGACTAAGTTAGCAACGAGTTGTGCTTCATCAAACTCTGTAACCGCAGGCGTCGTAGTTTGCCCGCTATCACTACTTTGAAAATCACTACCTGTGCTACTTGAGCTACTTTCACCACACCCACTAAGGGTTAATACAGTAGCTGCAACCACAACCCCTTTTTTTGCATAATTGATCATTATTTCAACCCTAAAAACTTTGAAAATTAAACGGCAAAAGGCCAGCCCGTGGGCTGACCTTCCTTGGTGCTAAAACGGGTGGTTATTACCAGTTTTCAACGTTTTGAGCATCAAAGCCGTAAACTTCCTGCATCAAATCACGTGCCTCTACTAACTGCGCTTTGTATGCATCTGTTAGCAGTGGCGCTTCACCGAGCAATGTATGTAGCTCGGCAAATTTACCTGCGTTATCGTCGCTGTAAAAAGGTGAAAATGGGTTAAATTGAAAGTTCAGTGCAAAGCCTTTCATTTCACTAAAGTGCTTAGCTAAGTTAGCAAAATCGTCAGCACTTGCCTCTGTACCTTGTACTGTATCAATGTCGGCTAATGTGTCGTTGATGTAATGTACAACGGTGGCTGCAATTGCGTTTTCCCAATTGGCTACAGCAATATCACGTTGTGCTAATAACTGCGTTTTTTGATCATCGGTTAATGCACTTGGTGCAGCATCGTTAATAATTTTACGACCCGCAATAAACGCCGTCATTGCTGCGCTGCTAAAGTCAGTTGCTACTACCGCGCCTTTATCACGTTTAGCTGCATTGGTAGAGTTACCCCAATTGTATTCACTCGCTAAGTCAATTTTGCCATCGCCATCAATATCAGCGCTTGCGCTACCATCAGAAATAGCCTCGTCACTAAATTCTAAATAATGACGTGCTGCGCCAAAGTAACCAAAACCTTCATCGTATTGATGCTCTAAAGTACTGTAAGTGCCATCGGCTGCTGCATCGGTGTTATCTTCATCAAGCCCTTCGTCTAGGTAATCGTCAGTGCCTTGCGAGAACATTAACGCACCTAGCGTGTGCTTTTGAATAAGCTGGTTTAAATCAAGGCCACTTGTTGTGATGTATGCCGCAGTAATGTCATTACCGTTTACATCTTCAGACTGCGTACCGCTTGCAATTGCATCTACATTAGCGGCAAGTAAATCAAAGTAATGAAAAATAAGCCCTTCTGGTGTTTTTGCTTGAGTGCCGAAGTCGCTCCAGCCTTCAAATGTACCTTCTGTTAGCCAATCTTCTTCCATTTTAGACGCATCGTTACCAGCAATTTTACCTGTTAAGGTTTTACCTGAATTCGAAATTTCTGCAAACGACTGTTGCAATGTAGTTGCGCCATCAATAAACAAAAAGCTGTTATCTTTTACGGCTTCGTAATCGCTCCAATAAGCCATTAACTGCGCTTTAACGGCATCGCCCGTTAAGCCTTCGCTTTCAATGTAATCAACACTTAATAAGCTTATGTAAGCTTTAATTTGCGCCGAAAGTGCATGACGAGCCACTTGGCCTGTGTAACTTACCGCAGAATTACTAGCATTAACTGTTGAGGCAAATTCGTAAACGTTTACGCCATCTTGCGCTTCAATATCAGTTACAGATACGCTCAGTGTTTGTGTAAAACTTAAATCGCCAGCATCGGTTGCAGTAACTGTTACATCAACTGTTTCTACTTGCTCAGCATTAAGCGCTAACGTGCTTTTAAGCGTTAGCTCATTGCTGTCATTAATTTCAAAATACTGTTCATCATCAGAAAGTGTAAATACCATGCCTGTTGCATCGTCATCGGTTGCACTTAAAGTACCGACTACTGCGCCTACTTCATCTTCTGTTACAGCCGCTGTTGATAAGCTAATAGCGGTAGGTGCCGAATTAGTCACAGTTGGAGTGGTTGGTGTTTCGGTGCTATCGCTGGAGCTTGAGCCGCCACACGCTGTTAAACCCATAGTTGCAGTAATTACTGCACTAGCAAGGAGAGATTTACGCAAATTCATGTTGAATCCTAATATTGTATGTGAATCATTCTTATTTGTAATAGCGACTATTCTAATTACAAATACCTAACAATCAACCTAAATGTTGCTTTTTTGTTTTATTTTTAAAATAGTTTTAGTTTTTAGAACAAAGGGAGATCGGCAAAAATACTATTTAACATAGCTAAACTGTGCGTAAATTGCTTAGCAAAACATTCGCTGTACAAAGCTAATCTACTTATTAAAGTAATTTACTATCAATGGCCTATAACAACGCTTGGTTTGTACTAGATAAGTATTTTTAGAAAGGAACACTGCGCCTTAAAGCAAAATGCGAACATTACGTAAAGATAAAATCACATTAACTTTTTAGATATAAAAGCTATTTGTAATAATTATTATTTATTTTAAAAACGCACCACTTATAGCGTTTAAGTGTGGTTTTTTGCTTCACTTACTGTTTTAGAGGCTTATATCGGCGTATTGATTAAAGGTATACTAGGGCGTGTTGACCTTGGCGGATAAAATCTGTTCAATCTAGGGGCGATTAAATCGCAGCGCGTGGTTTGTAGCTTAGTAGGATCGATAACGGCTCCTGCGTTATTTTAATGACTTACATCCATGTAAGAATAAGTAAAAACCAATAAACAGAGCTTACCGCCCTAGAAAGAAACCAACGGGCAGCCCATATTTGGCTTTTATACTGCGTTATCGCCTATTTATGGGGAATAACCAAGTTTCATAGGCTCTGCCTTGCCTAAAAACCAAACATACGGCTGCAAATTCAACGACCAAAATCAACACACCCAAGAGATTATGAGAGGTGGTAATGCATTAAATAGTGTAATTTTACTACTCACTTTTAGCTAAGCCATACAATAACAGAGCCTTTTTATGAAAACAGAAATTCGCTACCGCTTTGAAACCTCGCAAGTTGCTAACCGCTTTGTGCATGTACTAAAAGATTGGCCCGTAAACCAAGTTAAAACTCGCCTATTTAATGGCGGCGACAGTGTAAAAGTCACTTACGAGTATGATGAAAGCGGGTTTGATTACACCTCTGCCGAGCTAGATGATTTAGCAGAGCAACACGGTGGTAAAGAAGTTTAAGCACTTAACAACAAAAAGCTATTACAGCCCAATTAGCCATTAACTTTGCTTTAATGGCTAGCGCGTTTTATCACTTTACGTTTTATTCGTGATATTTACGGATCATCGCCACTTTACCGTTTTCAACTTCTATTACTTCCATCATTACTGATGTGTACTCGATTGGCTGCTTACTTTGCGGATGAATGCCCTTAGCGTGGTTTTTATAACGAATCGCAAAGCCGCTATCGTTAAATACAAAGGTATTAAGCAGCTCGCTTTCGTATAAGGTGTGCGCGCCTAAATAAAAACGCATGCCCTTACGCATTAGTTTTTTACCCTCTGCAGTGCGAGAGTCATCTACTTGATACGGTATGTGCTGGCTGCCTACATCGTCTGTTAATAAATTAAGGTAAGCTTCAAGCTCTTTTTCACTTGCGTTAGGCGCTTGCGTGGCGGTCATTGTGTTGTAGTAATGCTGTGCAAATTTGTTTAAGTCCAGTGCCTTTTCAGCATTAACCGAAAAGGTACTCACTAATAGCAAAGCTAATGTAAATAGTCGTTTCATCACTTCTTCCTTGTAGTTAAAAGTATTGATTTATTTATAGGTACACTATATTCACATGTTCAAAAATAAAACAAATATTTTTAAGTTAATAAACCTACATTTTGCTTTTTACTCTATTGGTTGCCACGCTGTTGGCTGGGTCGTCGGGCCAAAAATGCTTGGGATAACGTCCTTTCATTTCTTTTTGTACATCGCGATAACTACTAGCCCAAAAGTGCGCAAGATCTTGCGTAAGCTGTAATGAGCGCTTACCTGGAGAGAGTAACTCCATAAGCAGTGGCAGCTTGCCATTTGCAAGCATTGGCGTACTTGTTAAACCATACACTTCTTGCATGCGCACGCTAAGTTTTGCGGGGCCATCTAGCTGGTAATTAATTTTTATATTTGAGCCACTCGGTACCGTTAACCTAAGCGGTAACAGCGTTTTTAGGGCTGTTTGCTGTGTCCAGTCAAAACAATTTTGCAGTGCTTCAAAGTAGTTAAACTTTTTAAGCTGCTCCAGCGTTTTTATATCCTGTAAATATACGCCTAACCAATCATCAGCTGTTTTGATAAGTTGCTGCTCGCTTATTGCCGGGAACGTATCTGGCATAAACTGACTGGCTAAACTCATGCGTATTAATAATTGCTGCGCATCGGGTTGTTCATTAAATAATGCAAAACCATGTTTGGTAAATAAATTAAGCCACGCTTTGGCACGCTCGGTTTTGTCAAGCTTTTGCTTACTTGGTTGGCTTGTAAGGGTAATGGCGCCGAGCTTTACTTCGTCTTGATGGATAAACCGCGCGGTTTTTTCATCAAACTCACAGCGGGTAAGCGTAGTAAACAAATGCGGTAAGTAATCTTGTAGCTCAAATGGGCTAAGTGCGGTGGCTGCAAAAATACGCGTGCCTTTATGACCGCCCATGCTTGCAATAGCAAGGTAGTCATCGTTATGCCAGTAATCGGTGTTTAAATCAGCGCCCGCACCATTGGCAAGTAAGTAGCCATTGCCGCGTTTTTTTGCAATGCGATCGGGGTAAGCTAATGCCACCAGCAAACCTAAATACTCGGTGTTTAGCTCGCTGTTACTGTCGGTTACTTTTAAACGGCTTTGCCAGTATTTTAACTGCTGTTTAAATACTGGGTGTGGCCTTTGCTGTTGGCTATGTAGCGCCAAGCTTAGCTCGTTGGCACTGTTTATTCGGCTCTCAAGCAGCGCCACTAAATAAAGTGCTAAGCGATAAATACCAGGGAGTTCTGCCTCAAGCGCTTGCGCTTTTAAAAGCATATGCGCTAAACGAATATCTGCCCCAAAACCCAGCATGTTGCTGCCCAATTTAGTGAGCTTACCTTTAGAGTCGATGGCTTCAAGCATGGTTAGTAAGTTTGCCGCTTGCGTGCATTGCTGCGCTGTTGGCGTATCAAGCAAGGTGAGTTCGCTAATATTTGCGCCCCACTGTTTTGCCTCCAGCATAAGTTGGCTTATGTCTGAGGTGAGTATTTCCGGGCTATCGTGGCTATTACGTCGCTCAAATGTTTGTTTAGAGCCAAGCCTGTAAACAACCCCTGGCTCTATTCGCCCTGCACGCCCCGCTCGCTGCACAGCAGAGGAGCGCGATATACTTTGTGTTGTAAGCTCAGTTACGCCTGTTTTCAAGTTATAGCTCGCCGCGCGGCGTTTGCCGCTATCAATAACAATGCGAATGCCTTCAATGGTTAAACTGGTTTCGGCTACATTGGTGGTAAGCACTATTTTGCGCATCCCCTCAGGCGCAGGGGCAATCGCCGCTTGCTGATTGGCTTTATCTTGCTCGCCAAATAACGTGGCAACTAGGCAGTTACTTGGTAAATCATTAAGGGCCTGCTGCACACGTACTATTTCAAATTGCCCAGGTAAAAAGACTAATGCACTACCGCTTTGCTCATTGAGTGCTTGCTTAACGATATTAGGAATGGCATCTAACCAGCGGCTCTCATCTTTTATTGGTATATATACTTCGTCAATTGGGTAACTACGCCCGCTTGATTGTATAACCGGGCAATCAAAAAATTGCGTATAGCGCTCGGTATCAAGGGTGGCCGACATAAGTAGTATGGTTAAATCGTCGCGCAGCGCACTTTGGGTCTCTAAAGCAAAGGCCAGTGAAGTGTCGGCTGCAATTGAGCGCTCATGAAATTCATCAAATATCAGTAAATCTATATCGCTTAATTCGGGGTCGTTTTGTAGCATGCGGGTAAGCATACCCTCAGTGACTATTTCAAGGCGCGTATTACTACTTACTTTACTCTCGCCGCGTACTCGCAAACCAACACTCTGCCCCACTTTTTCGTTTTGGCACTGTGCTAAGTAATTGGCAATATTACGTGCAGCTAAGCGGCGCGGCTCAAGCATTACAATACGTTTAAAATGGCCGTCGCGCATAAGCTGTAGCGGCAACCAGGTTGATTTACCCGCCCCAGGCGGTGCTTGTAATAACGTTATGGGGTTACTTTGTAATGTAGTTAGAAGTTGTTGATATATGTTTTGAACCGGCAGCACTGCTATTTACCCAAAATTGCTTTGTAGGCATTGTAACAAAAACCAATAATAAACGCGCCGCAAAAGCAGATGAGTTTACGCGTATCCATAATCAGAAATAATTACAGACCGCTCTGTACATTTTTTAAGAACATACGCGCTGCAATAAAAGTAACGCCTCGCTTAAATATATAAATTAATGATTATAAACACAAAATAAAAATTTGACTGGTTGGTACACGCTTTGCTCCTTTTATACTGAACGTTATTTAAAACTAAGTAAGGAGATACTTATGAACAGCGATCGTATGAAAGGTAATTGGAACGAACTTAAAGGTAAGGCGCAACAAAAATGGGGCGATCTTACTGACGACGATTTAGACAAAATTGAAGGTAGCCGTACAGAGCTAGTGGGTAAAATCCAGCAACAGTACGGTAAATCTAAAGAAGAAGCAGAGCGTGAAGTAGATGAGTTTGAAAAAACTCACTAATCGCTAACTTCTAAAAAAACCGCCATTTGGCGGTTTTTTGTTTACTAGTAACGACCTAAATTAAATTGAATAAAGCTTTCCTTAAATAATTTAAAATTATTTGTTTAAATTACGGCTTTGACTCTATCTATTTTACAATTTTACGGTGTATCCATAATGACTTAACGAAAAATATTGTTCCTATTTTTTATCTTTAGTTATATTCTTTTATAGGTAATATTGCAATCGCGATGGAATGAATGCGGTTAACTATAAATTTAAAGGAGCTTATATGAATAATAATGCTGTAGTGTCAGCTTTAAGTGGTGTGACGGATTTATTTGGTGGGTTTTCTCTTCAAAGAGGAGACAATGACAAAAAACAAATCTGGGAAGGAAAAAGTCACATAGCTAATCACTCTTTTGTATCCGAATTACAAATATTGCTCAATAAATTAGGAACATATAAATCAAAAATTGATGGTGATTTTGGCTTAAAAACTGCGCTCGCATTAAAGTTATTCCAATGGAACGCCAAATCAGCACCGTATCGATTAAAAAATTTGAGGGTTATTAATCAACTGCCCACCTTTAAGGGAAGTACCTCTGGATAAACTGACAAAGCAACTCGTCGAGAGCTTAATATCTGGGCCGCTAGCAATTTTCGATGTACAGGTGACTTGCTAAGGTTAAGAGAAGCAACTTTTACTAATATAGAGCTTAATCCTAACTTCAAATTAATTGCGAACCAAAATGTATTGAAAGGTGAGTTTGTAGTTTCAGCTACCTTAATTACTGAGATAAAAGCAATGAACATTGAAGCAAAAAAACTAGGCTTAAAATTGGTTTTAAACCAGACAATAAGACAGCTTGGAATTTCTCCAAGTGGCGCTGTAGTAACGCCAGCAAAACGCAGCCAACATTATATTGGGCATGCTTTAGATTTAAATATTGTTGATGGCTCTAATTGGAACAACTCAACCGCCTTTAAAACTAAAAGTGCTACGACTTCAGCGGTTAAATTTATTGATATAATGAAAAAAAGAGGGCTTCGATGGGGAGGCGACTTTACCAGGATGGATTCTCCTCACTTCGATAAGCAGCTCTCAGCTTCAACATTCGACTATGAAGCCAAGCATTTTTTTAACCAATCATCAATTGCAAACAATCAGATGATTCCACTTTTTATATAGGATACTAAAATGAAAAAAATCCTATTAGGGTGCTTTGCTTTTAGCGTAATCGGCTGCACTGGGGTAGTAACTGCTGTACAAACATCTTCAGAGAAACAGCTATGCGATGACTATAATAATGATAAAGCTATTATTATTATAGGAAATACACCATTTGAAGATTCTGAGTGGTATGCAGACTGGTCATCAATCCTCAATAGCTTTGTTATCGCAAACAATGAGTTTTTACATGTATATAGAGCCAGCCAATTTAAACATACAGATTTAAAAAATTACTCAGTATTATTCAGTAAAAAGTCTAAGCAGAACTACCTACTTGAGGAAGTTATTGAGCCACAATCTTATGAATACGTCCTTCTAGAATATACTCAAGCCAATATACCTAAACATATTAATGCCTTTAAACCTGAACAGATCAATACAAATTTTGTGAGCAAAATATGTAATTTATGAGTCTTTAAAATACATAGACTTACGGATAAAACCGCCATTTGGCGGTTTTTTTGTTTAATAGCTTAGTGTTTTAATAAAAGTACGTTTATTTACGCTTTTAATTGGTTACCTATAGGCAGTTGCCTAATGCGCTTACCACAAGCGGCAAAAATAGCGTTACACAATGCAGGGGCGTAAACCGGTGTTGCGGGCTCCCCTACACCTGCTGGTGGTGCATCGCTTTGTATTATTTCTACTTCTACCTCTAGTGGTGAATCGCTCATACGCGGTACACGATAATCATGAAAGTTACTTTGCTGCACGCGGCCTTTATCAAAGGTAATACCATCGCTTATTGCTGTTGTAATACCGTAAATAGAGCCACCTTGGGTTTGATTTTTAACGGTATCGGTGTTTACAACCGTACCTGCATCAATAGCCACCCACGATTTAATCACGTTTAAATCACCAGCATCCGATACCTCTACCTCAACCACAGTAGCCACATACGTTAGAAAGCTGCGGTGCGCAGCAATGCCTAACCCGCGCCCTTTTGGAAGCTTTCGGCCCCATTTGCTTATATCGGCTACTTTTTCAATAACATGACGTAATTTACCAATATCTAATGGGTAAACGTCTTTATCGGCGCCATAGTTATCGTACGAGGCATTTTGCTCGGTTACATCTAAAATGCGATCAGGGCCTATGGTTTCAAGTAAATAGTCTTTTTGGTCGCGCCCTGCTTTGTGCGCAGCTTCAGCAATAAATGACTGAATAGCAAAAGCATGAAAAATATTTGATACCGAGCGCATCCAGCCTACTCTTGTTTTAGCGGCTGCCTCGCCGTTTTCTAGCTTTAAGTTAGGTGAGTTTATAGGGTTATCGGTAAAGCCTAAGCGCAGCTCAAAACCTGCAGGCGACGTTGCCCCTTCTTGAAAGGTCGACATAATTGGCGAAAACGCCGTACGGTGTAAGTAAGCCTCAATATTACCTTTTTCATTGAGTGAAGCTTCAATATGTTGAGCCGATACCGCATGATAAAAACTGTGCTGAATATCATCCTCTCGCGTCCACTGTACGCGTATAGGTTGTCCTACTTTCATTGAAATGTAAGCAGCTTCTGCTGAAAAGTCAGGTTTTGATTTACGCCCAAACCCGCCACCTAACATGGTTACATGCACGTTAATTTGGCTCTCGTCCATACCAAGTAGTGCGGCTACGGTTTTCATATCGGCTTGCGGGTTTTGCGTTGCTGCCCAAATATCTACCCTGTCTTTATTGTACATTGCAGTGGCGCAAGGTGGCTCCATTGGTGCTTGGGCCAAATGCGGCGCGTAATAATCGACTACTAACTTATTGCTTGATTTAGCCAATACGCTGGCTGCATCGCCTTTCTCACGTACATGCGTTTGCGGCTCACTCACTGTTTGCAATAACGACTTTTTAAAGTTTTCTGAATTATAATCGCCGTTTTTACCATCATCCCACACCACCTTTAGTGCTTTACGCGCCTGCCATGCAGCCCAGGTATTTTTAGCAATAATAGCAATGCCGCCTTTGGGCTGAAATTGCGGCGCACCTTTTGGTACAGGCATTTCAATAACATCAACTACGCCATTAATTGCTTTAGCGGCGCTGGCATCAAACGATTTAACCACACCACCTACTACCGGCGGGCGCTCAATCATAGCCACCAGCGCTTTTGGCTCGCGAACATCAGCAGCAAATGTGGCTTTACCGGTTACTAAATCGGTTAAATCTATGTGCGCCATACCGGTATTTATATAACGCCATTCTTTACGTGCTTTAAGTGTTAACTTGTCAGGCTTTGGCGGGGTAATACCAAGCGCGAGGTCAATTAAGTCTTTATAGGCAAGCGTTTTACCTGAGCTGTGGGTAACCACGTGCTGATTAGCTGTACAGGTTTGCGGCTCAACTTTCCAATATTTAGCAGCTGCGTGCTGCATCATATAACGTACGCTTGCGCCCATTTCGCGCAGGCGTTGCATGTTGTAGCGAATACTGCGCGAGCCATCGGTATTTTGATCCCCATATTTAGGGTCGCCCTTACCTTGAATAACGACGACTTTATCCCACGCGGCTTCCATTTCGTCTGCCACAATTTGGGCAATGGCGGTACGAATTTGTTGGCCCATTTCAGAGCGATGACAGGTTATTTCAACCATGCCATCGGGGCGCAGCGCTATAAATAAGTTAGCACGTTTTGCTTGCTCAGACGGTTGTTCTAACACGCCTGCAAACGCTTTTGGTGCGCTGCCTACAAAATAAGTGCCTAATACTAATGCGCCTATTGCGCTGGTTTTTAAAAATTGGCGACGGTTTAGGTCAAAGTACGTATTGTCGTTTTTCATACCTCTTCCCCTTGTTCATTTGGGTCAAAATACTCAACGCCCGCAATGGTTTTAGCCGCCGACTTAATCGCTTTATGGATACGCGGATACGTGCCACAACGACAAATATTGCCCGACATATTACTCACTATTTCATCATCAGTGGGATTTGGGTTTGCGGCTAATAAGCTTGCCGCTTGCATTATTTGCCCGCACTGACAAAATCCACATTGCGGCACTTTATGCTCAACCCAGGCTTTTTGCACTGGGTGATCGCCTTGCTCGCTTAACCCTTCAATAGAGGTAATAGCACGCCCTGCCACAGCCGATACAGGTAATATGCACGAGCGCTGCGCTACGCCATCAATGTGTATGGTGCACGCACCACATTGCGCCATACCACAGCCAAACTTAGGCCCGGTTAAATTTAATTCATCTCGAAGATACCAAAGCACCGGCGTTGACGGATCGCCTGTAAACTCATGTTTATTACCATTAACGGTAAGCGTGATCATATTTAACTCCTTGGCAAAGCGCTTTAAAGGAATGCCTTGTTGCGCGAGAACGGTTTGAATAATTGCTACTTTTTTAGCCTACCACTTAGGATTGGTTTATTGAAATTTTTATCGGCGAACCGCCAATCTATAGCTGTTATTAAGTGGCAGCTTTATTAGATAGAGATAAGAAGGGTTTATTGACTCTACTTGGCACTTATAACAGGCTCATTTAATAACTGCTCATCATCTTTATATACTTCAAGCCAACCAGGTGGCGATGTATCGCAGCCAATAATAGTAACGTGTAATATGTAACTATAGCGTCCGTTTATAAACGTATAGTGGTGATTGCCGCCGCTACCCTCAAAGGTAATATCACCGTTAAATAAAACCAGATCAGGCTTATCCTTTGGCCTTTTATCACTACTCCACACTGCATAACGGTAATTTCTATCACCTAAATCATCAACGCGAATATGGTAGCTAGCCGTTTTCCAATCAAGCACTGGCTCTTCAAACGTATTAATACTTGAATGGAGTGATTGCTTGTCTTGTTCAATTAAGCGTTTAGCAAATGCCTGCTCTTTGGCTGTGTGGCTATTTATACCGATAATTTTACCGTCAGTATTAACCCACATCACGCCGTTATTTAGCATAATGCCGCTCCAACCAACTTTATCCCAATCGGTATTAATATTAGAGCTGCCAATAACGGCAACTAGTTCATCGTCGAACACTTCATCAAAGCGGTTAATAAACTCAGCTTCATTTTTAATGTCGGGCAATGGATATTGCCTTTTTAGAGGGTAGCGAATATGCGCAGCAATCGCAGTTTTATCCTCCGCTTTAAAAGCAGCAATAACAGGTAAAACACTCTCGTGATACTTCTGCTCAAGCGCAAATGTGTTCGATGTGAAAAATAGGGATAGGCAAAGCAATATGTAATTTAGATACTTCATTAATAGTCCTTTATTTATTCTGATACTTAACAATCTTAAATGACTTGAAAGCAGCTCTAGCATATATAATTTCAACACCTCTATCCTGAATGCAGAGGGACTTCTCTAGCTCGCTTCTAGTTAACTTCGATTGGCATCCAATAATTATTTTAGATAGTTTCATGTCCTCATTGAATGGCTGAAAATAAAGACCATTTTCTTTTTCAAAGTTATTAAGGTTCCGAATTGTTCTATATTCTTTTTCATATTCCCAATGTTTGAATTTAGAAAGTAATAACTTTAGTGGGAAGCTTTGATCATCTATTAAATTACTTTTAAATCTTTCAGAATAATATTTTACTTCTTGAGCATCCTCTTTATTAGATAGCTCAAGTTCCACACATATGCCCTTGTGGTTATTAGCATAATGAGCCCACTGAACAGGGTTAGACCAAATTTTACTAAAGCACAATATTCCAAATTCTCTTGAAACACCTAGTTTCATCCTATTTAAGCTTGCACGTATATAAGGTGTGCTAGTTTCGATACCTAATAACTCAAAAGGGTCATTCAAATTGTCAAAAGTTGAAGCCTTAATCCTCCTATTTGATAAATTTTTTAAGCCAAACACCTCATCCATGTAATGATAAAGCTTCATTTAATCTATAATCCTATTATTTTTAGAAAAGAATATTTTCCTGAGTAAAAATCAAGTTACTCAGCTTTTTATTACTACTTATACTAAATAAACACTGAATACATATGAACCAATTTTTACTTCTTTTCTTTAATATAAAAAAACGAGCCAAATTTGGCTCGTTTTGTTTTTACTGATAGCTGACAGCTAAAAACTGACCGCTGCTCTTTTACTCCGGCTCATACCCCAAATTAGGCGACAGCCATCTTTCAGCCTCTTCGAGCGTCATATTAGTTCGCTTGGCGTAATCTTCTACCTGATCCTTTTGAATAGATGCTACGGCGTAGTATTTTGCCTCTGGGTGTGAGAAATACCAGCCCGAAACCGCAGCTCCTGGCCACATGGCGTATGAGCTGGTGAGCTGCATGCCAATGCGTTTTTCGGTATCGAGTAACTGCCAAATTTTCTTTTTCTCGGTGTGCTCTGGGCACGCTGGGTAACCCGGCGCTGGGCGAATGCCTTGGTAGTTTTCGCGGATTAGCTCATCGTTACTTAAGTTTTCATCGGCTGCGTAACCCCAATACTCTTTGCGCACTTGTTCGTGCAAGTATTCTGCAAACGCTTCTGCGAGCCTGTCGGCAACCGCTTTTACCATTATTTTATTGTAGTCGTCTTGCTTGGCATCGAACGCGTCGGCTAGGTCGTCTTCTTCTAAACCGCCCGTTACTGCAAACGCGCCAAAGTAATCTGGTGTGCCTTTTGGTGCAATGTAGTCGGCTAAACAATAGTTAGCAAAGTCGGTTTTTTCGGTTTGCTGGCGTAAATGGCATGAGGTAGTTAACAGCTCTTTGCGGGTTTCGTCGGTGTAAATTTCTATGTCATCGCCCACGCGGTTTGCAGGGAATAAACCAATTACACCTAAAGGTTGCAAAACACCTGACTTTTCAAGGTCGTCGAGCATGTCGTTAGCGTCTTTAAATAAGCTACGTGCTTGCTCGCCAACGACTTCATCGTCCATTATGCGCGGGTATTTACCAGCGATTGACCACGTCATAAAGTACGGGGTCCAATCTATGTATTTACGTAACGTGGCTATTGATACATTTTTAAATTCGGTCACGCCCAGCTTTTTAGGCACGGGTGGCGTATAGTTATCCCAATCAAGCTTGGCGGCGTTATCGCGGGCGCGCTGTATGGTAACTGGTTTTGAACGTGGCTTTTTGCGCGCTTGTTGCTCGCGTACTTTTTCGTACTCGGCTTTAGTTTTTTCTAAAAAGGCCGGTTTTAGCTCTTTAGATAATAAGCTCGATACCACGCCCACTGCACGGCTGGCGTTATTTACGTACACTACGCCTTTGTCGTACTGCGGCTCAATTTTAACGGCAGTATGCGCTTTAGAGGTCGTTGCGCCGCCAATCATAAGTGGTAATTCAAAGCCTCGGCGGGTCATTTCTTTGGCTACGTGTACCATTTCATCTAGCGATGGGGTAATTAAACCCGAAAGGCCGATTATGTCGGCTTTTTCGTCAATGGCGGTTTGCAGTATTTTTTCGGCAGGTACCATTACGCCTAAATCGATTACTTCGTAGTTATTACATTGCAGTACTACGCCTACAATGTTTTTACCTATGTCGTGCACGTCGCCTTTTACGGTGGCCATAACTACTTTACCGTTAGTGGCGCCTTCTTCTTTTTCGGCTTCTATGTATGGGTCTAGGTAGGCCACTGCGCGTTTCATTACACGGGCCGATTTAACAACTTGCGGTAAAAACATTTTACCTGCGCCAAATAAATCCCCTACCACGTTCATGCCATCCATTAATGGCCCTTCAATTACGTGAATAGGTTTATCGGCAGCAGCGCGGCATTCTTCTGTGTCTTCATCTATAAAAGTAGTAATGCCTTTTACAAGGGCGTGCTCTAGGCGTTTTTCAACAGGCCATGTGCGCCACTCTAAATCTTCTACGCGTTCAGCTTGTGCCATACCCGAAAACTTAGGGGCTATTTCTACTAAGCGCTCACCTGCACCAGGGTCGGTGTTAAGGATTACATCTTCTACGGCTTTGCGAAGTTCCTCGGGGATGTCGTCGTAAACGGCAAGCTGGCCTGCGTTTACAATACCCATATCCATACCCGCTTTTATCGCGTGGTATAAAAACACCGAGTGAATGGCTTCACGTACGGGGTTATTACCCCTAAACGAAAACGATACATTAGACACCCCGCCCGACACTTTACAGTGTGGTAAGTTTTGTTTAATGCGGCGTGTGCCTTCAATAAATTCTACGGCGTAATTGTCGTGCTCTTCTATACCGGTGGCTACGGCAAATATATTGGGGTCGAATATTATATCTTCCGGCGGAAAACCAATCTCTTCGACTAATATTTTGTAGCTGCGCTCACAGATTTCGTATTTGCGGTCTGCGGTGTCGGCTTGGCCGTCGGTATCAAACGCCATTACAACAGCGGCGGCGCCAAAACGTTTAATAATTTTAGCTTGGCGTTTAAACGGCTCCTCCCCTTCTTTAAGCGATATTGAGTTAACAATAGCCTTGCCTTGAATACATTTAAGCCCTGCTTCTATTACTTCCCATTTAGAGGAGTCGACCATAATGGGCACTTTAGAAATATCGGGCTCAGAGGCAATTAAGTTTAAAAACTTAACCATGGCCGCTTTTGAGTCCAACATGGCTTCGTCCATGTTTATATCAATAACTTGGGCGCCGTTTTCTACTTGCTCGCGAGCCACATTCAGGGCGGTTTCGTAATCTTCTTCCATGATTAGGCGTTTAAACATGGCAGAGCCGGTTACGTTGGTACGCTCGCCAACATTGGTAAATACTGCAATTTGCTGGGTCATGTTGGCTCCTAGTTTAAGTTACAGGCTTCAAGACCTGATAAACGCATACGAACATCAAGCTCTGGCAACGCGCGAGGTTTAACGCCTTCAAGCCCTTTGGCAAACGCACGAATATGCGCAGGCGTGGTGCCGCAGCAACCACCAACAATATTTATAAAGCCCGATTTACCCCAGTCTATAATCTCTTTCGCCATGTCCTCTGCTTCTAGGTCGTACTCACCAAATTCGTTAGGTAAACCGGCATTTGGATGTACTGAGGTAAAGGTTTCGCACACGCGCGAAAGCTCCTCTACGTATTGGCGAAGTAAATCTGGCCCTAGAGCGCAGTTAAGGCCTATAGAAAGCGGCTTAATATGGCGAATAGAGTTATAAAATGCTTCGGTGGTTTGCCCCGAAAGCGTACGCCCAGAGGCATCGGTAATTGTGCCCGAGATCATTACGGGTAATGTGCGCCCTGCTTGCTCAAATGCTTCTTCTACTGCGAATGAGGCAGCTTTTGCATTTAGGGTGTCGAATATGGTTTCGATAAGTATTAAATCAGCGCCGCCTTCCATTAATGCAAGGGTAGACTCAACATAGGCAGTAACCAGCTTATCAAAGGTAATATTGCGATAGCCTGGGTCGTTTACATCTGGCGAAATTGAGCAGGTTTTAGAGGTTGGCCCTAACACACCGGCTACATAGCGTGGTTTTTCTGGGTTTTTAGCGGTGAACTCGTCACATATTGCGCGTGCGAGTTTGGCCGACTCTAAGTTTACCTCACGGCTTATGCTTGCCATGTCGTAATCTTCCATCGAAATGGTGGTTGAGTTAAAGGTATTGGTTTCAATAATGTCTGCACCGGCGGCTAAAAAGCTGCGGTGTATATTGGCAATTAACTCAGGTTTTGTAAGGCTTAATAAATCGTTATTGCCTTTAATTAGTACGTGCCAGTCTTTAAAGCGCTCGCCTCGGTAGTCTTCTTCTTCAAGCTTGTGAGTTTGGATCATGGTGCCCATGGCGCCATCTAAAATTAAAATACGCTCTTTTAATGCAGCGCTTAATTCGCTGTGTTTATTATTGTTTTGCACGTTATTCTGCATAGTTGTTAGTCCTCACATCTTGGCTAACTAAATTAATATCATAAGGGGTCGTTTGGTACACGTAGTAATTTAACCAGTTCGAAAACAGCAAAAAAGCATGGCTTTGCCACGTTTTTGACGGCTTTTTGCTTGCATCGTTATCTGGAAAATAGTTTTCGGGTTTTGGCGCATCAGGACTTTTTTGTAAATCGCGCTCGTACTCTGCTTTTAATGTGTCGGCATCGTATTCTGGGTGGCCGGTTATAAACACTTGGCTGCCCGACTTATTTTTCATTAAGTAAGCGCCTACTTTTTCAGAGCCTGCCAATACCACTATATCGTCGCAGGCATTTATTTTATTTATATCTATGTGGCCATAACGTGAGTGCGGCACTAAAAAGTTGTCGTCGAAGCCACGAGTAAGTGCCCCATGATCAAAGTAACACTGGTGAGTAAACACGCCACATAGTTTATCTTCTTTTAAATCGCGTTTTAAATTGTAACGGTGATACAGCGCAGCATGCGCCGCCCAGCACGAAAACAGCGTAGAGGTAACGTGCTGCTCTGCCCAATCAATAATCACTTTTAGCTCATCCCAGTAGGCTACATCGTCGTATTCAAGGTGTGCGAGTGGCGCGCCGGTAACAATTAACGCATCGTAGTTATTGTCTTTCACTTCTGAAAAATAACGGTAAAAGGTATCTAGGTGCTCTTCTGAATTGCTACTGCTACGGTGCGTATCTAGGCGCAGTAGCTCTACATTTACTTGTAAAGGAGAATTAGCAAGCAAACGAATAAACTGCACTTCGGTTTCTACTTTATTAGGCATTAAATTTAAAATAGCCAAACGCATAGGACGAATTTCTTGCGTTTTTGCGCGACTTTTTGGCATTACAAACACGTTTTCTTCACGTAAACGGGCAATAGCCGGTAGCTCGTCTTTCACTGTAATTGGCATATTTTTTACTCCTACTCATAAAAACCGAGAATTTATACGCTCTCATTATGAACAGTACGCTAAAAATATCAACCTCTAGATGTATAGATGTCTAAATGAAATTTATTCATGATTTTATCAGATTTACAAAAAGTTATAGATCAGGAGGAATGCATTTATATTGAAATATTTTGTTTAACTGTATTGAGGTAGCGCTACTAAAACCAGTAGCGCTATTTCAATTAAAAACGATAATTTACAGATAAATTAAGAGCGTAAATATCACCTTTGTCTGTATCAAAATATTGGTACTCAGCGCTTACTTGCCAGCGTTGAGTTAACCTATAGTCAATCCCAGTACCGTACGTTACACCGCCTTCGTCATAATTTTGCTCAGTGATTAACGTAGAATTTGTATCTGAGCCAGTTATTGATTCTGCAAGGTTTCTTATTTCACCTTCATTGTAACTTAATTTATTTCTACCATAGCCACCAAATAAAAACACATCTGCCCGAATTGAAATGGGATAATTAGCTTTCACAAATATACTTGTTTGCAAATCAAGGCTTGAGTCAATTTCGCTCTTAATAGATTCTGAGGTTAACGAACCATCCTGCGGGTTTTGAGTATAAACAAGCCCATTTAGAGGCGTTGATTCGTCATTTAAACCAAAACCTACACGACCTTCTATCGCAAAGTATCGCGAAAACTGATAGCCAAACTGGCCGTATAGTGTTGTAAATCGTATGCTATCACTCTCGTATACATCAATTTGCGTAGACCCTATCCCTACTCCTTGGTAATAACCATTTACCTGGAGTATGTCTGCTTGGCTCGAAAATGAGTATAAACCTAAAAGTAATGCCCCTAACTTTGTAACTGTTTTCATGTTCATTCCTTTAAACCTTTGTAATATTTAATTATGCGATGTTTTACAACGACTAAGAGTGGTCTGTCTGTATAATTTGCTTATACTTTACAGCTTGTAAATATACTGTACCACTTTTGTTAAAAATAAAATGTGTTTGAACAATATAAAACAATAGATTACAGAATTTTACACAATAGAAATCCTGTCATAGTGGTGTTTTAAATGGGCAAGAAAATAAAGTACCGTTTAGATTAGCGTATTGTTCTATACGCCACTCGTTGACTGTTTCACCCGTGAGCCACTACAATACAACATTGAAATTTTTATTATTATTTGAAGGCTTTCCTCCATGGTTTTACCTGATAAGTTTATATTCTCGATGAGTCGAGTATCTAAAGTTGTGCCACCTAAGCGCACAATTTTAAAAGATATTTCGTTGCACTTTTTCCCTGGCGCTAAAATTGGTGTGCTAGGTTTAAATGGTGCTGGTAAATCTACATTACTTCGCATTATGGCCGGTGTTGACCAAGACTTTGAAGGTGAAGCCCGCCCTCAACCTGGTACTAAAATTGGTTACTTACCGCAAGAGCCAGTACTGGACGAAAGCAAAACAGTACGCGAAATAGTTGAAGAAGCTGTTGGCGAAGTAAAACATGCCCTTAACCGCCTTGACGAAGTGTACAACGAGTACGCAATGGAAGACGCTGACTTTGACGCCCTAGCAAAAGAGCAAGGCGAGCTTGAAGCAATCATTCAAGCGCACGATGGTCACAACATCGATAACGTTTTAGAACGCGCTGCAGATGCACTTCGTTTACCTGAGTGGGATGCTAAAATTGAGCACCTTTCAGGTGGTGAGCGCCGCCGTGTTGCTATTTGTCGTTTATTACTCGAAAAACCAGATATGCTTATTCTCGATGAGCCTACTAACCACTTAGATGCTGAGTCGGTTGCTTGGCTTGAGCGCTTCTTACATGATTACGAAGGCACTGTTGTGGCGGTAACGCATGACCGTTACTTCCTTGATAATGTAGCTGGCTGGATACTAGAGCTTGACCGTGGTGAAGGTATTCCGTGGGAAGGTAACTACTCTTCTTGGCTTGAGCAAAAAGATGCGCGCTTACAACAAGAGCAAAAATCTGAAAAAGCACGTCAAAAATCAATTGCTCAAGAGCTTGAGTGGGTGCGTTCAAACCCTAAAGGTCGCCAAGCTAAGTCTAAAGCGCGTATGGCGCAGTTTAGTGAGCTACAGCAGTCTGATTACCAAAAGCGTAACGAAACTAACGAGCTATTTATTCCACCTGGTCCGCGTTTAGGCGACCAAGTACTTGAAGTTAATAACTTACGCAAGAGTTTTGGCGATCGCGTATTAATCGACGATTTAAGCTTTAGTATGCCAAAAGGCGCGATAGTGGGCATTATCGGTGCCAATGGCGCGGGTAAATCAACCCTATTTAAAATGCTAAGCGGCGAAGAGCAACCTGATAGCGGCAGCATTAGCGTAGGTGAAACTGTAGAGCTTGCAACGGTTGATCAGTTCCGTGGCAATATGGACGAAAGCAAAACTGTATTCCAAGAAATATCTGACGGGCAAGACGTGCTAAAAATTGGTAACTTTGAGTTCCCAAGCCGTGCATACGTTAGCCGCTTTAACTTTAAAGGTAACGATCAGCAAAAGTTTGTAAAAGACTTATCAGGTGGTGAGCGCAACCGTTTACACCTTGCTAAGCTTTTAAAAGCGGGTGGTAACGTAGTACTACTGGATGAGCCAACCAATGACCTTGATGTTGAAACACTACGCGCCCTTGAGAACGCTATTTTAGAGTTCCCAGGCTGTGTAATGTGTATATCGCATGACCGTTGGTTCCTTGACCGTATTGCAACACACATTTTAGATTACCGCGACGAAGGCCAAATTAACTTCTTTGATGGTAACTACACTGAATACGAAGAGTGGCTTAAAAAGACCTTAGGCGCAGAAGCTGCACAACCTAAGCGTATTAAGTATAAAAAAATTGGTTAATTGTTAACTGATATAACAAACCCTGCATTTATGCGGGGTTTTTTTATGCCATTTTTTATCGCTATGGGCTATTTCCCGCTATGCTTGATTTAAATATTACAATAAAGGCAACTCGTTTTATGGAAAATCGACGTCAATTCTCGCGTATTCTTTTTTCAACCGCGGCCCAGTTAGAATTTGCAGGAGAGAGCTACCCATGCAAATTACTCGATGTATCTTTACATGGCGCACTCATTACTAAATGCGCGGCGTTTAGTGGCACAAAAAATAGCGAAGCCACCTTGCGCTTTACCTTGCCACAAAGCGATATAGAAATAAAAATGGAGGTGTTTATTTGCCACATAGAAGATAAACACATCGGCCTTAATTGCCACCATATAGATATAAACAGCATTACCTATTTAAAACGGTTAGTTGAACTTAATTTAGCCGATGAACAATTACTTCATCGCGAGCTTGCCTCATTGATTGAATAGCGGCAATAGACTCCCTTAGTTAAGTTTATTACCATAGCGCAAACTTTATTATTGATACGGTTATGCGCCTAAACCCTCACTTACCTTTGGTCTATCACAGTAATTATTCGTTTAGCTTTGACCCTAAGCACCGATTTGTAATGAGTAAATTTGCTCATTTATATGAGCAGGTTAAAGGTTTAGGCATTGCAGGTAATAATTTAGTAGAGCCTATTTTGGGCTCCCCTGAACCACTTGAACTGGTACACTGCGAAAACTACATTCACGATTTATGGCATAACCGTCTAGACGAAAAAGCTATGCGCCGCATTGGCTTACCTTGGTCGCAACCGCTAATGAACCGTACATTCACCGCCCCACAAGGCACATTACACACTGCACGCTTAGCATTAAAGTATGGCTTAGCCTGTCATTTAGCAGGCGGTACACACCATGCACACACTGATTTTGGCTCAGGTTTTTGTATGGTGAACGACTTAGCCTTTACCGCGCAAACATTAATACAAAGCGGTGAAGTGACCAACGTGCTCATTTTTGATTTAGACGTACACCAAGGCGATGGCACAGCTGCAATGCTTGCGCATCAACCGTATGCGTATACATGCTCTATACATTGCGAAAAAAACTTCCCGTTTAGAAAATCCCCCAGCGATTTAGACATAGGCCTTGCTAACAATATGCAAGACGCAGAATACTTAGGCGTTGTGGATGATACGCTGCAGTTTTTACTAAAAGAACTCAACCCCGATTTAGTCCTATACGATGCGGGTGTAGATATTTGGCAAGACGATGGCTTAGGCAAACTAGATATAAGCTGGGACGGCATTAAACAGCGTGACCATTTAGTGTTTAAGCGCTGCCTTGAACATAACACCGCTATTGCCAGTGTTATTGGTGGCGGCTACGACAGAGACCATACGCGTTTAGCGCAGCGCCATGCAATAGTGATTGAGCAGGCTGCTGGTTTTTAAAATAAGTATTAACCTGTGCGCTTTATACTTTTAACTGGCTTGGGGTTAACCCTGTCCAACGTTTAAATGCCCGCCTAAAGTTAGGAATATCGTAAAATGACAAACGCTCAGCAACTTGCTCATTGCACTTAGCGCGCAAGGTAAGTAAATAAATGGCTTTATGTTTATTTTGCTCATCAACTAAGCTCGAAAAGCGCATACTATGGCATTTTAGTTTTCGTTTAAACGTGGCTGGGCTCATGGCAAAATACTGGGCGGTTTGCTCTAAACTTACCTCGTTGTAAGTGTGTAAATAGCGCCAAACAGCCTCTATAAAGGTGTATTTTTCGTGAGATTTTACAGCCAATTGAGCGCGTGCTTGCATAAAGCGTAATTCGCTGGCGTACGGGTTAGCTTGGCGAAGTAATGTTTTGCTAATAACCCAACGAGTCGTTGGCTGCTCAAAACGCAGCTTTAAACCTAAATGTTGCTCGTACTGATGAATATGACGCGGTCGCTTAAAGCTAAAGTCGAACTCACATTGCGGATAGTGCGGGCTTAAACGCTTTAATAAACTATAAAACGCAGCACTGTAAATTTCTAAAATGTAGTTATGTAGGTCGTCATCAAGCCCTGTAGCAGCATTTAAAAAAATATAAAATTGCTGATTACTTACATAGTGCTGACTAAAAAACAAAGGGCAAAGCTGTAAACGCGCTCGCTGTATTTGTAACAGTGCCGCCCCTAGTTTAGCGCTGAACAATACACTTTGTGCTGCGCTACTTGAATCGTTAACTAATTGACTACCTAGTAAAAAACCGCTGTCGGGGGTGTTCATTAGGCGTTTAAATTGACTTAGTAATTTAACTTGCTGCTCTAAACTAAAGCAATGTTCAACGCTGAGTAAGTCTTGTTCAAAAATCCCGGTGCCGCGTAACAACTTATGTAAGGCAACCCCTCTACTTTGCGCAAGCTCTACAACGGCAGTTATAAGCCCCTGTGCAGTTAAATACTTGTCACTTAAGCTAACATAACTGTTCACTGCTGGTGGCTCTTTGTTGTTTTTGTAGTTGTAGGCCCCTGTGCAATTGTTGCATTAGAATGTGAGCTGTATCACTTTTTTGCGCTTGTATGATGTGGGTAGTTACACACTGAAACTTAGCAAGCCCAGAGCCTTCTACTTTAAAAGCACAATGTTTTAATGCGGCTGTTATTTGCCTAAGAAGCTCTTGGCCTTGCTGCTTTGATGTGGCTGGCATTAGCACCATAAAACAGTCTCCCGCATAACGACATACCACATCGCTTAACCGACAGTTCATTAGTATAAGCTCGCTTATTTCGCGTAGCAGTCGATCCCCTTCGCTAAAACCAAACTCATTATTAAAACTAGCGAAGTCGCGTATATCAATAGCGGCTAATAAAACTGGCTGCGGCGCCTTAAGCTGCGTGTTTAAAACGCTTTGTAAGTATTCGGCTGTATAAACGCCGGTAACGGGGCATACTTTGTCGTGTTCACGTAAATGTGCTTCACGGCGCCTTAGCTGTTTATTTAAAACATATTGTTCTTGGTGCCAATGGTATAAACCTAAACTGGTTAGTAGCATCCCAACGGGGGCTGGCAGTGACTCTATCCAGCTTAGCCACTGCTGCGCAGGTTGCATTAACCACTCATCGAGCAAATCGAGCGTGGCCGAGAACATAAATAAACCAAGCCCAAGCACCAAATAACGAGTAACTTTGCCCGGCGGGCGCGAAATAAGTAAGGCGACAATCCAAGTTAGGGTCATAATCACTATGCCGCCCTCACCAATAATATCGAGCCATTGTATGTGTTGCAGCTCTTTGAGCTCCCCTAAATAGGCACATAAAAATATGGCTAATAACGCCATAGCTATAATACTGTTTGTTAAAAGCCGATGGCTAATAAAGGGATTAAATCGCATAGTTTGTCTTATTTAAATTGCGTATGTATTTATGCTACCCGAAGTGCATTTTTTGTAGCAGGGTCATATTAGCTCAATGATGTGACAGCTAAATGATAAGCACTTACTTATAAGCTGCACATGGCCCATTAACGCTATATTGCTTGGGAGTGCGATTAGCTCACACGCCAAGGTAAAGCTTTTAAAACCTTAATAACCTGCTGATCTAAATAGGGTGTTGTCACATTTGCGTCATTTAATTTAATTAGTTTGCTTTCAAACCAAGCAGCAACAGGAGCAAATTACATGGCACACTTTAAACTTAAAGCACTGGTAACAGCGCTATCACTTTGCAATTTAGCAGTACATGCAGCACAAGAAGAACACACAACTGATGTAAAAATATCTGAAGAGTTAGTAGTTTATGGCGAAATAGGCTATCGCAACCGCTCACAAGAACTAGCCCCAACACTTGAATACTCACAAGAGTACTTTCAGCGTTTTGAACCACTAACAGCAGGTGATGCACTAAAGCGTGTTCCTAGTGTGACGTTTTTATCAGATGTGCTTGAGTCTGACGGCGCACGTATGCGCGGTTTGAGCCCTGCTTACACAAAAGTACTGATCAATGGCGAAGAAGTTCCAGGCGCTGGTGCTGATCGCTCATTTTTTGTTGACCGTATTCCAGCAGAATTAATCGAGCGTGTAGAAATAATTCGTTCATCAAGTGCCAACCGCTCTGCCGATGCAATTGCGGGCACCCTTAACATTGTACTTCGAGATGGCTACAGCTTAGACGGCGGTTATATTCGCGCAGGAGGATTACGCTATGATGATGGTGAACTAAAAGAAAGCTTTGCGGGCGTTTACGGTACTGAGTTTGCAGGTGGACGTTTACTACTAGGCGCTAATTTTCAAGGTCGTTATAACCCAAAACAAAAATCAAGCATACGTTATGGTGATAGCCCTGAAAATAACCCTAATTACGCAACTGATGATTTTGATAACCGTGAAGATCAATCTGATACTCGTGATGGCGATGACACATCATTAAATGCCAGCTTTGAAAAGGTATTTGATAACGGTGGCAAGTTTGATATTAGCGCTATGTGGGTTGATACAGACCGTACCGAAGACGAGCGTTCTTTTGAATATGATGATGCATCTGCAACCTCAGGATCGCTTGTTGAAGGTGGCAACTTGCTCTCAGATAACGCGAACGACGCTTATATTGATCAAACTAACTACAACATTAACTCAGGTTATGAATTACCGCTTTTAGGCGGTACCAGCAAGTTTAAAGTAGGCTATGCCAGCTTTGAAGAATCTGTATACGAGCAAGAAGTTGAGCTTGATACATCTGAGCTCCCAATGGTTTTTGAGGAAGCAGAAGAAACTGTTGAGATTGACGATAAAGAATGGTCATTACAATGGCAACATAGCTTACTGCTCGGTGACTCAAAAGAAGTTCAATTTGGTGCTTTTGTTCAAGGAAAAGAGCGAGACACAGCAATTTTTGAAGCTGAAGAGGAAAGTGAGCAAACACTTACTGGCTGGGATCAGTTTAACCAAACACCTATGTCTTTAGCTGTATTTAACAACGAATTTGAAGCAGTAGACGGCGGTGTGAACACCCTCGAAGAAGACCGTTTTGACTTATTTGCATTAATCAAACACGAAGCAGATGTGTTCTCATGGGAGATGGGTGTGCGCTGGGAGTCAACTGACTCAAACATTACCGATACCAATGAAGGCGTTACTGCAAAAAATGACTATGACTTTTTCTTACCTTCAGCTCACTTTCGTTACAGTGTCAGTGATAACGGCCGAGTCAGCGCCTCTGTTGCTCGTAGCTTACGCCGCCCAGATTTTGATTACATGACACCGGCTCTACTTGAAGAAGAACTCGCTGATAATGACTTTTTAGGTAACCCAAATCTTAAGCCAGAATCTTCTTGGGGTATCGATTTAGGTTACGAATACCGTTTAGGTAAAAGTGGCGTTGTCGGTGTAAACGTATTTTACCGTGACGTTAGCGACCTAATTGAAATTGCCAGTACCGGTGTTGAAGGCTCAGAAGGCGAAGGTACATTTGTACTGCAACCTCAAAATACCGGCGATGGGTCAGTTCAAGGTATTGAGTTTGATTTATCAACGCCACTGAGCGCAATCAACATGCCAAATACTGGTATTTTCTTAAACTACTCTTGGCTTGATAGTGAAGTTGAAGACAGCTTTGGTAAACGTAAGTTTAACGACCAATCAGATTATGTTTATAACATTGGCTTTATCCAAGATTTACCAATACTGCGTGCATCATTTGGTGCAACTTACCGTAACCAAGGTGATGCATACGGACGCTTTGTAGGTGAAGAAGTTACCACCTCTTACGGTGCTGATTTAGAGCTTTTCGTTGAAAAGCGCTGGGATGACGTAACCCTTCGCCTAGTTGGTTCAAACCTACTTGATGCCAGTAAAGATGAAGTTTTTAACAAATTTGACTCACTTGATGACCAAAATAGCCGTGACTTTGATGAGTACGAGCTTGAGTCTGAAGAAGCAGGTCCTGTGATTCAACTAATGTTGCGTTACGCATTTTAATAGCAGGCATCATCATTTTAGGCACGTAATCGCTTGCTAGTACGTGCCTTTTTGGAGTTAGAACATGTTTAAATTGTCTTTCATAATGGCCGCCCTACTGAGCTCCTCAGCGCTCAGTGCTGTCGAGCCTGTTATTTATAAAGATGAGCTTTATCAACAGCAAAAAATTGCCAAGTTAAATACGCTACCAGATAGCCTTAACTTTATGGTAATTGGCGACTGGGGACATAACGGCCACTTTTATCAAAAAGAAGTCGCACACCAATTAGAAATAGCCATGTACCAAACTGATGCTGACTTTATCGTCTCAACTGGCGATAACTTTTACCCAAATGGTGTGGCAAGCGTTAACGATCCGCTTTGGCAATCAGCCTTTGAGAACATATACCACGGCCCTCACACATTTGAAGATTGGTATGTTGTGTTAGGTAATCACGATTACTTGGGTAATGCCCAAGCACAAATTGACTACACAGAAAAAAGCCAGCGTTGGCAGTTACCTGCAAGGTACTACAGTAAAACATTTACACTTGAAAACAACGAGCAAGTGTTAATGGTTTTTTTAGATACCAACCCGATTCAGCCGCAATACAGAGACCGTGATAAATACCGCTCAACCCAAGGGCAAGGCTATAAAGCCCAGCTTACTTGGCTTGAAACCCAACTTGCAGTCAGTAAAGCAAAATGGAAAATTGTGGTAGGCCATCACCCGCTTTATTCAAGTGGTAAACGCTTTGGCCGTAACCAAGGGCTTCGCGACATTTTAGAACCTATTTTGGAGCGTCATAACGTGCATGCTTATATCGCAGGGCACGAGCACGACTTGCAATACAACCAACCAAAAAATAGCAAGGTTGCTCACTTTGTCTCTGGTGGAGGCAGTGAAGCACGGTTTGTAAAACAACGTGAATTTACCCGCTACGCAGAAGCAACACCTGGTTTTTTAAGTGTATCTATCAATGGCGAAACATTCAGTGTAAGTGCGATTAATCACCTTGGTGAAGTACGTTTTAGCACTGAAAAGCACATAGATAAGTAAAGGATAAAATAATGAACTTTAAACTAAATACAATTTCAGCGGTGCTTGGCAGTGCACTCCTAATTACTGTAATAAGCGGTTGTACAAGTAATGAGGAACCTAGCAGCCAAAGCAACGCAGCTATGGTAAAAGCAGCAATAGCTGTGGAAAAATTTGGCCCTCAACAAAATATGCAAGGCTCACAGGCAGCAGCGCTGGGTAATAACCAATGGTTGATTGCCAGCGAAAGCCAGGGCTTATTAGTGGCAGATAAAGACCAAAGCAGTGTGTTATTAGCGGGTAACTTTGAATCTATCTCACTAAAGAAAATCACAGAGCAACAATTTTTATTGGCTAGCCTAGATAACAATCAAGACAATGTGGCTATTTTTAAATTACTGAAAACGGATTCATCTTGGCAGCTAACTGAGCTTACACGTATCAGTTCACCACAAGCACAACCAGATGCAGTGTGTTTATTTAAAAACGATAATAATGCAACTGTATCAGCATTTGTGCCAGATGTTCGCGGCTTGATCAGCGAAACCATCATTTATGATTTAGCCACTAAGCAAGCTAAAAATATTGCAGTGCGTGAGTTCTCTGCAGTCACTGAGGCTTCAGGCTGTGCTGTTAATGATGAAACAAAAACCTTGTATGTGGGCGAAGCTGAACTCGGCGTTTGGGCTATCAATGCTGATGCTGAATCCGATGCCAATAAACAGCCAGTGGCATTAGTTGAGCCTTACGGTGAATTAAAAGCTGAAATCGGGGCATTATCAGTATCACAAGATGGTACTTTATGGCTTACTGCCACTGATGGCAATATGATCTATGCTTACCACGAAAATACTGAAAAACTAAGTCAGTGGTCACTTTCTGGCGATCACACAATTGAATCTGTTGCAGCGAGTTTGCTCAATAACAATCAAGCGCAGCTAGTTTTAATTGATGATGAAACAGGTGCCTACATTCAAGCAAATATTAACTACACGGCGCAAACAGCTACTTCACAAAACAAAGTCGCTATGACTCACATTTATGCCAGCACACAAACAACGCCAGTTGCAGCATTTGGCGATGCAGCAGATGACCCTGCAATTTGGATAAATGAACACGACGCTAAAAGCAGCTTAATTTTAGGCACAGACAAACGCCGCGGCTTGATGGTTTATGATCTTGATGGCAACAAAATACAATCACTTAATGTAGGGCGTTTAAATAATGTTGATGTACGCCAGCATCAGGATATAAACAACGAAACCCATACTTGGATCACAGCCAGCAACCGCACGCTTAACAGTATTAGCGTGTTTACTGTCGATAGCGAGAACAAAGTAAACCATGTAACAGAAGTAGCGACTAACCTGCTTGAGATTTATGGTATGTGTATGTATTCGTCTGAATCTGGTCAATACGTATTTGTTAATGATAAATCAGGTTTATTCCAGCAATATAAACTCACCGGTGAGCAAGGTAACTTAAGCGGTGAACTGGTTAGAGAGTTTACCCTACCAAGCCAACCAGAAGGCTGTAGTGCCGATGATAAACTAGGCCAATTATTTGCCGGCGAAGAAGATGCAGGCATTTGGTATATCGGTGCAGAGCCAACCTCTGGCAACAAAGCGGTCATGCTACGAGGTATAAATGAGCAACTTGTGGCAGATGTTGAAGGCATGGAAATCTATCATGCTGATGGTAAGCGCTATTTAGTAGTATCAAGCCAAGGCGATAATAGCTATGTGCTTTATAAAATATCAGATAATACACAGCCTAGCCTAAGCTTTGCAGGTAAGTTTAATGTGATTGCTAATCTAGATAAAGGCATTGATGGCGCAGGTGAAACAGACGGCTTAACCGTTACAGCAAAGCCTTTACCAGGCTATCCTGAAGGCATGCTTATAGTGCAAGACGGCTACAACCGTATGCCACTACAACCACAAAATTTTAAAATTATTGACTGGCGTGAAGTAAAAAAAGCGATTAAGTAAAAACCTACCATATTTAAACGTAATAAGGCTCTTACGAGCCTTTTTACTATGTGTATTTAAAATAAACCTAGTAAATTTAGAGTTATTAAAGCTATATACTACACTTTAAGCTCATAAATTAATTGAGATTATTATGCGTTTACTTCTTACTTTGTTGATCATTACTATAAGCGGATACGCTTTTGCTGAGGAAGAGGCAGCTGAATTGCCCCCGCTCAACCCCAAATACAAGGCTGAGCATGCAATAGCACTGGTGAATAAAGGTTCAGGAATTTATGCGTTTAACTTACCCGGCTATAAATTACCGCACGATGTACAAGTGGTGTATAGGATTAAAAACCCCGATGTGGCTTTTTTAGATGTTGTACGCAACGCAGAGCTTATAACGCTAAAGCCCAAACCATTTAATATTCAACGCTTAATGCGCGGTGAAGAAATAACCATTACCGCAGATGTGTACGAAGGCAATTACAAAAAAGCAGGCAGCCTAATTTACACAAACAGAACAATAGAAATGAGTAAGCAGCTATATGCTCGCCAATTAAAAGATTTAGCTAAACCTAGCCAGTGGCAAGAATACGACATGATAGACCTAGGTAGCACAGAGCGAATTTACATACATAAAATTAGCCAAGCACCTAGTTTCAGCCACTTAATTTTTGTAGATTTGGTAAATGCCTGTATGCAAAAGTTTAGAACCTCAACCCTCCTTCCTAGCCAGAATGAGTTAACGTATAAATTTATAAACTGCGGCACCCTAAAACCTTTGTTTTACGAAGCAGAAAATTTAAATAAATAGCTTAATAAGCATACTCAGCAATTATGTTTATACCTTCTTGCATGACTTCCACTGACTGGCCAGCAAAGCCTAGACGCAAGTAACTAAAGTGTTTAGGTTTTAAGCTTCTATAAGAGTCGCAGAAATAAAACTCTGATTCTGTTTGCAAATAAATACTGCGCTTATGTAGATGCTTTTTAATATTAGCCGTATCTATGTTTAAGTTAACCCACATTGCCATCCCACCATCGGGCTTTTTATACTCAATAGGTAAACCTTTCACCTGCAGTGCTCTTAATGAGTTATCCATAGCTTCATACCTATGCTTATATAGCTTAGTCATTCGCTTTAAATGACGTTCAAATGCGCCTTCTTTCATAAAGTACGCTAAAGCTAATTGCATAACCACATCATTTTTGTGATTCATTAACTGCTTCCACGCATTAAGCTGTGCGATAACATCAGGGGCAGCGCAAATGTAACCGATTCTGGCTGCGGAAAACATAATTTTAGAGAATGTAGAAAGGTAAATAACTATACCCGCAGGGTCATCCGCCGCCATTGGTTGTAACGGGTGACATTGGTAATGAAACTCATGGTCATAGTCATCCTCTATAATCATTACGCCATGTTGGTAACATAACTGATAAATTTGCATACGCCGTGTAGGCGATAAAGTAACAGTTGTCGGGTACTGATGCAGCGGTGTTAAGTACAGCATTTTAATTGAGAAGCGGCTAAGTTGCGCTTTCAAATCATCAATACATAAACCATATTCATCTTGTTTTATATCTACTAATTGTGCGCCACAAGCCGCAAAAGCTTTACGGGCTGGTGGATACCCTAACGTTTCTACAGCAACAAAATCGTTAGTGCTAATAAATGCTTTCGAGATTAAAAATAGTGCTTCTTGTGAGCCATTACACACGAGTAGGTCGCTTGTTTTTAAGTTACGCGCTTTATATAAGTAATTGCTTATTTGCACTTTTAACTCACTCACACCGCTTATATCACCATAATGAAATTTACTGGTATCTACATGGTTAAAAACATGACTTAAGGAGCGTTTAAATTCTTTATATGGGAAGCTATTAAGATCGGGAAGCCCACCTGCAAAATTATACTTATAATTATTTAAATTCATTGCAGGAGCTGGAACTGCTAACTCTTTGGCAAATTTATAGGCTTTAGGTGTTAAGGCTGGCACTTGCTTAGTATTAGCGCTGCCTTGGATAGGTAAGGTTTGCGTTACCTTATAACCGCTACGCTCATGAGACTCTAACCATCCCTCAGCCACTAATAGTTGTAAAGCATTCATTATTGTATGGCGATTTAATTGATAAGCTTTCGCCATCTCTCTAGCTGAACTTAACTTAGCGCCAACCGCAATATCACCTTCAATAATTGCAGTACGAATAGCTTGCGCTAGCTGCAAATACTTTGCCTTATATTGCTTATTAAATTTTATATTAAGTGGCTGCATGTATTTTCTATCTGGTATAGGTAAAAGTTATATTCTGGTTGTTTTTACTACACCAAATAAGCGTACATTTATTGTTCTTTAATAGCAAAAAATGGAGCGAATAATGTTCACTCAGCATATACATAAAACAAACAAGGTTGTTTTAGAACCACTAAACCATAAACACTTAAATGGATTATACAAAGCAGGTAAGCACCCTAAAGTATGGCAATGGGTACTACTTAACTACACAAAAACCCCTGAAATGCTAAAAGAGTGGTTTTTAACACAGGCGCAATTTAATAAAGACGAACAGATTGTTTTTGCGATTATTGACACAAATACACAGCAAATAGTAGGTACAACACGATTATTTAAATTAGATAAACACAACCTGAGTGCTGAAATAGGCCACACCTTTATTAGTAATGACTGGCAGCGAACTTACATAAATACACATGCTAAATTTTTACTGCTCAAATACGCATTTGATGATCTTAATTTAGTGAGAATTACATTTAATACTCATGAATATAATCAAAAATCACGTAATGCTATTGCACGTTTAGGTGCACGTTTTGAAGGACTCGCTTATAAAGATAGAAAGCTCAGCAATGGTAGCTATAGAAACACAGCAAAATTTAGCATAGTTGATGAGCAATGGCCGAACATAAAATTGCAACTAGAGGAGAAGCTCTAATGTACCCACCTTCGCATTTTCAAGAGCATGATATTAAACGTTTGCAGGCATTGGTTGAGCAATTTCCGCTAGCGAGTATTTTAACGCCCAGCTCGCAAAGTGATTTAAATAATATATGCCATGTACCTGTACTATATGATCCCATTCGTAATGTATTCATTGCACACATAGCTAAACATAACCCACTAACACAATGTGATAAACGCTCTGTAAAATTACACTTTAATGGTGATAGCTGCTATCTATCTCCCTCGTATAGTAATAATAAAACACTGCCAAGCTGGCTTTACTCATCAGTACAAGTCACTGCAAAGGTAGTGATTACTAAAAGCGACAGCGAGAAAGAAAAAATAATGAGTCAATTAACAACCCATTTTGAGCAAACCTTTAAGCCCATGTGGAATATTAATGATATGCCTACACGCAGTCGCCAAGCAATGTATCAACAATTAAGCTTTATAGAGTTTACTCCCACTCACTGGAGTGGAAACTTTAAGCTAAGCCAAAATAAATCAGCAGAAATTAGAGCCCAAATAAAAGAAAACCTAAAGCAAGCTCATAAACACTCTATTGCCGCTTTATTTCAAACATGAAAAAAGGCCCTTTCGAGCCTTTGGATTAACTTTGGAAATATAAAGCTTTAAAAAATTATATCAGTGTAAGCAGTTGTGGCGCTGCGCTGTGGTAGTCAACGGCCATAGCAATACTGAGTGCTGTAATATTTATAATAGAAAAAGCAAACACTTGGCGTGCCCAGCTCGTTAAATTAACATTACGGCGATAGCCACGCAGGGCCATAAGTAACCACCAAAAACTGGTAATACACGCCACTGCCATAAAGGCGGCGCCAGTGTAGCCACTTATTGGTAATAGCATGACGACTAAAGCGTACACAGCAATATAAAGTACAATATGGCGCTTCGCTTTATCAATACCTTGCGCTACGGGTAATACGGGAATACCTGCGGCTTGGTAATCTTTAAAACGAAAAATAGCAATGGCATATGAATGTGGCATTTGCCACAGACTAAACATAACTAATAATATTAATGCACCTATATCGAACTGCCCGGTTACAGCGCAGTAACCTACAACAGGAGGCACTGCGCCAGAAAGGCTACCTACAAACGTGCCATAAACTGAGTTGCGCTTCATGTAAAGGCTATAAACCCCAACATAAATGATATAGCCAAACGCTGCAAAAAATACCGCGGCTTGTGTGGTGTAAGCAATGAGTAAACCAAAACCTACAACCCCCAATAAAACCCCGTGACTTAGTGCAGCAAAGGCCGACATTTCGCCTGTTACTGTAACCCGCGTACGAGTACGTGCCATGGCTACATCTATGTCCCTATCAATTACATTGTTGATAGCACAGCCCGATGCAACCACAAGTGACAAGCCAATAAGCGTAACAACCATTAGCCATGGGTCTATATCCCCGCGTGAGGCAAGTAAAAAACCGCCTGCAACGCTGATAAGGTTGCCCATAATAATGCCTGGCTTAGTCACTGATAAATAACGACGAAACATCTTCAACTCCTAGTACATCATCATTGCGTTAGATTCGTAAATTATCCAAACCGATAACCCAACAACCATGACGATAATTAGGGCACTGAATAAAAATGAGAAGGTACTTGCACGGCCATCTTCTGTCGTAAAATTAAGGTGTAAAAAGTATTTTAAGTGCACCCAAATTTGTACAATAGCTAAAGTAACAATGCTCCAAAGCGTAGTTACTTTTGAAAAGTCGCCTTCCATTACCATGTAAAACGGTATCGCGGTTAAAATTATTGATAGCACAAAGCCTATTAAGTACGTTTTAACACTGCCATGAGACTCATCATGGTGCTCGTTTTGCATTTGCTTTAACGCGTGCGCTTCGCTGTGGCTCATTACATTGCTCCCATTAAATAAACAACGGTAAATACACAAATCCAAACAATGTCTAAGAAGTGCCAAAATAGGCTTAGGCAGCTTAAGCGTGTCACTGTTTGTTTACCTAAGCCACGTTTAGCCACTTCTATCATCATAATACTCATCCAAATTAGACCCGCAGTTACGTGTAAACCATGTAAGCCTACTAACGAGAAGAATGAGGTTAAAAAGGCACTTTGTTGTGGACCATTGCCATGTACAATTAGGTGATGAAATTCGTAAATTTCCATGCCTATAAACACAGCACCTAAACAAAAGGTAATAAACAACCAGGTGAGTGTTAGTGCCTTTTTTTGCCCTTGTGCGGCAATCATGGCAAAGCCAAAAGTAATACTACTAATGAGTAGCGCCGCTGTTTCTACAGCAACAAAGTCGAGTTCAAAAATGTCTTTACCTGATACACCACCGGCTGTGTTCATAAACAGCACGGCGTAAGTGGCAAAAAACGAGGCAAACAATAGACAATCGGTCATTAGGTATAACCAAAAGCCAAAGATTGTATCGCCAGAGGTATCGTGATGCTCATGTGCATGAGCATCGTGCGAAACTGAGTCTAAATGGGCAGTTTCTACATTCGCAGATAGTGTACTCACGCGCTTAGCTCCTTATTTCCACTAGAATTATACGCAGCTTCAATACGTGCGATTTCATCAGGTTGTATATAGTAATCAACATCGCTGGTGTAACAACGCTTGATAAATAAGGCAATTGCGCCAACAAAACCAACGGCAGCTAACCACCAGATATGCCAGATCATGGCAAAGCTAAATACAGTTAAGCTTGCTGCAATTAACACCCCAGATGCTGTGTTTTTAGGCATATGAATTGGGCTGTAGCTTGCTTTTGTTTGATACGCTTGGCCTTTTTCTTTCGCTTCGGTCCAGGCATCAATGTCATCAACGTGAGGAATAGTTGCAAAGTTATACACTTGTGGAGGTGAGCTAGTTGCCCATTCTAGTGTATGGCCGTTCCACGGATCGCCGGTTGTATCGTCAAGTGCTTCGCGGTCTCTAAAGCTAACAAATAGCTGCACGACTTGGAAAATAATACCAAACATAATAATGACAGCACCGCCTGCGGCAATGTATAACCACATGTTCCAATCTGGGTTATTAGTGTGGTTTAAGCGACGTGTCATACCTAAGAAACCAAGTACATACAACGGCATAAACGCCACGAAGAAACCAACTATCCAACACCAAAAAGACGCTTTACCCCATTTTTCGCTAAGCTTAAAGCCCATTGCTTTAGGGAACCAAAATACAAAACCTGCAAGGTAGCCAAATACAGCGCCACCAATAATTGTGTTATGGAAATGCGCAATTAAGAATAAACTGTTATGCAACACGTAATCGGCACCCGGAATAGCCAGTAGTACGCCGGTCATACCGCCTACTGTAAAGGTAACCATAAAGCCTAATGTCCAAAGTACAGGAACGCTAATACGTAAACGGCCGCGGTAAATGGTAAACAACCAGTTGAATAGCTTAACGCCAGTTGGGACGGCAATAACCATGGTCATTACCCCAAAGAACGCATTAACGTTGGCGCTCGACCCCATGGTGAAAAAGTGGTGTAGCCAAACAATAAAACCTAAAATAGAGATTGCACCGCTGGCATACACCATCGATTTGTAACCAAATAAACGTTTACCGGCAAAGGTTGAGATAATTTCAGAAAAAATACCAAAAGCAGGCAGTACTAAAATATAAACCTCAGGGTGACCCCACGCCCAAAACAGGTTGATGTACATCATGGCGTTGCCGCCCGCTGCATTGGTAAAAAAGTGAAAGTCAAGGTAACGGTCAAGCGTTAGCATGCCAAGCACAGCAGTTAAAATAGGGAAAGATGCTGCAATTAAGATATTTGCCCATGTACATGCCCATGTAAAAATTGGCATTTTCATTAGGGTCATACCTGGGGCACGCATTTTAAACACAGTCGCTAAAAAGTTTACTGCAGTTAAAAGCGTACCGAGTCCGGAAATTTGCAAGGCCCAAATATAATAATCAACCCCCACCCCAGGGCTAAAGGTCAGCTCCGAAAGCGGCGGATACGCCACCCAACCTGTTTTTGCAAACTCACCAAATACAAGCGACAAGTTAATTAAAATGGCACCGCTGGCAGTAAACCAAAAACTTAGGTTATTTAAAAATGGAAAAGCGACATCGCGTGCGCCAATTTGTAGTGGCAATACAATGTTCATTAGGCCAATCATAAATGGCATAGCCATAAATATGATCATGATAACGCCGTGCGCTGTAAATATTTGGTCGTAATGCTCAGGAGGCAAATAACCTGGTGCACCGCTAGTAGCAAGTGCTAACTGCGCACGCATCATAATGGCATCAGAAAAACCACGAAACAGCATTATTAATGCTAAAAAGATGTACATTACGCCTAAGCGTTTATGATCAACAGAGGTGATCCAGTCGTGCCAAAGCACGCCCCACTTTTTATATTTAGTAATAAGCCCGGCAATAATAAGCCCGGCAATCGCTATCACCGTCATGGTAACCATTATAATTGGCTCATGAAACGGAATTGCGTCGAGTGAAAGTTTACCTAAAAACGACATTATTATTCCTCGCCCTGGCTGTGAGATGAAGGCATTGCGTGTTCATTCATTTCATGGTGCTTTTTGCTCATTTGCCCATGATCGCTCATCGCTTGATGTTTTTTGTTCATATCGCCATGTGCCTGCATATACTTCATAACAATGGTATGAAATAGGCCGTCGTCGACCTTGCCATAATAGGCAACAGGATTGTTTTCACTGGCTTTTGCAAGTTCAACATAATTGGCATGGGTGAGGTTATTAGCATTGGCTTTAACGCTTGTTACCCACGTGTCAAAATCAGCTTGTGTTGGGGTGGCAATGGCATTGAACTTCATACCGGTAAAACCTGCGCCACTGTAATTAGCAGAAAAGCCTTTAAATGTGCCCGGCTCGTTTGCGATTAAATGAAGCTTGGTTTCCATGCCTGCCATAGAATAAATTTGACTACCTAGCTGAGGAATAAAAAACGAGTTCATTGTGCTTTCTGAAGTGATTTTGTATTCCACCGGCACATTTGCCGGAAATACCAATTCATTTACCGTTGCAATACCTTGTTCTGGGTAAATAAATAGCCACTTCCAGTTTAATGAAACCACCTCTACAGTGAGGTGCTCGCCTTTACCTTCAATAGGTTTATAGGGGTCTAAGTCTTGGGTAGACTGCCAGGTAATAACACCTAAAATAATAACGATAACAATAGGAACAGCCCAAACAACGGCTTCAATCTTATTTGAATGAGCCCATTTTGGTGCATAAATTTCATGATCTTGTGTGTCTCGGTATTTCCATGCGAAATACAAAGTCATCACAATAACGGGGATTACTACGAGTAGCATAAGGACAGTAGCAATGATGATTAAGTTTTTCTCATCAATACCTATTTGGCCTTTTGGATCGAGTATCCCGCCTTTACAGCCTGACAACGCCAGCACCGTACTAGCTAAAGCAATATTACAAAGGTTACGAATTAACAAGGGAGTATCCTACAAACCTAGAGTTTTAATTTGCTGCTTTGAATAAAAATTAAGCAACGATTTTTCAATAAAAACCCAAGTTAACTAGAACTAAATTATAAAAATAAAGGGGACTGAACCCGCTGCAAATGGATGCAAAAAAATACCTAGCAACAAACCCAGCTTCTAAACGCATTTATATAACGTAATAAAAGTTAACTTGGGTGAGTGTTGGTTGGCTGACGTGATTAAAACACGCGGCTACATTGCTAATGCAAACTTTAATTATTTACAGCAAGAAAAAATAATTAAAACCAGCAACAAGTGAAGCCTTACAGACAACCTGTAAAGCTAGGTGGAGCACGACAACCATGTGCAGCGGACACAGGTTGGTGTACTTTTGCCTCGCGAAAAGCGAAAGCGGCTTTACGAAGGATTATTCCAGCACGACGCGCCGGAAAAATATGGAACAATAACCAGCAAAGGCCAATGAGTAACTGACTAGATATGATCGGATGAGCTAAAAATTGCGTAATGTGCAGCAAAACAGGCTCAACAATAGAGCCATTGCTAAACAACGCTTCAAGCTGAAAGGCATCCTCTAATGCACCACTTAGCAGCATTACCGTATTAAACACTAATAATGTTATAGCGACACACACGCCCTTGCCCGCTTTATTCAAGCGCTCACACGTTTGCGGTTTGCTAGAAGCAAAAGCCGTATTTGTATGATGCAAAGAAAGTGTGTTCAAAGACATTAACCTACTAAATGACTAATAACAAAATTAGAGTAATAAAGCGCGCAACGGAAAAATTAAAAAACATTGCTGCTGTAAGCCCTAAAACGAGGTGCTAAATACAATCAAACCCGGCTAGCACACATTTACCTAGTGAGAATTGATCCGTATCAAATAAACTTTCAAAACTTACTGAAAGTTCGATGCTGAGTATAACAAAGACAGTTTTCGGTTCAACAAAAAATATAAAGTTTTGCGTTAAGCTTTCGCAGCTATTTTGTTAATAAAAAATAACATAATAAAAATAAAGACTTAGTTTATAAATATTTTATATTTAGGAAGCGTGAGGAGTAGAGATAAGGGGGATTAATGAAGTTAAAAATAAAGCCGCACAAACAAAAACAGCCCAAATTCAGTCACCACCGAACTTGAGCCGCCTTTCACACTGACAACATCTTCACACACATATAAAGATTCTTGGTTCACACTGCGTGGCAATTGTAGGGAATAAAAACAACTCAAAACCGGTCACCACCGACCTTGAGTTGCCTTTCACACTGACAACATCTTCACACACAATATAAAGATTCTAGGTTTACACTGCGTTGCAATTGTAGGGGATAAAAACAACTCAAAACCAGTCACCACCGACCTTGAGTTGCCTTTCACACTGACAACATCTTCACACACAATATAAAGATTCTTGGTTTACACTGCGTGGCAATTGTAGGGGAATAAAAACAACTCAAGCTAAGTCACCACCGAACTTGAGTTGCCTTTCACACTGACAACATCTTCACACACAATATAAAGATTCTTTTAAGCGAGGCTAACTTTTATGCCTCAAGCTTATGACTAGAGCCTTGCTCTGTGTCTATGGTTAAACTTTAGAGTGTTAGCTCCAATTTGACAAACGAGAAAAATAAACCTAATAGGTGAAAAAAACTAAACTATAGACCTTGGTCTAATACATTAAGCTTGCGTTTATTTAAAACAGAGGTTGGACAATAAATACACAGGTACAAAAAAAGCGCCATAAGGCGCTTTTTGTCATTAAGCTACGGCTTAAATAATTTGGTTTTCTTTCCAGGCTTGCTCTTTAGCCATACGCTTTTTACGCTTATCACATGGATCGTCACAATCACAGGCTTTATCAATACCTACCGAGCCTAATCCACCGCAACTACTTGCCATAGATTTTCTTTGCACGATCATACCAACAGCCATAGCTATCACGATTAAAATTAATAAACCAAATGTAAGAAGAAAAAGTGACATTGCTTAGCCCCTATTGATCAGCAATAAATTATGCTCAAACATTGTTGAGCGACCGCTAAATTATACACCCAAAACCCACATAGATGCGAGAGAAGTCTATTTCAAAAAATCGGTTGTAATATGCGTTTAGCACTAATAAAGCTTTAGCTAAACGCCATTATATTACAAATAAGGCTTAAATGCAGTGCTCGCGTAAGTCACAATGCCTTTATCTGATTTAGCCATTAAGTACACAGGTAAATCGTGCTTTTCAGCGTATGCTTTAGCATTCTCCATTCCCATAACCGTTAATGCGGTTGCTAAGCCATCTGCGGTCATTGCACTAGGATGTAATACAGTAACCGACACTAAGTCATGTTTGATTGGCATGCCTGTTACTGGGTCAATTAAATGAGTGTAAGTTTCGCCATCCATTTTATAAAAAATACGGTAGTCACCTGATGTTGCAATGCCATTCGTACCGGGCGCTAATACACGGTGAACTTTTCGCTCGCCTGGTGGCGCATCTGGCTGCTCTATCGCGATTTTCCAATCTTGGTTATTTGGCTTTTCACCGCCAATGCGCAGCTCCCCACCTATTTCTACCATGTAGTTACTAATATTTTGGCTTTCAAGTAATTGCGCTACTTTATCAATGCCATACCCTTTCGCTGTGGCCGAAAACGACAGCTCTAAACCATCAACTGTTTTAGCAAGGCCCTGCTCAGTAAGATTTAGTTTATCTACACCAATTTTTTCAATCATTGCAGCAAGTGCTTCATCACTTGGGCGCTTAGTTGGTTTTTTATCAGGTCCAAAGCCCCATAAATCTATTAACGGGCCCATCGTTACATCAAGCGTTTTGGTCGACTTACCTAAACGAATCGATTCACTCACCACAGCCCTAAAGTCTTCACTAATTGGCATAACCTGGTTGGCGGGTAATTTATTAAATGTGTTAATTTCAGAATCGGGGATATACGTAGACATAGACTGATTAACCGCTTTCAATTGCGTATCTATTTGCTGCTGTAATTTAGTGGCATCAACGCTTTTATCGTCGGCAAAGTATTTAATATGATAGGTGGTGCCCATCGTTTTGCCTTCTAAAAATACCTCCTGAGGTGTTTTATCAGCCCCACAGCCAGAGATAAATAGCATTATAGTTAATAAAAAAATACTGATAGCGCCTTGAGAACTGCTTACTCTGTTCATTAAATTAGCCCATGTAAAATAAAATAAAAAAAGCCCCGTTGCACAATGTGCGACGAGGCCCGTATTTTAACCAAAACTAAGCTGTTTTGATATGGGTGTTAGCCACCGAAGTCATCTAGTAAGATGTTTTCGTCTTCTACACCTAGGTCTTTAAGCATGCCGATAACAGCCGCGTTCATCATTGGAGGACCACACATGTAGAACTCACAATCTTCTGGCGCTTCATGATCTTTCAAGTAGTTTTCATAAAGTACGTTATGGATAAAGCCTGTGTAACCTTCCCAGTTATCTTCTGGTTGTGGGTCAGACAATGCGGTATGCCATACAAAGTTATCGTTTTCAGCTGCTAAGCCATCGAAATCTTCAACATAGAACATTTCACGCTCAGAACGTGCACCATACCAGAAACTAATCTTACGCTTAGAGTTTAAACGCTTAAGTTGGTCAAAGATATGTGAACGCATTGGTGCCATACCTGCACCACCACCTACGAATACCATTTCAGCGTCGGTGTCTTTAGCGAAGAACTCACCAAATGGACCTGAAATAGTTACCTTGTCGCCTGCTTTAAGTGACCAAATGTACGATGACATTTTACCACATGGTAGGCTCAGGTTTCTTGGCGGCGGCGTAGCAATACGCACGTTAAGCATGATAATGCCTTCTTCTTCTGGGTAGTTAGCCATTGAGTATGCACGAATTGTTTCGTCGTCTACTTTTGACTCCAGGTCGAAGAAACCAAAGTGATTCCAGTCGCCACGATACTCTTCAGGAATATCGAAATCTGCGTATTTAACATGGTGAGCAGGCGCTTCGATTTGGATGTAACCACCCGCACGGAAAGGCACTGATTCGCCATCTGGAATTTGTAGCTTAAGCTCTTTAATGAACGTTGCTTTGTTATCGTTAGAGATAACTTCACAATCCCATTTTTTAACACCGAAAATTGACTCTTCAAGTTCAATTTCCATGTCGTTTTTAACATTTACCTGACACGCTAAACGACAGCCTTCACGGGCTTCACCTTTAGAAATGTGATCAAGTTCTGTTGGTAAGATATCGCCACCACCTTCTTTAATGTGTACACGACACTGACCACAAGAGCCACCGCCACCACACGCAGATGATACGAAAATACCTGATTCAGATAGCGCGCCTAAAAGCTTGCTACCTGCTGATGTTTTAATGGCTTTGTCTGGATCGCCATTAATACCGATGATGATGTCACCGCTTGCAACTAACTTAGATTTAGCACCAATGATAACTAAAACTAGTAGTACAACGATAGCGATGAAAACACCAACGCCTAAGAAAATCTCATAACTCATGATTTATCCTCGCTACCTTTATAGTGAAATACCAGAGAATGACATAAAGCCAAGACCCATTAAACCAACAGTGATGAAGGTAATACCTAAACCACGTAGGCCATCTGGCACGTCTGAATATTTCATTTTCTCACGGATACCTGCAAGTAATGTAATTGCAAGCGCCCAACCAACACCAGCGCCAACACCATAAACAACAGACTCGCCGAAATTATAGTTACGCTCAACCATGAATGATACCGCACCAAAAATCGCACAGTTAACTGTGATTAGTGGTAAGAAGATACCTAATGCGTTGTAAAGTGCAGGGAAAAACTTATCTAATGCCATTTCCAAAATTTGCACGAGTGCTGCAATAACACCAATGAACGTTAAGAAACGTAAAAAGCTAAGGTCTGCTTCGGGGTAACCAAGCCACTCTAATGCACCCGGTGCAAGTACGGCATGGTAAACCAAGTTATTTACTGGTACAGAAATACCCAGTACCACAATAACGGCTACACCTAGGCCAATTGATGTAGTTACTTTTTTAGATACTGCTAAGAAAGTACACATACCTAGGAAGAAAGCTAAAGCTAAGTTTTCAATAAAAACCGCTTTTACAAATAAACTAATATAATGTTCCACTGCTTGCCCCTTACGCTTTAGCTTCTACTTGGTCTTTCTTATAAGTACGAAGTACCCATATGAATAAACCAATGATGAAGAATGCACTCGGTGGTAAAATCAATAGACCCATAGGTTGATACCAACCACCATCTTGTACTAATGGGATAATATCAACACCGAATAGTGTTCCCTTACCAAATAGCTCACGAATGAAACCAACAGTAAGTAATACCACTGAGTAGCCTAAGCCATTACCAATACCATCTAAAAATGACATAAGTGGCGGCGACTTCATTGCGTACGCTTCAGCACGACCCATTACAATACAGTTAGTAATGATTAGGCCAACGAATACAGAAAGCTCTTTCGCCGTAGCGTAAGAGAATGCTTGTAATACTTGGTCTACAACAATTACTAGTGAAGCAATGATCGTCATCTGTACGATAATACGTACTGATGAAGGTATGTGGTTACGAATGCTTGAAATGAACAAGCTAGAAAACGCCGTTACTAATGTCAAAGCAATTGACATGATTAAGGCATTTTTTAAGCTAGACGTTACCGCCAGAGCAGAACAAATACCAAGTACTTGTAATGCGATTGGGTTGTTAGCTAAAACCGGACCAAATAGGACCGACTTCATTTCTTTAGTATCAGCCATTATTTCAACGCTCCTTCACGTACCTTCGCAAGGAAAGGACCAAAGCCGTTTTCACCAGTCCAAAAGTCAACTGTGTGATCAACACCATTAGAAGTTAGTGTAGCACCTGATAAACCATCAATTTGATGTTCGTTGCTAGCACCGCTTTTCATAATGTTAATAGGTAACTCTTTACCTTGCCATTTAGCTGTCCATTGTGGGTTTTGAATTTCGCCACCCAGGCCTGGTGTTTCGCTATGCTTGTAAAAGTTGATGTTTTTAACTGTTTCGCCATCGCTTTCAAGCGCTAAGAAACCATACATTACACCCCAAAGGCCGTAACCTTGGATAGGTAAAATGATTGCATCTGTAGAGCCATCTTCTTTTTTAGAGATGTAAACAGGTGAGTTTTTAGTCATACGCTGAATACCAGCGATGTCCTTAATCCCTTCTGCTTTAAGTGCAAAACTTCTTTGTTGGTCGAATTTCGATTTTTCGAAATCAAATGAGTTTGGATCAGCATCTTCAACAAATTCGCCAGTGTCCATATCAACAACACGTGCTTCGATTTTGCCATCGAATGTGTCAGATACAGAGTTTGCGATTTCAATATCAGCTGCTGCTAAGATATTACGTTGAATATCTTGAGTTTTATTAGCTTGCTGTAAAGGACGAAGCTGTACAGAAGCAAACGATACAATAATTGCACACACTAAACATAGTGCTACAACAACCGTTAACGTTTTGCCGATTGATTCGTTATTACTAGACATTACGTGCCAACCTCCGCTTGATATTAGCTTGCACTACAAAGTGATCGAACAGTGGAGCAAATAAGTTAGCAAATAAGATTGCTAGCATCATGCCTTCTGGGAAAGCAGGGTTTACTACACGGATCATAACTACCATAAAGCCAATAAGCGCGCCGTATGCGAACTTACCTTTATCGGTAAATGCAGCTGATACAGGGTCAGTAGCCATAAAGAACATACCAAACGCAAAACCACCCAGTACTAAATGCCAATGCCAAGGCATTGCAAATACAGGATTGCTCTCAGAGCCAACCGCATTTAATAAGAATGCAGTTGCCACCATACCTAGGAATACACCTAGTACAATGCGCCAAGAAGCGATGCGAACGTAAATTAAGAATAAGCCACCAATAAGCACAGCAAGCGTAGATGTCTCACCTACAGAACCTTGAATGAAACCGTAAAACGCATTCCACCATAGCTCCATGTTGCTGTAATCAAGAGTGCCTACAAACGCTTGACCTAGCATAGTTGCACCAGAGAACGAGTCTACTGCAGTCCATACTGTGTCACCTGAAATTTGTGCAGGGTATGCGAAGAATAAAAACGCACGGCCCGCTAATGCAGGGTTTAAGAAGTTACGGCCTGTACCACCAAAGATTTCTTTAGCAATAACAACACCAAACGTAATACCTAACGCCACTTGCCATAAAGGAATAGTCGCAGGCAAAATAAGTGCAAATAATACAGAGGTTACGAAGAAACCTTCGTTAACTTCATGCTTACGCACAGAAGCAAATAGTACTTCCCAAAAACCACCTACTGCAAAAGTAACGGCGTATATTGGTAAGAAGAAACATGCCCCGTAGAACATTTTTGCGCCCCAGCCCGACTCAGCGGTTAATTCACCACCAAATAACTGGAACAAGCCAACCTGCCAAGAGTTTGCTAGTTCAAAACCTTGTGCTAAAGCACCTGCGGCCTGATGACCGATGTTGAACATACCAAAAAACATAGCTGGGAACGTCGCCATCCACACTAAAATCATCATGCGTTTTAGGTCGATATTATCGCGAACGTGAGTTGCGCCTTTATTTACATAACCTGGCGTGTAAAAAATAGTCGCGGCTGCTTCATACAGGGCGTACCATTTTTCGTGTTTACCACCTGGTTCAAAATGCGGCTCAATGTCTTCTAAAAATTTCTTTAAACCCATCTCTTAGCCTTCCTTCTCGATCGTTGTTAAGCAATCGCGTAGGATAGAACCATACTCGTATTTGCCCGGACAAACGAAGGTACATAACGCTAAATCTTCTTCATCAAGTTCAAGCGCGCCTAATGAAATTGCACTGTCTAAGTCACGTGAAATTAAGTCACGTAATAATAGAGTTGGCAAAATATCTAACGGCATTACGCGCTCGTAGCTACCAATTGGTACCATGGCACGTTTTGAACCACCTGTAGACGTTGTCATTTTAAATAAACGACTCGGTGCAAGGTGAGAAAGGAATGTACGCGTTACAGAGAATTTATCACTACCTGGTGCAATCCAACCAAACAGCTCTTTTTCGCGACCTTCAAGTAAAACAGATACTTGAACGTGGTAGCGACCTAAGAATGCATGAGGACCTGAAGAAATAGCGCCAGATAAAACAGAACCAGAAATAACACGGTTATCACCGTCTTCTAATTCGCCTGCCACTAAATCATCTAATGAAGCACCTAGTTGTGTTTTCACTAAACGAGGGTTTTTAACGCGAGGACCTGCAAGCGAAATAACACGGTCTGTGTTGATTTCACCAGTAAGGAATAAGTGACCATACGCGATAACGTCTTGGTAACCAATATGCCAAACTTGTTTATTAACAGATACTGCATCAAGGTGATGAATATGAGTACCAACTAAGCCTGCTGGATGCACGCCACCGAACTCATGTACTTCTACTTGAGCGATAGACGAGCTAGGAACTTGACTGCCAGCTTGCTTACATACAAATACTTTGCCATCGGTCAAACGCGAAACAACAGCAAGACCCGCTTCAAATGCAGCTGCATTTTCGGCAATAATTACTGCAGGATCTGCAGCAAGAGGGTTTGTGTCGATAGCGGTTACAAATATAGAGCTAGGATTTGCATCCAACGCAGCTATTTTGCTAAATGGGCGAGCACGAAGTGCTGTCCATTGACCTGACTGAACAAGTACTTCTTTGGCTTTTTCACGCGATAAGCTTGCAAGCTCATCTGCATTGAAAGAGTCAAAGGTGATTTGCTCACTGCCGTTTACTTCAATAACAACAGATTGCAGCACACGTTTAGCACCACGATTAATTTCTTTTACTGTACCAGAAGCTGGTGCAGTAAATAGGACGCCTGGGTTCTTTTTGTCTTCAAAAAGTACCTGGCCTTTTTTGACTTGGTCATCCACACGAACATGCATGGTTGGACGCATACCGATAAACTCTTCACCTAGCACAGCTACACGTTTGATGGCAGAACCATCATGAATAACTTGCTGAGGCGCGCCCTCTATGGGTAAATCCAGACCTTTTTTTATGTTGATCATACGCACTTGCATTAATTAACGGAAAGAAACTGAAAAATCGTATCAACCACGTCGCCACTTGAGTTATCCAAGATATATCAAGGTACAAAAGAACAACTTGCTAGGAATATCAAACAAGCAACGCAGTAAAACTCCTCACATATTGCTTCGATTTTAACATCATTATGTACGACTATGCGAGTGTATTTATGAAAATTATACGACAGAAACGCTTATTTAGTTTTGTTAAGTGTTTTAAATAAAAATCAAGGTAGACCAAAGTGGTAGCCTAAGCACCTAACTGCCACAAAATATCTAAAACACTAAAAGCAAAAAAGCCGCAATAAGCGACTTTTTATAATTACAAAGTATGATTAGTCAATCATGTTTGCAATTGGCTTCACTGCATCTACATCTTGCTCATAGTCAACAGCGTCAATGCCAAAACCAAATAAACGTAAAAATTCGTTATGGTAGCCTACATAATCGGTTAGCTCATCAATTGAGCTCGTATCTACTTTATCCCAAACAGCTTGCACACGTGCTTGTACATCGTCTTCTAGCTCTTTGTAGTTTTGAAATAAGTGGCCGCCTTCATCAAAGCGTGGGTTTTCACCGTATAGGTTTTCGCTAAATAAAGCATGAATTTGCTCAATGGTGCCTTCATAAGTGCCATCGGCTTTCATTACTTTAAATAAAGCAGAGATATATAGCGGCATAATAGGAATAGCAGAGCTTGCCTGAGTAACAACAGCATTTAACGACGACACATAGGCTTGACCATTTAAATCTTTTGTCGATTCTTTAATTGCAGCAGTTGCTCGGTCTAAATCTTCTTTTGCTTTACCTATAGTTGCGTGCCCGTAGATTGGCCACGTTAACTCTTTACCTATATAAGTATAAGCCGTGGTTTTAAAGTTATCGGCTAGTACGTCTGCTTCTTTTAATGCATCAATCCACATTTCCCAATCTTCACCGCCCATCACTTTAATGGTGTTGTCGATGTCATCTTGGCTTGCGGCTTCTACTGTTACTTCGTCAATTTCGCGCTTTGACGTATTTAAGTTTTTTGTAGTTACAGCACTGCCAATAGGTTTAAGTGTAGATGAATACACCTCACCGGTATTTGGATCGGTACGACGAGGCGATGCTAAGCTGTAAATAATACAGTCTACTTTGCCTAAATCTGCTTTGATTGTCTCGATTGCTTTTTGCTTAATTTCGTTAGAAAACGCATCGCCATTAATATTTTTTGACCAAAGCCCAGCTTCATCTGCAGCGTCTTGAAATGCTGCTGTATTGTACCAACCAGCAGAACCTGTTTTACGCTCTGTACCTTCTTTTTCAAAGAAAATACCCAGTGTTTTAGCCCCACCGCCAAATGCCGCCGTAATACGAGACGCTAAGCCGTAACCAGTAGATGCACCAATTACGAGTACATTTTTAGGCGCATCTTTTAATTCGCCTTGTTGTTTTACATAGTTAATTTGCTCTTGAACATGCTCTGCACATCCTACAGGGTGTGCGTTAGTACAAATAAATCCACGAATTTTAGGCTTAATGACCATTGATCATCCTATATCTTTTACAATAAAAATTAGCGCTAGTTTAAAGGCTAATACTAAAAACACTGATCTGATCAGTTAAAGCTGATCAAATACCCCTATTTATATTGGCTAACCTACATTGTGGTTAATTTAGCTTTGAGCCGCCCATACAATTTGGAGAGTCAGGTGCTTCGCCACCCTGCTCTGAAAATTCATCTGGCGTGTACGTATGAATCGCTAAGGCATGAATATGATTTGCTAGCTCATCTTTTAGTACTTCGTTAATTTGGCGGTGGCGCTGTAGTAATCGTTTACCCGCAAATTCTTCACTTACCACAATTACTTTAAAATGCGACTCACTACCGGCGCTATGCATATGGCTTTCGTTAATTACGTTTAAATGCTTACAGGCAATCGCGCTACTAAGCTTGTCTTGAATTTGTTGTTGCATTGACATTAAAACACCATATTTAGTCACTGATTTGTGCAGCTACTATAACAAGTTAATTTAACTAACTAAATTGCTTTTGTTTAATGTGCTCAATAAAGCGGTACGTTAAGCTGATCCGTGGGTGAGCAAGCGTTGTTTGTTTGGGGATTGCGTGCTGGTAGTCGCGCTGACTATGCCCACTCATCACTAAGCAACTACCGCTTTGTAATTTTAAGTCGGTGACTTTATTGGTGGCTTTTTGTTTTAATTTGAGTACGCGCTCAGCACCAAGTGATATACATACAATGGTAGGTTCAGGGCCTAGTTCTATTTCATCATCACTGTGCCAGCCCATGGTGTCGTTACCATCACGGTAATAATTAACTAATAACGAATTAAGCGGCTTATTTAAATGTCGCTCTAAACGTTTTCGCATTGCTAAAAGCACCTCATCCCACGGCTCTACTATTTGTTTACTGTGTGAGTAACCATATTCAATATTTAAGTCGCTCATAAAACATTGCAAACGTGGAATGGGCCCTGTTCTGCCATACACAGTGACATTAGGCTGCTGCCAATTAAGATTTTTTTGTAAATAATAAAATAAATCGAGGCTTTTTTGCGCACTAAGCGCCTTACTTTGATAAGAAAAGCCGTTTGGTAACTGTTGGGGGTTGGCGTTTTGCCGTTGCATGTTAGAATTTACCTACATTAGATTACTGATCAACAAACCATTATGACGACGCAAGCCCAGCTAGGCGATAAAACATTTACTCTTGAACGTTTCCCTTTGGATCAAAAAAACCGCAGTTTACAAGCGTGGGATTCGGCCGACGAGTACCTTATCAATTATGTTAACGAACATCACCCTGATTGTCGCTCATTACTAATTTTAAACGACGCGTTTGGTGCCCTTGCCTGTTATTTTAGTGAATTAACGGTTTGTTCAGTTAACGATTCTTATATTAGCCACCAAGCTGCAGCCTATAATTTAAAAGAAAATAAACTATCAACAGCCCAATTTACACAGTTAGATAGCTTATCTGCGCTGCCTGAAGAGGTTGATTTAGTACTTATAAAAATACCGCGTAACGTCGGGTTTTTACAGTTTCAATTAAGCGAGTTGAGTGAAGTACTTGCCCCTGGCACACCGGTTATTGCCGCGGGTAAAACAAAGGAAATTCATAACTCAACTATAAAGGCGTTTGAGCAATTTATTGGCGAGACCAAAACAAGCTTGGCCGTTAAAAAGTCGCGTTTAATATTAAGTACAGCTAAAGGCGGTTATAAAGAAGCTAACTTCCCGGTAAGTTGGCAGCTGGAAGGCACTGATTTTAATATAACGAACCATGCCAATGTGTTTTCGCGCGATTCGTTAGATATAGGTGCACGGTTCTTTTTTAATTACTTGCCGCAAACCTCAAAAGCAAAAAGCATTATCGACTTAGGTTGTGGTAATGGTGTGGTGGGTTTAATGACGTTATCACGCTGTCCAAATGCGTCGGTAACCTTTGTTGATGAGTCGTACATGGCGGTCGAATCTGCACGTTTAAATGTAGAACTTAACCAAGCAAATAAATTTGATGATTGCCAATTTATAGAAAACGATTGTTTAACCGGCTTTGCAAGAGACAGTGTGGATATGGTGTTGTGTAACCCTCCATTTCACCAAGCCCAAGCTGTTACCGACCACATTGCGTGGCAAATGTTTAAACAAGCAAAAGATACATTAAAAGAAGGTGGCGAGCTGCGTATTATTGGTAATCGTCATTTAGATTATCACGATAAATTAAATCGTATGTTTGGTAACTGTAAGCTATTAGGTTCAAACAAAAAGTTTGTAGTGCTCAGCGCAACTAAAAATAGTGGGATGCTATAAAATGAAATTAACTAAATTTATTTTAGCCTGTTGCTCCATGCTGGTGTTTAGCGCATGCAGTAACCAGCCAAACCAAGTGATATTAAACCCGGTTTATAAAAGTGGCCAAATTAGCGTTATTTCAGCCAGTTTAAGTACCAGCGTTATTGATTTACGTGGTGATAGCGCCACCCTTAAGCTTGTTGAGTCGGACAAAACCAAAACCTTTGCCAGCCAAGATATTGTAACCTCTGTTAAAAGCGTATTAGATAGCGCGCTAAACCGTAACGGGGCAAGCATTTCTAACCTAGCAACAACCCGCTTTGAACTAGACATTCATGCCTTACAAGCACAGGTGACTGAAAAGCTCATGAGCCATACCAGCGAAGCGCACATTGAGCTAGGCGTACGGGTCATTCGCTCTACCAGCAATTTTAGTAAAGTGTATCGTGGCAGTGCTAATTTAGAAGGGCCGCTGAGCCACGATCGCGCCAAAATTGAAGGTCAACTCAATAAGTTGACGGAACAAATTATAACCCGCATTGTATCGGACCCAGAATTAATTGAATTTTTAGAAGGTTAACAATGAAACGATTTTTAATCTGCTTAAGCCTACTATTTAGTGTAAGCACCTTTGCCGCGCAAGAAGGCCGTTTTGTTCAAAAAGACAATATTTTTCCGCGTGTAGAAATAGTCACGTCATTGGGTAGCATTGTGGTTGAGCTAGACCGCTCAAAAGCCCCTATTACGGTAAATAACTTTTTAACCTACGTAATGGATAAAAGTTACCAAGGCAGTATATTCCACCGTGTAGAACGTGATGTTGAAAACGACCGTGACTTTGTAATACAAGGTGGTGGCTACGATAAAGACCTTGATGGCTTACACGAAAACGACCCTATATTTAACGAAAGTGGCAATGGTTTAAAAAATGATATGTACAGCATCGCTATGGCGTATCAAGACCGTGAACCGCATTCAGGAACTCGCCAGTTCTTTTTTAATATGGATGATAACGATCATTTAAACCCAGGTAGAGATTGGGGCTTTGCCGTGTTTGGCAATGTAATGGATGGTTACGACACGCTAGATAAAATTATGGCTGTAGAAACCGGCTTTAATGAAAAAATTGGCTACGACTTTGTACCAAAAACGCCTGTTGTTATTTTAAATATTAAAGTACTTGAGCAAACCCCATTATAAATCACTGAGGTGCAACTAAGTTGCACCCAACGCCAATGAAGGCCCTATGAGCAAAACCCTCTCAGTAAGCGAATATTTCTCGTATTTTAAAGATAAACGTTTAATCAATATTTTTATATTTGGTATGAGCAGTGGTTTTCCATGGGTACTGATTGGCTCTGTGATGTCGGCTTGGCTAAAAGATGAAGGCCTAAGCCGCAGTATGATTGGCTTATTTGGTATTGTATTTGGCGCATATAGCATTAATTTTATGTGGTCGCCGCTTATTGATAGAACCAAACTGCCGTTATTGTACAAATGGTTTGGGCAACGTCGCAGCTGGATTTTATTTTGCCAAAGCTTTATGTTTATTGGCACCCTGCTTTTAGCGGGGCTTGATTTAAAAGCAAACTTAGCGATTGCCGCCGGCTTGTGTTTACTCATCGCAGTCGCCTCTGCCACACAAGACATAGCAATTGATGCTTTTAGAATAGACACGTTAAGCGAAAACGAATCTCATAAAGCCACTGCAGCTGCTGCTATGGCCACATCAGGTTGGTGGACAGGTTATGCATTACTAGGGGCTATACCTTTTTACATGGCCGATATCCCCTCTTTAGATTGGCCACAAGTGTATTACTTTTTAGCCGCTGTTATGTTGATACTAATGAGCGGCGTGTTATTTGCCAAAGAGCCTAAATCAAACCGAGAAGCTGTTCACGCAGAGCTTGAGCGCGTATACCTTGAAAAACTAGCCAGCATTAAGCAAACGCCCTTTACTAAAGTGATTGCTTGGCTTGGCGTTACAGTGGTTGATCCCTTTAAAACCTTTTTTGCTAAAAATGGGGTTAAAACAGCCCTTGCCTTATTAGCATTTATTTTCTTATTTAAAATAGGCGAAGCTTTTTTAGGGCGTATGTCGATTGTTTTTTATAAAGAAATAGGCTTTAGCAACAGCGATATAGCCACTTTTTCAAAAGTAGGCACTGCAGTACTCACCATTGCTTTTACCTTTGTGGGCAGCTTGTTTAATCAAAAGTACGGCATTGTAAAAGGGCTATTTATAAGTGGTGTAGCTATGGCGGGGTCTAATTTAGCATTTTCGGCTATTGCGCTGGTTGGCCCTAATTTAGGCTTATACGCTTTTGCTATTGTAATTGACGGCTTTACTCAGGCTTGGTCGTTAGTCGCTATGGTGGCATTTATATCGATGTTATGTGACCGGGCATTTAGTGCAACACATTATGCTTTACTGGCTTCGCTTGGGAATTTAGGGCGTACATTGCTTTCAAGTTACAGTGGTGTGGTTATTGATGATTGGCTAATGGGAAATTGGGCATTATTTTTTGTGTTAACGGCATTAATGGTAATACCTTCGCTGGTGTTTTTATATTTGATTAGGCATAAGCTCTATCAGTTAGAGCAAAATTACCATAAAAATATGTAATGCATCCCTGCATTAACGTGATTTGCTTAGGCCGTTCAAGTGCCCCTTATAACACCCTAAGCAAAACAATATTAATCCGCTTTAATTAAGCCTAGCGCTTCATGCGGATCAACTTCAAGTGCATTACAGTAACGTACAAACTCAATAACATCTAAGCGGCGTTCTTGATTTTCAATCTTACCGATAAATGAGTGAGGTGTTCCTAGCACTTGTGCCAGGCTACGCATTGTATGACCCTTTTCATGGCGTTTTGTTTTAAGCCATTTAGTTAGCTTTTCGTTTTCTTCAGAAGAAACAGTCTTGCCCATCATTTTACATCTCCTACTAGATGATATGACATACCCGTCAAAGCAGTAGTCACACAATGATTGGAGGCATATAAGCAGATACCCACTACATTATTCAATAGCAAGCTATTGCTTAAATAAGCAAAGGTATTGCTACTTATTCAACCTACCAATCTATTCAGTGCTAACCCGCAAAAATAGGATATAGGTTTATTTTTATTAAGAGTGAAATTTTGCCCGTCTCACTCTTGGATACATTATATACTATTAACAGTTCGGTTAAATAATTAATTACATAGTTTGCATAAATTTACCCAACCACTAACCTTTACTTATACTGAATATTTAAGTTAACGTACCAAAAATATTAAGTTTTTTCCTAAAAAATTAATTGTAAGATAAAAGCACTTTGTTACAAATTAACGTGCGAATAACCTTGCTGTATTGATGTTTAAACAACAGTAAGGGTAAAAAAGTTCCCATAAATAACGTTTTTCCCTAACTAAGGGACTAAAGAGGAAGTATGTTTAGAGTCTTATTTTTGTTGCCTATTTTACTATGCTTTTTATGGTTTTTGTTTTTACGTCACTACGGAGTACCCATTAAACAAGGTAAAAAAGGCTTTTTATACATACTTGCCTTTTCTGCTTTTGTATTAGGCTTTTTTGTATTAATAATGCAGTTTACCCATTACAGCCCAATTGAATTTTAGGCATTAAAAAAGCCGCTAACGCGGCTTTAATAGCTAAGCGTAAATTGCTTAAACGCTAAAACTTGCACCACACCCACAGGTAGTCGTTGCATTAGGATTAGATACAAAAAAGCGTGCGCCTTCTAACCCTTCGGTGTAATCCACTTCGCCATCAACTAAGTACTGAATACTCATTGGGTCAATAACCAGGGTTACACCATTTTTAACTATTTCTAAATCGCCAGGATTTGCTTTTTCATCAAAAGTAAAACCATATTGAAAACCAGAACAACCACCACCTGTTACGTAAACACGCAGTTTTAAATCTGGATTTTCTTCTTCGTCGATTAACTGTTTAACACGAACAGCAGCTGCATCGCTGAACTTTATTGGTAATTCTTCAGACATTTTAAAACCCTCAATATCGCAATGGCGTGATTATCTAATACCCGAGTGTTTTAATCAAGTATAGTCAAACATCTCTTGTGCTATCTTAGGCTTTTAACTATTGCTTTAGCCGATACGATAGCAAAATGTGTTTTCAGTGATTGCTGTAATATTTGTTAATATAAGTGTTTAAAATTGCAAAATCACAAGGACTTACCTGCACACTTTTGTTAAACTGCTCGCTGAAAAAATGTGGCGGGGAATACAGCATGTGGCTTGAGCAACTCAGGCGTCGATTAGCAAAACCAAAAACCTCTGTGCAATTATGCTTATTAGGCGTAAGTGCTGGTTTAATTGCTGCATTTTTTATTATTTTATTTCGCTTAACGATTCTGTTTTTTCAAAGCTTATTTTTAGACACTCCCGATAATTTTACTACTATCCCCACTCTTGAACGAGTTTTAATGCCGTTGATTGCTGCGCTACTGATTGCTACATTTGCTGCATTTACTGGCTTTAAGCACTACCGATTAGGCATTCCTTTTGTTATTCATCGTATTAAACGCCACTACGGGCAAATGCCGCTTTACAACACCGTAAACCAATTTGTTGGTGGTGCACTGGCACTTATTAGTGGTTTTTCGGTGGGCCGCGAAGGGCCATCTGTTCATATGGGCGCAACTGGCGCAAGTATATTAGCCGATAAACTTCATTTACCGCATAACGCCATGCGTACATTAAGTGGCTGTGGTGTCGCCGCTGGTATTGCGGCCTCGTTTAATACCCCACTGGCTGCGGTTATTTTTGTAATGGAAGTGGTGCTACGTGAGTACAAAGTGCATATTTTTGTACCAATTATGCTTGCCGCACTAACTGGTGCATTAGCGACTCAATTTGTGTTTGGTGAAGGCTCAGAGCTTGCACTTATTAGCATTACGCCATTGAGTGGTTGGCATTACCCATATTTAATTTTATGTGGCATGGCCTTAGGGGCAATTGCCTATAGCTTTAATCAAAATTTAATGCTGATCATAAAAACATTTAAACCTTTAAGCATGTTTCCTCGTTTACTCATTGCAGGTTGTATTGCGAGTATTATTGCCTATGCAGTGCCCCAAGCGATGGGTTCGGGTATGAGTGCGATTACTATTGCGGTTGAATCGCCTGAAAACGCGCAGCTACTTACCACTATTTTAATAGCTAAACTGCTGGCGACCCTGTTTGCCATTGGCCTAGGAATACCGGGTGGCTTAATAGGTCCCGTTATTGGGCTAGGTGTATTAACAGGTACTTTAATGGCCTTTTTTGCTCAATTTATAAGCCCAGGTGCTGACATTGCAGGCACATACGGCGTATTAGGAATGGCAGGGTTACTCGCGGCTACATTACATGCGCCTTTAGCAGCATTAACAACTGTGATGGAGCTTACGTCCTCGCCAGAGATTATTGTACCGGCCATGTTAGTGATAACAACCGCCTATGTAACGGCGCTGCAAGTATTTGGCAATCGGTCTATATTTTTGCAACAGCTCGATTTTCAGGGGCTACCCTATCATGTATCGCCCGCAACGGAGGCGCTACAAAAAGTGGGCATAATGGATGATATGGATGAGGACTTTAAACTGCTTTATTCAGACGATAAAGAGCAAATTAAAAACACCTTAGACGCCATGGACAGCCAAACCCCTTTAATAGTTTACGATGAAGAAAACGGCTATCGCCTAGCAGAGTACGACCTTACCCTGATGTCGGGCGAAAACATAAATATAAACTACATTAGTTTACAAGGCATTAGCAGCCAGTCGACCTTAGCTGATGCCTTTGATATTTTAAAAGATAAACGCAGCGGCGCCCTGTATGTATACAACTTGCTAGATGATCAGCAAATAATGGGGCTATTACGCTGGGATCAAATAAATAATATTTTAACTATTCGTAACAGCCTACTTTAGGATTCTTATGAGCGCTTTACTAATTTATAAAACACTGCACATTTTTTTTATGATTGCTTGGTTTGCCGGTATTTTTTATTTACCTCGGTTATTTGTATACCACGCAATGAGCGAAGAAAAAGCCTGTAACTCAATGCTTAAAGTGATGGAACGCCGGCTACTCTTTTTTGTTACCCCGTTTGCTATTTTAACGGCCGTTTTTGGTGTACTCACTATTGTAGAATATGGCCGTGAGTGGTTTAGATACAGCATGTGGCTGCACTACAAACTGGTACTGGTCATTATTTTATATCTATATCACGGCTACTGCTTTAAATTACTGAGCGACTTTAAACACGACAAAAATACCAAAACGGACCGTTTTTATCGTATTTTTAATGAGCTCCCAGTTATTGCGCTGCTAATTATTGTTGCGCTTGCGGTAATAAAACCTAATTTATAAGCTGTGTAGCGCATGTTAAACTGCGCTGCAATTTACAATACTTGCTATAACACGCGCGATTGCGTGCCCCATTTTTATGGATTATCGCGCCCCTTTGATTGATTAGGAAAAACCCCATGTTAAGTTTCCAAGGTGAACATATACTGTCGGTAAATCAACTCGACAGAGACTGCATTGAGCGTATTTTTGCAGTAGCGAAAAAAATGGAGCCTTATGCTAAAAAACAAAAGCAAACAACAGTGCTAGAAGGCGCTATTTTAGCTAATTTGTTTTTTGAACCAAGCACGCGTACGCGTGTAAGCTTTGGTACTGCCTTTAATTTACTAGGCGGTGGCGTGCGCGAAACAACCGGCATGCAAAGCTCAGCCCTAGCTAAAGGCGAATCGCTTTACGACACTGCGCGCGTTATTTCGGCTTACGCTGATGCCGTCGCTATGCGCCACCCTGATGCAGGCTCGGTAAGCGAATTTGCAGACGGTTGTACCGTACCGGTAATTAATGGTGGTGATGGCCCAAACGAGCACCCTACTCAAGCACTACTTGACTTGCTTACTATTGAGCGCGAACTCAACCGATTTGACCAAAACATTGATGGCATGCATATCGCCTTAGTTGGCGATTTAAAATATGGCCGCACAGTACATTCATTATCTAAATTATTGTGCCATTACAAAAACGTAAAATTTTCGATGGTGTCCCCCGATGGCCTGCAAATGCCAACGAGTATTTTAGATGCGGTAGAAAATGCAGGCCATAAAATACAATTAGTCAACAAAATGGAAGGGAACTTAGCAGCCGATATTGTGTACCAAACACGTATTCAAGAAGAGCGCTTCCCTTCACAAGAAGAAGCCAATAAATACCGTGGCGGCTTTAGAATTAGCCAATCAATTTATAACGCGCACTGTAAGCCAAATTCCGTGCTTATGCACCCGCTCCCACGCGATAGCCGTTTAGAAGCTAATGAGCTTGATAACGACTTAAACAGTAACGACAATTTAGCTATATTCCGCCAAGTACAAAATGGCGTGTTAATTCGTATGGCACTGTTTGCTTTAACCCTCGGCGTAGAAAACAAAGTCGAGCAATATGAAGTAGACGTACCTTGGTTTAGCCGCAAACGCGACAGCTAAACACTTTTACCAAGCGACAACTAATAGGATTTTTCATGACAATAAGCCAAGATTTATTTAATCGTGCACAAACTTCAATTCCTGGTGGCGTAAATTCGCCTGTACGTGCATTTAACGGTGTTGGTGGTACGCCACTATTTATTACCAAAGCCGAGGGTGCCTTTACCTTTGATGCCGATGGTAACCGTTATATCGATTATGTAGGTTCATGGGGCCCGATGATCATGGGCCATAACCACCCAGCTATAAAGCAAGCTGTTCACGAAGCGGTAGAAAACGGTTTAAGTTATGGGGCGCCCACTGAAGCTGAAATTTTAATGGCCGAAAAAGTAAAAGCGCTTGTTCCCTCAATCGAAAAAGTACGTATGGTAAGCTCGGGTACCGAAGCAACAATGAGCGCCATTCGCTTAGCCCGTGGCTATACAGGGCGTGATAAAATCCTTAAGTTTGAAGGTTGTTACCACGGCCATGCCGACTCATTATTAGTAAAAGCAGGCTCTGGCGCATTAACCATGGGTGTGCCAAATTCACCTGGTATCCCTGAGGATTTTGCAAAGCACACACTTACCGTATCGTTTAATAACCTTGATGAAGTAAAAGCTGTATTTGAAAAATACGCAGACGACATTGCCTGTATCATCGTTGAGCCAGTAGCGGGTAACATGAACTGTATTCCTCCTGTAGAAGGTTTTTTAGAAGGCTTGCGTGCAGTATGTGATGAGTACAAATCGGTGCTTATTTTTGACGAAGTAATGACCGGCTTTCGTGTTGCTTTAGGTGGCGCTCAGGCGTATTACAACATAAAACCTGACTTAACATGTTTAGGTAAAGTCATTGGTGGCGGCATGCCTGTTGGTGCCTTTGGCGGCAAAACCGAAATTATGGATTACATTGCGCCAGTAGGGCCGGTTTACCAAGCCGGTACACTTTCTGGTAACCCTATTGCAATGGCTGCGGGTTTAAAATCGCTTGAGCTATTAAGTGAACCAGGTTTGCACGATAAGTTAGGAGCTATTTCTAAAGCAATTTGTGAAGGTTTTGAAGCAGGCGCTAAAAAAGCAGGCATTCCTTTAACCACTAACTACGCTGGCGGTATGTATGGCTTTTTCTTCACTGAAGCTGAAAAAGTAACCACTTATAAACAAGCTACAGAATGTGATTTAGAACGCTTTAAACGCTTTTTCCACTTAATGCTTGAAGAAGGTGTATACCTAGCACCTTCTGCATTTGAAGCAGGCTTTGTGTGTGCTGCGCACACAGAGCAAGAAGTACAAGCGACTATAGAAGCTGCAGAGCGCGCCTTCGCTAAGCTATAAGCATCCAACACATGTGTTAATAATGTGCGTTATTAACTCTAAAGTTAAAAAAAGCCCTTACGGGCTTTTTTTATTTGTGCGTATTTATAATTGAATGGTTTTTAGCCTTTATACGGTCTCACTTTTTAGACTCACTTTTACCCCACAAGAGAAACGTATGACGAGCTTAAGGCACTTAGCAGCACCTGCTATATCATTAATGGGCAACTTAAAATATAAAACGAAAATTGGTTTAGTTTTTGGTATTTTATTATTACCCCTTGCGCTTAGTTTGTTTTTTTTAGTCTCTTTATTAAGCGAGAGTATAAGCGTCTCTCAAATGCAAAAACAAGGTTTACTGAGCTACAGAGACATTCTTGCAAATCAAATGCAGGGTGAAACCTATAAAAATGTAAAAGTAGCTAAAGCACGTGGTTTTAATGTAAAAGATGAGCAAATGAATGACGTACTTGAGCTGGTTTCAATACAGTCTAATTTGGCCTTAGATAACCAACTTGCGAGTGCTTATGTTAATCGCGCATTAGTTACACCTATACCTGCGCTTATCATGCAGATAAATGCGACAGCGCAAAGCGCTAATACTGTTCTTACTAATCAGCGTTTTACACCAGAGACTTTTATTGCGCTTTCAAACTTAAGTAAGTCGCTACCTTTGTACCAGCAGCAACTCGATAAAATACTTACAATTGCCACCACGGCCGATGCATCTGTAAATAAAGCACTGACGCCCTCTCTCACTAATTTACATAACGCCATAGCCGCTTTTAAAACAGCCATTGATAAAAAGCTGCTTGAACCAGATGATATACAGCTTACACAAAACGAATTTGCAGGGCTTACCAGCCAAGTGCTTAGTCGTATTAGCCAACTAATTGATAAAAGCATCCCTACCCTTGAATCGCTAATAAATGAAAAACTGAACACGCAACGCTTGACTAGAAACACTGTATTAGCTGCATCATTAATTAGTTTATTGATTGCATTTTACTTAATGGTTGGTTTTTATTTTGCGGTAGTTGATACCATTAATCGCTTTGCCGAAGCTGCGCAAAGAGCAGCAAATGGCGACTTAAATGCGGTTATCAATTCAAGTACTAATGATGAAATGGATATTATTGCAGCGCGATATAACGCACTTCTTAATGCCTTTTCAAAACTTTTAGATAATGTAAAAGCAAGTACTGTGGAGCTATGCGGCGCCACAAAATCGCTTTCACAGGCAAGCAGCCAAACGAGTAACGATGTTGAAAAACAGCAAATACGGGTAAACGCTATTCATGATGCACTAAGTAATATGGAGCAAAGTGCAGTGAGTGTAGAAGAGTCTGCTAATCAAGCGATGTTAACAGCGCAAGATGCCGCGCAGCATGTAAAGCAAGGCTCTAACAACACCATGGAACTTGCCAAATACATGCAAGACCTTCAAGTTGAATTTACCGAAAGCCAACAAGCCTTAGATAGACTAGCTCAAGATAGCCAAGAAATTAGTAAAGTAAGTAAAGGCATTAGCGAAATAGCCGATCAAACTAATTTATTAGCCCTAAACGCAGCAATAGAAGCCGCACGAGCCGGTGAACATGGCCGTGGTTTTGCCGTGGTGGCTGATGAAGTAAGAACCCTTGCCCAGCGTACACAAACTCAAACCCAAGAAATTCACCAAATAATTAGCTCACTCCAACAAGCTTCTGACGATACACAACAAAAAATGCACTCAAGTGTCCAGAAGATGGAACAATCGGTAAAAGCCGCCACCGAAACAAACGATATTTTACAAAGTGCAGAGCAAAGCATGGGCGATATAAAACATCAAGGCGAAGAGATAGCACTGCGGGTTAAAGAGCAATCTAACGCAACCACCCAAGCATTAAGTGATGCACAAGAAGTAAGTAACTTAGCTGATCAAACTCTTCTCTCTGCGCAATCTACACTGCAAGACGCACAGCAACTTAGTCAGCTCTCTGATGACTTAACTAAATCAATGCAGTTTTTTAAATCTTGAAAATAATAAAAGTGCTTTTAAATTACAAAAAACCCTTCGATTAAGAAGGGTTTTTAAGGTTAGTTATTAATAAGTATTAAAAGCGAGCTTCCAAACCTATACGAACGTAACGTGGTGTTTGCCAAGAGTATGCAGCATCATGGTACGCATTTACTTCACCTTCATTTTGCTCATAGTGTTCATTCAGTGATGACTCTGTTTGCGAGTTGAAAATGTTAAATACATTAACCGATGCACGCATGTCGATATCAGATACTGTGAAATCATATGCAGCAGATAAATCTAAGTTAAATACCCAAGGTGTACGGCCATTTGTGCCTCGGCTATGTTTTTCATAGATTTTCTCATCTTGATCACAGTCGCCGTTGCCATTTGTATCTGGACACTCATTAGTATAAATGTAGAAAGTATCACCCCAACCGCCATTTAAATTTGGATCGGTAGATGGATAGCCTTGACCAAATAAGCTCTTAGGACGCCCGCTTTGTAAAGTAGCATTCCAGCCTACAGTTAAGTCTTCCATTGGCTCCCAACTACCAAAGAATTTAAATGTATGGCGTCTATCATTAGGTTGATAGCCCTGAGATCCATCCATAACTGCTGGGAAGTCAAAGTCTTGGGTAATACCCGCATCAGCTTGACCAATATCTGATTTAACAGCACCTTCAAAATTACCTACACTTCTAGCCCATGTATAACCAAACTGATAACGAATAGTGTCAGCTTTATAGTCAAGGCTAAACTCTACAGCGGTGTATTCATTATTTGCTTTAGGTAGGCCTATTGTTTCTGCTGAATAGGTAGTTAAAGAACCACTATCTGGAACACCGTCGTTATTGAATGATGAATCTCCCCAATCGGTTCCATTCCAGTAGTAACCGTCACTGTACCAGCTAGACGAATCGCCAGGGTTTATCATTACGCAGTAAGGGTATGCATATCGCCCACAGTAGTCATCTAATGCTGTTGCAACTTCGCGGTATATACCTTTAACACCTACTGTATATTCATCATTTAAAGCTTGCTGTATACCAATAATATATTCATCTTTAGAGAATGGATCAGCCTCTTGCGCTTGGAAGATATCTTTTTCAGGTATAACCGGTACACCACTCACTTGCTGTGAGTTTTGAATACCACCATTCCCAAGCGTGTCAGCTAATGGCGTTAGGCCTGTTGGTGCGCCAGTTTGTGAATCAACACCAGTATACGTATAAGCTGTGGTTATATCACTAACCCCTGATGCGGCTCTAAAAATAGTATTATTGGCTACGGGTAAGTAATAACGCCCATATGTACCATAAACTTTAGTGTCGCCTGTACCTGTAGGATCCCAAGTGAAGCCTAGTCTAGGTGCAATATCTGTTTCAAAGCTAGTTAGTAACTTACCAGTCGTACCCCAGCTATCAAACTCATCAATACGTAAGCCAACTTTAACTGAGAAATCCTCTGTTACTTGCCACTGATCTTCTATGTAGTAAGCTGTTAACTCTGATTCAAAGCTGCCGCCGCCATCAAAGATACGGTCTTCAACATAGTCAAGCGCGGCACCAGTGTTATTTGTTAGTGCGCCATTATCGGCTTGCCAACTACCATTATCTGCAAGAGTTCTGTAATCATAGCTGTGGCCACCAATAGGACTACTTATATTCTCAGACTTACGCTCTTGGTAATCGATACCAAATGTTATTTCATGGTCATTCCATACATATTCAACATCTAATCGGTATTGGGTATTTTCATCATTATTGGCACCAAAGCTACCGCCTGCACCACAGCCAGTGATTGGATTAGCAGTACCTCGAGAGTCGGTAATAGATGGACAAACCAAGTTTTCTGATTGCGTTTCATATTCTGTTTTAATATTACCAGCCATAGCAGTAACAACTAGGTCTTCGGTTAAAACACCCGTATAACTTAAGCTTTGCGCTTCACCACCACGCTTTAAAATGGCACCATCGATACGATCGCCCACAGTACCGTTATTGTATTCGTACACTGAACGCTCAATATCACGACGATTAGAGTAGGCAAAGTAGCTTAACCTATGGTTTTCATTAATATCCCAATCAAGCTTACCGCCCCAAAATAAATTATCGCCACCAGAAGCTGATTCATTTCGGTATTGATCGTTTGGCGAAAATTCATCTCCACCCCACGTGTATGTAGACTCAGTATCTCTTGGGTTAATTAATCCATAGAAAAACAACGTGTCTTCAATCAGAGGACCACCAGCAGAAATAGTCACATCTGTTTTGCTATCAGTGTCTAAGCTTTCATCTCTAAATATTTGACCTGCGCCATTGTTACCACGAGAAATACTTCCCTCTTCTTGCAAAGAGTCTGGTTGAAATTGCACAACTGCCGCAAATTCCCACTCATTTGTACCACTTTTAGTAGTTGTATTTATGGTACCACCGGTTGCGCGGCCAAATTTGGCAGAGTAACCACCCGTTTTAACTTGGAACTGGTCATAGAACTCAAACGGTACTTCACCACAACCAAGGCCTTGGCGTGTATTAGTAACCTCTAAGCCATTAATATAACATGCATTTTCAGCTACTGATGAGCCACCAAACGACGCAGTATTACCAAAAGCACTGTCTCCTTTAACAGCTCCTGGTGCCAACAATGCAACCGAGGTAAGGTCTCTGTTTATCGGCATACGGTCTATTTCAGCATCTGTAATAACTAGGCCAGAATCGGCAGTTGTTAAATCAATCGAAGAAATACGAGCGCCTAATACTTGAATTACTTCAGGACCGGAATCACTGACTTGTGCTAAATCAAAGCTCGCTTTTGCATTAGCACCTAATGAAACGCGCACACTATCTTCAGCTACAACGGCGCCGTTTTTTAAGATTTGTATTTGATAGCTACCTGAAGGCAATGAAGCAAATCGAAATGAACCGTCTTCAGAAATATTTAATGTTCTTTCTAACCCTGTTGCAGGATTTTTTACTGTTACGGTATACCCTGCTGTAGTAGAAATATTATCGATAGAACCTACAACATCAGATGCCACTGCTGGAAGCGCTACACCTAGTGAAGCGAGAACCGCTATTGCCGTAAGATTTTTTTTGAAAATATTTTTCATACTCTTATCCCTGTTAAGTTTATAATTATTTTTGCACTTTATACAAAATGCATACAGAGGGTAACAAAAGGGTACAAATTGTAAATATGTTAATTAAATAAAGATAAAATAGAAATAAAAATAATTTAAAAACAATAACTTAAATTTATTTTTACATGTTTATTTGTGAAATATAAGATTCTCAATGTTAATTTAAAGAAACAAAAACAGACAATTAATTAACAACAATTCAGTTAATTAAACTATTAACATACTCGTTACAATGATCTTATTTTTAATCTCGCAAAGTGCTATTTTACTCTAATTATACTCACAGCTTTTTAATTTATTTATAAGAAAACAAGCTAATAAAAGTAATTAAAATTTATTTAGTTTCAAATTTTGATTGCTAGATAGTGAAGCAAATATAAAAAAACCGCTGAGTTAGCGGTTTTATTATTAAGGTTTTATTTTATTAGCGTATACACTGCGGCCTAGGCTCAAACTCACTGGCTCTTAGTGGTAACTGAATAACTTTTCCGCATCCGGGCGGTGCTTGTAAACCCGTTCTTTCATTGACGAAAGCCCATCTAATTGATGGCGGACGTGTATCTGCTATTGCTTCAGGGTTGAGCGGTTTTAAGTAACGAATATAAGCTTCTAACGCGCCCACACTACCGGTTAAACCGGTGCTTCTATTATCGTCTCTACCAAGCCACGCAACGGTCACTGTGTTTTGATCAAACCCTGCAAACCAGCTATCACGTAAATCATTACTAGTGCCTGTTTTACCGGCAAGCTGAATTGATGGAAAGTGTAAATTTAAACGCTTAGCGGTGCCGTCTTTTGTCACTCGCTTCATGGCATATTTAGTCATATATACAGCGTCTTTTGCAAAGCGCGGCTCAGACTTAACTTTATGCTTATACAAAACGTTACCTACCGAGTCTGTAAGGGCAGATACAGAGGTAAGCTCTCTATACTCGCCATCTGCTGCGATAGTGGTATAAAGCTGAGCAACCTCAAAGCTCGACATTTCTACTGCACCAAGTAGCAGCGAGGGGTATTCATCTATATTACCTTTTGCGCCTAATCCTTTGAGCGTATTTGCTACCTTATCAACACCTACATCTAGGCCTAAATTTACTGCAGGAATATTAATACTGTTACTAAAGGCTTTATAAAGTGGCAATGCACCTCGGTATTGGTGATCAAAGTTCTCAGGTTGCCACACTTTACCTTGCTCATTTGTTACCTGCACAGGGGAGTCATCAAGTAATGTGGCTAAGTTATAATGTGGTAACTGCAGGGCTGTTAAGTACACCGCGGGTTTAACTAAAGAGCCAATATTTCGTTTAGTATCGAGCACTCGGTTAAAACCTGAGTAGCGAACATCGCGCCCCGACACTAAAGCCGACACACCGCCTTTTTCTACATTAACTGAGATCATGGCTGCTTCGAGTTTATCGGTGTTAGGACGTTTTTCTAAATACGGTAAACTTTTTTGAATGGACTCTTCCATCGCCGTTTGTTTTTGCAAATCAAAGTAAGTAAATACACGCACACCGGCATCTAGTGTTTTTTGATCAGGTAATAACTGCTTAAGCTCACGGTTTACAAGTTCTAAAAAGCCAGGGTATGACTTTTGTAAACTTGCTTTCATAGGCGCTATATCAATTGGGCGTTTAAGTGATGCACGGTATTCTTTTGTAGTTAGTAGCTTGTTTTCAACCATTAAGCGCAGTACTAGGTCGCGACGCTCCATAGTGCGTTCTTTATAGCGACGAGGATTGTAATACGAAGGCCCTTTGACCATAGCCACCAGCAGCGCTATTTGGTCATATTCCAGCTCATCAACAGGCTTTGAAAAATAAAACTCAGAGGCCAAGCCCATGCCATGCACGCCTTGGTTATAAGATTGACCTAGGTAAACTTCATTTAAATAGGCTTCTAAAATCTGATCTTTTGAATAACGGTAATCTAGAATAAGCGCAATAAATGCCTCATTTATTTTACGCACTAAAGAACGCTCACGCGTTAGGTATATATTTTTTGCAAGCTGCTGCGTTAAGGTGCTACCACCTTGAACGGTACGCCCTGCTTTAATGTTTGAATAAAGCGCACGCAAAATAGAAAATACCGACACACCATGGTGCTGATAAAAATCCCGATCTTCTACTACTAATAACGTGTCTTTCAACATAGGCGGAAACTTATCAAGCGGTACAAACTCTCTATCTTGCTTTGAATCATTTCCAATACGGGCTATTTGCACAGGCTCTAGGCGAGCGCTGTTTAGGCGCCTGCCAAATTTATCTTTAATGGTTGCTACCTTTTGCCCCGCAAAACGTAGCTCAATAATGTGCGATTCTTCAAGGCCATCATAAAACTCAAAGTCGCGTCGGTAAATTTTTATGCTATCGGCTGTTTTTACAAACTGCCCCGTGCGGCTTAGCCTATTAACTGATGAATAATTTAGGCGCTCAAGCTCCCACACAACCTCTTGACTAGATAAAAACTGCCCTGGGTAAAACTCCATTGAACGTGCGTATACTTGGGCAGGTAACTGCCATTTATTACCTTCAAATATACGTGTTGTTTTTGAATCTAAATAAATAAGATACATGGCCATAGCAATAAAAACAGCTAAGCTCAATTTCCAAAAAACAGACCATGTTTTTCGCATAAATGTGCGTTTAACAACAGTGCTTGACGTTTTTTTAGTCGTTTTTGATTTAGCTTTACGTGGCGAGCTGGTAGCTTTAGGTGCACGCTTAGGAGTGGTTTTACTACTGGGTGTTTTTTTGTTGTCAGCCATTTAAGTGTAATTTATTCCAAGGTTTATTCACGAGTGTGAGCTTAGCATATTGGCTATAGCCTAACACCTGAAAAGTTAACCTTCCCTGAAACGAAAAAAAGCCCTACCAAGGTAGGGCTTTGTGAACACAATGATTAATCTATTTAATATTAGTTACTGCGAACAGATACAAACTCAGGGTAAGCATCAACACCACAATCGTGTTGGTCCATACCGCTTAGCTCTTCTTCTTCGGTTACGCGAATACCCATAGTTTGCTTTAAAATAGCCCACACAATAAATGAAGCTACAAAAACAAAGGCTAAAATAGTCACTAAACCAATAAGCTGTGTTACAAAGTTTGCATCGCCGTTAGATACAGGCACTAACATAATACCTAGCGCGCCACATACACCGTGAACAGAGATAGCACCTACTGGGTCATCAATCTTCGCTTTATCTAGAGCTACAATGCTAAATACAACCAGTGAGCCACCTAAAATACCTAGTAAACAGGCCATTAATGGAGATGGTGAAAGTGGGTCTGCTGTAATAACCACTAAACCTGCTAATGCGCCGTTTAGTACCATAGTTAAATCAGCTTTACCCCACAACACTTTACATACAAACAGTGCAGCAATTGCACCCATTGCCGCTGCGGCATTGGTGTTAAGTAAAATTTGACCTACAGCGGTTGCATTTTCTTTGTCTGAAAGAAGTAATTGCGAACCACCGTTAAAACCAAACCAACCCATCCATAAAATAAACGTACCTAATGTAGCAAGTGGTAGGTTAGAGCCTGGAATTGGGTAAATTTCACCGTTTTTACCGTATTTACCTTTACGAGCGCCAAGTAAAATAACACCTGCTAAAGCAGCTGCAGCACCAGCACCGTGAACAATGGCAGAGCCTGCAAAATCTACAAAGCCCATTTCTGATAAGAAACCGCCGCCCCATGTCCAGTAACCTTCCATTGGGTAAATAAAGCCTGTTAAAACAACTGCAAATGCTAAGAAAGCAAATAACTTCATACGTTCAGCCACAGCACCCGATACAATCGACATAGCCGTTGCAACAAATACTACTTGGAAGAAAAAGTCAGATTCTAAAGAGTGGTCAGCATCGGCCGCTTGCGTGCCAATTAATGCGCCAATTGAAGGGATAATGCCGCCTTCAGCGTTGTCTACATACATGATGTTGTAGCCAACTAATAAAAACATGGTACATGCGATAGAATACAGCGCCACGTTTTTAGTTAAAATTTCAGTGGTGTTTTTAGAGCGAACTAAACCCGCTTCTAACATGGCAAAACCTGCTGCCATCCACATTACTAATATACCTGACACCAGAAAATAAAAGGTGTCGAGTGAAAATTTGAGTTCTACAATTGTGTTTTCCATTAATCAGCCCCCTTAAATTGCTTCTTCATCAAGTTCGCCCGTACGAATACGCACAATTTGATCTAAGTCGTACACGAAAATTTTACCGTCACCAATTTTGCCTGTTGATGCAATTTTGGTAATTGCTTCAACTACGCGTTGGCAATTTTCAGTACGAGTAGCAATTTCAAGTTTGATCTTAGGAATAAAATCTACCTGATACTCTGCTCCACGATACAGCTCTGTATGGCCTCGTTGACGTCCAAAACCTTTAACATCAACTACGGTCATCCCTTCAATACCTAAATCAGCGAGCGCTTCACGCACATCGTCTAATTTAAATGGTTTTATGATTGCACTAATCATTTTCATAGTGGCCCCCTCGGACGCTTTATTGTTATCCTGTTGGCTTACATAATCCAACCTTTGTGCCACTATTAAAAAACACTTAATATCAATAAGATAAACGTAAATAGTAAATTTAAAACAAAAAAAACGCACCATCAAGGTGCGCTTTTTTAACAACTTAGCTACATTGGTGCATCACCAAAAGTGATGCCCTACTAGCTTGTAATTAGTGTTATTTTTTATATTTACACAACACAGTTTCGGCCATTGTTTTTGGCTTCGTAAAGGGCCGCATCTGCGATGCGCATGGCCTGAGTTAAATCAGTGTTTTGAAAATCAGCAACACCAATACTAATGGTGATAGAAAACGGTTTTTCATCGATTAAAAACTCATGTTTAGCGAGTTTTTTTCTAAAGCCTTCTAAGTACTCTCGCCCACGCGCCGTGTCTATATCATCTAATATAATGGCAAACTCTTCGCCGCCCACCCGCGCAACGGTAAACTTAGAAAACGTAGTTTTAATTAGCGTGGCTACCTGCTTTAGTGCCTGATCGCCCGCTTCGTGGCCTAAGGTGTCATTAATATTTTTGAAAAAATCTATATCGAGTAATGCAAGCGTATTTTGCTGTTGTTTTTTTAATAGTTGCTCTGCATATTGGTAAAAATAACGGCGGTTATACATACCCGTTAAATAGTCTCTGTAAGCACTTTCTTTAATATCCGCAATCAGTGACAACTGCTCCATTGTTTGCATAACACGACAATGAAACTCTTCATTCATAAATGGCTTTGTTAAAAAGTCGTTGGCACCGTATTTAATAAACCGAGCCGATAACCCATGTTTACCTGCACCCGAAAGCCCGATAATGGCCAAATCATCGCGCCCTCTAAAATTACGCACCGCTTTAACCAGTTCAAAGCCATCCATTAATGGCATCGCATAATCGGTCATGAGCAATTTTATATTAGGGTTACTTTTTATTATTTCGAGTGCTTGCTGACCATCTTGCGCATCGGTTACATCAAATAATTGCTTTTCTAGCATTTGCTTCATTAAGGAGCGGCTTAACACCGAATCATCAGCAACCAAGGCCTTACAGCCTTGATTCCTCAGAAGCTGAGCCACTAACTTGATAGCGTAATGGTATGAATCGCGATTGTCTTTAATTACGTAATCAATAACACCAAGCTCTAGCATTTGTTGGCGCTTATATTCATCAATTTTTGAGGTAAGTACCACAGTAGGAATAGCGTGTGAAAGTGTAAATTTAGCGACCTCGCCATTAGGTGCATCAGGCAAAGTTAAATCAACTAAAGCCAGCGAGTATTTATGTTTCTCAATATAGTCTTGGCATTCATTTAATGACCATGCGAAATCGACAGCGACATCTAAATATTGAGCCGTTAAGTGGCGTAGCACCTGCTGCACTACTTTACTGTCTTCAACCACTAATACTCTTTGCATAAACTTCTCTTTAATCTTGTTATTTTACGTACTTAAACTTGCACTGAAGCGACAAGCTATGAAAAACATCCAGTAAAGTTCTGTTTATGTAGCCAGTAAGTAGGCTAGGTCCATTAATGTAAGCGCAAGGCTTGTATTTAATTCAAATACAAAGTCGACCAAATATACTTGATTTTTTAGCTAAGCTAAACACGCTAGGATAAATTAACCCTAAATAAACAAACACGCCGTGTATAAGTTTAGACTTAACCAGTATTATCGACCATTAATCTCAATACTTTTGTTATTTGTGTGTTTTTTATTTTAAATAGCATCTAAACAAAAATAAGGAACGACAATGAAGCTTGTCCAATTAACTCGTTACACCTTAGCGCTTGCCATCGTATTGCTTAGCAGTACTGCAACAGCAGAAAACCAACGAAAAATAGACATTGATAGCCACGTAGTCACTAAGCATAAAGCAAAAATTAATGGTGAACGCTTTAGCTACACCGTTAAAACAGGCACTCAGCCGGTGTGGAATGATAATGGCGATACCATTGCCACATTACAATATACCTATTACACACGAGATAAAGTCGATAACACCGCAGCTCGCCCATTACTGATATCGTTTAATGGTGGTCCTGGCTCTGCATCTGTATGGATGCACTTAGCCTATACTGGCCCACGCGTATTAAAAATTGATGACGAAGGCTACCCCATTCAGCCTTATGGCGTAAAAGATAACCCCTACTCAGTATTAGATGTAGCAGATATTGTTTATGTAAATCCGGTAAATACAGGTTATTCACGCGTAGTAGAAAACGCCAAAGGTGAAATGCTTTCGAAAGAGCAACAAAAAGAGCACTTTTTTGGTGTGAATGCCGACATAAAATACTTAGCTGAATGGCTAAATACCTTTGTTAACCGAAACGAGCGCTGGCGCTCACCTAAGTTTTTAATTGGAGAAAGCTACGGCACTACTCGTGTATCAGGCCTTGCCCATGAACTACAAAACAGTCAATGGATGTACATTAATGGGGTGGTATTAGTATCGCCGACCGATATTGGTATAAAACGCGACGGCCCTATAAAAGCGGCTAATCGCTTACCTTATTTTGCTGCAACTGCGTGGTATCACAAAGCACTGAATAAAAACTTGCAAGAAAAAGATCTCAATGAACTTTTACCCGAGGTAGAACAGTTCACTATTAATGAGCTTATTCCTGCCCTCGCTAAAGGTGGCTTTATCGATGCCGATAAAAAACGCCAAATAATAAAGAAGATGGCCGAATATGCAGGCCTTTCAGAGCAGTTTGTAGCGCAAAACAACTTAGATATTCCCACTCGATTTTTTTGGAAAGAACTTTTACGTGAGCGCGGACAAACTGTCGGGCGTCTAGATTCGCGCTATTTAGGTATTGATAAACGCGATGCTGGCGAATCACCTGATTACTGGGCTGAGCTTACCTCTTGGCTGCACTCATTTACGCCTGCAATTAACTATTACCTGCGTGAAGAGCTCAACTATAAAACGGATGTAAAATACAACTTATTTGGCAATGTTCACCCATGGGATCGCAGTAAAAATAATACCGGCGAAAACTTACGTTTAGCGATGGCGCAAAACCCGTATTTAAACGTCATGATTCAAGCGGGTTACTACGATGGCGCAACAAATTACTTTGATGCTAAATACACGTTATGGCAGCTTGACCCAAGTGGAAAAATGAAAGACAGGTTAAGCTTTAAAGGGTACCGCAGCGGCCATATGATGTACCTAAGACATGAAGATCTTAAGCTTTCTAATAACGACTTACGCGACTTCATTTTAAGCTCCCTACCCGCTAAAGGGCAGGCCGCTAAATATTAATTAAAAGGGCCATTACATGAGGCATTAAGAAGATGCCTCATGTTTATTACAGTACACTTTTAACTGTGTAACCACTTCATTAAATCCTGTTTGTAGTGCAAATAATAACGCTTCATCGACCTTATTTTGCGCGGCTAAGCTTTCTATCTGCTGGCAGGTATCACTTAACTTTAACGCTGCAACCGATTTAGCAGATGACTTTAAACCATGCGCTTGAAAAGATAAATCGGCGTAATTTAAACTATGTGTATACGCTTCAATTAATTTAACTTGCTCATAAGCGGTTTGTAAAAACGCCTGAAAGACTAAACAATGTACATGCGTATCTTTTCCTAACATCGAAAACAATAAAGGCATATCTAATTGACTGTACATAGAGCTTGCTTGCGCTGTAATTTGCAGCGGCTGTGTATCCGAAAGAACAATGCCTTGCGAGTGTTTCATCAGCAGTGCTTTTAGGCTTTCAAGCTCTATCGGTTTAGTTAAAAAACCGTTCATCCCAGCGCTGTAACAATCTTGTATGTTTTTTTTCATTATATTGGCAGTAACAGCAATAATTATTAGCTCATTGAACTGTGTGTTTTTTCGGATTTTTTTAGCCAACTCAAGGCCATTTAACAACGGCATTTGAATATCGGTAAGTAGCATATCGAAGGACTTATCTTGGAGCATTTGCCAGGCCTGTTCGCCATTATTTGCAAACGTTGAATTAACACCAAGCATGGTCAGTTGCTGCTTTAAAACCTGCTGATTAGTCAGTTGATCTTCTGCCACCAGCACATTTAATACTGGGAGCTTACCTGTGGCAGAGCCTGCGGACTCACTGCTGGGGTGACTTATCGGCTCATCAGCTTGTATAGTGGTTAAAGCGCTTTCTTTAAAACTATTAAAGCTAATGGTAAAACACGCGCCTTTATTTATTTGACTATTTACTTGTAGCTGCCCTTGCATACGCTCTACAAGCTCTTTAGTAATAACTAAACCTATGCCCGTACCATGTGTTTTACTGGTCTCTGCCCCTAGTCTATCAAAGGGCTTAAAAAGCCTTAAAATATCATCTTCTGAAAAACCGCACCCTGTATCTTCAATATCAATATTACAGCGGCTTGAATCAGCAATCTCGCAGCGTATATCTATTTTACCTCGCACTTTGTTATATTTTATTGCGTTGGAAAGTAAATTAAGCAGTACCTGTTTAAAACGGCGCTTATCTACATATAAGTAAATACCTTCAAGGGAGTCAATATTGTGTGTGTCTATAGTAACAAGCTCAACTCTGGCAAGTTCGCTCACCATTTCAATACTATGCTGTAGCATGTCTTTCACGGGGGCATATTCAAAATTAAACTGCATATTCCCCGACTCAATAGAAGTTAAATCTAGCACGTCGTTTATTAGTAAAAGTAAATGCTCCCCAGCTTGGTAAATACTTTGCGCATTGTCTTTGTGTACCTCGGTTGCTTTACTGTCATATTGATAAAGCTGCGCTAACCCTAAAATCGCATTTAACGGCGTTCTAAGCTCATGGCTCATACTCGCCATAAAGTCAGACTTAGCCTTACTGGCCGACTCGGCTTGAATTCTTAGCGCGTTTACTTTTTGATGATTAGTAGCAACCTCACCGGCCATTTTATTAAATGCATTTATGACGCTGCCAATCTCATTTTTTTGCTGAACGCTAACGTGGCAATCAAAGTTCCCTTTAGCCAGTTTAGAAAAGGCGACTTCGAGCGCCCGTAAAGGGCTGGTAATTCTATAATCGACCAACCAAGCTAAGCCAATAAAAAACACCACAAGTATAAAAAACTGAATATAAATTAACGTGTAATGTAGCTTGGCTGCTTCGTTTATTTTGTCTTCAAAATTAACGACTAACGTTATTTCAGCCAAAGGTTTATCTAAAAAAGTGATGCGCTCATTTAACGTAACATTGCCCTGCTGCGCTAACAGCTGCCACTCATCTAAAGGATATAACTGATTACCTGTAGTCGGCTCTACTACTCTAATTGCTTTCCAATTAGGGTTTGTATTAAGTTGCGCGTCTATTTGCTCATACAGCTGTGCGTATTGGCGAGTTAATAAAGGGGTTTTTATTGATGTAGATAGTTGCTGTAAAGAGCGCTGCGCTGCGCTAGAAAGGCCATCGTTTACCCACCTAGCTTGCTCTGGCAAAGCGTAAAAAATAAATAAGCATATTAATAAAAAGCCAAATGCCATTACCGCAATAAAGCTTTGAACCCTTAGGCTGCGCCACCAGTTAATTTTCAACATAAAACGAGCGTAAACCCCATTGCGTTAATTGGTTGTAATCGTCAATGCTTGCTTTACTTGGGTTAATTATAGGAATACCCGCTAATAAGTGTTTTTGTTTAGGGTCGCTCCCTATTTCTATAATTGCTTGTTGAACTTGCGCTTGTACCTGATTATTTACTCTAGGGTGAACCACAATGGGGTGGCGGCTAACCTTACGCGTTTTGTAAATAACTTTTAGCTTTTGCTGCAAATTTTGAGGCTGTTGCTTTAATGTGCCCATTACCCCGCCGCCGGCAGGCGTTGCGTTAAGTGCCACATTTAAATAAACAGATGAGTGCGTTTGTACATATACAGGCTTTATTGTTAAGCCATACAATAGGGCAAGCTCCGCCCGCATTAATAAAGAAGCGCCTAACGCATTAGGCGCAGGAAAAGCAATTTCGGCGCCTTCAAGCTGCTTAACGGATTCAATATTACTGTTTTTATTGACCACTAATACGCCTTGCAAATGGCGCGCAGCATCTTTCACTATAGGTAAATAGCCTTGCTTGTCGAAAGCAATCACACTATGCCATGGGTTCATATAAGCAAAATCGTAATCGCCATCTGCAAAACCTTGCTCAAAAACCGGGATTGATTCCACGGTAACAAGCTTTAGTTGCACGCCTGTTTTTTCGGTTACTTTATTAAGAAAGGGCTGCCATATTGCAGTGAGTTTTTGAGGCTCATATTGCGGAACTACACCAAAAGTAAAGGTTTGAGCATAGACACCCATACTATTGAATAAAAAAAGCAAAACAACACTACACTTCATATTAGTCTTACCGTTGTAGGTTTATGACTATAAGCATAGTTAACGAGTGACTAACGCACCATTTTTATTACGTAGAAATTAAGAGGTTATTTAATTAAGGAGGTTTAAGAAAGTTTCAACAAAAAGATTAAAGCAGGTGCCAATACACACCTGCTTAAATATATTACTGCCAGTACGGCTCTATATCAAAAGACGCTAAACGGCTTTGCTCCATTGCACTAACTAAGTAATCTGACTTTTGATCTAGCCACTGTTGAATTTTAGCCAACTGCTCGTCTTCTTGCCCGCCGCAAAGCTGCTTTAAATATTCCAGCGTGCTGAGCTCGTACATACCATGAGAAATATCCAGCCACGGTAGTCTAAATTCTAAGCGCTCTTCTTTGTCAAACAATGACCCTAAGCAATTACCGCTTAATAAGCTGTTTTCTAGTTGGGTGCGTAAGCTTAAATAATCTTGTGCTGTAAGCGTTTGCTCTTTGGGAAGTAGCTTATCTAAATTTTGCCAATCTTTATTAAATAAACGTTTAGCAATTTTAGCTACTGGCTGCTCTGCCGCCTGTAGTTGAGTTTGCCCCCAAAACTTACGCCATTGTTTATCTACCAACCAAGTAGTCAACGACAGCAATAAACGGTTGTATCGCGCGCTTTGAAACAAAGCATTAATATCATCAATGCTTGGCTGTAGCTCTTTTAAATCGTTAATAACTTGCGCTAATGCAGGCGCTGCATTTATTTTTTTATAAAATGCATGGCGTTTAGATGTATAAGTTTTTAGCTGAATTGCATTTTCAACCCAAGCTAATTCACTTAACAGCCACTTTAACTCTGTTCTTAATTGCTCAGTACTGTCTTTACTTACAATATCGTCAAACAACCAAAAATTATGCCTAATTAAACTAATGCCATCAGTCACACGTTTGAGCGTTTTTAAACTTGGCTTGTCAAAGTAACACTGCTCATGCTTTTGCACAAAACGAATACCAAAGTTCATGGCCTCTATTAGTGCTTGCTCTTGAGTTGCTTGTTTTTTTAATTTTACAAACCCAATAGACTTACTTGGTTTAAGCGGTGTTTCATCGGCTAGTCGGTAGCCTCTAGCTGCTTTTGAATAAAGCCCTAAACGAATACAGTTTTGGCTAACAAGTTTATCTGCCAAAGCAAATAGCTCGTCTCTGTTGCCCTCAACAAGCTCTATTTCTAGCTCGCTAATAATATCAACCTTACCCGATGCTGCTATTTCGCCTTTATCTAGCACGACTTCAATTTTTGCGCCATTTGGAGTTTCTATTAACCAAGTACGACGAATAAAGTTAGTGCTAAAAATAGGATATAAATTATCGCTAATAGCATTTACTTGCATACCATGAGGCCAAATAGCATTATTAAATGCTAATAAATCAGGGCGGCTTGATTCAATGGGTAAGTTGTATTCAGGACGTTGGTGTAGCCCACCCACAACTTCGCCAGCAAGCTTTATTGTTTGTTCGCATTTACTGTCGGCACAGCGGGTTCTAAAACCTATATCAAGGGCTCTAAGCTCTCTACTTGGGGTATCGTAATAGGCATTTTGCAAACTACGTGAAGGTTTATTAATAACCGTTTTAGCAAATTGTGTGATTAGCGAGGGGATCAGTGGAACAACGGCATCTGATACCAAAAACTTCAGTTCTATCTCAGTATCCATTAGGGTTGAGGATTACCTTTAAAATAAATAAGTGCTCAAAATAAACAAAGCCACCTCATTTTGCAAATTTTTTAACCTTTTTGGCTGAGCAACGCCCGCACTGGGTTACAATATCAACCTTGCTATTAACGCGTTTAATCCATACTATCTCACTACTTATGTGAAAATCTCAATCACAACCACAACGGACACGGATAGACTAACAAGGTAGATAAATGCTAAAACACTGTTTACTAGGGCTACTTTTAACAGCCACCTCGTTTATAAGCCAAGCACAAGAAGCTCAAACAGCCAATTCATCAGATGCAAATTCAGCTTATATAATCGATAATCTATATACCTTTATGCGCTCTGGCGCAGGTAAAAACTACCGCTTACTTGGCTCTGTAGATGCGGGTACTAAATTAACCGTGCTATCAAAAGAAGAAAACGGCTTTATAAAAATAAAAGACGATAAAGACCGTGAAGGTTGGGTTGAGTCTAAATTTATATCGCAAACGCCAGGGCTTCATCAGCAGTATCAAACACTCAGTAGCGAAATGAGCACAGTGCAAAACAAACTACGCCAAGCACAAGTTGAGCTACCTCAGTTACAAGAACATAATCAAAGCTTAACTAATCAAAACAAATTGCTTAATCAACAAATTACTGAGCTGCAAACAACACTTGAGCAAGAACGTGCTCAAAAACAAGCAGCCACTGCAAAAGAAAAACGCCAACTACTTACTTATGGTGGCGCTATTGCTTTTATAGGTTTGTTTTTAGGTATTATACTTACCGTTGTACTTTCGCGCCGTAAGCGCTACGAAGGGTGGGCTTAATTAACCTAAACCTTGGTTAACTAAGTTTAATAGCCGCTGGCTAATCATTAAAAAAGCACCCTTAGGTGCTTTTTTAATGTGTGTGTAATGTATTGCAATAAGCATTTGGCTTTTAAACATCCAAACGTAAACCAGGATCCTGCTTAATTTTTTCTATTACCATGTAAGTATGGTGAGTACCTACTCCCGGAATATCGACCAAATCTCCTAGCACCTGTCGATACTCATCCATATCCGAGACCCTAATTTTTAGCAGGTAGTCGTACCCTCCCGCTACCATATCGCACTCTACAACTTGCTCAATTTTAAGTATATGCTCTTTAAATACTTTAAAAACAGCCGTGTTAGATGTCACCAGCGATACTTGCACATGCGCTACTAAGCTCTGATTCAGCTTTTGTTCGCTAAGCTTTGCAAAGTACCCTTCTATATAGCCTTCTTGCTCTAAACGTTTTACACGGTCAAGGCATGGACTAGGACTTAAATTAACCTGTTTTGCTAGGTTAACATTAGAAATTCTGCCGTTCTTTTGAAGAACGTCTAATATTGCTAGATCGATACGATCAAGCAGGCGTAATCTATTTGGACTTGTCATACAGAATTTTATACGGATAAGTTGAAAATATGCCCTGTAAATTATCGTAAATCGTGAAATTTAACCAGCATATTCTGCTGAAATTTAATTAGAATGCACGCATTACATCACTGGTAATTTATTGGTAGCAAAGTTGCTTTAGCTCAACAGCCCAAGCACATAAATTTTGTTCTACTATTTACATATTAACATTCCTAAGGGTTGCTTATGTTATTCAATGGCGATTTGACAACAACCTGTCCTACAAGACAGAAAATTCGTGATTTTTACCGCATTGATGAAAATGCTGTTATTGATCATATTTTACCACTTGCAGAAGTGGGTGTTAAAGCACGAAGCCGTGCATGGGAAAGAGCTCGCCAGATTGTTTTAAACATTCGAAAAGATCAAGACGGTCAAAGCGGTGTAGACGCACTTTTAAATGAATTCTCACTCTCTAGTGAGGAAGGTGTAGTGTTAATGTGTTTGGCCGAAGCCCTACTTCGCGTACCAGACAAAGCCACGCAAGATACGTTAATTCGTGACAAGCTTGCTAAAGGTGATTGGAGTTCTCATTTAGGCAGCAGCGATTCTTTATTCGTTAATGCTTCTTCGTGGGGATTATTAGTAACCGGTAAAATGGTTAACTACACAGATAAAACCAAAGAACAGCAATTTGGCATGCTTAAAAAGACCATAGGTCGTTTAGGCGAGCCTGTGATTCGCAAATCTGTAAACTTTGCCATGAAAATTATGGGTAAGCAGTTTGTTATGGGTCGCACCATTGACGAAGCCATTGAACGCGCTGCTGAAAAAGAGCAAAAAGGCTACGTTTACTCATACGACATGCTAGGCGAAGGCGCGCGCACAATGAAAGATGCCAAGCGTTACTTCGACAGCTACATGAACGCAATCCATGCAATTGGTAAAGCGGCAAATGGCCGTGGCCCAGTTAAAAGCCCAGGTATTTCAGTTAAACTTTCTGCTATTCATCCACGTTATGAATTCACGCATAAAGACCGCGTAATGGCCGAAATTGTACCTAAACTAAAAGAACTCGCGCTTGCTGCTAAAAAATACGACATTGGCTTTACAGTTGATGCAGAAGAAGCTGACCGCTTAGATATTTCTCTAGATGTTATAGAAGCGGTATTTAGCGATGAAGATTTAGGTAACTGGCAAGGTTTTGGTTTAGCCGTACAAGCATACCAAAAGCGCGCTATTTTTGTTATTGAATGGGTAACTGAACTTGCTACTCGTGTAGGCCGTAAAATGATGGTCCGCCTTGTAAAAGGTGCCTACTGGGATACAGAAATTAAAACCACGCAACAAGATGGTTTAGAGCACTACCCAGTATTTACGCGTAAAGCAACTACCGATGTATCTTACAAAGCTTGTGCTATTAGAATGCTAGAAGCACGCGATGTACTGTACCCGCAATTTGCAACACACAACGCTTACACTGCAGCCACTATTTTAGAAGTTGCTAAAGGCGATAACACCGGGTTTGAATTCCAGCGTTTACACGGTATGGGCGAATCTTTATTTGACCAAATCGTAAATGAAGAAAAAATTCAATGCCGTGTTTATGCACCCGTTGGCCAGCACGAAGACCTACTTGCCTACTTAGTACGTCGTTTACTAGAAAATGGCGCTAACTCATCGTTTGTAAACGCCATTGTAGATACCACTAAACCTGTTGAGTCGCTATTACCTGATCCAGTAGAAACACTGCAAGGTTTACGTAATAAGTACAATACGCAAATTAAAATGCCAATCGACTTATACGGCGATGAACGTGCTAACTCTAAAGGCATGGACTTAACCGATATTAATGTAATTACGCCATTCAAAGAAAACCTTGAAAACTGGTTTAACGATCACTTAATTGATCAAAGCCAAGTACCTGAAGGCGCATTAGCAGTTAAAAACCCAGCTAATCACAACGAAATCATCGGCCACGTTAAACTGCAATCTGGCGATGAGATGAAAGACATTTTGGCCAATGCAGAAGCGGCATTTGAATCATGGTCGCAAACATCTGTAAAAGAGCGTGCTAATTTATTACGCCGCGTGGCAGATATTCTAGAGCGTCACCACGATGAGCTCGTAGCTATATGTATTAAAGAAGCCGGTAAAATTGCGCAAGATGGTATTGACGAAGTACGTGAAGCCGTTGATTTTTGTCGTTATTACGCGGCACGTGCAGAAGAACTTGCAAGCGATGAGCGCTTTGAAGCACGCGGTGTAATTTTATGTATTAGCCCGTGGAACTTCCCGCTTGCTATTTTCTTAGGTCAGGTGGCCGCTGCCATTGTGACTGGTAATACTGTTATTGCAAAACCTGCAGAGCAAACAAGCTTAATTGCACTTCGCGCTATTGAGTTAATGCTTTCGGTTGGCTTACCAGAGCATGTAGTACAGCCGGTGATTGCCCGTGGTTCTGAGGTAGGTAAAACAATTGTACCTGATGAGCGTATTCAGGCTGTTATGTTTACCGGTTCTACAGAAACAGGCACACTGATTTCACAAACACTGGCTGCGCGTAACGATATTCAAGTACCGTTAATTGCAGAAACCGGTGGCCAAAACTGTATGATTGTGGATTCAACAGCGCTGCCAGAGCAAGTTGTTGATGATGTAATAAGCTCAGGTTTCCAAAGTGCTGGCCAGCGTTGTTCAGCACTGCGTGTATTATTTATACAAGAAGATGTAGCCGATGGCATTATTGAAATGCTTAAAGGCGCACTCGCCGAGCTGCATATTGGCGACCCGTCATTACTTTCTACCGATGTAGGCCCAGTAATTGATGAAAAAGCCCTTAAAACGCTAAATGATCATGTTGAATACTTAAAAGGTAATGCAACACTTCATTACGAGTGTAAGATCCCTGATAACACCGAAAATGGCGCCTACTTTTTTGCCCCTCGTTTATACGAAATCGAAGATTTATCAGTACTTAAGCGTGAAGTATTTGGTCCATGTGTGCACATTGTTCGCTTTAAAGCGAATGATATCGACAACGTGATTGACCAAATTAACAACACAGGTTATGGCTTAACAATGGGTGTTCATTCACGTATTGAAGAGCGTTGTGAGTACCTAGCTAAAATGTCGCGTGCGGGTAACGTATATGTAAACCGCAACATGATTGGTGCCATTGTAGGTGTGCAACCATTTGGTGGCCGTGGTTTATCTGGTACTGGCCCTAAAGCCGGTGGCCCTAACTACCTGCAGCGTTTAGTAAAAGAGAAAGCATCACCTGATAACGTGCAAATGACTAACCTAACGCCAGATGAGCTTGATTTACACCATTACAGCGGTGCAAACGAGCAAGTTGAAAAGCTAATGGCTAACTCAATGCGCGATGAGAAAATTTGGCGTGCAACACCGCTAAATGACCGTGTATCGGCTGTTCGTCAGTTGCTTGCTAAAGTAGCAACGGTCGAAATTATTGATGACCTAGCGGACGATTTGGCATTAACGCTTTCAGAAGCGCGTGCACAACTTAACCGTTTAGAAAAACACATGCGTAAGTTTACTACTTTGCCTGGGCCTACTGGTGAATCAAACACCTTGCACCTTGAAGCACGTGGTTGTGTAGTATGTTATGCAGATAAAAGCACGTCATTTAACTTTTGGGCGCTTTCAATCATTACAGCACTTGCTGCAGGTAATACAGTAATTACCGTAGCATCAGAGCTATTTTACGATGAAGCGGTAGCCTTTAAAGATAAGTTTATTGCCACAGGCGTTGCTGAGGGCGTGTTCCAGGTTGCAAAACCTAATCAGCTACAAGCTATTTTAGCTCACCCTCACTTAGCGGGTGCAGTGGTTGCTGCACGTTCGTCTCGTTTAGGTTACTTCAGCCAACAACTTGCACAGCGTAAAGGTGCTATTTTGCCAGTAATTACTTCAGAGTATTACGATACGTTAATTAAGCGCTTAATTACTGAAAAAACGATCAGTATAGATACTACCGCATCTGGTGGTAATACTTCACTGATGACCCTAGTAGAAGATGACGAATAGCCCATCTAGTACTAATTAACTAAAAATGTAAAAAAAGGCACTTAAAAGTGCCTTTTTTTTTACCCTGCAACGTATAATGATGCTAATTTAAACAAAGACCCATTACAGAAGTAAAAAAATTGAAAGTTATCTCTATTTCGCAATTACAGCCTGGCATGTTTGTTCAAAGTGTTACAAAACAAACTGGGCGCATTAAAATTAAAAACCAAGGCTGGGTTAAAACTCAGGCGAGTATCGATAAGCTTAAAAAAGCGGGCATTTTAGAAATAGAGATAGATCCAGATAAAACATTAACTACACCCGAGCCCGACACCCAAGCCCCAGCGCCTAAGGCTGAGATTAAAAAACGCGACCCTTGGCTTAAAGTTCATAGTAGCGAACAAGAAATGGGCAAAGCTAAAAAGCTCTACGACGAAGCTAAAACACTTCAACAAAAGGCCTTTGGCGATATAAAAGCGGGTAGAGATATAGACATAGCGCCTTTTAAAGAGCTTGCCAGTGGCTTTATGGACTCTATTTTTAGAAACCAAGATGCCCTAGCCTGCTTAACCCAAATGCGTCAAAAAGATGCTTACTTATTAGAGCACTCTATCAACGTTTCTATTTTAATGGGTATTTTTGCAAAGCACTTAGGCATAGAGCGCGACATTATTGTAGAGCTCACTACAGGTGCTTTGTTACATGACATAGGAAAAATTAAAATTCCTGACGAAGTGCTCAATAAACCGGGCCGCTTTAGTGATGACGAATTTAAAATTATGCAAAACCATGCTCTGTATTCTAAGCAAATTTTAGAAGAAGCGGGGTTAACGGGGATTTCTGTAGACATTGCCGGCCTACACCATGAGCGCTTAGACGGAAAAGGCTATCCGTTTGCCAAAAAAGGCGATGAGATAAGCCAATACGTACGTATGGCGTCAATTGTAGATGTATATGATGCACTCACGGCAGAGCGGGTATATAAAGCAGGTATGGAGCCTATAAAAGCGTTTAAAATTTTAAAAGATGGTTGCCCTGATAGCTTTGATGGTGAACTACTTACTAAGTTTATCCAATGTATTGGCATTCACCCTGTAGGCACCTTAGTGCGCTTATCTAGCCAAAAAGTAGGCTTGGTTACACAGAGTAACCCTGAAACACCTTTAAAGCCGGTGGTTAAAACATTTTATAGTGCTAAACACGGTCGCTACACGGAAATGCAAGATATAAACTTGGCAAATAAAAAAACAACTGACAAACTCGAATCAACCGTTAAGCCGACCGACTACAACATTGATTTAGAGCGCTTTTACAAAAACGCTATTTTACCTTGAGTTAAAAAGTAAAGCCGCAGTTTTGCGGCTTTACTTTATTAGCTGCGCTTTATTGCGGCCAATCCTGCAAAGCTTTAATACTGAATTCATAACCATCAAAATCAAGTACACTCTGCTCTGGGGTAATTTCGCGCACTGTTAGTGCCCCAATGCTCTCCCCTTCGTGTAGCTCTCTGCCATTAAGCTTTATCCAGCGTTTATCTGCACTTGAAGAGTATATATGTGCTTGGTATTTAATGCTTGGCAGCATGGCTTGTAAGCCATCTGGTAATAGCTCAACCGGTTTAACTCGAGATGAACTGCGTGAGGCCTGCGTTACTTCGTAATCTTGTTCTTGCTCCGAGTCTTTTATCGCTTGCGCAAAGGCATCTTTTAATTTACTCGGTACAGCATCAAGCTCCGGACTACTTTGCGGCGCTTGCGTGCTTGGGGTATTTTCACCATTCAGTGGTTTTCCAAGCACTTTGTACTTGCTCATATCTAAACCTGCTGAGCTTGTATTTTGTGCTTGCGGCTGCATAAATTGCGTGTTTTGGCCGTGTGCATTATAAGCAAGTGGATTATAGCTTTGCGTATTAGGTAGCTGTGCATTGTAAGTTTGCTGATTAAACGCATTTTGATTATACCCGTTAGCATTTATAGGGGTTTGCACATTGTAACCTGGTTGCTGCTGCGCCGGATTATCATTAATAGGGATATACTGCCCTTGTGGGGTAAGCAACATTTTTTGTACCCCGGTAGGTGTTTGTACATACACCAACTGCCCTTCAATCGTTGCTTTATTACTATTTTTTTCAGCCTCTGAAGACGGTGATGTTACAGGCTTTTCGGCTTTATTTTGCGCTGTAGTTGGCTCATCTGTTACTGCTTGTTTTTGTTTTTTGCTATCAGTGCTAACAACGTCAACCGGCTGGCTTGTTTTTAATAGTGCGCTGCTTTGAAACCACTTACCCGCTGTAAAGCCACCCGCTATGGCAATAAATGCTGCAATTGCGCCACCAAGTAGCCACACCATTTTTTTATAGCGCGTAAGTGCTTGCTGCTGTTTTAACTGCGCTGACTGCAAATCATATTGCTCGGCGCTCATATCTGCTTGTTGAGATTGCTTTAATGCATCTAATAAATAAGACATAAATTACCTAACTATATAATAAACGACATGCCAACACCTACTGCAAACAAAGCAGCAAATGCTAAGTAATAATAAACACGGCCAGTGGATTTAGGCGCATTATTCTGCGCAGCCACAAAATCCATAGGCAGTGATTCTTGGGCTGATTGTTTTATAATATCACTATCAACAATAAGCTGCTGCTTAGAAAAAGCCCCGACTAACGCGCGCTCACAGACTAAATTCATTAAGCGTGGAATGCCGCCAGTTAACTGATGTACAGCTTGCATAGCATCGAGCGAAAACACGCCTTTATCACACCCGGCAATATGTAAACGATGCTTTATATACGCAACTGTTTGCCCTTGGGTGAGCGGTAATAAATGATACCGTGCTGTAATTCGCTGCGCCAACTGCCTAAGCTCAGTACGTTTTAATAATGCCTGAAGCTCTGGTTGACCCACTAAGACTATTTGTAACAGTTTTTTATGATCAGTTTCTATGTTGGTTAATAGTCGTAATTGCTCAAGCACATCGGGGGCAAGGAGCTGCGCTTCATCAATAATTAAAATTGTGTGCCCGCCCGCTTTGTTATTAGCCTCTAGGTGCTGCTTAATAATGTCGGTTAAACTTTTAAGGGTGGCATTTTGGGCATCGTAAGTAATGTTTAGCTCATCACAAATACTGGCCAAAAGCTCAAGCTCCGACAGCGCCGGATTATGGATCATTGCAACTTGAGTGTTCTTTGGCAGTTGCTCTAACATACTGCGGGTAATGGTGGTTTTGCCTGTTCCCACTTCGCCGGTTAGCAATACAAACCCGCCATCTTCGCCTAAACCATAGGTTAAGTGAGCAAGTGCCTCTTTGTGGCGTTCGCTTAAAAATAAATAATGGGGGTTGGGCGAGATCGAAAATGGCTTTTCGCTCAAGCCAAAGTAGCTTAAATACACCGCAATGTTCCTTCGTCATTAAAACTCGGCCTATAATGGCAAAAAAAACGACAAAGTAACAACGTTGTATGCGCTTTATTATTGAAATAACGTAAATTTATGTAAAACAAAAAAGCGCCGCTAAATTTAGCGGCGCTTTTGTATTAAAGTTAAGTGCTTGGCTATTTTATTTTACTTAGTTTTCGTAACGCACTAAACGTAAATACACGTCACTGGTTTTAGCATGTAAGCTATTAAGCCCGCTATCAAACTGGTAAACCCATGCTGAGCTCATCGTGCTTACCCCTGAGGTATTACTCCAGTAGTTTTGCAATTTAGTGCCTAAAAACACCTCTTCGTTAATACTTGGCTCGGTGCAGCTGTGCTCTAAAATACTGGCAAGCTCTTTAATATTAGGCACCTGCCAATCGTCGTAATCAGCAGTGGTGTCGTTTTCTGCGCCTGTGAGTGCTTCTTGCCAATTAAGTGACGGAGAAGAGCCTGTACATGTTTCAGTGTCGCTATCGTAAACTTGTCCGTAGCTACAACGTTGCCACATTAGGCCTGTTTCTGTATCTAACACTGTGCCATCCTCATTAAGGGTGAAGCGAGTGGTTGGTGTTGTTGTATCCGCCCCGTCGTAACACGTTTGCGCTGCGGCTAGTTGAAAGCTTGCGCTAAATACAGCCATTGAAAATAGTAAGCATGTTTTCATGATTTTCTCCTATCGGCTTCTGACTAAACGTACATACGCGTATTTTTCTTTCGGGTAGGCTAAGTCATTCCCGTTGCTCATATCGATAATGTACGCTTGCGATAAGCTGGTACCATCTGCTGCAGTTTGCGATGTCCAGTACGGTAAATTCACATCATCTATAGCGCCTGCTTCTGGCATATTTGGAAAAAACGCTTCATCAATTAATACGTTTTCGCCCTGCTTGCCATAATCAATTAAGCTCAACAGCTCAGTGTAAGTTGGTAAGCGCCAATTGGTACCGCCGCAAAAATCTAAGTCGTTCACTTCATTTATATAGGTTTGCACGCCACAGCTTGTATCATCTGGGCAGGTGGTATTAGCGGTACTGGTATCGGTAAAGGTTGTCGTGCCTAAATCCCAAAAGTAATGATTTTGGCCATCGCGTAAGGTGGTATTAGGTAATGTACCTGATTCTACACTTTTCACTTCCCATACAAGCCCCGTTACGTTGTCGCGTATGCAAGTAAAATCGTCACTATCATCAGCCACTTCATCGGCAAACTGATTTAGCTTAGTGTAGTCAAACGCAAGGTTACCTTGGCCTGCTTTATCGAGTTGGTTGGCAAAGCTGTCTCGACCAAGCTCTGCATCTTGACCCGGAAAGTCACTACTTTGGCAATTGATACGCTGGGTATTGTTATAACACTCGCCTAGGCCACTGTCGTTAATTAACCCTAATGCTTTTGGTGATACGTCAATAAATACGGTATCGGTGTCAGTGCGCCCTTTAGAATCAGTAACAGTGACTTCAAAGCTCAATGTGGTATCTAAATCAACGTCGGAGGCAAAAAATGTCGTGGTACATTGGCTAGTACTTGCCAGCGTTTCGGCATTGCCTGTTAATTGTTGCCAGCTACATGAAAACGTATCTGTTAGGGTGTCACTTTCACTTGCATCTAAGATCACTTCCTCAAATTCTTCAACGTTTTGGTCATCTCCGGCATTGGCCACAACCAGCTCGTCTGTTTTATTTAATGTCATACTGTATTCAGTACTTGCCTCGCCGCCCTCGTCGTCGGTAACGCTTAATTGCCATATTAAATTTGTATTTGATTCAAGCAGCGGATGGCTAAAACTTACCGTAGAGTTGTCAAAGTCGGTTACATCTAAATCTGGGCCTGAAATTAATTGCCACTGATAGCTATTAATTTGGCCATTTTCATCAGGGTCGCTCGACTCTTCAGCACTTAACGTTACGATGTCGTTATAGGTTGAAGGCAGTGTTTCTGGGGCTGTTTGACTAACAACAGCAAGCGGTAATTGATTACTTGAGGTAATAAATATGCTCACGTTGTCACTAACTAAGCTGCCGTTATCTGTTTGATAGCTTACAGATAGTACAAGTTCACTGTCGGCTTTAACATCGGGCGCAGTAATTGTTTGCTCTGCACCTTCAAGCGGGAAGCCGTCCACAGATGGGCCGCTAACGCGCTGCCAAGTAAAGGTACCGTCGGCTGGTGAGCCTTGTGCAGTGATTGTAAACTCTGTTTTTTCTACAACTTGAAGATCGGTTCCGGCATTAACCGAGGTTTCAACAGTAGAGTCTTCACTACCGCCGCCTCCACCGCCACAGGCAGCCAATAAAAAACAAGATATAAGGGGAGTAAAAGCAAACGCTTTCATAAAACGCACCTATAATGTCAAATAATTACTATAGTGTAATCACTAGCAATAAAGGTGCCATTTAGAGTTATACCAATTCGCTTAATTAAGTGCTCCATTTTGAGGCTGGAAAACCTGTTGGTAGCTAGGCGAAAAATTCGCTAGTCAGTTGTTCTAAATGAGAACTTTTTAACACGTTTAGCCTCACAAAATGATTAAGCATTATTGTGGATTGGTATTACATATACGTATCTTGATGAATACGCACAAACAGCTTAGTGCCTATTTTTGAGTAATCTACTTTGTATTCACGCCCATCAAGCGCCTGAATAAACAACAGCTGTTTTTCTTCCCCAAAAATATCAGCGCTACTTACATTAACAATTTCAAGGTAACGCTCTTTGGCATCACGCCGGTTTTTAGGTAGGTCCTCTTTAAATGGCTCCAAACCATTTTGAGTTACCTTTATACGTGGGTGCTGCTCTGCATTTACAATGACTAGATCAAGCTTTTTATCTTTATGGATGATGGTATTGCGACCACTCTTTATAAAAGATCTTTCTTGGCTCATTATTTTTCCTACTATCGCATTTAGTGTCCAACTTGCGATGCTATAAACCGTTCAGGTGCGCGTTTCCATTTATTTAAATCGGCACTGAACGACCAAATGTCTGTCTCTAATACACTTGCGGGTAACAGTAAATTATATCCCGTTAACAACTCAAGGTGCTTGGCTCTGTTAGCAAACATAGCTATAAGTCCAGTATAGCTAAATCCTTTAGGTGAGGTGTATTGTGTCTCTTCTATTAACCATTCTGATGGGCAATTGCCATTTTTGCAATGTTTTTGAACAGCTTGCATAAATAAATTACGCTGCTCTATCAGTAGTTTTCCGGCAATGCGTGGGTGTATAGCGCTTAAAAATTTGTCCATATCATTGAGTTTTAAACCTACTGCGTTTAATTCAAGGTATTCAAGGCCGTCAGCCACCTTAGGAATACCGCTGTGGTGTAAGTTACTAACATGTAACTGCCACTGGCCATACTTATGCTGATACACAAGTAAGGACTCACTAAGCACTAAACTGTAATAAGGTTCCTGTGTTTTTAAAAAACCAATAAAAATAGCAGCTATGCACATGCTTACTAAAAAAATTTCTATTAAGCTAATTTCACCCGGGCGCAGTAAATTAAACAGCATAATAAATACTAAACCTACGCTGCCTACAGTAAGTACTTCAATGCCATTGCGCGCCCCTTGCGCCCTGTATTTTATTATTGAACTTAGCTTACCCATATTGGTAAAAAGCCATATAAAATAAAAACATAACAATACCCCAAAGTATTATTTTTCTCATTGTTAAACAGGTTTTACACTGCGGTGGTTGCTTCATCGTTTTATCATAATTTTAGTGTTAAATGGGAACAAGTAATTAGTCTCATAAATTTTTACGCCTAACGCACAAATTTATGAGACACATAACCGCCTTTTCACGGTCTTATTTCGTACAATACTTACAATTTATTTTCAGGTATGAAAACGATGTATTCAAAACAGTCAGGTAAAGCTCTTTTTCCATTTTTAATTACGCTTCTTGTTATTTTAAGTGTGTACTTATATTTGCCATCTAGCCATGGTGAACAATCTAATTCAAGTGATACACCCACACAGGTAATGGCTCATACGGTATCGTCTCAAGAAAACACCGTTATGATTGAAGCCATAGGCAGTGCACGCGCAAACCAAGCAATTTATATAAAAAGCGCACAAAGCGATTATGTTACACACATATATTTTGAAGATGGCGACTTAGTAAGTAAAGGCCAACGCCTTGTGCAGCTGCAAAATCAGCAAGAACAATACGCTGTAAAAGAGCTAGGCATTAACTTAAAAGAAGAAAAACGTCAGTTAAGCCGCCTTACTGAGCTTTCTCGTACGCAATCTACCGCGAAATCATTATTAGAAGAGCAGCTTTCTCGCGTAGATGCCACGCAAGCTCAACTAGAAAGCGCTAAAACCAAACTTGATGAAATGCTAATTACCGCACCGTTTTCTGGCTTATTAGGCAAACGAGAAGTGTCGGTTGGTGCTTATGTAAGTAGCGATACAATTATTACAACACTTGATGATATTAGTATTATAAAAGTTGACTTTAAAGTCCCTGAAAAATATTTATCTCAACTTAACCTAGGCATGAAAGTACATACTCAAAACGATGCCTACCCAGGGCGCACTTTTACCGGCAAAGTGACCCATATTAGTTCTCGTATCGACTCGATTACTCGCAGTGTAGAAGTAACCGCAAGCTTTGCTAATAAATCCGGGTTATTACGCCCTGGTATGCTTTTAAACACCGCTTTGGAGCTTAGTAGTAATCAGGCGCTTATGGTGCCAGAAAAAGCCGTGATCCCACTGCAAGATAAACATTTTGTATACCAAGTAAAAGAGGGTATTGCCAACAAGGTAGAAGTGCATGTTGCTGGCAGAAATAACGGCTGGGTAGCGATTGATGAAGGCCTTAGCGATGGCGAGCAAGTGATTACCGAAGGCATTATTAAAATTCGCCCTGGTAGCAAAGTAAGTGTTGAGGGTTAATCGGTGAAAATTACAGACACGAGTGTTAAACGCCCTGTTTTTGCCATAGTAATTAACTTACTACTGCTAACATTTGGCTTGGTGGCTTTTTCGATGCTACCACTTAGAGAATACCCAGATATTGAAACTCCTATTGTCAGTATTAGTACTGACTACACTGGTGCTTCGGCAGAAATAGTCGAGACAAAAATAACGCAAATATTAGAAAACCGGATATCGGGTATTGAAGGCATTAAAAGTATTAATTCTTCAAGCAGAAATGGGCGCTCTAATATCGTTATTGAGTTTGATATAAGCCGTGATATTGACGCAGCCTCAAACGATGTACGAGAGCGAGTTGCCCGCGCACTAGATAACCTACCAGAGCAAGTACGCCCACCAGAGGTATCTAAGTCAAACAGCGACGAGAGCCCTATAGCCTGGTTTGTACTTAACAGTGAAACCATGAACTCGCTGCAATTGAGCGATTATGCACAGCGCTTTATTGTCGACCGATTAGCCGTTGTAGATGGCGTTTCAAATGTACGTATTGGTGGTGAGCGCCAATACGCCATGAAAATTTGGCTAAACCGCCAGGCCATGGCTGCTCGTGGGATCACTTCAAGTGATATCGAAAACACCCTACGCAGCGAAAACGTAGAGCTACCAGCAGGTGAAATTGAATCTATCGACCGCGATTTTACCGTACGTACAGCGCGTAGCTATAAAGACCAACGTGATTTTCAAAACTTAGTTATTAAACGCGGTGAAGACGGCTACCTTGTGCGTTTAGGTGAAGTTGCCGATGTACATTTAGAAGCCGCCGACGATGAAAGCCTGTTCCGTGGTAACGGCCGTAACATGATTGGCCTTGGCATAGTAAAGCAAGCTAAAGCAAACACCTTAACAGTGGTAGACAACGCCCGCAGTGAACTTGAAAAAATAAAACGTAATTTGCCAGAGGGCACCACTATTCAAGACAGCTACGACTCGTCTATTTTTATTAAAGAGTCAATCAACGAAGTATATAGCACGCTTGCCATTTCTATGGGGTTAGTGGTGTTAATAATATTTATCTTTTTAGGTAATATTCGCGCTACGCTTATCCCCGCCGTTACGGTGCCTGTAGCACTTGTTGGCAGCTTTATGTTTTTACTTGCCATGGGTTATTCAATCAACTTATTAACCTTACTTGCGCTGGTATTAGCAATTGGTTTGGTCGTAGATGACGCCATTGTAATGCTTGAAAATATTCACCGTCGTATTGAGCTTGGCGAGCCTCCCTTATTAGCAGCCTTTAGAGGCGCCCGCGAAGTAGGCTTTGCAATTATTGCGACAACGCTTGTGCTTATTTCGGTGTTTGTACCTTTAGTATTTATGGATGGGCGAATTGGCGCCTTGTTTACAGAGTTTGCAATGGCTGTAAGTGCCGCGGTGTTTTTCTCTAGTATTACTGCCCTTACCCTCTCGCCGGCGCTGTGTTCTAAAGTTTTAAAAGCGTCAGAAAAAGAAAGTAAATTTAGCCAATGGATGGACCGTGTTTTTAGCAAAGTTGAAAACAGTTACCGCCAATCGCTTACCTCAAATATGACCAAAAAATGGGGCTTAATGATAAGCCTAGTACTTGCTGGTTTTGTTAGCTACTCGTTGTTTTTACAAGTGCCCTCTGAGCTTACGCCAAAAGAAGACCGCGGTACCTTTTTTATTATGATGAGCGGCCCTGAAGGCGCAAGTTATGAAAATAACGCAGCCAACATGGCCAAAATAGAAGAGCGCCTGCTTCCTTACTCAGAAGCTGGCGAATTAAGCCGTGTTTTAGTACGCGTACCGGGCTGGGGCGGCAGTGGCGGTGTTGCTATCGTTGGTATGGCCGATTGGGATAAGCGCAAGCGCTCTACCTGGGAAGTTATGGACGAAATAAGCGCCAAAATGACCGAAGTAACAGACGTACGTGCCTTTGCTATTATGCGCCGTGGTATTGGCGGTGGTGGCTCTTCTCGCCCGATTGAGTTTGTACTACAAGGTAACGATTACGAGCAACTTGCTGATTGGCGCGACCGCATTATAGAGCGCGCAGAAAAAAATCCAGGCTTGGTAAGAATCGATCACGACTATAAAGAAACCTTTCCACAATTTTTAGTCAGCATAGATAAAAACAAAGCCGCCGATTTAGGTGTGTCGGTATCAGATGTAGGCACCACGCTTGAAACCATGTTAGGGCAGCGCCGTGTTACCACCTTTATTGACCGTGGTGAAGAATACGATGTAATTTTAAAAGGCACTAAACAAGACTTTACAAACCCTACTGACATTTCAAATATTTACCTTAAATCACGCAGTGGTGAGCTGGTCCCACTAGATAGCCTTATAAGCTTAAAAGAAGAGGCCACAGCATCGCGCTTAAACCGTTATAACCGAATGCGCGCCATTACACTAAGCGCTAATCTTGCGGACGGTTATACACTTGAACAAGCACTTAACTTTTTAAACAAAGTAGCCGCAGAAGAAAACGACATTGACGGCGCTGTAGATTATAAAGGTGAATCACAATTATATTACGAAGGCGCATCGGCCATGACCTATGTATTTGTGCTTGCCCTAACTGTAACCTTTTTAGTTTTAGCTGCCCAATTTGAAAGCTTTATGCACCCGTTTGTCATTATGCTAACAGTACCACTTGGCCTAATGGGCGCCATGTTTGGCCTATGGGCAACCGGCTTAACGCTTAATATTTATAGCCAAATTGGTATTGTAATGCTGATAGGTTTAAGCGCTAAAAATGGTATTTTAATAGTCGAATTTACCAACCAACTGCGCGATAAAGGCGTAGAATTTAGCGAGGCTATTTTGCAAGCGGCCACTCAGCGCCTGCGCCCAATAATAATGACCTCTCTGACTACGGTAATGAGCGCAGTGCCTTTAGTATTGGCATCAGGCCCAGGCGCAGAGAGCCGCATGGTAATTGGTGTGGTGGTATTTACAGGGGTTATTGTATCAACATTGCTAACGCTTTATGTTGTGCCTGCGGCGTATTATGCCCTAGCCCGCAACACACAGTCGCCAGAATTTTTACAGCAAAAATTAAATAAGCAAGCCGACTTTCACCCGTTAAAAGACAGCGAAGAAATTTAACTGAGCTTACACTGCGCCGTAACTTGCTGTTACGGCGTATTCAATTTATGCTCGCCTTAATACTGTAACAGACATAATTAGGACAACTTATGAGCACATCAACACAACTAGCAACATTTGGTGGAGGCTGTTTTTGGTGTATAGACGCTGCATTCAGACGAGTAAAAGGTGTACTAAACGTAAGTTCAGGTTACACCGGCGGCCATACCGACAACCCCACGTATAAATCAGTCTGCTCTGGTACAACAGGCCATGCTGAGGTTGTGCAACTGGAATTTGACAGCGCTGTAGTAAGCTTTGAAACACTGCTTAGCATGTTTTTTACGTTACACGATGCCACGCAATTAAATCGCCAAGGTAACGATATTGGCACACAGTATAGAAGTGTTGTTTATTACCACAACGATGCACAATTAAATCAAACCAATGAGATGATAGCCCAGCTACAAAAACATATTAGCGAACCAATAGTGACAGAGGTTAGCCCTGCTACCACATATTACCCAGCGGAGCATTATCATCAAGATTACTACAACGAAAACCCACAGCAGGGTTACTGTAGTATTTTAATTGCGCCTAAATTACACAAGTTTGAAACTGTATTTAAAGAATTCTTAGCTAACTAGCTAATTTTCGTTGTTAAAATAATTCTAATACCAATCCGCATAATTAAGTGATCTATTTTGAGGATGGATAAACGTGTTGATAGCAAGGCAAAAAATTCGCTATTTAGTTGTTCTAAATGAGAATTTTTTAACGCAGATAGCGACACATTTAGCCCCTGAAAATGATTAAGTATTAATGCGAATTGGTATAAATACACATTAAAAAGCCCGATATAAATCGGGCTTTTGTATATTAAAAAACGCTATTAAAACTGATAGCTTGCACCTACAAAAAAGCGGCGCTCTGGGGTGTTGTAGTAATATACTTCACCGCTTATAAAGTCAGCTCTTGAGTCAACCACATTGTAATCTCTGTCAAATAGGTTCTCTACACGAAGCGACAGCTCAATATTATCGTTTACATGATAGTTACCCGCTAGGTTCCAAAGTGTATACGATCCTAGGCGCGTTACTGCCCCCTCGCGATCACTGCGGTATTGCATATCAATGCGAGCATCAAAATCACCAAATTGCTTTGCGAGCTCCCAATTAACAGTGCGCTTGGCAACATTGCGTAGCTCATCGCCGGTTTCTTTGTTTTCGGCACTTAAATATGCAAAATTAAAGTGGCTATCAAAACCTAAAATTTGCTGTGTAAGGCTAAACTCAATCCCCTCATAACGTGCTTCACTTACGTTAACTGGAAAAAAGTTAGTATCTAAAGAAATTTTATCCTCAATATCGTTTCTAAAAATAGCAACATCAACACTTGCTACATCAAAATCTACATTTAATCCAATCTCTCGGTTTAATGATTTTTCAGGCTCTAATTCAGGGTTAGATGAAGGCGGAAAACCTGGAAAGGCTGGAAAATATAAATCGTTAAAGGTAGGTGCTTTAAAACCAGTACTTTGACTTATTCTAAAGGTTGCATCTTCAGATAAGTGATAGCCAGCTGCCGCAGTGTAAGTAGTTTCGTCACCAAATTGCTCATCATCATCTTGGCGAACAGTTAAATTAGCTAACACTTTCTCAGAGTTGTAATATGCACCAATAAATACAGCTAACACATCACGCTCTTGTACATCATACTGTGTTGAGCTGTGGCTTACATCATCATTGTACCAGTTAACACCGCCACTAATATTAAGTACCTCTGATAAATTATACTGACCGTTATAATCCAATTGCACACGTTTAGTTATAAAATCATTTTCGCCAAATGCTGAAGTATCGTGTGAATCATCAGTTGCAAAAGCAACATTTATAGCATGAGATTGGTTAGTGTAGTGTTTATTCCAGCCTGCAGATAACTGATAGTTTTTAAAATCCCCTCTTTCAACGGTGCTCGTTGCAGGGCTAAAGCTACTATCGTAATCTGCGTAACCTTCGCTGTACTGACCGAGTAGTTTAAAGTCGCCGTAGTGCTCATCACTGTAATTTACTTTAAAGCCTAAGTTTTTATTTTCATAACCGTCGTCATCAGGAGCCACACCTTGTAATGCGTCAAAACCATCTGTTTTTTCATATCCTGCATTAAACGATGTTGTCACATCCTTTGAGTTAACAGAGCCCGCTACTTGATAGTTTTGATAATCATCTGATCCAAATGTAGCATCAAGCGACAAGTTATTAGCATCACGCGTTATTATATTGATTACACCAGCAAGTGCGTCTGAGCCATAAACTGCTGCACGTGAGCCTTTAATAATTTCGATACGCTCAATGCTGTTTAAAGGTACATTATTAAGTGCTTTTTGGCCTAGCGTTGCCGAGCCCGTACGGACACCATCAATTAAAATTAATGTATCGCCAGAACCCGTACCACGTAATGACACACCCGCTGTTTGCCCAAAACCACCATTAGGGTTAATTTGAAAACCCACTTGTGTGCTTAGTAAGGTTGGTAAATCGCGTACATTGCTTGCATCTATTTCAGCGCGCTCAATAATATTAACGCTGGCTAAAACATCGTTAATTGATTGCTCAAATTTATTAGCAGTAACGGTAATTTTTTCGATTGAATTATCTGTAGCAGACACAGAAAAAGACAGCGCAGCGGTAATTGCAACGCCAAGAGTTGTTTTATTTAGCATGATGTTCCCTATCTTTGCCCACCGCAAAGATTTAAGTAAGTAAGATTACTTCAAGGCCGGTCTCCGGACTCAGTAAACACATAAATGCGTTAATACTTTACCGTTGCGGGGGCAGTGTTGGGATTGCTTTTGTCATAAAGGCGCACCAACTTCCCGATTATCTCGCTGTTAGTTTTAATACTTTAAACCCTGTATTTAGCAACCAGCAAGCACCTTGAAAATAGGCGGTTATTGTGAGCAGTTTGTTTACAAATGTCAACGGACGTCTATATAGCTAAAGGTTATATTATTTATTTTCAGTAAAGCTGGATGTTACGCCGTATGAACTTAAAAGCGCTGTGATTTTAGGTTTTATTTCAGACGAATTTAAAAGCTTATCCATTTGTTTTACCGTAACTTTACTGCGCGCAGGATTAACTAAAAAATGAGTATCGTATATAGCATCTGGGGTATTACTCTTATAAAGCAGGTTCATATTAAAAATGTTGTTCTTTTTAAAGTATTGATAAGCTATGTTATTTAACACCCCTACATCGGCACGCTTTAATAGCAGCATTTTAACAACGTTAAACTCATCGATTGTTAAACTAACTTGGTGTTCTTCACTTAAATACTGTGCATCGGTTTTAAAATCAGCAAAACGATAGGAATACCCCAATACTCCCGCTTTTGTTAAAGCATGTAAGTCATCGAAATAGCTTTGCTTTTGGGCGTTTTGTGCCAGCGTATACAACTCATTTTTAGCAATAACATAAAAGCTCGTTTCCTGTAAGGCACTTCTTGCTACTTCAGGCACCCATTGCATAGCCATTAAAAACAACATGTCGAATTCCCCCCATTCGACCCACTTTTTGAGCCTTTTTACAGGCAAAGAGTTAAGAGTAAATTTATATTCGCTTTGAGAGTCATTGAGTATTTTTACAAACTCAGGCGCTAACCCTTGCTCTTTTTCGGCATTAATAATAATTGGAAAGTAACCGTCCTCTACCAACACATCTACATTTATTGGCTTGGCAAAGCTAAACTTACTGCACGCAATAATAAGTATAAAAACAAGAAACTTAAGCATTCAAAGCCTTTAACAGTCGCTATTAAGTAATATTGATATTAAGAATAGCCTAATATACGCAACTGCGTGATAAGCAGGTTTAATAATGCATTTAAATAACGTTAAAAGAATATGGAATAACAGTGGTCTAATTTTACACAGGTAAAAGGGGTTTAGGCTTGCGGGTAAGTAAAGGCTGTAATTAGGGCGGGGTAAAATGTGTGGCTAATATATTCAATAACCACACATTTAAATTTTCACTTTAAAATACTAAAGACACTTAGCTAATTAATCGCGAAAGTTTTTAAACTGGAAAGGCTGACCTAAATCTGCAGTGCGAACGACTTGCATAGCAGCTTGTAAATCGTCACGCTTTTTACCCGTTACACGTACTTCTTCACCTTGAATAGCAGCTTGTACTTTTACTTTTGAGTCTTTAATGGCTTTAACTACTTTTTTAGCCATGTCTTTCTCAATGCCTTGTTTAAGTGCAACATTACGAAACACGTTTTTACCAGCACGAGTGATGTCTTGCAGCTCCAAGCTTGCTACGTCCATACCACGCTTAGAAATTTTACCTGCTAAAATATCAAACAATTGCATAACTTGTGAGTCAGCTTCAGCTTTTAGTTTAATTGTTTTGTCGTTTAGCTCAATTGATGCGTCAACACCTCTAAAGTCAAAGCGCGTTTCTAGCTCACGGTTGGCGTTATCTACTGCATTTTTAGCTTCGTTCATTTCTACTTCTGATACGATATCAAATGAAGGCATTGGGTTCTCCTAACTATTAAATCTAAATTTATGCGCCGATTATAACGCTAAAATTATAAATCTTTACATTTTTCTGCCAGTTGTTCAGGTGCGATACTAATTTAGTTTGATATACTGCAGCCTCTTTTTTAAGCGGTTTTAGGATTTATCGTGACAAGGCGTGTTTACCAAGCAGTTTTTTTGATTAGTATTGTGGTGTTTACCCTCTTATTTGCCAAAGAAATAAAAGGCGGCGTTACGAACTTATTTCCACATGTTGATAAAGTTGCCCACTTTGGGATATTTTTTATACTTGCCATCATTATGGATAAAGCCTTTAAGTTACCGCTGTACACGCAAGTACTTTTGCTTGCGGGCTACGGTGCAGCAATAGAAATAATGCAAGATGCGCTTCCCTACAGGCAGGCCTCGTTAGGTGATTTTGTTGCTGATTTTGCCGGTGCAGCCACGTACTTTTTACTAAGAACCATTTTTACTCCTCGAAAAAAGAACCCTTATGGCTAATATTCTTATTATTGGCGACGGCGCTATTGGTTTATTGCTAAGCCATTTTTTATCTAAAGCTCACACTGTTCATGTGTTAACACGCAAAGCCACTGCAAATACACGCTTTTATTGCAAAGCAAAACAGCCTTCGCAAAAAATTAATGCGCGGTTTATTACGCTTAAGCAAATTAATGAACAGCCCGCGTTTGATATTGTTATTTTTGCTGTAAAGGCTTTTCAGGTGCAATCGGCCTTTACGCAAATTAAGCCCTTTTTATCGCCAAGTAGTGTACTTATTGTATCGCACAACGGTATGGGTAATGTTGAAACGCTCAATGAGCAACTCGATAAGCAACAAGCGTTGTACTTTTTAACCACCAGCATGGCTGGCTTTAAAACAAACGACTTTATAGTACAGCACACCGGTGAAGGTAAAAGCGTATTAGGTGCCTGCAACCCTTGCGCGCACAGTTATTGCCAAGCAATGTGTGAGCAATTGCAAAACGTGCCGCAGCTAAGCTACTGTACTAATATTGAGCAGCTACGGTTTGAAAAACTATTAGTAAATATTGCCATAAACCCATTAAGCGCACTGTATGATATTAAAAATGGTCAGTTACGTGCCCCTTATTTTAATAGCATTATTTTTAACTTATTAACTGAGGCATGCCAAATAGCTCATGCTTTAAAGCTTGATATTAAACTTGCCGATGCGCTTAACAACGCTTATAACGTAATGATGCTAACCGCTGAAAACTACTCATCAATGCATCAAGACGTAGCGCATAACCGACAAACCGAAATAGACGCCATTTGTGGCTATATTAGCCAACAAGGTAAGCGATTAAATATCAGCACCCCGCTAAACGATGCTCTACTTGCTAAAATTAAGGCAAAAAAAAGCGTGGTATAAACCACGCTCTAAATTACGGTTAACCTTTACGGGCGGTAAACTTTTACACCCGTAAAGCCTGCTTCATGAAGAATAAGCGCCTGTAACTGGCTCATAACCCCTCTTTCACAATACAGGTAGTAATCCTTATCTTTTGGCAGATCACCAAATTTAGTCGCTAAGCGGAAAAACGGTAAATGCACTACATCTATACCGTCAATCTCAAGCGGCGCTGCATCCTCTTCCTCTGGTGAGCGAATATCAACAACCACTGCACCCGCTGGTAAATCAACTACCGACTCAGCTTCTTTAAGTTCTTGCTTAGCTTCTACGTCTATATCACGCACATCCATAATGCGAGCGTTTTCAACAACAGTATTAAGCACATCAAAGTCGAACTTTTCTTCTTCGGCTTTAATAACGTCAAGTTTAGCTTTAACCGTTGGCTTTTTAGATATTACGCCACAGTACTCAGGCATGGTTTCGGCCATTTCTGCGGTGCCAATTTTACGGGCAATATTAATAATTTCTTGTTTGTCGTGCTGAATAAGTGGGCGCAAAATCAGGGTTTCTGTTACGCGGTCAATCACACTTAAATTAGCTAAGGTTTGGCTAGAAACCTGACCTATACTCTCACCAGTTACCAAGGCTTGAATATTTAATTTTTCGGCTACTTGGCTGCCAGCACGCATCATCATGCGTTTTAGCACAACACCCATTTGGCTGTTTTCAACGTTCTCTAAAATTTCGGCTACAACCGGTTCAAAATCAACCGTGATAAATTTAACTTTATGAGTAGAGCTAAATTTTTTCCATAAATAGTAGCTGGCTTGTTTAACACCAATTTCGTGTGCTGCGCCACCTAAATTAAAGAATAAAAAGTGCGTGCGAGCGCCTTTACGGATCATCTGGTAACTTGCTACACCTGAGTCAAAGCCGCCTGACATTAATGAAAGCACGTCTTCTTGTGTTGGCAGTGGAAAGCCTGCCATACCTAGGTGAGTTTGCGTAACTATGTAGGCTTTATCGTCCTTTACTTCTAAGCGAATAGTTACTTCTGGGCGGCTTAACTTAACGCGAGCGCCTTCAACGTGCTGGTTTAAACCACCACCCACGTAACGCTCTAAGTCCGTAGAAGTAAAGTCGTGTTGACCAATACGCTTTGCGCGTACACAAAACGTTTTACCAACGATGGTATGCCCTACTAGGTCTATGGTTTTTTTATAGATATCGTCAAGCGTTGTGAAGTCAGTTTCGGTCACTTCAATAAATTGCACAATACCAGGAATGCGCTGCAAGCTATCGATAAAGTTTAGGCGTGTTTGTGCATCATCAAGCTTAGTTACAACAGAAATATTATCCCAGTTGTTTCTTACTTGTACTTTTTCGTCAACACGGCGCAATACAATTTTAATGTTATTTTCTAACACTTTAGTAAAGCGTTTACGTACCGAACGGCTTTTAATGGCAATTTCAGGATGTAGTTTGACGATAAATTTAAGCATAGTTCACTCTTAGACTGCGGGAATTCGCGCTCCCAGGCATTGGGCGCGCGATTATAGCAAAAATTTTTGCGCCTAGGAACTAACCAACTAACAGCAGTTAGGCAAGCGCTGGCGCTTGCTCTGCAAGTTGGGTGTATTTTTCACGTAACTGATTCATTTTAAGTATGCTTTTTTCGGTGCTGTAAGCCCTAAATAATGCTAATACTTTTAAAATGCCATGATAAATATCTTGCTCGGCTAAATTACCACTGAGCCTACGCGCTTTAATATACGGAGTCCAAAAACTAACGGTTAGTTTAAGAGTATGGGCAAGTTCGAGCGCATCTTGCTCTTCTATGGCAATCATTTCGTTATCGCGCAGGCCTAAAATAACTTGGCGAACCTGCTCTAATAAAGTTGACTGAAAACCAATGTAGGCTTGTTTTAAGCTTTCATCCCTTGAGAGGATGTCGCCTAAGTTGTCGTAAAAAAAATGATAGCGCCACATTAGCTCAAATAATGAATCTAAATAAGCAGTTAAATGATCAAACGCATCATCGTTTGCTTCAATGGGTTTAAAATGAGTATGTAAATGCTCGCTGTAAAGCGCAAAAATATGTCGGATAATGTCTTCTTTATTTTTAAAATGATAGTAAAGATTACCCGGGCTCATCCCTAAATGTGATGCAATATGATTGGTTGATATTGCACGCTCACCATGTTCATTAAATAACGAAATACTGGTGTGTATTATTTTATCCTTAGTATTCATATGCGACGACTCAAATTAACTTATAAACTACATTACACTAAATATCAGCCTTGCAGTATAAACAAATCGGGCTGGTTTAAATACCATCATAATTTACTATTTTAAAAACGAAGTCTGATTATGCTCCACGCAGACATTTGCAATAATGTAGTGCTGTTAGCTAACGCAAAGCCTAAGCAGCGTAATTACACTTTAAAAAATGGTAACGCATTTACAGTGCTTTTACTGATTAAATATCAAACATAAAAGCTCAACCTGATCTCCTAGGCTGATTTGTAGAACAAACACTGATAGACTACTTAAAAAATAATAGTTAGTGAAATCTATGAACGTTACGGCAATCTATCCTGGTACATTCGACCCGTTAACCAACGGCCACACCGACCTAATTCAGCGCGCAGCTAAAATGTTTAGCACGGTTATTGTTGCTATTGCTCATAACCCTTCTAAAAAGCCGTGCTTTAGTCTCGATGAGCGAGTTGATTTAGCCAACACTATTTTAGGGCATTTGAGTAATGTAAAAGTGATTGGCTTTTCAGGCTTGCTAGCCGATTTAGCTTTTGATCATAAAGCTGATGTGCTTATTCGCGGTATTAGAGCGGTATCTGATTTTGATTACGAATTTCAGCTCGCAAATATGAACCGCCGCCTAAATCCAGATTTAGAAAGCGTGTTTTTAACACCTTCTGAGCGCAACTCGTTTATATCATCAACCTTGGTAAAAGAAGTTGCCCGCCATAATGGCGATGTGAGCGAATTTGTAAGCCCACTTGTAGTGGATGCTTTAAAACAAAAGTTAGGCTGCGACGCAAGCTAAAAAAAACACAATTAGCGCACTTTAGGTGCGCTAATATACCTAACTACTTTTTAGCCATAACTTGTAATTCATTGCGGTTAAATAAAGTGCGTTTAAGCTTTACCAAGCCTAAAATATCTTTGTCTGTAATTAGTACTATTGCCATTGTGAAATCGCTAAAATACATCCCAAAAATATATACCGCCCAAAACCACCAATAGTAAAGTGTACCTTGTATAACAATGTCGTAATGCATACCTAAAAATAAACAGGCATTAAAGCTCAGCCCTACAATTAAATAATAAAAGGGCGTAGGTATAGTTTGTTTGGTGAAATTACGCCACAGAAGTAAAACCAAGATAGTTACAGCATCATAATAAAAATAATTTAAGTGCGGTGTTTCTATAATTGGATCCATAAACAAACTAGCTATGTAGGATACCATCATTACAAATGAAAGTTGTGCCCTGCTCTTATCTGACTTATTAATACTTGCAGATAAGTTATACAAAAAGGCAATAAGAAAAAACCACGTAAACAAAATACCTACGTTGTACCCTAAATCGACCAGTCCCCAAAGAACATCAGCCACTTTGCTTCAACCTCATAACACCGTTCACCAACTTATCAGTAGCATGCACTAACATTAAAAAATCCTTTTTAACGAAAAAAATACCAACCATGATGATATCCATCATATTAATAACAACTGTATAAACAGACCAAAACCACCACGGTTCGTAATTACCACGTACAAACACATCTATGTGCATAGCTAAAAATAATAACGAATTGATGCTCAAGCCAAATAATAAGTAAGTAGATATGCGCTTTTCAGGTAGGAAATACCGCAGAAATAAAATAAAAAATAAAGTGCCTACATCATAGCAAAACAGTTCTATGTAACTAATGTTGTAAATATCTATAACTGTACTTAAGCAGTAAGAAACTACCATAACTAAAGATAGCCATACTGCCTGTTTTGATGGGTTGTTAATGCTAGTTGTTAGTGAATATAAAAAGGCCATTAAAAACCCCCACTGCACTAACGCACCGATATAAACTGACACTTCAGGAGGGATTAGAACATTATTCACTATTGTGGTTTCTTAGCAAAGAACGAGTAAATAAGGTTTTTGAAATAAATAATTTTTAAAAAGTCTTTATTAATAAACAGCACTAAAATCATACTCAGATCAGAAATGGCCACCACTGATGAATACAACCCCCAAAACCACCAATAGGTGTAATTATGTAAAATATAAGAGTCTAAATACATACCTAGAGCAAAGCACATGTTGATACTCAGCCCAAGCATAAGATACATAAATGCAACAGTTTTCTCTTTAATATAAAAGTATTGGGCAATAATTAAAACCACAATGGTGATAGCATCTAAAATAGCGAGATCAAGGTAAGTAATGGTTTGGTAATTGAACAAAACACCTGGAAAATACGAAATAGCCATAATCGATGAAAGTATAACTAACGCTTTAAAGCGTGAATTGATAGATGAGACTAAAGAATATAAAAATGCCATGAGGAACCCCCATTGCAATACCACACCGATTATATGGGCAATTCTCACATCTAATAAAAAAGAGATGATATCCATCTTAAAAGTAAACGCTAATAATAAGCACCTCAAAAATAATAAACAACACCATTAACTGAGCACCTAGCTTAGTATTTTACTTATCCAAACTATAACTTTCATCGCCATAAACGTATCGATACTTCGTCTTTAAAATGCTAGCTGCAAAAGCCACCTTTTAAGCTTAATTAAGCCTAAAAAGTCTCTATTGATAATTAGTACGGCGATCATACACAAATCAGAAAGCATAACAGCCGATGAATAAAAGCGCCAAAACCACCAGTAGGTGTAATTATATAGAATATTGGTATCTAGATACATGCATAGGGCTAAAAAGGTGTTAACGCTAAGGCCGAAGATTAAGTAGACATAAGCTGTCGTTTTCTCTTTAATAAAATAACGCTGAGTTACATACACAGCAACTAAAATAGCGATATCTAAAAGGGCAAAATCTAAATAAGTAACCGTTTGAAAGTTTGTGAATATCCAAGGCAAATAACCTATCGCCATAATACTCGAAAGTACAACAAAGCCTTTAAAGGGATTATTAATAGAGGATACGAATGAGTATAAAAAGGCCATGAGAAACCCCCACTGCACAATAGCGCTTAATATATAAGCGAAATCGAAGTTAGAGATTAAGATAAATATACCCAATGATGTGAAGCTTTTAAATTTAAATTTTATTTGCTTATTAAAGCTTTGAACTTTTCATAAAAAGCTGGCTTGTGAATGTCTTAAGTTTATGAATGCCAAGAAAGTCTCGATCTACAATTAGAGCAACGATCATGGTGAAATCTATTATATTCACAGAAAAGGTATAAAAATCCCACAAAAACCATGGCTCTTTAGTTTGGTAAATATAAATATCACAGTAAATTAACAAACTGAAAATAGAGTTTAAAATAAGGCCTGTTATAAGGTAGAGAAAAGAGGGTGTACTATTTTTAGAAGCTTTATACGCCAATAATAAAGCGCCTACTGTCGCATAGTCGTATAAAGCCCAATCAAGATAGACAGTACTTTTAAGCGAAAACCAATTAAAAAAATAATCTGAAGCTGTGTAAGATACCATCATAATTGCTGAACTGAGTAATAGAGTAGTTTTTCTCTTTACCCCAATTGAATAAACAAATACATTGAATAAGAAGGCCATTAAGAACCCCCACATCGTAAATGCTGATAAGGAAAAAAAGCCAAAAAACTCAGTTAAAAACATTCATTACCTTATTATTTAGGTCTAATTGGAACTATAATCCCACCACGCTGTAAATCAGCACTCGCAGCACTCATCGCCTCTTGAGAAAAACTTACTGTATCAGATTGTAGGGTTTTAGGGCTAGCAGTTTGTTCCGTTGCAGGCTGTAATTGTTGTGTTTTATTGTATGCTTGCATTTGTAATTGGCTATTAGCTGAAACTTGCATGTGATTGATCCTTGTATAAGTTTTAATATTATTTGGCGCAACTTTTAATCACACCATCATGTAGGTAATTGCATTACCTGTTTTAAGCAGTGATAGCTATTTTGCTATCTGACTTATACAAAGCAACCAGCGTGCCAAGATTTTTTGACATACCCATAATATATGCTAACAAGGTATTTTATTCACACTAAGCCTTAAGTTAACCCTTGCAACTAAAGTGAAAACTCGCACCCCAAACTCATCTGACCAGCTTATTATACACATAAAAAAACGTACAGGGGTAACCGTACGTTTTTTATATCCAGGGAATTTAAGCCACGTATTTACACGGGATCTCCGCACGTGTACTTGGCTTTAAAATATATTCCATTGCTACTTCGTCACAGTTTTCTTTACGAAGGCAAAGTTCGCAATCTTTCATTACCTTCTCTGGTAACGATTCTTTACTACAAAAAGTAAAACGTTGCTGTTCAAAAAAGTCTGGCACACGGGTTAATACAATAACGCGATTAAGCGCCAATTTTTTGGCTTTTGCTAATAAGTGCTCTACAAGCTGCCTACCCTGCCCAGTTACCGCGCTTTGTGGATCTATGCCTAAAGAGCGTATTTCAGCAAGCCCCGTGTCGTAAATGTATAACGATGCACATCCCGACACTTTGCCGTCTATTTCTGTTACTGCAAACTCGTTAATTGAATGCACCATGTCGCTTTTAGCACGCGGCAAGTTTTCACCTACCGTAGCCCAGTGCTGTATCAGCCTAGCAATATCTTCAACATCATCTAAATTTGCATCACGAACCGTTATTTGCTGTTTTTTTTTGGCTTCTTTAACCGCTTTAGTAACTTGTTCAATAGATGTACCGCCAAGCGCTTGACGAGCTTTAATACAGGCATCTATTTCAAGTACTGGGTAAACGTCATCTTCAAATACGTCATTAACTGACTTGTACTGCTCAAGCGAAAGCTCCTCTAAGGTTTTACCTTCGCTTATAGCAAGCTGCACAAGTACACCCACAATGTGGTGGCCTTCTCTAAATGGCACACCTTTAGCTACTAAGTAGTCTGCAAGCTCTGTCGCATTAGCATGGCCGCCTTTTGCCGCTGCAAGCGTTTTATCGCCGTTTACTTTTACGCCTTTAATACACGCTTGCGCCATGTGAATACAGGCAAGCCAAGTTGGCATAGCGTCAAAAAGACCTTCTTTGTCTTCTTGCATATCTTTATTGTACGCAAGAGGGAGTGCTTTTAAGGTCATCATCATGGCACTAAACGCACCAAATACACGGCCCGTTTTACCACGAATAAGCTCTAGTGCATCAGGGTTCTTTTTCTGCGGCATTAACGATGAGCCAGAGGTAACATTATCAGCAAGCTCTATAAACCCGGCTTCACCAGAATTATAAAATATTAAATCTTCAGCCATACGTGATAAATGAATCATAGAAATAGAAGCACAGCTTAAAAGCTCTACTACAAAATCACGGTCAGATACGCCATCAAGGCTGTTTTTAGTTGCGCCAGTAAAGCCTAGGCCTTGCGCCAAAGCTTGGCGATCAATTGGGTAGGCAGTACCTGCGAGTGCACCACTGCCTAGAGGGCAAAAATTAAAACGCGCTTTGGCATCTTGCAAGCGGCTTTCATCACGCTCTAGCATTTCTACATAAGCCATACACCAATGACTAAATAACACAGGTTGAGCGCGTTGCAAGTGAGTATAACCCGGCAAAATAGTGCCTAGTTCACGCTCTGCAAGGGCAACAAATTCAGCTTTTAATCCGGCAATAGCACCAAGCAAATGATCAGCAGTATCGCGGCACCATAATCTAAAGTCAGTGGCTACTTGGTCATTACGGCTTCGGCCTGTGTGTAGCTTTTTAGCTAAATCACCTACTTTTTCGATTAGTGCAGCTTCTACGTGCGAGTGAATGTCTTCTGCACCTGAGGTTGCCACTGCTTGTGGATCTGCTTTTACTTCTTCAAGCAGTTCATTTAGTGCTGCAACCAACTTGGTGTGCTCATCGCTTGTAAGTACATTTACTTGCTCAAGCGCACCTGCCCATGCCACAGAGCCAATAATATCTTGCTCTGCTAACTGATAATCGAACGGAAGTGAGTCGTTAAATTGTTTAAACGCCTCATCTGGACCCGTAGAAAAACGTCCGCCCCATAATGCCATGAAATCTCTCCAAACCCTGTAATGCCCCTTATACAAGGGGCTATAAATAATTTACTTTTTAGCCATTGCTGAAATTCTGCTCGAAAGCGAGAATAAACGAATAAAGCCTTCAGCATGTGACTGGTCATATACGTCGTCTTCACCAAATGTAGCAAAGTCTTCGCTGTATAAGCTATTAGGTGATTTTTTCTGAACGGCTGTCACTTGGCCTTTGTAAAGCTTAAGTACAACTTCACCCGTTGCTAGTGTAGAAAGTGCTTCTGCACCGGCTAAAATAGAATCTTTTAGAGGTGTAAACCAACGACCATCATAAACTAAGTGCGAAAACTCACCGCCCAGTACTTCTTTCCACTTACGGCTTGATTTATCAAGCACTAGCTCGTCAATGGCTTGCAGTGCCGCCATAATAACGGTACCGCCTGGTGTTTCGTAACAGCCGCGCGATTTCATGCCTACTAAACGGTTTTCTACAATATCTACACGGCCAACACCATGTGGCGCAGCAATGTCGTTTAATTTAACTAAACAGTCGTAAGGCTTAAGCTGTTCGCCATTTACGGCAACCACTTCACCCTCAATAACCGTAAGCGTTACATGCTCAGCTTTATCGGGTGCTTGTTCTGGTGAATTAGTCCAGGTCCAAACTTGGTCACTAGGCTCACACCATGGATCTTCAAGCTCGCCGCCTTCGTGCGAAATATGCCATGCGTTAGCATCACGGCTGTAAATTTTTGTTGCTGAAGCAGAACACGGAATATCACGCTCAGCCAAGTAATCTAATAATGATTCACGGCTTGATAAATCCCACTCACGCCATGGTGCAATTACTTTTAAATCGGGTGCAAGCGCTGCAAAACATGATTCAAAACGTACTTGGTCATTACCTTTACCAGTACAACCATGCGAAAGTGCATCGGCACCTACTTTACGTGCAATTTCAACTTGCGCTTTAGCAATAATAGGACGCGCCATAGACGTACCTAATAAATAAGTACCTTCGTAAATAGAACCCGTTTTAAGCGTTGGGTAAATGTACTCACTTACCATTTCATCTTTTAAGTCAACTACGTAACACTCAGATGCGCCTGATGCGATGGCTTTTTCTTCAACGCCTTCAAGCTCTTCAGCGCCTTGGCCTACATCGGCAACAAAGGCAATTACTTCACAACCGTAGTTTTCTTTTAACCATGGCACGATAGCTGAAGTATCAAGACCACCTGAATAGGCTAAAACGACTTTTTTAATTGAACTCATAGGTGTTCCTTAACAAAATTTGGATTTAGTAATGTAACTAGCAGAGCATTTTGCGCATGCATGCGATTTTCTGCTTGTTGAATAATTTTTGATGCTGGGCCATCCATTACCTCAGAGGTAATTTCAAACTCACGGTGTGCCGGTTGGCAATGTAATACCGTAGTCGCACCTGTTTGTTCTAGCAATGCTTGGTTTAGCTGATATGGCATGTATTTTTCTTTAACTTGCTCAAGAGGCGTATCATCACCCATAGACACCCACGTATCTGCATATACCACATTAGCGCCTACAGCGGCTTCTACACGGTCGCTTACCATTACTGATGCGCCGTTCATTGCAGCAATTTGCTCTGCCTTTTTAAGAATTTGCGAATCAGGCGAGCTGCCTTTTGGTGTAACAGCAACAAAATCAGTACCTAGCGTTGCCGCTAATAGCATAAGTGAATGAGTAACGTTGTTACCTTCACCTAAGTAAGCCACTTTTAGCTCACTCACATCGCCGTGTACTTCTTGTAGCGTTAAAAAATCAGCCAATGCCTGGCACGGGTGATATAAATCACACAAGCTATTCACGACAGGTACACTAGAGTATTCACCTAAGGTGGTTAACGTGCTGTGCTGGTTTACGCGCGCTACAATTCCATCAGCCCACGTAGAAATATTAAGTGCAAAGTCTTTTACAGATTCACGTGCCCCCATAGCGCCGTTTTGCTGATCTAAATACACAGCGTGGCCGCCTAAACGGTTAATACCAATATCAAACGATAAACGCGTACGTAAACTTTGCTTTTCAAATAAGGTAACAATTGACTTACCCGCTAATACTTGGCTGTACTTTTCTGGCTTTGCTTTTAAATCACGCGCTAGTTTTAGTAAATTTAGTGCGCCTTGTTGGTCTAATTCTAGACCCGTTAAAAAATTCTCTAACATGATAACCCTATGGTGTAATTTTTGTTCCAACATGCTCGCCCTGTAGCAAAGCAGTTAAATTGTCTGGCTTTTGCCAGCTGGAAATATACACACCGCGTCGTAAATGTTGGGCAGCGTGCAGGCTGGTCTTAACTTTGACCTCCATTCCGCCCAAAATTACCCCTTCATCAATTAAAGTATCAATGTGTTTTGTGTCAAGTTGATGTAACGGCTGCTTGTTTGCATCAAGTACCGCTTCTACATCTGTCATAAAAATAAGTTCTGCATTTAAGTTGCTAGCAATCGCTGCGGCAGCTTCATCAGCATTAACGTTATACCAGTTACCTTGCTCATCAAACCCAATAGAGCTCACGATAGGTAACCGACCAAGCTTAAGTAAATCGTTAACAATTGAATCATCATTACTTTCGCACTTACCTACTTGCCCAAGCGCTTTTAACTTTTGAGACGCCATAACTCCGGCTTCATACAAACAAAGGCCAACAGGTTTATGGCCTGCATTAATAGCTTGGCTTACCAGCTGCTTATTTGCACAGCCAGCCAGCGCCCCCACTATGTAAGGCATTTGCTCACTTGGGCTAATACGCAGCCCTTGGTGCTTTGCACTAGCAAAGCCTGCTTGTTTTAGCCAAGTGTCAACTAACGAGCCACCACCATGAACAATAACAAACTGATTATTTTGATCAGCGCTTAATACGTCAAACAAAGCTTTTGCCGCGTTTTCTGTATTAAGTACAGCACCACCTAATTTAATTACCCACGTTTTAGTGCTCATTAAAAGGCTCCTTTTAAGCCAGTGGTGTGATCTAAATTCATTGATAAGTTAATACATTGCAAGGCTTGGCCCGCAGCGCCTTTTAATAGATTATCTATCGCTGCCATAACAATCAGTTGAGAGCCTTGCTGCTGCCAACCAATATCAACATACGGTTGTTTTACCACGCTTTTAATAGATGGCACTTTATCAGCTAACAAACGAATCAACGGCTCGTTCTTAAGTACTTGATAAGCATCAGATACGTTTTCCTTGGTAACGCCTGGCTTAAGCTGTACATAAATAGTTTCTAAAATTCCACGCGGAAAATTACCTAAGTGCGGTGTAAATAACACCTTGTGGCCAAGGTGTTGTTCAATTTCAGGCCCATGACGATGGTTAAATAAACCATACGGGGCAAGCGATACTTCACAAAAATGAGTACCTACGCTGGCTTTACGCCCTGCGCCAGTAACACCTGAAACAGCATTAATAATCACTTTTTCATCACTCAACAAGCCTGCCTGTTGCAACGGCTTTAATGCATTAAGCGCAGCGGTTGGGTAACAGCCGGCTACTGCCACAAGATTTGCATTGGCAATTGCACTGCTATTCCATTCGGCTAACCCGTAGGCTGCTTCGTTTAACAACTCAGGATGTTGGTGCTCAAAACCATAGTAAGTAACATAGTCGTCGTTGTTAGCAAGGCGGTAACCACCTGATAGGTCAAATACTTTTTTACCCATTGCTAAAAACTGCGGGGCTAAATCAACACTTACTTTGTGATCAGTACATAAGCAGATGTAATCGGCACTCGAATTTATGTCATCAAACGCTGATTCGCTCAGTGGTAGTAGAGGAATATCAAGAAGATTTCTATGCTCTGGGTATAAATCACTTAATAATTTATGTTTATCTAAACTTCCCTCAGAGACATAACAGCCCGATAACGTTAAATTAGGGTGCTTAGCAACTAAGCTTGCTAATTCTGCGCCGCTATAACCGCTTGCGCCAATAATCGCTACATTCATTTGTTACTCGTTTATAAATTTACTACTAAATAGGTGTGGTGTTCGCTTACACTAGCTTAGATGCTAGCTAATACTTTTCTCAATGAATTGTTGATTATCGTCGCATTATCTTCATGGCTATACTTAATATATTTATGCTTAAAAAGTGAATTGATATTCATCATAAATACTTTTATATTGTTATGCAATTAAATTGAATAATTATTTTGGATTTTTTTATGTCTTTGCCGTCATTTATCTCTATGTACCAACAACTCATTGCAGCCCCCTCTATTAGTGCAATAGAAGATGAACTTTGTATGAGTAATAAAGGGGTAATAGAGTTGCTAGCACGTTGGTGCGAAAGTTTAGGTTTTACTTGCGAAATTATAGAGTTAGAAGGTGGGAAAGGCCGATACAATCTACTTGCAAAGCGGGGGCAAGGCGATGGCGGCTTAATGCTTGCAGGCCATACAGACACCGTACCGTTTGACGATAGCCGCTGGAACCACGACCCGTTTAAACTCACTGAACATAATAATAACTTATATGGGTTAGGTAGTATTGATATGAAAGGCTTTTTTGCTTTTGTATTACAAGCTATTAGTGAGCTTGATATAAAACAGCAAACACAACCTATTTTAATACTCGCCACTGCCGATGAAGAAACCACCATGGCGGGAGCGCAGCAAATTTGTAAGCATCCTAATTTAAAACCTGCGCGTTGTATTATTGGTGAACCTACTGATATGACTCCTGTATTTACTCACAAAGGACATATGAGCACGGCTATAAAAGTGATTGGCCGCTCAGGTCATAGTTCCGATCCCGAACGTGGTCTTAACGCCATCGAAGTCATGCATAAAGTGATTACAAAATTGCTGATCTTAAAAGAGCAGTTAAAGAATAAATATTCAGTTGAACATTTTGAAATACCTTACCCTACCTTAAATTTAGGTAATATTCATGGTGGCGACAACGCAAATCGAATTTGTGGCTGCTGCGAAATGCATATAGACATGCGTCCGCTCCCAGGGTTAAGCATTAAAGACTTACAAGCTTTACTTATTGATGCCACCAGCGATATAAACGCGCAATACCCAAGCGCAGTGAGCGTAATTGATTTACACGAGCCCATTCCAGCTTTTAGTGGCAGCACTGATAGCGCACTCGTTAAAATGGCAGAAAAAATTGCAGGAGAAAAAGCCGTTGCAGTAAATTATTGCACAGAAGCTCCGTTTATTCAGCAACTTGGCTGTGAAACACTAGTCATGGGGCCAGGCTCAATTAATCAAGCCCACCAACCTGATGAATTTTTAGCAATGGAGAAAATAAACCCATCGCAAAAAATTATAACTGACATTATTAGGGCAAACTGCTTTAACGCTTAAAAAGAAGACTGTATTAAAACTCACAGCAAAAATAACAAAGGCGCCCATTGGCGCCTTTGTTTTAGTTTATACCTAGGCGTTACTGCATATACTTACTTAAGTACTTTTTAAATACAGGGTCTGTTTTAGCAAGCTCTTTTTGCTCAGCTAAAATCTCTTTTAATATAACACCCGATGTGAGCGGATTAGCCAATACCACTCTAAATACCACCGTCGGCTGATTATCGTACTTTGAAGGGGTTAAGCGAGTACGCGATACAAACGAGCGTCCTGATTCACGTTGGCGTTTTTGCATACTGGCAGTAAAGCGATTGAGCGACGCGAAAATTTCTAACCGTGTTGCGGCATCTGCTTGGGCTATGGCTTGTTTAATTTGTTTAGGCACATAGCGGTATGTAAGCAAACACAGCTCAGGCTCTGAAATCAGCTCAAAGTCTTCATCGGCTTTAATTAAATCAGCAAAGTAATGTGCTTTTTTAATACTACGATCAATAAGCATTTCGTAGCCTTTGCGGCCAATAACGCGTAAGCAAGCATGTACTAACATAGCCATACCTGGGCGGCTGCCTTCAAGTGTATGGCTTCCTAAATCTTTTGAACCTTTACGTAATATGTACTCTGCATGGTGCTCTATTGCATCCGTAGCGGTTGGGTCTTTAAATAACACCAAGCCTGCGCCCATTGGCACATACATTTGTTTGTGTGCATCAATGGTAATTGAATCTGCGCGCTCAATTCCTTTTAATAATGGGCGATGCGTTTGCGATAAAAGCGTTGCCCCACCCCACGCTGCATCAACGTGAAAATGGCAGTTTATTTGCTGCGCTAAATCGGCCATATCATCAAGAGGGTCGATATTACCGGTCTCGGTTGTGCCAGCAACCCCTACAATTGCCATAACTTTTATGCCTTGCGATTCAAGCTCTAAAGCTTTTTCGCGCATGGCATTCACATCAACCTTGTTATTTTCGCAGGTTTTTACACCAATTAAATTTTCACGGCCGATGCCTAGTAAGTCAATTGATTTACCTAAAGAGTAATGCCCTCGCTCCGACACTAAAACGGCCAGCCCTTTGTAGCCATAATGCAGCATACCGGCTACGAGCCCTTGAGTGGCAATACCTTTAAAGCTGCCGTCGGGTTTTAATAAGCGGTTACGCGCAATCCACAATGCCGTTATGTTTGCAACTGTACCACCGGAACAAAAAGCACCGAGTGATGTTTTAGCACTGTGCATCCATTTAGAATAAAACGACTCATCTTGCGAGTAAGCTAAATGATGCATCATGCCTAGCACTTGGCGCTCTAGGGGCGTAAATGCTTTTGAGGTTTCTATTTTTACTAGGTTTTGATTAAGTCCCACCATCAATTTTGAAAGCGGTAGTAAAAAATGCGGAAGAGCCGATGTCATATGCCCAATAAAGCTAGGCGCAGCCGTGTGTACCGAATGGGCAACTAGCTGCTCCATAATATCTTGGGCGTAAGCAGATACAAACGTTGGGTTTTCTGGGATCACCGCAGCCTGAAAATCTTTTTCAATTTCGTGTAATGGTTTTTCAATTGCCGCTATATTTTCGTTTAAAAACCCTGCTAAATTACTCGAAATTTCAAGCTCAATTTTGCTTAAAGTTGAGTCTGGCGCTTCAGGTACAGTAAATATACGCTTAAGGCTTTCTTTAGAGGCGACGGCACAACGCTTTTGATCCATCTTTATACCTAGTGTGTGTAGCTAAAACACGCGTTTAACAGTTAAAAATGCCAAACTATGGCGCTATTATAAGCGGCGTGCTTCTTTTAAAAATTGCGCTAACTTTACTGCAATATAAGTAAAATGTCTCCCTTTAAGCCATAAAAGCGACTAAACGGATGACAAATATTGTAAAAAAATTTCAATAATAGGATTTTATTAAAAAGTCACATTTTAGTTTTGGGCAAATTGCATTTATGCGTATACTTAATATGTGTAACAATAAGGGACAAGTATGCTCACAGGGAAATTAAAAGGGAAGTGGTTTATAGCTGGCTTTACATTGTTTTTGGTCAGTTTATTAGTCTATGTTTATTACACCTATAGCTCAGCGCGTAGCGAAATAATGCACGCTGTCGATGAGCGCCTTCTAAATGCCGCCACCAGCGTAAAACATATCTTAGGGCAAAGTTACCACGATAGAATTAGCCAAGGTTACGATATTGGTTTTTCGGTTTACCAAACTAAAAGCAAACAACTCTCAGAGCTTGCGCAAGCGCTTGATATAGCTTACGTCTATTCGATGATCATGCGCGATAACAAAGTTTACTTTACCTCATCCAGCTACACTAAAGACGATCAAGAAAACGCACGTGTTACACAATTTCTTGATTTATACCCAGAGGCCACCGACATTAACAGGGGCGCGTTTTATTCTACCGAGCCTGTTTTTGAGCAATCTAGCGACCAATGGGGTGATTTTAAAACTGTTTTTATTCCCTTTGTAGATAAATATGGTACCACCTACATTACGGGTGCCGACATAACCTTAGATGATTTAAATAAAAAGCTTCAATACAGCGTCACTAAAGCCATAATAACGGCGTGTTTTTTCTTTTTTATTGCGGTACTGGTTGCAGCTATTTATATATATTTGTTAAAGCGTACCCTAGCAACAGATGCCAGTACGGGCTTTGCCAATCATATTGCGCTTGAGTACTTTATCAAAAAGAGTAATTCACACCACATGCAGCTTGCCATTATTTGGGTGAACGAAATTGAAGATATTAATAGCTTTTATGGCACTCAAGTTGGCGACAACGTAATGAAAAACTTGCTCAGTCATTATCAAAGTCGCAGCCCGCAAAGCTGTAAGGTGTATCGCCTTGCTACTAATAAAATTGCCGTACTTACCCCTAAAAGCTTTAAAAGCAGCGAACTGAGCGATTTAGTTGAGTCGTATAACGCAAACAGCCCTGTATTAACAAACCCATTTATTTATATAACTTACTGCGCAGGTATCGCCAGTGGTAATAAATCACTACTGATTGAAAACGCGCACATTGCAACGCTTCAGGCTAAACACGGCCGCGGTAAGGTTGTTAGCTACTCAAAAGTAATGAGCGATGTAAAAAACCAGTATCAATACAATGTAAGCCTTGCCAAAGAGGTTCAAGAAGCATTTGATAACAACCGCATAGTGCCTTATTTTCAGGCTATGTTTAACACCACCAATAATGAAGTTGTACATTACGAATGCTTAGCCAGAATGGTGACTAAAAATGGCGAAATTTTAAAACCCGACTCATTTTTAAATGTAGTGAGCCGCTCAAGAATGGGCGGACTGCTAACGCGCACGCTATTTAGCCAGTGTATAGAGCGGTTTAGAAAAACAGATATATGCTGGAGCTTAAATATCAGCGATAAAGATATACTCGACCCTAGTTTGAGTGAATACATTGCTAGCGAGCTTAAGCGCTACCCGCACCCAGAAAACATAACGCTTGGCCTTTTAGAGTCACACGCTATTACTAATTTTTTAGAGGTTAAAACGTTTATTTCTATGGTAAAAACCAAAGGGGTGAATGTCATTATTACTGGTTTTGGTAGTGGTTATTCAAATATTTCGAATGCGCTAAAGCTTGAAGTAAACGGTATAAAACTCGACGGCGCATTAGTAAAACAAGCAGTAAGTGATGAAAATATAGCCTTATTTATTGAGCATACAGTTCATGCTGCAAAGCAACTTAGTTTAACGCTCATGGCAGAATCGGTAGAAAATGTAAGTATTGAAAATGCGCTTAAAAATGTAGATGTGGCGCTGATGCAAGGCAATTACTTTGCTTACCCAGCGCCACATGTTAACTCATCAAGCCAAGAGGAAGTGGCAGTTTAAAGATCTATCACTAAACGATGGCTTTGTTGGCCGCTGGCCCAGTATTTACGCTCAAACGGAGTAATTGCTTCGTTTGACTCATACAGCGTTACCTCACAAGGATGACCCGTTAGTTCAAGCGCTCTGGCAAACTCTTTTACATAAATATCCCAGTTACTGCGCACCTCTAAGCGACCACCTAGCTTAACAATAAACGGAAAAATAGCCGCGCCGTGCCACCTACGCTGGATATGCTTAGATTTAGGCCATGGGTTAGGATAAAGCAAATAATGATGAGTAGGCTGCCAATTAGCAGCCACAGCTAAACGCCAAAAGTCATTTAAGTCAGCTTGGACCAAAATGTACTGGCCGCTGTCTGTTTGTTTATATTCAACATCGTGCTTATCTAAGCGATGTGACGATTTATCAATACCAATAATTAATGCATCTGGGTGGCGCTTAGCTAAATTAGCCGAGCTCTCCCCTACTCCACAACATGAGTCTATAATAAGCGGTCCATTAAAAGCTTGAACCTGCTCATTGACTTCATCGAACGCTTGTTGAGTGTGTTCAGCAATAGGCTTTTTAAACTCTGCGTTTAAATGCTTGTTAACGATTTCATCAAGCTTTTCGTGTATACCCGCCTGATTAGATACAATACTGCGTGAATTTGCATCGCTCATTAATGTCTAAGCCCCACACCTTTTTTAATTAACGTTAGCGCTAAAGTAAATAGCACCGTAATAAATACTAATATAACGCCAAGCGCGACACTTAAATCAACATCCGACACGCCTAAAAAGCCATAACGAAACGCATTAACCATATAAATAATTGGGTTTATTTGCGATACATTTTGCCAAAACTCTGGCAGTAGCGTAATTGAATAAAATACGCCGCCTAAGTATGTTAGTGGCGTTAAAATAAAGGTTGGGATAATACTAATATCGTCAAAACTATTGGCGTAAATAGCGTTAATTAAACCACCTAGTGCAAACACCGCTGAGGTTAAAATTACCGTTGCCATAATTACAAATATATTGTGTATTTGAATATCCACAAACAACAGCGATACACAGGTAACAATAAAGCCCACCATCATGCCGCGGGTCATACCGCCGCCCATATAACCAAGTACAATTATGTAATTAGGCACAGGCGCAACCAATAGCTCTTCAATACTTTTTTGAAACTTGGTTGAATAAAAACTAGAAGCAACATTAGAATATGAGTTGGTAATAACCGACATCATTATTAGCCCCGGAACAATAAATTCCATGTAGCTAAAACCACCCATTTCACCAATACGTGAGCCAATTAAATTACCAAAAATAACAAAGTATAAACTCATCGTAATCGCCGGCGGTACTAAGGTTTGCACCCAAATACGTAAAAAACGAATACACTCTTTAATCCATAAACTCTTTAAGGCTACGCCATATTTAAACATTTATTCGCCCCGCCCTTGCTCTAGTAATCCTACAAATAACTCTTCTAATCTGTTTGCTTTATTACGCATACTCAAAACAGTGTTACCTTGCTCGGTTAGCGCGCTGAAAACTGCATTTAACCCTTGAGATTTAGCCACTTCAACTTCTATGGTGTGCTCATCAGGCATGCTAAACGAGTACCCCTCAAGGGTGACTGGCTGTGCTGGCTGTTTTAAATCAAGCACAAAGGTTTCTTTATCAAGCTTAGCTAGTAACGCTTTTATAGTGGTGTTTTCAACAATACGACCAGTATCAATAATCGCGATGTTTTTACATAAAAGCTCAGCTTCTTCAAGGTAATGCGTGGTTAAAATAATCGTTACGCCTTGCTCATTAATTTGGCGTAAAAAGTCCCACATTGAGCGGCGCAGCTCTATATCAACCCCTGCTGTGGGTTCATCTAATATTAGTAGCTTTGGCTCATGCATTAATGCACGGGCAATCATTAAACGGCGTTTCATGCCCCCAGAAAGCGTACGTGCTTGCTTGTCTTTTTTTTCTAATAAGCCAAGCTGAGTTAAATATTTATCGGCACGCTTATGCGCTTCTGCGCGAGTAACACCGTAGTAGCCTGCTTGATTTACCAATATTTGGCCAAGCGTTTCAAACTGACTAAAGTTAAACTCTTGTGGCACAAGGCCTAAATGCGCTTTAGCAGCTTCAAGGTCGGTATCGATGTTGTGACCAAACACTTCCACCTTACCTTGTGTTTTATTTACCAAGGACGATATAACACCAATAGTGGTCGACTTACCGGCACCATTTGGGCCAAGTAAGGCAAAAAAGTCGCCTTCAAAAACTTGTAAATCAACACCTTTCACGGCCTCTACACCGTTTTTATAAACCTTGGTCAGGCCTTCTATATTTAAAGCAACATTTTGCTTATTCATTATTTACCCTCACCATAACCCCAACGTTTAGTTAGGTTATGTTCAATGTTTAAATGATCTAAAATTCGCGCCACCATAAAATCAACTAAGTCTTCAATACGTTGTGGCTTGTGATAAAAGCCAGGCGCAGCGGGCATAATAGTGACCCCTAAACGCGCAAGCTTTAACATATTCTCAAGGTGAATTTCGCTAAAGGGAGTTTCGCGTGGCACTAAAATTAATTGCCCTCGCTCTTTAATAACCACATCGGCTGCACGCTCGAGTAGGTTATCTGATGCACCGAGCGCAATAGCAGACACAGACCCTGCACTGCACGGGCATACTACCATTTTTTTAGGGGCTGCAGAGCCTGAAGCTACAGGGCTAAACCAGTTATCTTTACCGAATACTTTTAACTGCTCTGGCTTGGCATTAAATAAAGCGCTTAACTGCTCGGTTGCTTTATCTTCATTAGCTGAGAGTTTAATGTTTGACTCTGTATCTAGCACCACACGCGCAGCACTTGATATAAGTACATACACTTGAAATTGCTGCGCGAGTAATACTTCAAGCAATCTTAAACCGTAAGGCGCGCCTGAAGCACCACTAAACGCCAGTGTAATTTTATCTTTAAACTGCACATTATTCTCCGCTGTATTTTTTAGCTAAACCATCAACTAAGTGTTGATGTAAGCCATTAAAACCGCCATTGCTCATAATTAATATGTGCTGATTTGGCATTATATTTTCAAGCACAGTGTCAATAATCATTTGCGTACTATTAAAACACTGCATACCGGCATTATCGGCTTGCGATTTAAGAGACCAATTTAGGTTATCGGGCTCAAATAACAGCACGTCATCGGCATCACTTAACGAAGCAAGTAGCGTATTTTGATGTACACCCATCTTCATGGTGTTTGAGCGAGGCTCTAAAATAGCAATAATTTTTTCATCACCCACTTTTGCTCGTAACCCCGCAAGCGTAGTTTTTATGGCTGTTGGGTGGTGCGCAAAATCGTCGTACACCTTAATGTTATTTATGTCGGCTTTAAGCTCCATACGCCGTTTAGGGCTAATAAACTCTTCAAGCGCTGCAATGCTATGCTCAACGGCTATACCTACGTGGCGCGCTGCCGCGATAGCCATAATGGCATTTTTAACATTATGCTCGCCTATTGCTTGCCAATTAACCGTACCTTGAAGTTCATTGTTTAAAAGCACATTAAATTGGCTGCCATCAGCGCTTAACAAGTCATAATGCCAATCACCATTTAGGGTTTCACTTTCGCTCCAGAGCCCTTGCTTAATAACATCATCAAGTGCGATATCGTCTTTTGGCCAAATTACCTTGCCAGTATGAGGTAATGTACGCATTAAGTGATGAAATTGTTTTTTTATTGCGTTTAAATCGTCAAAAATATCGGCGTGGTCAAACTCAAGGTTATTTAAAATGAGCGTACGTGGTAAGTAATGCACAAATTTACTGCGCTTATCAAAAAAAGCGGTATCGTATTCATCCGCTTCTATTACAAAAAATGGGGTTTCGCCCACTTTCGCTGACACACCAAAGTTTTGAACTATGCCACCAATTAAAAACCCGGGTTTTAAACCTGCATACTCTAAAATCCACGCCAGCATGCTTGCTGTGGTGGTTTTGCCATGTGTGCCTGCCACCGCAAGTACCCAAGCATTTTGCAATAGGTTGTGTTTAAGCCACTCTGGCCCCGATGTATACGGCAAGCCCTTATCTAATACATACTCTACACAGGGGTTACCTCGGCTCATTACATTACCAATAACCACCATGTCTGGCTTTGGCTCTAACTGTTTTACGTCGTAACCTTGGGTTAGCTCAATGCCCAGCTGCTCAAGTTGAGTGCTCATCGGCGGGTAAACATTTTGATCAGAGCCCGTCACTTTATGGCCAAGCGATTTAGCAATAGCCGCTATACCGCCCATAAAGGTGCCGCAAATGCCTAATATATGAATATGCATAACTTTTTAAATCCTTTCGTACTTCGCACGTCTGTGAAGTTTAATGGCGCTATAATGCCAAATTTTAGGCTTCGTGACTATGCGCGTCTCGTCAATTCACTGATGCTAAAACAGCGTTAATAAAATAAAAAAGCCCTCTTACCTAAGTAAGAGGGCTTGCTGGTAATAAGCTAAATTACAGCGTTAAAAATACAATTAAGCCTACGCCAAGTAAAAGTCTGTAAATTACAAACGGCAGCATGCCCATTCGTTCTATCACTTTTAAAAACATGAAAATACAGGCGTACGCCGATAAAAACGAAAGGACTACACCTAAAATTAATGTGCTCCAATCAACCACATGATCGCCTAAAGCCAGCTCTATCGTGTAGTAAAGACCCATCATAGAAATAATAGGTATAGCGAGTAAAAACGAAAAACGCGCTGCGCTTTGTTTGTTCATGCCCAGCAATAAACCCGCTGTCATGGTAATGCCAGAGCGAGAGGTACCTGGGATCATAGCCACCGCTTGAGCAAAGCCAATAAGCAGCGCTGTTTTCCAGTTAAGCTGATAAATTGTTTTCATTTGCTTACCTTTGGCATCGGCGTACCAAAGTAATAAACCAAAAATAATAGTCGTAGCTGCTATAACCCACGCACTGCGCAGGTACAGCTCAACAACGTCTTTTAGCAATAAGCCTAATAACGCAGCAGGTACAGTGCCCAATATAATCCACCAGCCAAGTTTACTGTCGTCGGTGGTGCCTTGGGCGCCAAACGATTTAAACCAGGCGCTAAGAATATCAGCCACTTCTTTACGAAAATAAATAACAACCGCTATTAACGTACCAACATGCACAGCCACATCAAAAGCAAGGCCTTGGTCTTCCCATCCCAAAATTTGCGAAGGTAAAATTAAGTGAGCTGAGCTCGAAATAGGTAAAAACTCAGTAAATCCTTGTATCAGGGCTAAAATAATTATTTCTAAAATACTCATGGGTTAGAAAACTCCACCTTCCATAGTTTTTGTTGAGGGTTGTTATACGCACTCCATAGCGCAGCAATAGTTTGCTTAGCAACGGGGTGATAAAAATTGGGGGCGACTTCACAAAGAGGCTGAAGTACAAAAGCGTTTTTGGTAATTTCATCGCGAGGTAATTGTGCAGGCGAGTCGCAAATAACGTCATCGTAAAAGAGCAGATCTAAATCTAATGTACGGGGGCTAAATTTTTTATCATCCGCTTTACGCCCGTTATCTCGCTCTATTTGTTTTAATAACTTACAAACACGCTCAAGCGGCATTGATGTGGTAGCAGCCACCACCGAGTTATAAAAGTTATTACCTTTAAACCCTACTGCTTCGCTTTCAAAAACAGATGAATGCACAATATCTGTAAAGTGTTGCTCAAGTGCATCAAGCGCACAGCGAATATAATGCGCTTTATTTATATTTGAGCCTAAGCTGATATAAATTTGCGCCATTTAGCTCATAGCCTTTGTGCGTGTTATTTCTACACCTACGGTGTTTGCTTGCGCTACAGCGGCCGGTTTGCTCACTCTAATTGTTACTTGTGGTGTATTAAATTCGGTTAATATAATAGTTGCTAGTTGCTCTACTAAGGTTTCAAGTAACTCAACCGGCTTAGCCGTAGTGTGCTCAATCACTCGCTCGCTTACTTTTGCATAATCGAGTGCTAAATTAATGTCATCATTTGCTGCTGCAGGCTTTATATCGCTGAGCATTTCAATATCAAAATAAAGGCTTTGTTTACTTTCTTTTTCAAAGTCGTACACTCCAATAATTGTGTCGACGTGTAGTTGAGATATAAAAACCTTATCCATTGATACTCCAAATAACTATAAGCACTCTCAAAGCATACAATGCATTGATTAAATTAATACTGTATATGCTTTAAGCAGTGTTTAAATATGTAAAAATTACTTCTACAATAGCCAAATAGCTAGATTAACTGCAAAATACAGCAGTTAATAATTTTCACGATAAATTGTGCCGCCAATAATAGCGTAAAAGTGCTATCGATGGGTATAGCAATTAAAAAATAAGGGACTTTGTGTTAGCCATTTTACTGTTTGTTTTAGCCTACTTATTAGGGTCGATTTCATCGGCTATATTAGTGTCTCGGCTATTCAAACTGCCAGACCCTCGCAGCAGCGGTTCAAATAACCCAGGTGCCACCAATGTGTATCGTTTAGGTGGAGCCTTTCCTGCGTGCTTAGTATTAGTGTTTGATATTTTAAAAGGCACCATCCCCGTATGGGGGGCGTATTTTTTAGACCTAACGCCTTTAGCACTTGGTTTGGTCGCTGTTGCCGCGTGCTTAGGGCATATGTACCCACTATTTTTTAGTTTTAAAGGCGGAAAAGCGGTAGCCACTGCGTTTGGTTCTTTATTGCCGATTGGTTTATCACTGGCGGGGCTATTAATAAGTACCTGGATTATTGTGGTTGCTATTACGCGCTTTTCTTCATTAGGCGCTTTGGTCACGGTGTCGCTTGCTCCACTGTATACGTGGTTGATTAAACCGCTTTACACCCTACCGGTAACCTTTATTACCGTGCTAATTATATTTCGTCATCGCACTAATATTATGCGCCTTTTTAAAGGTGAAGAACCAAAAGTGGGCGCCAAAAAAGCACCCACTAATGAAAAAAATCAATAATTATTGATGCTAAATCGCTTCTAAGCTGTCTATTGGCCAACGCGGTTTGGTTTTCATGTCGAGTGTGGCGAACTGGCCTGCTTTTAAGCGCTGCATACCAGCATAGGCAATCATTGCGCCATTATCAGTACAAAACTCAGTACGTGGGTAGTAAACCTGTCCTTTCATCCCTTGCATAACACGCTCAAGCTGTAAGCGCAGCTGTGTATTTGCACTTACTCCGCCGGCAATCACTAAACGTTTTATCCCAGTTTGTTTTAGAGCACGCTTACACTTAATAACCAATGTATCAATCACTGCTGTTTGAAACGCATGGGCGATATCTGCTTTGGTTTGTGCGTCATCATCATTTTCGCGAATCGCTATAGAAGCCGCTGTTTTTAAGCCACTAAAGCTAAAATCAAGGCCTGGCTTATCCGTCATAGGGCGTGGAAAAACAAACCGTTTTGCAACACCTTGCTCAGCCATTTTAGCTAGTCGAGGGCCGCCTGGGTAATCAAGCCCTAGCAGTTTAGCTGTTTTATCAAATGCTTCACCTGCGGCATCATCAACAGATTCACCCAATACTTCGTACTGGCCTATACCGGCTACTTTTACCATCATGGTATGGCCGCCCGACACTAGCAAAGCAATAAAGGGAAACTCAGGCACGTTTTCTTCAAGCATAGGAGCAAGTAAATGCCCTTCCATATGATGCACGGCAACAGCTGGAATATCCCAGCCATAGGCTAAAGAGCGGCCAATAGAGGTGCCTACTAATAACGCCCCGACTAAACCAGGGCCTGCGGTGTATGCAATGCCATCTAAATCTTCTGGGCCACAACTGGCTTGAGCAAACGCAGCGTCAATAAGTGGCAGGGTTTTACGAACGTGATCGCGCGATGCAAGCTCAGGTACAACACCGCCATAATCTGCATGTACTTTTACTTGGCTGTATAACTGGTGAGCCAATAAGCCTTTTTCATCATCGTAAATTGCAATACCGGTTTCATCACACGATGACTCAATGCCTAAAATTCGCACTTTACTTCTCCTGCCTTTATTTACTGCTTAACCTGCACTGTGGTTAAGAGATTTACACACATATTTAAAACTATTTAATTTTATCATTCTCTAGCTAAGGTTTTTACTAAGTTCAACGTAATAAACGCTAAAAATTGCTAGAGAGCAATTAACCACAGTTAATTAATTACAACTATAACGCCAAACCAATATTGGTTTGTCCATCTGCAACGGCCTGCTTTTTAAGTGCCTTAACGTTTTCTGAAGTCACTCGGCCCATATTTTCTACAAAGTCGATTAGCTCACTCAAAACTTCAATTTCGTATTGCATTAATCGGTGTTCTCGTACGGCTTTATTGTCAGCCACTTCACCTTCAACCGTCATTTGGTATTCAATAAAACGCGCCACTGTTGCTTGCGATATTTTACTAACGCTTATAAATTCTTGCTCGTCTTGCCCCATCAAGCCGTGCATTAGGCTCAAAAGCGACGTTGCAGCGTCTATTGCAGGGTAAGTACCAAACATATCAAAGTCGGCAAGTTCAGGTACATTTGGCTCAATTTTTTCTACTTGTTTTTCGAGATCTATTTTACTTTTTGGTAGTAATATTTTTTCCCAGCAAACATTTAACGCACTGCGTAATAAGGCTTCATCACCAAAACCGGTGGCTTCACTAAATAAACCATAATTAGGTAACATACGCTCAATTAAAGCACTTGCTAACACCGCTTTTTGTAAGTAGTTTAGCTCTCTAATACGTTGAAAGTTATTCGCTTTTGTCATTTCTTAACGTCTCACATGACCAACAAAAATCAAATGTTGATCCATTATGCTCATTACAGTTAGGGCATACCCAATCTGGAGCGGATTGTTTTACTTGTTGGTAGTTTACCAATATTTCGCGCGCGTGGCGCTCTTTTATCGAATAAACCTGCACACGTACTTGGGTTTGTTCAAATGGGATTTCGCCTAAGGCGCCTTGAAGCATTTCACCTTGAATTTGGCACTCAATTCCCGCGCTTAATAACAGCCCTTTGATTATATTTGCATCTAATGTGTTATCTGCTTTGTAGAGCGTTACCCACTGAAAAGCTTGCTGAGTACTATGAGTATTAATATTTTGCAATTATCACCTCAATTATTTTGTGTTTACAATATCCTACGATACTCTACTAAAGTGTATAGCAGGTAACTTTTTAGGATAAAACAATGACACTTACTACCCCAGGTTTACTTTTTCCAGCAATCTCACTGTTGCTGCTTGCTTACACAAACCGCTTTTTAGTACTAGCGCAATTAATCCGAGAATTAAATTCACGAGAAGGTGAATCTATTCGCCCCGTTGTTGTGGCTCAAATAACAAACTTAAGAAAGCGCATTAAGCTAATACGTACCATGCAAGTGTATGGGGTGGCCTCTTTTTTATTGTGTACGCTATCAATGTTTGCCTTATTTATAGAATTTAATACCACAGGCATTATTTTGTTTGGGGTGAGCTTAGCGTGCTTAAGCCTTTCGTTATTAACATCGTTATTTGAAATTCATATTTCGTGCGACGCCATAGAAATAGAGCTACAAAGTATTGAAGACAAACCCTTAAGTAACCGCATTACTAAAAACTTTACTAACAAAAGTAATAAGCCTTAGCGGCTTATTTTTCTAAAATCTTAAACAATAATAAAGCGATGGCATAACCTAAAACTATAAGCGTTTATGCCTCACTTCATTACAAATCACTACGTAGGATTTTCCTATAGCCTTTTTTCTGGCATACTTTTTTATTAATTAATGCTAAATTATGTCTAAAGTATTACTTTTAAAAGCATCAAAGCGCCTAAGTCATTGTATTTGTTCTTACTTGCTAACATAGCTTAGTTTTAAATAGAGTAATAAATCACTATAAATAAGCCTAATTGGTAATACTTTTAAATGCGTCTTCTCTTTAAATAATACTAAAAGAGGGATATGCTGAGGCAAATATGTCATAAATTTGCAAACACAGTTACATATTAGGCTTCGCTTTTTGAAAGCTCGAATCTAATATTATTGATGTTCGCGGCACACGCGACTTACTTATAAAAAGGGACTATAAAGTGAGATTTGAACAGTTAGAACAATTTGTAGCGCTTGGTGTGTTACGCCACTTCAGACAAGCAGCCGAACAAACTCAAATTAGCACATCAGCGCTAACGCGCAGCATTCAAACCCTAGAAGACGAAATGGGGTACGAACTGGTGAAACGCTCAACACGTTCAGTAAAGTTAACACCCGAAGGCGAGCTATTCCTTGATTACGCCAAAAACACCCTTGCCGAACTTGAGCATACAAAAAAACGAATTTCTCAATCGGTTAACGGCAATACTGACGAAAAGTTAGTCATTGGCTATACCAACAAAGCCAGCAGTGTAGTGCCTATCTCATGCGGGCAATTTTTAGCACAATACCCCCATGTAAAAATAGAAATGCAATTGCAAGAGCAGCACGAACTTGCACGCAAACTGCAAGAGGGCGAGATTGATATCAGTGTTTATTCGCAGGCAATTAACAGCATCGGCAGCGACATACACCTGCCAGACCAACTGGTATTGTTTGTTTCTAAACATCATCCGTTAGCAAATAAAAGCGATATCAGCAAACACGATTTAGATAGCTACCCTATGTACGGCTGTTTTTCTCAGTCTAAACAAGTACAAAGCATGCTTAACGAAGCCATCGATATGCTCAATAAATCGGCTAGCATTAAGGTAGGCAGCATTGAGCAAGTAATGTCAGGGCTGGTTAAATCAGATCACTTTGCTATTGCAAGTATTGAACACGCGAGCACTCTTGCAGAGCACACAGAGCTTGTACAGCTAAAAACAAATAAAGACTTAAGTCACGAACAACTTGTTATACAAACAAGCCAACAAGCAGCAGTTAGCGAACACATTGACCATTTATTATCTCTTATCAAAAAAGCATCTACGACTATTACTTAAGCCAAGATAAAAATAGCATACCGCATTGCCCTTAAATCTTTTAAGGGCAACCAATTTAGATAGCCCTTACTGATTTACTCTTCTTGTTACCAAAACCTGCAGCACAGCAGCTTAACCTAAAAAGCCCTTTTAGTTTTTATGCTTACGCGTTAGGTTTTTATTTGCTTAAATAGCGGAGCACAAACCACTAGCTATTAAATTTTTTTAGGCTACACTGTCGCACCTTTTTTAATCAACAGACATAAATGAACACACTTTTTAGTTCTGATGTTTATTTAGATGCAATAGAAATCCATGGTTATGTTGTTATTCCTAACGCACTTATTAGCGAGCTAGTAGAGAGTTTAATCACCGATTGCCACCGTATTAACCCGCATTTTAGCGCTGCAGGTATTGGCCGTTTAAATGACTTACAAATAGATAAAACCATTCGTAAAGATAAAACCTATTGGTTTGATGGCAGCTCACAAGCACAGCTAACTTATCAAGCAACAATGGAAAGTATAAAAACCACACTTAATCGGCAGTTTTTTATGGGCTTATTTGATTATGAGTGCCACTACGCTAAATACACCCAAGGCGACTTTTATAAAAAGCATTTTGATGCATTTAAAGGGCGATCTAACCGCGTATTTACAACAATCCTTTATTTAAATACGCCCGAGCAAGGTGGCGAGCTTGTTATTTTCAAGCCAAAAAGTAAGCAAGTAGAGATAATAATTAAACCCACCGCGGGGACACTCGTTATGTTTGAAAGCGAGCGTTTTGCACATGAGGTATTACCTGCCATTAATGAGCGCTACTCTATTGCTGGCTGGTTTAGAAAGAACGCCTCAATAAGTGGAGTAATTGACCCGCCACGATAAAACCAACATAGCCACAACAACTAGTGGCTATGCTGCGGTTAAATTAATAGCGTTGAGATGAAATTAACGCGCAAATACAAATGACAAGAACAAGCCAACAAAAATAGCTAATCCCACATAGTGATTATTTAAAAACGCTTTAAAACATGCATCACGCGCACGTTTATGTATAAGCACTTGTTGATAAATAAGTAACCCAGCGGCAGTAAATAAACCTGCAACAAACGCTAAGCCTAGCTGATTAATTAAGCCAATAAGCGCCAACAACGCTATAAAATTAGCGTTTAATAAAAATATAATATGGCGGTCGTATTTACCAAATAAAATAGCAGTAGATTTAACCCCTATTTTTAAATCGTCATCTCTGTCGACCATGGCATACATAGTGTCGTACGCTACCGTCCAACAAATATTTGCAACAAATAACAGCCACGCCTGCAGCGGTAATGACTCTATTGATGCCATATATGCCATAGGTATCGCCCAACCAAATGCCGCGCCTAAGACTACCTGCGGAAGATGTGTATAGCGTTTCATAAAGGGGTAGCAAAATGCCAGTGCCAACGCCCCAAATGACAATAAAATAGTGTTGATGCTAAGTAGTAATACCAATACAAAAGCAATGGCTATCAGTAATATAAATAAACTCAGTGCTTCACCTGCACTTACTTGTCCGGTGGCCAAAGGCCGCCCTGCTGTACGCTTAACTGAGCCGTCTATTTTTCTATCTGCAAAATCGTTAATAACGCAGCCAGCACTGCGCATAACAATTACGCCTAAGGTAAATACAATAAAGTTAACTAGGCTTGGCATACCAGCGTTTGCAAGCCATAGAGCCCAATAAGTAGGCCACAGTAATAGTAATGTACCGATAGGTTTGTCAATGCGCATGAGCTGAATATAAAAAGGGCTATGCTGTAATTGCAAAGGGGCTAATTTCATGAGTACAAATAGGCTCCGGGTAAAAATACTTCGCACACTAAAAAGTGATAATCATTAATAGAAAACACACTACGACGACCTAATAAAGGGTGCGTAGTTAAATTCAACTCTTTAACAAGTGACTGCAGCGCATGTTCTGAGTCAAAGCGCCCTACTTCAATATTACTTCGGGTAAGTTCAGGGTGCTGAAAAATAACATCACCTAAAGGGCGCGCGCCCATATTATGTAGTGTTGTTTGCGTTTGTGTACTGGGCAGCCAACTTTGGGCATACACCATGGGCGTATTGTCACACAATAAAAGCACCTCGCGATTAAGTGCTTTATTTGTATTTGAGCCAAGTAGTTGTTGCTGTGCATCGCTTAGAGTAAAAGTTTGCTCATTAAGCACTTTTACACTAAAAGTTTGTGCATTACTTTTTAATTTAGCGGTTAATGAATGTGGCTCAAATAGCCACTCTTGCTCTAACGCAGATAAGTTATTTACCAAAGAAGCACATTGCCAATTGGCAGATATAGAAAGCGGAAATGTAATCACAATAGCTCAATAAAATTAAAACCGAGACGATGATAACATTGCCAAAGCATTTGAAAAAGTGATGTTTTACTGCCGATAAATAATTGCAGGAGCTGTTTATTAGGCGCTATTAAGTATAAACTATTTGTATTAAGAAAATGGAAACACACTAAAGATGAAAAAAATAGTATACGCAGGTTTTTTAGCACTGATCCTAAACTGTTTTAGCTTCTCGGCAAAAGCGGAATCGACAGTGGGCTATTTTGGTTTTGAGCCAGACATTATTACCAATTACATAGGCGCCTCAAGTAAAAAAATGGGCTATGTACGCGTGACTATAGATTTAATGCTTAGCAATAATGCAGATATTGCTATTGTAGAGCACCATACCCCGCTTTTACGCGATGCGTTAGTAGAAATACTATCTAAAGAACCTGAAGAAAAAATAAAGTCGCTTACTGGGCGTGAAGAAATAAGAGCAAAGTGTGCCGAAAAATTAAAAAGCCTGTTAAAAGAAGAAACAGGCCAAGAGATTATTCGTGAAGTATTATTTACTAAGTATTTATACCACTAAGCTTAGTCTTTTTTAGCATTAAATAAATTAGCGGTTACGGCATAAGCCATGCCGCTTAAAAGCCCACCTAAATGCGCCCAATTAGCCATACCAACAAACAACACATCAGCAAAACCGAGTACCAGCCAAATTAACATAAAGCCAATAATGGCAGTGCTTACTAGCGCAGGCTGCTTAGGATTTAAATAGCTGTGGATCCAACAAAAACCCAATAAACCATACACAACACCACTTAAGCCGCCAAAGTTAGGCCCCACAATTAAAAACTGAGCCCAGTTACTAATAAGTGCAGTAACCACAAATAGCCCTACTAAGCTCAGCTTGCCGCATTGCTTTTCAATATTATCACCTAACGACATCCACCAAATTAGGTTAAATACAATGTGCATTGCGCTAAAATGAACAAGTGCCGGCGTTAACCAGCTCAGTGGTTGGCTCGGGTTAAACTGCAAAGCAGTATAAATTTGCTCAAAGCCACCCAATAAAAATGCAAAGTAAATAGCAACGCTTACAATACTTACGGTTTTATTTAGCCAGCTTAGTGCTTTAAAGCGCGCCACTAAATTAAGCGATTGTCCTTGATACGTTAAGCCAGATTGCGTACTGCCCACATCCCAAGAGGCTTGTTGATAACGCTCATGATTGGGGTTTTGTACAAATTCAGCCCACAAAGGTTGCACTTGATGAAAGTGCTCGCCCGCAACACAAATAATAACATTATTGCCATCAGCGCTGCGCAGTTGCCCTTCTAAGCCTTGGCTTTTTAAATAATCTATAAAGCCCTGTGCGGCACGAGGATTACTTAAACTACCTAGCTCAATCATCGTTCCACTTTCTCGCTGTAAGCCGCTTCCCAAGCCGTAAAGCCACCATCCATGCTATATACATCTTCAAAGCCCTGCTCTACTAAATAACTAGCCGCACCTTGTGAGCTCATGCCGTGGTAGCAAACAATAATAATGGGCTGATCGAACTCTTTTTCCATCATGAACTGAGCTATATTGGCATTTGAAAGCGCTTCAGAGCCAGGAATATGCCCTGCTTGGTACGAGTTAGGATCGCGTATATCTGCGATCACTACATCTTCTTTATCAAGCAATTCGTGCGTTTGTGCTATAGATATATGTTTAAATGCCATTGAAATCTCTTTTAAAAATATAATAAAAAGGCGGCTTAAGCCGCCTCTGTATGCAAACTTTAAACTATTCCCAGTTTAAAATTACTTTACCAGATTGACCTGAAATCATCATATCAAAGCCAGCTTGGAAGTCATCTACCGAATATTGATGCGTAATAATAGGGTCTAAATTAAGGCCTGATTGAATCAAGCTTGCCATTTTGTACCACGTTTCGAACATCTCGCGACCATATATACCTTTGATCACTAAGCCTTTAAATATAACTTTATTCCAATCTACGGCCATATCTGATGGTGGAATACCCAACATGGCAATTTTGCCACCATGGTTCATGTTATTTAACATAGAATTAAAGGCGCTTGGCACACCTGACATTTCAAGGCCAATATCAAAGCCTTCAGTCATACCTAGCTCATTCATTACATCTTCAAGCTTATCATTCGCAACGTTTACGGCTCGTGTAGCGCCCATTTTACGCGCAAGCTCTAAACGGTATTCGTTAACATCGGTAATCACAACATGGCGAGCACCCACATGCTTAGCAACGGCCGCCGCCATAATACCAATTGGTCCTGCCCCTGTAATAAGCACATCTTCACCCACTAAATCAAACGATAAAGCGGTGTGCACAGCATTACCAAACGGGTCAAAAATAGACGCAAGCTCGTCAGAAATATTGTCAGGAATTTTAAACGCATTAAAGGCCGGAATAACTAAATATTCTGCAAATGCGCCTTCGCGGTTAACGCCTACACCGGTTGTATTTCGGCACAAATGCACACGACCAGCACGACAGTTACGACAATGCCCACACGTAATATGCCCCTCGCCAGATACGCGGTCACCTACTGCAAAGCCACGTACTTCTTGGCCCATATCAACCACTTCACCCACGTACTCATGGCCTACGACCATAGGGGTCGGAATGGTTTTTTGTGACCACTCATCCCATTTATAAATATGAACGTCGGTGCCACAAATCGCAGTTTTACGAATCTTAATGAGTAGATCGTTATGCCCTACTTCAGGCTTGGGTACGTCGGTCATCCAGATGCCGGTTTCGGCTTTTAATTTTGATAAAGCTTTCATAGTTAACACTCAACTAAAAAACCGAAGCAATACTTCGGTTTATAAAAAATTAAATAACGCCCATTTCTTTACCAATACGGGTAAAGGCAGCAATTGCGGTGTCTAGTTGTTCAATACTGTGCGCAGCAGAAATTTGTGTACGAATACGCGCTTGGCCTTTTGGCACAACAGGGAACGAAAAACCGGTTACATAAATGCCTTCAGCGAGTAGTTTGTCTGCCATTAATGAAGCAACTTTAGCATCGCCAAGCATTACAGGAATAATGGCATGATCTTTACCCGCACACGTAAAGCCAGCGGCTTCCATTTGCTCACGGAAATATTTAGCATTTGACCAAAGTTTAGCGCGTAACTCGCCACCATTTTCAAGCATTTCGAGTACTTTAATTGACGCAGTTACAATTGAAGGGGCTAATGAATTTGAGAATAAGTAAGGGCGCGAACGCTGACGTAGCCATTCAACAATTTCTTTTTTACCTGATGTATAACCGCCTGATGCACCGCCCAGCGCTTTACCTAGCGTACCGGTAATAATGTCTACACGGTCAAGCACATTACAGTACTCAGGCGTGCCTTTACCGTTTTCTCCAACAAAGCCTACCGCATGTGAGTCATCAACCATCACTAATGCATCATACTTATCAGCAAGGTCACACACAGCTTCAAGGTTACAAATTACGCCATCCATAGAAAACACGCCATCGGTGGCAATTAATTTTGTTTTAGCGCCCGCTTCATCAGCTGCAATAAGTTGCTTTTCAAGATCCTCCATATCGTTATTAGCATAACGAAAACGCTTAGCTTTACATAAGCGTACGCCATCAATAATTGATGCGTGATTTAGAGAGTCAGAAATAATAGCATCTTCAGCGCCTAAAATAGTTTCAAATAGGCCCGTATTAGCATCAAAACAAGACGAGTATAAAATTGTATCTTCGGTTTCTAAAAACGCGCTAATTTTTTGCTCTAGTGTTTTATGAATATCTTGCGTGCCACAAATAAAACGCACTGAGGCAACACCAAAGCCATGGTCATCTAAACCACCTTGCGCTGCTTTAATTAGCTCAGGGCTATTTGCTAAGCCTAAGTAATTGTTAGCACAAAAATTAATAACTTTATCGCCAGATGCAACTTCTATTTGAGCTTGTTGCTGCGAGGTAATAATACGCTCACTTTTATACAAACCTTGCGCTTTAACGTCTTCAATTTGCTCTTGTAGTTGGCTAAAAAAAGCAGATGCTCTCATCTGTAGTCTCCAATTAAATGAACGGGTAAACAACAACATTAAAGCCACTGTTTATGTTGAGGTGTATTGTAAAAGTTTAACAAGTAAAATGCACTGTTTGCAGCTCGTCGCTAATACAGGTAATGGCAGCAATACTTAACACTTTAGTTGCGAAAATATAAACGCACTTTATGCCAAGTAGTGTGCTGGTAAATCGTTAATAGAGTCAATCACTAAATCGGCGTATTGTTTTGCGGTTTCGTCAAATTGTTGGCCAGAGCGAACTAGCACTCGCGTGCAAATAGCCGCTTTTTGTGCCGCTTGCATATCGCTAAGTTTATCACCCACCATAACACTGCTCGAAGGGTCAATATTATGCTCTTGCATAGCTTGTAACAGCATACCTGGAGCTGGCTTTCTGCACTGGCACTGTTTTAAATATTGTGCTATCGCTTTTTTGGGATGGTGCGGGCAAAAATACACATCTGTAATTTTAATATTGTGCTTACTAAATTGTGTTTTCATCCACTGAGTTAAAGCTAAAAAGTCATCTTCAGTGTAGTAACCTCGCCCTATTCCTGATTGATTAGTCACTATGATAATTTTATAACCTGCATCATAAAATGCTTTACAGGTACTAAACACACCGTCTATAAATTCAAATTTTTCACTTTGATACACATAGCCATGATCAATATTTACCACGCCATCACGGTCTAAAAAAAGCGCTTTGTTTTTTTCTGTTACACTCATTTTATAGACTCTTTTTGTACCACATGATCAAACATAGCTTTAACATTGTCTACGCTTATTTGGCTCATAAGGTCATCTCCCTTAACGCGCGTACCCCAAGGCAATTGTTGAGCTGTTTTACCCGTTTGCTTTAGCAGGTTTTGATGATACACCTCAACTACGTAGTCTTGATATAAATAAGGCCCTGTACGTGCAGGATTAGAATGCGCATATAAACCAATAACCGGCGTACCTACCGTTACCGCCATATGCGCTGGGCCGGTATCGGGGGCTAATACTAAATCAGCGCGCTTAAGCACACATAGCAGCTCTTTAAGTTTTGTTTTACCGACTAAGTTTAAAATAGTGCAGTGACTGTGTTTTATAATTTGATTAGCTAAATTAATCTCAAGCTCAGTTGGGCCGCCCGTTAGTACCACGTTGAAGCCCTGCTCATGCGCGTAATCAGCAAGGGCAGCATAGCGCTCTGGCAACCAGTTTCGCTGTGCTTTACTGGCCGCAGGAGATATTACCAATAACTTATTTGCCAAATATGCAGGCCCTAATAATGCATCTGCTTTGTTCTCATCCGCTAAGGTATAAGGCATATCCCAGGTAGGTGAATAGTCTTTAACCCCAATGGCACCCGCAAAGCCTTTAAATCCCTCTAGCACATGCGCTTCTTTTTGTGGGGCTATTCGTTTATTTATAAACAAGCTATGTAATTCTTTTGAACGTGCCCAATCAAAGCCTATTTTTACTTTAGCCGGAATACAGCGCGCAACAAAGCCAGCTCTTAATGCGACTTGCATATTAAGCAGCACATCAAACTGCTGCCCTTTAAAAGAATGTGCTAACTTTTTAAGTGCATCCTTACCTTGTTTTTTATCAAAAACCACCAGCTCAACCCCAGGTAAATCGGCAAGTAACATGGCTTCTATTTTACCCATTACCCACGTTATTTTTGCATTGGGGTGTGCTTTTTGAATGGCTTGTACAGCACTAACGGCATGACACACATCACCAATGGCAGAGAGTCTTAAAATACAAATTGAGGAGTAATTAGGCACTTGAGTCACGCGTTCCACTTTGGCTTTAAATAATAGACTGCGATCTTAAATTATACTCGCACTAATGCAAGCACTTATGCTGCGCTATAAAACACGTTAATATACACGCATTATTGAATTATTTTAACGAGCTATGTTTAAAACACTAACGCAAGGTAAGCACACTATTTTAAGCCACCCAGATTATTTTAACGAGGTTGATTTAAACTGGTTTGATGCAGATTATTGGCAACAGCAAAATAAAATAGTCGGTGCTAAAAAAGGCCGCGCCACAGCCTGGTTTTTTAAACACGATGATTTAACCGCTGTACTTAGGCACTATTGGCGTGGCGGTTTAGTTGGCAAGTTGTTAAGCGATCAGTACCTCTACCCTGGGCTTAAAAACACCCGTGTGTATAAAGAGTTCAGCTTAATGATAAGGCTTATTGAGCTTGGCTTAAATGTGCCAAAACCCATTGCCGCCAAGGTAACAACCGCTGGCTTAATTTATCGTGGCGATATAATTACAGAGGCTGTAAAAGGGGCTAAAAGCCTGCTTGATATTTTAATTGAACGCCCACTAACAGAAGATGAGCTCAAGCGCATTGCCAATACTGTTGCGCTATTTCACTCAAAAGGTGTGTACCACGCTGATTTGAATATAAATAATATTTTATTTAATGAAACGGGCGAGGTTTATATTATCGACTTTGATCGCGGCGAAATAAAACCACCTAACAAGCAATGGCAACAAAGTAATATGGCACGTTTAGAGCGCTCATTTTTAAAAGAGCAAGGACGTAACAACGCTTTTTATTGGCAAAGTAATGACTGGCAAACTTTATTTGCTATTTATAAAGAGCAATTAACCACACAAAGCTAGATATTGCTTAGCAACTTGTTCGGCCGTTACCTTTTGTAAAATATCGGCATTATCTACATTAGGCTTAGTGTTTAAAACCAGCTCAATTTTAGCCGCTAGCTCATCGCTATGCCCTACAGGCGCTAAATATTTAGCCAAGTCGTTTGTTAAAATTTCGCTCGGCCCAAACGTACAATTAGTACTTACTACAGGCGTGCCAACAGCTAATGCTTCAATTAACACTGTAGGGAGCCCTTCAAAATCAGAGCTTAATACTAATGCCTCAGCCTGCTTAATCCAGTTATACGGATTTTGCTCAAATCCTGGCACTATAAGTTGTCCCTCAATGCCATACGTTTTTGCAAGCTTAAATGCTTTGCTAGGCTTATTGCATAAAAGGACTAATTTGTATTTTTTATCAAGCTTTGCAAATGCCGCAAATAAAATATCGTGGCGCTTTTGTTTAGCTAATCGCCCTACATGAATAACATACGGCGATTGTGGAATTTGCGTATTAACCTCATTTGAGAGCCGCTTTATATCCACTAAATTAAAGGGATTATAAATAGTTGTGATGGCGCTTGGGCTAATTAAACGCCCTTGGGTAATTTCTTGCTCTACCCCTTTAGACACGCACACAAAGGATTTTCCGTTTAAGTTTTGCTTTGACTTTTTAAGATAGTGATAAGAAAACGGGCCTAACTTTTTTTGCCTCGCCAGCTCTGCATTAACAGAGTTATGCATAACAAAGTGAACATTTTTAATTTGGCTTTTAGCCAATAAGTTATTGCTTCTATCTAAATTGCTAAGCACTAAATCTATGGGGCCAATTTGTTTTTGTTTGTTATTAAACCACGCCTCTAGTTTTGCTACACTTTTGTTTATTTTCCAAAAGCGATCCACTTTAGTGGCTTTATCACTGAATAAACTTTCAACCTTTATATTCGCAGGGATCGTGTATTCATATTTATTAGCCAACGATAAAATAGTAACGCTATGCGTTTTTACTAGCTGCTGAGCAAGGGTTAGCATCACTTTTTCGGCGCCACCACCCGCTAACGAGTCTATTACAATCACTATATTCATCTATCGGCAACCATCAGCATGCTTTTAACCCCTTGCGTTATTTCTTCATAGCTATGGGCGCTTTCAAGCAAAGAGTATTTTTCTAGTAGCTGGTTAAAATGCGGCTCTATTAGTAAAGCGCTGGCTTTATTTACTATGTCTTCAATCTCAAAGTTTGCTTTAATTACCACGCCAGTTGTGGCGCAACTTGCTAGGCGCTGTGTTTGATCTTTTGAAATAGCACATGCCACAGCAGGCGTTTTAACAGCAACCGCCTGCAATAGCGTGTCGCCAGCACTTAACAACGCAAATTTAGCTTGCTCCATAAGCGACAAAAACTCACTATTTTCTAACGTATCCAAATTTATAACCGTATTTGATACTGGCAACGCTTTATTATAATTAGGGCCAAATACCACCACCGCCTTTAACCCTGTTTCCAATGAAATTTGCTCTGCGGCAGCAAAAAATACATCTGCACAGTTTTGATTATTTAGCACATGACCGCCAGAGCCTGCACTCACAATAAAGTAGCCTTGTTCATCAAGCTGATACTTTTTTAATACCTGTTTGGTATCGTTCGCTGATGAAAATGCTATGTAAGGGCCCACATTTTTAGGCATAGCTAAAGAAAACATATCTATTTTAGCTTTTTCAGCCCAGCTCAGCGGTTCAATGCAGTAATCGGGCTGTACCACCCAATGGCTATCAATTAAGTTGATACGGTTAAGTTTTAAGCCCTTCGCTCGCTTTTTCGCATGCTGAGAAATAAACACCACTTTGGCACCCACTTTTTTTGCAGCTTTCATGTGAGCAGCGCGCCCTGCACAATCAAATATTACAATGTCAGGTTTAAAATCGGCTATAACTTCACACACTTTATCGCGCTCTTTAGTCGCAGAGCGCTCAAGCAAGGTTGTATCATATGGGCAGTTTTTAGCGTAGTTCGCGTGTTTATTTAAAACAAAATGGATGGTCAGTGAACCTAGACATTCACTCTCAAGGCTTTGGGCTAGCAACAACGAGCGCATGTATTCACCTATTCCTTGTGGCGATGATACGGGTATAAATAAAAGTCGTTTGTTGCTCATTGCATTCTCTATTTCCTATTTGCGCAGCAGTATATCAACCCCATTGTTTTTACGATAGCTAGGTTACATTTTTATACACAAATTTAATGCCATAAAATAGATTATTTACTGCAATAGCCATGTTAGATTGGTAAACTTAGCCGCAATCTTAATCACAAGGATCTGAACTTTGCGAAACAGAATCTTTCTACTTTCTTCTCTTTTTTGCGCTATGAGCGCATCAGTAACGGCAGAGCCCTGGGTAAAGCCGGACGATTACGGTCTACGAGCTGACATTCAACAACTGGCCGATGCCGGTGTTATTTTAGCGCCTGTAACCACCTATCCGCTAATGTGGAAAAGCTTTATTGGCGAGCTAGAATCGAGCAAGCTTGAACTTTTATCTCCCAGCCTGCAAGATGCACTGCTTCGTGTAAAACATCGTTATAAGTCAGAAAACAGCAGCTCACACAGTGTACAACTCTCAGCGTTTGCCGCATCAGACCCAATTATAGCCACCAGCTTTGGGGCAACCAACACACAAGAATCTGAGCTTTCTGCGGCCTACGCCTACCTTGGCGATAACTTTGCGGCGAAGGTAGCCATTAATTACCGTAACGATGGTAAGCAATGCTTAGTTGATGGCAAAACAACCGATGATATAGCCACTAACGAACAAGCGCTTGAAGATTGTAACGATACCTCATTTGACGATAGCTATTTAGCCTACCGCTTGGGCAATTGGATTTTTAGAGCCGGTGCCGTAGAGCAGTTTTGGGGCCCAGGTGTTGATAACAGTTTAATTATGTCAGGTAATGCAAAGCCACTGCCGGCACTAAGTGTAACCCGTGAGCAAAGCACAGCGTTTGAAACACCTTGGTTAAGTTGGCTTGGCCAATGGAGCTTTACCGCGCAAATGGCAAAGTTAGAATCGACCCGCGTTATTCCTGATGCGCTGCTTTGGAGTAGCCGTGTTAACTTTCGCCCAATACAACAGCTTGAAATTGCTTTAAGTTGGTCTGCGCAGTGGGCCGGTGAAGGCCAACCAAGCTCAGCAGGTGATTTTATTGATGTTATTACTGGGCAAACTAGTTGTATTGATGGCAATGAAAATTGTGATAGCTCACTAGAGACTAAAATTGGTAATCAGCTTGCTGGCATAGATGTGCGTTGGTCTGACACTTTATTTAGTCACCCCTATGCAATCTACGCAAGTACAATTGGCGAAGATGCCAGCTCGCAATTCAAACCAGCCGACAGAGCGTACTTATTTGGCGTACAAACTACGCAGCGCATTTACAATCAAAATGTGCTCGTTAACGTTGAATACATAGACACAGGTGTATCGTGCTCGGCCGAATCAACCAGTGAAAACTGCTACTACGAACACTCCGATTATAAATCGGGCTATCGTTACCACGGCCGCACTATTGGCTCAACCTTTGATAATGATGCGCAGTCAGTGGTATTAACACTTTTAGGTCAGCTTTCAAATGGTGATGACTGGCAAGTAAAACTACGTAGTGTGGATTACAACAGCGATAATCTCGACCGTTACCCTAGTAACCCCGATTTAGGTAATACAATTACCAAAACCGGTTATAACTCGAAACAAGTTGAGCTACGCTACAGGCAGCTGGCTATGGGTGGGCGCTTAACGCTCGGCGCTTTTGCATCAAACAACGATGGCGCAGAAAACGACACATCAGCGTTTGCTAAGTACGAATATAATTTTTAAACCGTATATTTAAAAATAGCATTTTAAATGCCAGCTATTTATAACAAAAAAGGGTTGAAAACTGCGTTTTCAACCCTTTTTTATTTAATCAGCAAATATTACTGCTTTATTTTGCTAATCACCTTAGAGGTTGAACAACCATCTAAAAATGTCAGCACTTCTACTTTGCCGCCATGGCGTAGCACATGATCGGCGCCAGCTATTTGCTCTACCGTGTAATCACCACCTTTAACTAAAATATCGGGGCTTATTTGCTCAATTAATTTAGCAGGTGTGTCGTTTTCGTCCGCGCTGCCAAAGGGAATTACCCAATCTACAGAGGCGAGTGCACTTAATACCATTGCGCGCTCATCAAGCGGATTTATAGGGCGCTCAGGGCCTTTTAAACGCGTAATTGAATCATCATTATTTAAACCAACAACGAGTCTATCTCCACGCGCTTTGGCTTGGGCTAAATAGCGTACGTGGCCTGCGTGTAAAATATCAAAACAGCCATTGGTAAACACTATCGTTTCGCCATTTTGTTTAGCAAACTCAATGTGTTGCAGCACATCGTCAAACGGAGTTTGGTAGTGCTCGCCATTGGTGTGTAAGTATTGGCCAAGCTTTTGGCTAAGCTCTTCTGGTGAAACCGTTGCCGCCCCCAACTTACTTACTACAATGCCTGCGGCTAAATTAGCAATTTCTACCGCATCTTTAGGCTCCATACCTGCCCCGAGCATCACCGCAAGCGTGGCTATAACAGTATCGCCTGCGCCAGTTACATCACTTACTTCTAGCTGCTGCGCTGCAAAGTCGTGTTTTTCATCAGCGTTAATTAATGACATACCTTGCTCAGAGCGTGTAAGTAGCATGGCTTTAATACCATTTTTACTAATTAGCTCACGCGCGCTTTGTGCTAATATTTCTTCAGAGCCTGTTTTACCCCCAGCCAAATTAAATTCATGTAAATTAGGGGTAATATAGTCTGCGCCTTCGTATAAGTGTAAATCGGGCGATTTAGGATCTATAAGCACTGTTTTACCCGCCGCTTTAGCAACGCTAACCATTTCTTTAATTAAGCTCAGCGAGCCTTTGCTGTAATCAGAAAATACCACAAAGTCGTAATCATCAAGCACCAGCTCTAAACGGTTTAATAACAACTGGCTATGCTGCTCGCTAAAGGTCTCTTCTAAATCTAGGCGCACAAGTTGTTGATGGCGGCTAATTACACGCATTTTAGAAATAGTGGGTAAATCGCATACACTAACAAGCTGTGAATGTATTTTTTCACCCTTTAAAATGGTTTCTAAGATTTGCCCGCTTTCATCTTCACCAATTAAACCAAGTAAGCCCACTTTGGCATCAAGCCTAGCAATGTTTTTTGCAACATTTGCAGCACCACCCGCTTTATCTTCAAACTTGCTTACTTTAACAACGGGTACTGGGGCCTCAGGCGAAATACGCCCTGTATCGCCGTACCAGTATCGGTCTAGCATGACATCGCCGACAACTAAAATACGCGCTTTAGATAAGTTTTTTAATAGCGATAAATCCATTACTGCTGCTCCGCAACAACCATATCAATAGCTTCACATAACCAATGGCCAATAAACATATGTGCCTCTTGGATACGGGCTGTTTCATCATTTTTTATAATAATGGGCAATTTAGCAATGTCTTTTACTTTACCGCCCTCGCGTCCAGTTAAGGCAACCGTAAACGCGCCAATTTTGTTAGCCGCTTCCAGTGCTAAATTAATATTGGCGCTGGTACCTGAGGTTGTTAAACCAATCACTAAATCTTCTGGTTTACATAAAGCCTGAACTTGGCGTTCAAAAACCGTATCAAAGTGGTAGTCGTTACTGTGCGCAGTTAATATTGAGGTATCTGTGGTCAGCGCCATTGAGGCAAGTGGGCCACGCTCTAACTTATAACGCACAACAAATTCGGCAGCTAAATGCTGTGCATCGGCAGCACTGCCGCCGTTACCAAACCAAATAACCTTACCACCAGCTTGCAATGCACTGTGGCACGCTTCTAATAATTGCATAGACTCTTGATGATAAGCCTCCATCGTTTCAAATAAGGCTTGATGACGGTTTAAACTTTCAACGTAGCTTGTTGCCACAGAATCGATAATTGACATGAAAAATTCCTCTAGGAACTGAAATGGCAGGAAAAAATTAAATCCATTATTCCATAGTTTTATTTAGTTGTGTGTATTTTATGGGAATATAGCTGAACTGAATTATAATTTAGTGCTTCACATGTTCAGAAATTATCACTTTCGCGTTAAACTAGCGCCACTTACCTTAATAAAAGTTCAGTATGGCACGCATTTTTTACTCACTCGCTTTAATTTTAATTAGCCCTCTGATTGTATTTTACTTGTATGTACTAAGAGGTAAAAAAAATAAAGGCTACCGCGCGCACTTTAAAGAGCGCTTTGGTTTTATTAGCAAACACTTATTTAATAATAGCGCTAAACCGGTTGTGTTCCACTGCGCTTCTGTAGGTGAGGTCCTTGCTGCAGCGCCACTGATTAAAGCTCTGCAAAAACAACACCCGCAGCTTAATATACTTATTACCTGCAATACTCCTACCGGGCGTGCGCAAATTAGTGAACAATTTAAAAATACCGTGGCGTGTTGTTATTTACCTATAGACTTTGCAGTTTCGAGCGCTCGATTTTTAAAGCGCGTAAATCCACAAGCACTGTGTATTTTAGAAACTGAGCTGTGGCCTAATTTAATGGCAATAAGCCATAAAAAGACTATTCCGGTATTAGTGCTTAATGCTCGCCTAAGCGAAAAATCGCAACAAGGGTATCAAAAGGTGGCAGGGTTAACGCATATAATTATGCGTTCAATTTCAGTGCTTGCAAGTCATAATAAAAATGATGCTAAGCGCTTTATTGAACTTGGTTTACCCCTTTCAAAAAGCCATGTTACAGGCTCAATAAAATTCGACATTACGCCAAGCAATGAGCAACTAACTAAAGTTGCAAATCTTAAAGCCGAATATAAAACCAAAGAACGTTTTGTATGGGTGGCAGGCTCCACTCACCCGCTTGAACACGAAATGATATTAAACGCCCATCAGCAGCTATTAAAAAAATACCCTAATGCACTTTTAGTTATAGCACCGCGCCACCCTGAGCAATTTGATAAAGTAGCCGATACGCTAACTCAAAGCCCACTTAGCTTTAGTCGTCGCAGCAACAATAACTATCAAAACGAGCAAGTACTATTAGCTGATACACTGGGCGAACTACAGTGTTTATATGGCGCAGCGAATGTAAGTTACATAGGCGGCAGTTTAATTCGCCGAGGTGGGCACAACCCACTTGAAGCTGCTGCTTTTTCGGTTGGTGTTATTACAGGCCCACACACGTATAATTTTGATCATATCTACCCTGAGCTAATTAAACTTAAAGGGGCTGTCGTTGTTGAAAATACCGATGAGCTTGCTAAACAATTAATTAATTTAAGCCAAAACACCAAAGCGTGCCAAAGCTTGGGTATTAAAGCGCAGCAATGTGTTGTAAAAAACCAAGGCGCCATTGAAAAAACATTAACCATTATAAATCAGTATTTAGAGCCAAAAGCATGACTCATCAAGCAATTGCCCAAACCCGCGAGTGGGTGTCATCTGTTATTGTAAAATATAACTTTTGCCCATTTGCCCGTAAAGAAGTAGAAAACAACTGTATTCATTATGTGCTTAGCCCTGCAATAAAAATTGATGACGCTGTAATGGACATGCTAGAGCAGTGTGTGCAGCTTGATCAAAATCCAGAGCGCGAAACCACATTAATACTGTTTGATAACGGCTTTAGCGATTTTGAAGACTTTTTAGATTTAGTCGATTTAGCCAATGCCTTACTGGTAGCACAAGGCTTTGAAGGTAAATACCAAATTGCTAATTTTCATCCCGATTACGTGTTTGCCGACAGCGATGAAGATGATGCCGCAAATTACACCAACCGAGCACCCTACCCTACACTGCATTTAATTCGCGAACTGAGTATGAGCGAAGCGCTTGATAACTATAACGAGCCTGAATCTATACCAGAGCACAATATAAAGCTTGCAAGGCGCAAAGGATTCGACTTTTGGCAGCAACTTTTAGCAAATATAAAAAAACCGAGCGCCTAAACGCTCGGTTTTTAAGTAATATGTTTAGCGGCTTGTATTACTTTTTAACCCAGTTACCATTCACTTCAATATAGTGGCCACTTTTGGTCTTTTCGATTGTTTTAGCTGCTGCGAGTGCTTCTACTTGTGCCAGCGATAAATCGTTCTTTTTAGCCAACTTTAAATACTGTGCTTTACGTTTAGCGTTAATTTCCTCAACCACGGCTTTTGCCTCGCTGTTTTGTACCACAAGTCCTAAGTAACCTGAGCTATCCTCACCCACTAAGCCTTGGTTTTTAGCATCATCTAAACTAATAGCCCACGCCGAAAACGACAAACATACCGCACTTACTAGAGTGGCAATACTTAATTTATTTTTTATAGTCATCATTTAGCTCCTAAAATAATTCACTGTCGTCACTGAATAAGTTATCGAGTTCTTTATCAACTTTTACTCGAATCTCGTGATCTACTTTTACATTTAGATTGATCGTTATCGGCTCTTTCGCTGCCACCTCTACTCTGTGGGTACATGCGCTTAAAGCGCTAATAGCAGCAAGTGCAATAACGGCCTTAATGCTCAACAAATTTTTCATCATTAGTTTCCTTTTTTAGAGTATTGCTGCTCAACTTTTTGCGTTATTTCGTCGCTCAGTCTAAGCGCTCTTAGCAACGTAAACACGTTTTCTTCGTGATTATAATTAAAGTTAACTTGTTGCTGCTCTGGCTCATTAAAGCCTTGTAAGTTAACACCTAAGTTTAACCAGCCATCACTTTTAAGTGCTACTGTACTATTAAGCTTTTGTATATCAAGGTTTTTTAGCAACCCAAGCACAGGTTGTAACTCTTGTTGCTGGCGCATAACAGCGTCAAACGCTTCGTTATTACTAATAATAAGCTTACCTTGGCCTTGATTGGCTAGGCTGCCATTTTTGACCTCAACCCCTGTTTCATCAAAATAAAATGGCAACGACCCTTTTAGCCTACCTGTTAGGGTAATACCCGACTTATCGTCAAGCGTTATTAATTTACTGGCATCAACATTTTCAAACGTAACATTCGCTGTTTGCTGCTGCTTTAAAAGCGTGTATTTATCTAAAGAAAATTTACCACCAAAAATATCGCCTTCAACATCAAAGGCCTGCGCGCTATTATTAACCACTTTAATATTACCAGTGATACTTTTAACTACAGCGCCTGCACGTAATTCATTAAGATTAAAGGTAGTAGGGGCAACATTAAGCTGCCCTGAATCGTACTGCCCACCTAGCTGCATACTAAATTGATTAGCTAAGTAGTCGTTATAAAGTGCACTGGTATCAGTCATCGTTAAAGTAAAATTTGCTTTTTGTAAATTCACATCACCACTTATACGCCCACCCAATTTTCCTTGGGTTAGCTGAGCTAACGGTTCAAATTGGCTAACGATTGAATTTAACGAAAGCACACTTTGCTCTGGTATAATCACTTCAAACGGATGCGCTACCTTTGAAACATGATGATTGGCCACCAGCTCAACACCATTTACAAATACATGATGAGACGCTTTAAGCGCGCGACTTTGCAGCCCAGTTGACGTTACGTTTATAGTATTTAAATCGACATTTGGACTAGTGAGTGTATTTATTTGGGTGCTTGCATTTAAGTGAGCAAATAACTCTCCCACACCTAAGCTTGCCCTTACACTAAGGGTGTTATTAATACCGGTGAGTTTATACTCGTTGTATTGCACGCTTTTAAGCTTACTTTTAAGCGTTACTTTTGCATCGAGCTTTTCATTCATACTTGCTTCAAGGTTACCTGTGTAGCCGTTAAGAGCGCTGCCATAAGCAGCTGCGCTATCAAAGCTTAACTCAATACGTGCGCTACCTTCTGGCTTAAAGTCAATAAGTTGAGTAACTGTAAAGTCCCCCTTGGCTTTAATATTATTAGCCTCAGCCGGTAAAAATTCAGGCAAAGAGTTAAGCGCAATATCGTAATTACCGCTTAATTGAGCGTTTTTAAGCTGCGTACTTAGCGTTATAGCGTCTATTTCATCCGTATGTAGCTGTGCCTTTAGCTGTGTGCGGGCGCTTTGTAACGGTGCAGCAGTATTTATAAACGTATCTGTAAACGTTATATCTATATTTTGCTTGGCTTGCTCTGCGCTTTTGAGCGTTATTAACGGTAAGGTTAGGTTGTTATGTGCAAAGTTAATTGGTTTAGCTAAAGCCCATTGCCAATTAAGTGAAAGCTGCTTTACAGCAAATGACTTGTAGACACTTTCAGGAATAAGAGATTGGCAGTTATTACTAAGTTTTACATTGTTTTTAAGCTTGCTTGGGTCAAGCTCAAGGTTTTGGCTATTTAAATTATAGGTAGCACTTAGCACACCTTTGGAGCTGTTTGTTATATCGCAGCTTTGTATTTTATAGTCATACTGGGCTTGTAAATCACCACTAAGGCTTGCCTCTACCCCGTTAAAGCTAAATGCCTGCGCTGCATTAAAGCTAAGTCCACTTAATAACTCATTATCTGTTTTAAGTAGTTGCTTCAATAATCCATCATTAACTTTAAGCTGCCCTTGTACCTTATTATTGTAAAGCGTTGCGCTTGCGTTTAAATCACCATTGACTACAAACTGGTTAAGCGTGGGCTCGGTGATATTTAGCATTAGCGGGCGCTTTAAAAGCGCACTGTGTATAGTTAAATGCTCAACTGTAATTGTTGGCCTTTTTTCAGGAAGCGCTAAATCTAAAATTGTGGCAGCAGTGCTTGTTTTACTACTTTGAGGAAATGGATTTACATTAAGTACTGCGTGTTTAACTTTAACATGCTTAGTATTAGCAGTAATACCTGTAAGAGCAAGCTCTTGATTTTGGTAACTTAAACAGGCTTTTTGTACGTGCACATTTAACTTACTCGTAAGCGAAAAATCTAAGCAGCTTAAGGTAACACCTGCTTTTTCAAGTTCAGGCGCTACAGCCCATTGTAATAGTGGCAAACGAAATACATAGCCAAGCAAAACTATACTTAGCAATACAGCACCCATAATTAAACCAATGCGCTTTAACATACTATCCTTATAAGCTTTTATTCATACCTTACAAACTATCGTAATTTTAAATCTACGCAATCAAAAAAGGCTGCACAGTGCAGCCTTTTTTATTTTACAGCTAGATTATGAATCTAACTTGTATATGTCGTTTTTAACCTACATTTTTACGTGCGTTGCGGAACATACGCATCCATGGGCTATCCTCTTTCCACTCATCTGGGTGCCACGAGTTAGCAACAGCGCGGAATACGCGCTCAGGGTGCGGCATCATTACAGTGGCACGGCCATCAGTAGAGGTAATACCGGTAATACCCTCTGGTGAACCATTCGGGTTAGCCGGGTATTGCGTTGTCGGATTACCGTAGTTATCTACAAATTTAACCGCAACAGTGCCGCTTTCAAGCGCAGCTTTAGTGGCAGCATCGTTTGCAAATTCTGCATGGCCTTCACCATGAGATACAGCAATTGGCATACGCGACCCAGCCATTCCATTAAAGAATACAGACGGGTTTTCTTGTATTTCAACTAAGCTAAAGCGTGCTTCAAAACGCTCTGACTTATTTGTTACAAAACGTGGCCAATGCTCAGTACCCGGAATTAACTCTTTCAATGTTGATAACATTTGACAACCATTACACACACCTAAGCTAAAGGTGTCTTCACGGTGGAAGAAGTTTTGGAACTGATCGCGTGCCATATCGTTAAACAATATAGACTTAGCCCAGCCTTCACCGGCGCCTAATACGTCACCATAAGAGAAACCACCACATGCCACTAAGCCTTTAAATTGCTCAAGGGTTAAACGCCCTTCGAGGATATCGCTCATGTGTACATCAACAGCGGCAAAACCAGCACGGTTAAACGCAGCAGCCATTTCTAAATGCGAGTTAACGCCTTGCTCACGTAAAATAGCCATTTGCGGCTTAGCGCCCGTTGCAATGTACGGTGCGGCTATATCTTCGTTTAAGTCAAAGTTAAGTTTTACGTTTAAGCCTGGATCTTTTGCATCAAACTTGGCATCAAACTCTTGCTTAGCACAATCAGGGTTATCACGACGTGCTTGCATTTGGTACGTTGTTTCGGCCCAAATAGTACGTAATTCAGTACGAGTATGATTAAGTACTGTTTGCTCACCGCGGTTAAATACAATGCTATCGTCGCTATTAAGCGAGCCAATCACGTGGCTAATTGCAGCAACACCATGTTGCTCAAATACAGCATTTACGGCATCTAAATCGCTGTTAGCAACTTGAATTACCGCGCCAAGCTCTTCGTTATAAAGTACTTCTAGGTCTGTTCCGGTTAAACCAGCTAAATCAACAGTCACACCGGTGTGCCCAGCAAATGCCATTTCAGTTACAGTAGTAAATAAACCACCGTCTGAGCGGTCATGATAAGCAAGTAGCTTGCTATCAGCGACAAGTGCTTGCATGGCATTGTAAAAGCCTTTAAGTAGCTCAGGGCTGTCAACATCTGGAGTAACATCACCAAGCTGCTTGTAAACCTGTGCAAGGCTTGATGCGCCCAGTCGGTTTTTACCCGCGCCTAAGTCAACTAAAATAAGTGATGTATCGCCTTTATCAGTACGTAACTGCGGAGTAACTGTTTTACGCACGTCGTCAACACGGCCAAAGGCAGTAATAATAAGAGATAACGGAGAAGTAACTGATTGCTCAGCACTATCATCCTCGTTTTTCCATGTCGTTTTCATCGACATAGAATCCTTACCTACAGGTATAGTTAAACCAAGCGCAGGACAAAGCTCTTCGCCCACCGCTTTTACAGCTTCGTAAAGGCCGGCGTCTTCACCAGGGTGACCTGCTGCAGCCATCCAGTTAGCCGATAGCTTAATGTTCTCTAGGCTGCCAATGTTGGCACAGGCAATATTAGTTAACGACTCTGCCACGGCTAAACGCGCCGATGCACCATAATTTAATAATGCTGCCGGCGTGCGCTCACCCAGTGACATAGCTTCACCGTGGTATGTGTCGTACGTTGCTGCGGTAACTGCACAGTTAGCCACAGGTACTTGCCAAGGACCCACCATTTGATCCCGTGCTACTAAACCGGTAACCGAGCGATCGCCAATAGTAATTAAGAATGTTTTTTCTGCAATAGTAGGTAAGCGCAATAAACGCTGAGCAGCCTCAGCTATATCAATCGTCTCTGCATCAATTGCCTTACCGGTAACTTGCTTTGAAGTTACATCGCGATGCATTTTAGGTGCTTTACCTAATAATACATCAAGCGGCAAATCAACAGGGCTGTTATCAAAGTGGCTGTCGGCAACAGTTAAGTGGCGCTCTTCTGTGGCTTCACCTATTACTGCGTACTGCGCACGTTCGCGCTTACAAATTGCTTCAAAGCGATCAAAATCTTCAACAGCAACAGCCAGTACATAACGTTCTTGCGATTCGTTACACCAAATTTCGTGTGGGGCCATGCCCGGCTCATCGTTAGGAATATCACGTAGTTGGAATTTACCACCACGGCCACCATCATCTACAAGCTCAGGAAACGCATTAGATAAACCACCGGCGCCTACATCGTGTATAAACGCAATTGGGTTTTCATCCCCTAGTTGCCAACATTTATCGATCACTTCTTGGCAACGGCGTTCCATTTCTGGGTTTTCACGCTGTACAGAAGCAAAATCTAAATCTTCGTTTGATTGGCCCGATGCCATGCTTGATGCTGCACCGCCGCCTAAACCAATGTTCATTGCAGGGCCACCTAGCGCAATAAGTTTTGCACCGACTGGAATATCCCCTTTTTGAACATGATCAGCACGAATATTACCTAAACCACCGGCAAGCATAATAGGCTTGTGGTAACCACGCACCTCTTCACCATTGTGACTTGTTACTTTTTCTTCGTAGGTACGGAAGTAACCTAATAAGTTAGGACGTCCAAACTCATTATTAAATGCCGCACCACCTAAAGGGCCGTCCATCATAATATCAAGCGCATTTACGATACGATTAGGCTTACCAAAGTCGCTTTCCCATGGTTGCTCGTAACCCGGAATACGTAAGTTAGAAACCGTAAAACCAACTAAACCCGCTTTTGGCTTAGAGCCGCGGCCTGTTGCGCCTTCATCGCGAATTTCACCACCTGAGCCTGTAGCCGCACCTGAAAATGGTGCTATAGCTGTTGGGTGGTTATGGGTTTCTACCTTCATTAAAATTTCTATGTCTTCTTGATGATACGCATATTCACCTTGCGCATTCGGGAAGAAACGACCCGCTTTTGAGCCCTTCATTACTGCTGCGTTATCTTTGTACGCCGACAGCACATTTTCAGGATTGTGCTCAAATGTATTTTTGATCATTTTAAACAGTGATTTAGGCTGCTCAATACCATCAATTGTCCAATCAGCATTAAATATTTTATGACGACAATGCTCTGAGTTTGCTTGCGCAAACATAAATAACTCTATGTCGTTAGGGTTACGGCCTAACTTTTTAAAGTTTTCTACTAAGTAGTCTATCTCGTCATCAGCAAGCGCAAAACCTTGTTCAACGTTTGCTGCAGCCAATGCTTCGCGCCCGCCACCTAAAATGTCAACTGATGACATTTCGCGAGGTGAGTCATTGCGGAATAACTGCGCTGCAGAAGCAAGTTCGCTATGCGTTGCCTCGGTCATACGGTCGTGTAATAACGCCGTTACTTGAGCAAGCTGCTCTGCACTTAGTTCACCTTCTACGTAATAAGCAATACCACGCTCAACACGGTGAACCTGTTTAAGGCCACAGTTATGCGCTATGTCAGTTGCTTTAGATGCCCATGGTGAAATGGTGCCAGGGCGAGGGGTAACTAAAATAAGTGTGCCAGCTGGGGTATGCTCGGCAATAGTTGGACCGTAAGTAAGTAGTTTTTCAAGCTTAGTTTGCTCATCAACACTCAAAGGCGAGGTTAAATCGGCAAAATGTGCATACTCGGCATATACATTGGTGACTGGAAGTTGCGATAGTTTGCAACGCGCTAAAATTTTATTAACTCTGAACTCTGAAAGTGCTGGTGCACCACGAAGGATCAACATAGATAATTTCATCCGGGGTTAGGGATTGAACGATATTTTAGGCGGGCATTATAGTCTATGTAGCACCGAGTTTTAACTCCAAATTGCGCTTTTCAGAAAATTAACTTTTTATTTATATAAACAGCAGCAAAATTACCAATAAAAGCTAAACGCTAAGTGACGCCATAGTGAAGTTTTGGTATAACGGGGTATGAGCTTTATGGGGCGGTTAATGTTGAAAGAAAAGCTAATAATTATCATCACTTTAGTTATGTTGTTGTGTGCGTGTAATATGCAGGAGCAACAAACTCAACTTGCCCAAATTAAAGCACAAAACAAAATACGTGTAGGTACCCTTGCCAGTGCAAGCAATTACTACCAAGCCGTGCAAGGCGAGCAAGGTTTTGAATACGAGCTATCTCAAGCTTTTGCCGACTACCTAGGTGTTGAACTAGAAATAGTGCCGTTTTTTAATTTATCCGATATGTTTGAGCGCCTTGAAAGTGGTGATTTAGACTTAATAGCCTCAGGACTTACCTACAACAAAGTGCGTGCACAGCAATACCGCTATGGCCCCACTTACAGAACAATTAGCCAAAAGTTGGTTTATAAACAAGGTCGAGTTCGCCCACGTGAATTTGACGACCTTGATGGAAACTTTACCGTTATAGCCAAAAGTAGCCACTCTTTAACCTTACAAAAAATAAAAAAGAGTAACCCAGATTTAACCTGGCAAGAAACCGAAGAACTCGATGAAGAGGAGCTTTTACAAGCCGTTATCGATGGCGAAATAGATTACACCCTCGCCGACTCACACACGCTTTCGCTGTTTAGACGCTACCACCCAAATTTAAGTATTGGCTTTTCAGTTACCCGAAATGACCCCATAGCTTGGATCCTTAATAAATCAAAAGATGATTCGCTTTATGCACTGCTAGTGCCCTTTTTTGGTGACGTAAAACAAAGTAACCAGCTGTATGTGCTCGAAGAAAAGTACTTTGGGCACGTACGCCAGTTTAACTACGTTAATACGCTTGCATACATAGAAGCTATAAAAGAAACACTCCCCACTTACAGGCCTTGGTTTGAGCAATATGCAGGTAGCCTTGACTGGCGCTTACTTGCTGCGCTTAGCTACCAGGAATCTATGTGGAACCCTCGCGCTAAATCGCCTACAGGTGTAAGAGGCATTATGATGCTGACACGCAGTACCGCTAAACAGGTGGGCGTAACAAATAGGTTAGAGCCAGAGCAAAACATCCGTGGCGGAGCTAAATACTTAGCTAAGCTCGTTAAACGCATCCCCGATAGAATCCCGCAGCCCGATAGAACTTGGCTTGCACTGGCAGCCTATAATGTAGGTTGGGGGCACGTTAACGACGCGCGCATTATTACCGAACAACAAGGGGCGAGCCCTGATAAATGGGCCGATGTTAAAAAGCGCTTACCACTTTTAATCAAAAAACGTTATTACCGTAAAACCCGTTACGGCTATGCACGTGGCGATGTTGCGGTAAAATATGTTGATAACATTCGCAGGTATTACGATGCACTTGTATGGCTTGATGAAAATAATGCCCTCGCGCCAGAACCTGAATCAGAACCTGAAGCACCTAAAGTTGAAAAAGCAGCTCAACCAAGCAAAGAGCCTATAAACAACGATAAAACCGAACCTACCCCTTCGCTTTCACCTGAAGAAAAAAGTAAGCAAAGTGAAAATAGCACGCAGCAGTCTCAGTAAAGCGTTTATATTTACGTTTTAAATGGGCTACTCAGGCCTGTGAAACATTAAAATGTCGGCATTAAACGATTATTTCCTCGTTTTAGCAGGCGCTAATTCCCCCTTCAGGCTTAACCACTCTAGTAACTAAATTAAAAATCTGTTTACTTGTCATGAAATGATCACTAATGTGTGTTTATAGTATATTTACCTGATTTTTAATATATATCTTGTGCCTTTCTCACTCTCACGCATTAGGAGAACACATGCTAAAACGTAGACGCACGCAAAAACTAAAACGCAATATTATTCATTCAACAGCCACCAGACGTCGTATTATGCTACGTAACTTACATAAAAAAATTATTTGGCGTCGTCGTATGTTTGCTATGCAGCAAATGATAGAAGTAGATACAGATAAGGCTAACTAGTCATTAATTTGGCGAGCTGCTTTTTTAGCCGCTTTAATTTGTTCTCGGCGTTGTTTAAAAAACGCCGAAATAGTACTCCCACAGGTTTGACCAAGCACCCCACCTAATACCTCTACCTGATGGTTCAGCCTCGGCTCTTGCAATAAGTTCATAATCGACCCAGCCGAGCCTGTTTTAGCATCAGGCGCACCGTAAACAAGGCGCTTTATTCTGCTATGCACTAACAGCCCGGCACACATAGAGCATGGCTCTAACGTAACGTACAAAGTGCAATCAATTAAACGGTAATTATTTAAAGCTCTCCCTCCTTCACGCACTGCAATCATTTCAGCGTGCGCAGAGGGATCGTTATCAGTAATTGAACGATTATAACCCGCTGCAATAAGCGTGTTATCTTTCACAAGGACAGCTCCTACCGGAATTTCGCCCAATTGCTGCGCCTTATTGGCATAAACTAATGCCTGCTCCATCCAATACTCATCGCTTTTAAGATCGTTCATAGTGCTTACTTTAAATAAATTTTCTCTCGCTATTATATCAACTTGCCTGTTTAAAATGCGTAATTGATTAAATTATTGCAAAAATAAAACAAAATAATGTGGTTTATCGTGGCTCATAGAGTGTGATTTACGCTATAATCTCACGCTTTTTTTATTTAGCTCACAACACAGGTAGCAAATGAAATTTCCTGGACGCCGCAGACATAAACATTATTTTCCAGTGGAAGCTAAAGATCCACTTACTAATCAGCTAAACGCAACTGAGCGATTACAACGTAGTTACATTACGGGTATCGATCAGATCGTTGTTGATATTGAAGCCAAAGTCGATCAGGCTTTTTTAGACGAGTTTCAACTTCGCCGAGGAATGTCGCAAGTTATTGATAGCGATATTACTAACGCACTTTACGACCGTTTAAAACTAAACGACATGGTTGATTACGAATTTGCCGGTGGCACCATTGGTAACACAATGCATAACTACTCTGTACTAGCAGATGACCGTTCAGTATTGCTCGGTGTTATGAGTGAAAACATAAAAATTGGCAGCTATGCCTACCGCTTTTTATGTAACACATCAAGCCGCGTTGATTTAGACTATTTACAACCTGTAGATGGCCCTATTGGCCGTTGTTTTACCTTAATTGATGAAACAGGCGAGCGTACATTCGCAATTAGCGCCGGTTTAATGAATCACTTAAAGCCTGAGTCTATCGATAAACACTTAATTGAGCAGTCATCAGCACTTGTGATCAGCGCCTACCTAATGCGTACACAGGGTGATGAAACAATGACTGAAGCAACCATGCAAGCAGTTAAATACGCTAACGATGCAGGTGTACCGGTAGTTTTAACACTCGGCACTAAGTTTTTAATTGAGCAAGATCCAACCTGGTGGGCTAACTTTGTAAACGAGCATGTCGATATACTTGCCATGAACGAAGAAGAAGGGCTAGCAATTACTGGCTTTGAAGACCCATTATTAGCCGCAGACAAAGCACTTGACTGGGTAGACTTAGTTATTTGTACCGCTGGCGAAAAAGGCTTATTTATGGCCGGTTACGTTGATGAGAGCTTTAAACGTGCAACCGAGTACCCACTATTACCAGGTGCCATTGCCGATTTTAATCGCTATGAGTTTTCTCGTGCAATGAAAAAATCCGATTGCGAAAACCCGATAAAAGCGTATAGCCATACGGCGCCATTCATGGGTGGGCCTGATTCAATCAAAAACACCAATGGTGCTGGCGATTGTGCGTTGGCTGCCGTGTTACACGATTTATCAGCAAACGTTTATCATAAGTTAAATGTCGCTAACTCAGCAAAACACGAACAAAAGGCCATTACCTACTCTTCTCTTGCACAAATTAGTAAGTACGCTAACCGCGCTAGTTACGAGGTATTAGTACAGCACTCTCCACGTTTATCACGTGGGTTGCCAGAGCGCGAAGACTGCCTAGAGCAAGTGTACTGGGACCAATAAATAGGGAGCTTTACGTGCTCCCTATTGCGGTATTTTAGAAAATCGAAATATCGAGCTTTTTAGATAGCAGCTCTAATGCTGCTATCCCCGCCACCGAGTTACCAAATTCATTAAGCCCTGGTGAATATACTGCCACTGTAAACTTACCCGGTAATACCGCTAATATAGTGCCTGACACTCCCGATTTACCCGGCATTCCCACTCTGTAGCCAAAGTCTCCTGCCGCATCATATAAGCCGCTGGTGAATAAAATCGAATTTAATTGTTTATTCTGGCGACTACTCAAAACGCGCTTACCCGAGCTGTAATCAACCCCTTTATTCGCTAAAAAGTTATACGCTCTAGCTAGCTCAATACAGTTAAGCTCAATCGCACAAAAATTGAAGTAAGACCAAAGTACATCATCGACGTCATTCTCAAAATTACCAAACGACTTCATTAAATGCGCCATTGCCGCATTTCTATGCCTAAACTCGTACTCAGAATTGGCCACTTTTTTATCAATCACTATTGCACTATTACCTGCAAGTAGCCTAAATGTTTCAAGCATTGAGTGGCGAGGTGCGGATAATCGACTGTACAAAGCATCGCACGTCACAATCGCGCCAGCATTAATGAAAGGATTACGTGGTACGCCTTTTTCGAACTCTAACTGCGTAAGAGAATTAAACGCGGTTCCTGAGGGCTCTTTACCTACCCGATGCCATAGCTCGTCGCCATAGCGCTGTAGCGCCATTGTAAGCGTCATTACTTTAGAAACTGACTGAATAGTAAAACGTTTTGAGCAATCACCCGCACAAATGGTTTCGCCATCAGTGGTATAAATAGCAATAGAAAACTGCTCGCTAGAAACCTCAGCAAGTGCAGGTATATAGTCCGCAACTTTACCTTGTGATAACAAAGGGCGCACTTCGTGTGCTATTTCATCTAGTACAGTTTGGTAGTCAGCAGTGGGCAATTGACACCTCTATTTTGGCATTTATAAAAATTTGATTTTAACACGCACAACTTCTGCACGCCTAGCTATGTTACATGAATAAAATAGCAGATAAGCATGAACTTAATGTTTATTTTCAAAGTGATATTTTCTATATCAAAGCAATACCAACCCGCAATAAGCCTTAATTATTTTGCGGGGCTATAAACTGATTACACTCAGCACGATGTGCGCCGTGACTTTGCCTATAATAGCTTAGCTTTTTATAAGGATATGAATGTTATGGCTCAAAGAATTTACAAGCGCGAGCATTACAGAGACTGAGTTAGCATGAGATCTTGGCTTTTTATTAAGCCCCAGACAGCAAAAAACCCGTTACATCGCTGTAACGGGTTTCTTTAATTTGAATCCTGGTAATGTCATAGTGCCCACAGCGGTAGAGAGTCACATAGCAAATACTACACTATCATTGGCCGGGGCTCGCCTTCGAGCTGTTTTGTTTCACTACTGAGTTTGGCATGGACTCTTGGTTATTTACTAAACCCCAGACACCAAAAAACCCGTTACATCGCTGTAACGGGTTTCTCTTAACTAATTCCTGGTAATGTCGTAGTGCCCACAGCGGTGGAGAGTCACATAGCAAATGCTACACTATCGTTGGCCGGGGCTCGCCTTCGAGCTGTTTTGTTTGACTACAGAGTTTGGCATGGGCTCTTGGTTATTTACTAAACCCCAGACAGCAAAAAACCCGTTACATCGCTGTAACGGGTTTCTTTAATTTGAATCCTGGCAATGTCCTACTTTCACATAGCAAATGCTACACTATCATCGGCGCTGTTTCGTTTCACTACTGAGTTCGGCATGGGGTCAGGTGGGTCCAAAACGCTATGGTTACCAAGAAAATTCTGTTCAATTTTCTTATTTTATTTATTAAGCTTTAAGTCCTTCGACTAAATTTGGAGCCTGGCAATGTCCTACTTTCACATAGCAAATGCTACACTATCATCGGCGCTGTTTCGTTTCACTACTGAGTTCGGCATGGGGTCAGGTGGGTCCAAAACGCTATGGTTACCAAGCAAATTAGGTGCAAAGGATTAAGGACAAGCACGTAGTGCTACTTTTTCCTTTGCGCAAGGTGCCTCAATGTTAACGCTACGCGCTAAGAGTCACCTCATAAATTTGGAAAATTCTGATAATATTTTTTAAGTCTAAGTATTTATCTACTCTAGCTATTAACTTCTGTCGCTTGTTTCTGTCACAAAACGCGTTTGGCGTTGTATGGTTAAGCCTCACGGGTAATTAG
>NZ_JALNTJ010000005.1:0-262812 GCF_023161885.1 Pseudoalteromonas sp. 2CM37A
CATTGTAATCACCGACAGTAATGGCGATGAAACACCGCTCACCGCCACCGTGGATGTCAACGGCAACTGGCAAGCAACCAGCCCTGAATTACCTGATGGCAGCTACAGTGTACAAGCCAGCATTACGGATGCGGCGGGCAATACAGGAGGCGCTACGCAATCGGGCACCCTTGATAGCCTTGCACCGACACTGACACTCGATACTGTAGGCGCTACCAACGACAGCACGCCAACTATTAGTGGTACCACGAATGCACCAGCCGGCACGGTAATTAGCATCAGCGTCAGCGATGGCATTACCACCGAAACCTTTACAGCCACAGTCCAAGCGGGTGGCAGCTGGTCAGCCGATGTACCAAATGCTCTGGTTGATGGTGAGCTGACCATTGAAGCCAGTGTGAGCGACAACGCTGGTAACACCACTACGGTTAGTGAAACCGCCACGCTGAACACCACCGCGCCAAGCATTAGCATTAATACCTTGGTTGATACCAACGACACCACGCCAACCATTAATGGGACAAGCGATGCAGCCGATGGCACCACCATTAGCCTAACGTTTGTAGACAGTGCAGGCGCTGAAACCACCACAACCACCACAGTAACCAGTGGCGTGTGGAGCGTTGCTGCACCAACTGAACTAACTGAAGGCGAATACACGGTAACCGCCGAGGTAGACGATGGTCTGGGTAATATCGGCAGCGCGAGCGAAACCGGTGAGATTGATTTAACCCCACCTAGCCTTGTTATTACAGATAACGGCGTTAGCAACGACACAACACCGACGATCTCCGGCACAAGTGATGCGCCACAAGGCAGTGAAGTGACAATTATTGTGACAGACAATGCCGGCGCACAGCAAACCATTACCGCCACAGTGGGCGCAACTGGTACATGGTCAGTCCCTGTTACAACAGCCCTTGCTGAAGGCAACTTTACCGTAAGTGCAAGCGTAACCGATACAGCGGGTAACTCAGCGACCGCCACAGGCGTAGGGGAGGTTGATACCATTGCGCCAACGCTTGATTTAACCAGCCCAGGTTCAAGTAACGATGTTACACCGACCCTAAGCGGCACCAGTGATGCGGTTGAAGGCACCGTGATCACCTTTACGGTTATCGATGATTTAGGAGTCGAGCAAACCTTCACCACTACCGTGGATGCGAGCGGCAACTTTTCAGTGGAAGTACCGACGGCACTTGCAGAAGGGCCTTACAGCATTGAGGCCAGCATTAGCGATGATGCAGGTAACAGCACTGATATCTCTGGCAGCGGTAACATCGATACCACCGCGCCAAGTGTGAGTGTGGATGCACCAGCGCTCACCAACGACAGCTCGCCAACGGTTACGGGCACCAGTGATGCACCAAACAGCACCGTTACGATAACCTTTACCGATGCAGCCAATGCCGTACAAACTATTGATGTACAAACCGATGCCAATGGTAATTGGAGTGCCACCCCAGCGACTGATTTAGCCGAAGGGAGCTACAGTGTGAGTGCGAGCATTACTGATGCAGCAGGCAACACCGGCACAGGCAGTGATACGGGCGAAGTGGATGTAACTCCACCGACTTTAGAGATCATTCCTTCGTTTGCCCTAGGCAATTTAGTCTCTCTTTCTGGGGATTCTGATTTACCAGAAGGGTCAGTGATCACAATTACCGAGTATTTAGTCGGTGGTTTAGTGGGCGCAACGTACACTGCTACCACGAATGCTGATGGCACATGGGGACTTGCCAACATAACAGTACCTTTGCTTAGTCTTGCGTATGTTACTGCAACTGCAAGTGATGCAGCCGGTAATGTTGCGAGCGTCAACTCACTTAATTTTGATAATGAAGCACCTGCGCTTACCGTTACTGTAGATGCATTATCGAATGATGCAACGCCTGTGATCTCTGGTGTTACTGATATGGTTCAAGGAACCGAGGTAGAACTAACCGTTGTAGATAGTGCAGGTCAAAGCCAGCAGTTTACGGCCATAGTTCAAGCTAATGGAAGTTGGTCTGTTGAAGTGCCAACCGAGTTAGCACAAGGGCAGTACACTGTTACCGCAGAGGTAAGAGACGATGTTGGTAATTTAACCACTGAGCAAGCACAAGGTGAAATAGACAGCATAGCACCTACTCTTAGCGTTAATCCTATCGACACTACAGCAGATACAACGCCAACCCTATCAGGCACTAGTGATGCTATAGGTGCTGATGTAATAATTAGCATTGATGGCCAAACCTTTTTTGCGGTAGTCGATGCTGATGGAAATTGGCAGGTAGAGGTACCAACTGCACTTACCGATGGTAACTATACGGCGCAAATTAATGTTGCTGACGACGCTAATAATATCACTAACACAACAATCGACTTAACAATTGATACTCAGATACCAATAGTCGCATTGGACGACATAACCGTATTTAACACAGATACGCCAGTTATTAGTGGTACATCTGGTGAACCTACTGGCACAAATGTAGATATTGTTATTACAGATAGTAATGGTGATACGCATACGTTAGCTGCTACGGTTGATGCAAATGGTAATTGGCAAACAACAGCGCCTAATTTACCTGAAGGAAATTATAGTGTTGTTGTTAGTATTACCGACGATGCTAATAATACAGGTTCAGCGACTGGAACAGGGCTTGTTGATACTCAAGCACCAACCATTACCATTGACGCATTAGGTACAATTAATAGCAGCTCGCCTACTATTTCAGGTACATCTAATGAGGTTGAAGGTACTACAATTAATGTCACAATTACTGATGGTGATAGCACTGATACCTACACAACGACTGTGGGGGCAGGCGGGGCCTGGAGTGTTGATGTAACCACGCCATTAACTGATGGACAAGTGACAGTTTCAGCAAGCATTACTGATACTGCAGGTAACAGTAGTGAAGCAAATGCTACTGCCACGCTTAATACTAATGCACCTACCATTAATATAAACACTATTGTTGATACAAACGATCAAACACCTACGCTTTCTGGGTCGAGTAGTGCTGCAAATGGTACGCTAGTTGCGGTTACTATTACCGATGTTAATAATGTCTCGCACACGGTTACAACAACTGTAACTGATAATACATGGAGTGTAGATGCGACAAATATCCTTCCTGAGGGCACGTTTACTGTTTCAGCCAGTGTGACTGAAGGTGGCTTAACCAGCAGTGCAACAGATACAGGGCTGATAGACTTAACAGCCCCAGAATTGAATATTACACCGCTACTAACGAGTAATGATACAACGCCTACAATTTCAGGTACAAGTACAACCCCACAAGGCGCGATAGTCGCTATTTTGATTACAGATAGCTTAGGCGCAGAGCAAACAGTTAATGCCACAGTAGGTGCAAATGGCACATGGTCAGTTGCAGCTCCTTTATCGCTTAGCGAAGGCACGTATACTGTTACTGCATCAACAAGTGATACCGCGGGCAACCCTGTAAATACTAGCACTACCGGTGTGGTTGATATAACCGCACCAGTGGTTAGCATTAACGATATTGTAGGTAGTACAGATTTAACACCTAGCGTTTCTGGCAGTGTAACAGGTGCAGCCGTAGGAGATGTGGTTGCTGTGGTATTTACCGACTTCCAAGGTAATGCGCATACTGTCAATACAACGGTGCAAGCCGGTGGAACTTGGTCAGTAGAGGCAAGCAATAGTCTTTCGCAAGGGGCATATTCAGTAGAAGTATTTATTACTGATAATGCCGGAAATACAGGGAGCAATATCACTAACGCTAATATAGATACAATTGCGCCAGAAATTAGTATTGATCAAAGTTCATTAATACTTACCCAAGACAGCACGCCATTAATTAGTGGCACATCAAACGAGCCAAATACAAACGTTTTCGTTACGTTTACTGACTCAGCTGGCGCATCGCATCAAATTACCGTACAAACGGATGCTAATGGGGACTGGCAAGCCGCTGCAGACAACGTATTAGCAGAAGGTGTTTACAGTGTTTCGGCAACGATTACTGATAGCGCAGGAAATACCTCTGTTGATAGTAAAACAGGTGGCGAAGTAGATACAGTAGGGCCAGAGCTTACTATTGTGCCTTCGTTCGTATTAGGGCAGCTAGTATCTTTATCTGGTACTTCCGATTTAGGTGAAGGTAAAACAGTCACCGTTAATTTAGAATTAGCAGGTGATTTGGCTAACTTAACTTACGATGTAACCACTGATGCCAATGGTGACTGGGTGTTATTAGGCCTAGCGGTTAATATTATTGGCTTATCAGTTGTTGAAGCCTCTGCAACTGATGAAGCGGGTAACACCACCACTATTACGACGGCAGATGTAGATGCTTCAACGCCGTTACTTAATGCGGTAGTTGACTTTGTAGCTGGCGAGGGTGATTTACCAGTAATTAGCGGTACGACTGACCAAGCCCCAGGCACCGAAGTGCTAGTGAGAGTGGTAGATAGCGATAACATAGCACAAGATTTGGTTGCCATAGTGCAGGCAGATAATTCATGGCTTGTACAAGTTCCTCAATCACTTGCTGAGGGCGTGTTTACTGTAACTGTGAATGTATTAAGTGAAGTCGGGATCACAGCTACACAGCTGCTAAGCAGTGTAGTAGATACCATCTCACCAACACTTAATTTGCAAGTGATTGGTACAACGTCAGATTCTACTCCAATTATTCAAGGGACCAGTGATTTAATTAATGGAGTGGTAGAGATTCAGCTGGACGGAGGCTCAGTACTAACAACAACAGTGAATGCAGCAGGGCTATTTTCACTGGAGGTTGATGCGCTGACTGAAGGGCAGCATGTCGCCAACGTGAGTATTACTGATGATGCTGGCAATGTAGTAACACAAACGCTCGAGTTTGTTGTTGATACGTTAGTGCCTGTGGTAGATATTTTACCGTTGAGCATCAGCAATACTGACATTCTAACTATTTCTGGTACTTCTGAAGAAGCTCAAGGCACAGACATTGATGTAACTGTGATAGATAGTAACGGCAACGCAACAGTATTTGATGCCCTTGTTGGTAGCGATGGCACGTGGTCATTAGTAACCACTAGCCTACCTGATGGTATATATAGTGTATTCGCAAGTATTACTGATGCTGCGGGTAATCTAGGCCAGTCTGCTACTGAGCAAGTGACGATTGATACCATACCGCCATCGTTAGAAATAGACGCCTTTGGTGTACTTAATACATTAACGCCTACTATTACTGGCACCAGTGACGAAGAAACCGGTAGCTTAATCACTGTTAATATTACCGACTCTACAAACACACTTTATGAAGTTACTACAACAGTATTAGGAGATGGCACGTGGCTTGTTGTTGCACCTTTACTTGCTGAGGGCGATTTAACCGTCGAGGCTATTAGTATTGATAACGCAGGCAATATAGCAACGGTGACGCAAACGGGCGTTGTGAGCACCACTTTACCGAGTCTATTAATTAACCCAATAATAGATACAAGCGATACAACCCCTACTATTAGTGGTACTACCGATGTAATAAACGGTAATGTAGAAGTTGTTATTACAGATAGCAGTGGTAATGCAACAACCTATAACACTCAAGCTATTGCTGGTGTATGGACATTAATACCGAGCACTCCATTAGCTGAAGGTGCATTTACGGTTGATGCGACAGTCGAAAACTTAAACCTTACAAGCTCTACAAGTCTTAATGGCATAGTTGACTTAACTCCGCCTACAATTGAAATTAATGAACTTGCAGTTACGAATAACTCACTGCCAACCATCTCAGGTACAAGTGATGCTCCGGCAGGTACAACCATAAGCGTAGTACTTACTGATGCTAATAGTGATTCGCAAACATTAACTGCGCAAGTGGCAGGTAACGGAACTTGGTCAGTCACAGCTGTTACGCCGCTTAGTGAAGGCGGTTTTAGTGCTACTGCAACAGTGAGTGATGCTGCAGGAAACTCATCAAGCGATACCATGGTTTCAAGTACTGATTACACAGCACCTATTGTATTTATAGACCCTATTGCAGTAGGCCAAGATACCACACCGACTATTACAGGCTCGGTAACCGGAAGTTTTGCTGGAGCTGCAGTTATGGTGATGTTTACTGACGCACTAGGTGAAACACACAATGTTTCAACAACAGTAAACACAGATGGGTCGTGGAGTGTTACAGCTTCGCAGCCTCTTAGCGAAGGGAATTACAGTGTTGATGTAAGCGTACTTGATAATGCAGGTAATATTGGCGAGCAATCTATAAGCAGCATAGTTGATTCAGGCATAGTAATTAACTCTGGTTTAGAATTAACAGCCGATAGCACACCTAAGATCACCGGTACCGCAGGAGCAAATGAAGATATTACCGTAAGCTTTATAGATGAAAGCGGTACTGTTGTAACCAAGGATACAACAGCGGGTGAGACAGGTGTATGGAGCGTATCACCAGACAACGCTTTACTCGATGGGGCATACACTGTAACGGCTACCGCTACTGATGAATCTGGAAATGTTACTTCAAGTGGAAGCTTATCTGGGTTAGTGATTGACTCAACGCCGGTAGACTTCGAAGTGTCTAACTATTACTGGGGCTTACTAGGAATAGGTTTAACTGCAGAAGGCACAGTAGAAGAAGGAAATAGTGTATATGTTGTAGGAGCAAACTTACTTGGCCTTGAGGTGTTAAACCTAAACTTAAATGTGCTAGAAAGCGCTATGGAAATTCAACCTGATGAGAATGGAAATTGGAGTTCATTATTATCAGTTCTTGATTTAGGTTCTTGGTCTGATTATCGCTTTATCACAGTTGATGAAGCCGGTAATTATTTAATTAAGGATATTAATGACAATATTATTGACCAAGGAAACGACCCACAACTTGCTAGCGCAGGAAGCAGTGCAAGTGCCACCGATACAACATTTGGCTTAGAAGGAGCCGCTGAGCCGTTTAGCGAAGAAGCAGCATTAGGCGCTACTATGCCAAATGAAGCAGTAACCAGCGATGCTTTAGGAGAAACGGTTAATTTAAGTAATGTAAGTGCTTTATCGAGTACAGAGCAAACGGTGTCAATGAGCTCTACAGAGCCCCTTAATATCAATGATGTAATTATTGACGAAGACACCGAGCAACTCGTTGCTCTTAATACTTTGATTGACGATGAAGGCTCTGCAATTGCTTATAGCCCTGCACAAAGTGGCGGAAGTACCGATGAAGCTGCGCCAGCAGTTGATGTTCAAAATCAATCAGAGGAAATGATTAAACACTTAATTGAAAATGGTAATAACCAAACAGATATTTAAATCAGTAACCCACTTCAGTTAAATAACTGAAGTGGGTTTCTAAAACTCACTTAATCAAAAGTGTGGTTATTATTTTGTGCTAAGTAGTAAACCTAAAAAAGCCCTTATTGAGACTTCAATAAGGGCTTTTTTAATAAATTAGGATAGATGAAAGCAGTTAAGCTTTTAGGTTACGAACTAGCTTGCTGTCGGTATTAACCACACTACCGCCTTGGTCGTAAGTCATACTAGTTGGGGCGCCAATTAAAATATCTTTTAATTGTTTTACACTTAAGTGTGCTTGGCGGGCAGCATGTGAGTTTACTTTATTTTGTTTTTGGCACTGCGATAATTGCGCTTTAACTTGCGCTACTCGTTCAGTTACTTCAGGGGCATTTTCATCATTTGCTGCAAAAAGTTTATTCAACTCTTTATCGAGCTGCGTAAGCTTAGTTAAAAAAGACATTTTTTGTTGGGCAAGTTCTTTTAAACCTTCACCTCTGCGAGAGGCAATAATACTAAGCTCTTCGTTTAATAACGCATATAATGAATCCAAGCATTTAACTTGTTCATTTAATTTAACGCTAATTAAACTATTGTGATCAGCCATATACGTTAAACTCAAAATCAGCTAAGTTTTTAGTCAGCTTTTCAGCATCAATTTGGTATTTACCTTCGGTAATCGCTTTTTTAAGTTCAGCGACCTTTTCACTATCAAAGCCAGATGATTGCTGTGCTTTATCTTGCAGTGTTTTTAACTGCTGTGCTTGTGGCGTCAGGCTCACTGAATCGCTCGCCGCTTTAGGCGAAGGAGTCTGTGTTGTTTGTGTACTTGCAGCGTTATCTTTTTTAATATCAACTTGTTGCTGTTTAGCGTTTGTAAGCGCGTTAGCTTGTTGATTACTGCCATTAACTTGATTAACCATAATAATAAACCTGTATATTACCCAACTTATGCCAAGTTATCGGCATATACATAGGATACTTTAGTATAAATCGAAATTAAATATTTACTTGCACAGACTCTACACCATCTACGCGTGCATTCAAAATTTTACCGGATTTTTTATTCTTGATCTGTACTTGCTCACCAAGGGTGCCATCTTCAAGTGCTATCCCCGTGGTTTTTATTCTAAGTCCTTTAATACTCGCATAAATATTAACAGCGTCGCCTTTGCAAACCATACAAATTTGGTTAAGCAAAACCGGCATACCGCTTCTTATATTTCGCTTACTGCGGCTGCCAATAAGCATTAAAGGGTCATCTAAATATTGTACCCTTACAAACTGCGAAGGCTTCATTTGTACGCTTAAATGAGACTTAGTAATAACTTCACCACGGGCTAAATTTGCCGTGGCAACCACAACAGGCGCCATTTTAACGATTCTTACATGGACATATTGAGTCCAGTTTTGCGTATCGTTACATTTTATTTGAACAGTCACTTGGCGTGTAAATGGCGGCTCATTTGGCACGACTAATTCTGGCTCGTTTTCGCATACTCTATCAGGAATGCGGCTATCGAGGGCAAGCGCGGTAATCTCCACATTTTTTTCAAGTGGTACGGTAACTTGCTCTGCAATATGAGAAATTGCTATTTCTTGTAATAAATCTTTACTAAACACTTTTGCATGTAAAGGTGTTGCTAAGCAGAGGCTAGCAAGAAAATAAAAAACACTGTATCTTCTGACTTTTTTTAACAAACTCATAATGTTTCGACTATGCTTATGGTTTCAAACAGGGTATAAATATTTTGCGTCAAAAAGTAGACGCTCCCGCGATGTTATGTAGCTTTATAAACAGAAAGCAATTATCGTTCCGCATTATTTGTTTTCTTTAGGAGATTTGAATGGCAGGCATTTTAGACTCAGTAAACCAACGCACCCAGTTGGTTGGGCAGAACCGCCTAGAATTACTATTATTTAAGCTCAGAGGGCGTCAGCGTTTTGGGATCAATGTATTTAAAGTAAGAGAAGTACTGCAATGTCCTCCTTTAACGAGTATGCCTAAATCAAATGCATACATTCGGGGTGTGGCGCATATTCGTGGTCAAACTATTTCAGTTATCGACTTATCAATGGCCGTAGGCGGCCGACCTATTGAAAATGTTAAAGACAGCTTCATAATAATTGCAGAATACAATCGTTCAGTGCAGGGCTTTTTAGTTGGTGGCGTTGAGCGAATCGTTAATATGAACTGGGAAAAAATAATGCCACCTCCGTCGGGAGCAGGGCGTTACTCTTATTTAACTGCCGTTACCGAGATTGAAAACGAATTGGTCGAAATTCTCGATGTAGAAAAAATCTTAAACGAAATTTGTCCAGTAAATACCGAAGTTAGCGCCGACCTTGCCGCCGATAGTGCAATACAAAAAGACTTAGGCGAGCGCATTGTATTTATTGCCGACGATTCAGCTGTTGCACGTAACCAAGTAAAAAGAGCACTTGAGCCACTTGGCGTGCAAACTGAGCTTGCAAAAAATGGTAAAGAGGCTTTAGTTAGGCTTAAAGAAATAGCCGAGCTTGATTGTAAAAATGATATTACTGAGCGCGTAGGTTTACTTATCTCTGATGTTGAAATGCCTGAAATGGACGGCTATACATTAACAGCAGAAATTAAAGCAGATCCAAAATTAGCGCCTCTACATGTTATTTTACACACTTCTTTGAGTGGGGTGTTTAATCAGGCGATGATCGAAAAAGTAGGCGCGGATGACTTTATAGCAAAATTTAACCCTGATGAATTGGCAACAGCAGTTAAAAAATGGGTTCATTGCGACTAAACAACAATAGGTGTTATTAATTTGAATAATAAAGATTTGCAGCAAAGTGACTACGATCAGTTTCGCTCATTTTTAGAGCAGCAATGTGGTATTGTGCTAGGCGAAAACAAGCAGTATTTAGTAAAAAGTAGGCTTGCGCCGCTTATGGCTCGTTTTAATGTTGAATCTTTATCACAATTAGTGAGTAAAACGCTTGGCCCTCATGAGCGGCAACTTAGAGCCGCTGTAGTTGATGCCATGACCACTAACGAAACCTTGTGGTTTAGGGATCAATATCCATTTGAGCTTTTAAAAAACAAACTGTTTCCAGAGTTTAAAGACGCCCGCCGACCATTAAAAATTTGGTCAGCGGCCAGCTCTTCAGGCCAAGAACCATACTCTATTGCCATGTCTGTTGCTGAGTTTCAGGCCAAGCAACCGGGCGTGTTGCGTATGGGGGCTCAAATTATTGGTACTGATATTTCTAACACAATGCTCGATATGTGTAAAAACGCTGAATATGATTCGTTGGCTTTAGCGCGAGGCCTATCTGCAGAGCGCCGTAAAAAGTACTTTATGGATAGCGGCAACGGCATGGCAAAAGTTGTCGACTCAGTTAGAAAACAGGTGAGCTTTAGACATTTAAACTTGCTTGATTCTTACGCCTTAATGGGGAAGTTTGATATTATTTTTTGCCGCAATGTCCTTATATATTTTTCACCAGAGGTTAAAGCAAAAATAATTGGTCAGTTTGCCCAAGCACTAAACCCAAAAGGGTATTTATTTTTAGGTGCGTCGGAGTCGATGACGGGCTTAAGTAATGAGTTTGATATGGTTCGTTGTAACCCTGGAATCATCTACCAAAAAAAATAATCCCATCACTTTGTTATTAAAAACGACGTTCTTAGCGTCGTTTTTTTATTTAATAACAACCCTCTATAAAAAAATAACGTAACTAAAAACTACTGGCTTATAAATTGCTTTAACTTAAGCAAGTCAATTTTTTGGAGAACGTTATGGCTATCAGTTTTGATAAAGCATTAGGTGTGCACCCGCATGCAATGTTGATCCGCTCACAGCGGGCAGAAGTACTTGCCACAAATATAGCGAATGCTGATACGCCTGGCTATAAAGCAAAAGATATCGACTTTGCCTCAGCATTAAAAGCGGCAAGGTCAACTCAGCAAAGCGGCAATAGCATGGTTACTACCAATGAAAAACACATTGCTGGCGGTACTCGAAGTGTAGGTGGTTCTGAATTATTTCGTACTCCAAATCAAGGAGATACAGGCGATGGTAACTCAGTTGATATACAGGTGGAACGAAACTTGTATACACAGAATGCGATGGAGTATCAGGCAAGCCTGCAATTTTTAAGTAGTAAATTTAAGGGCCTGAATAAAGCGCTCGGTAGTCAAGGATAATAATTATGAGTTTATATAACGTTTTTGATATTTCAGGCAGTGGTATGAGTGCACAAAATGTTCGCTTAAATACCACCGCGAGTAATATTTCGAATGCTAATACAATTAGTTCATCCCAAGACAAAACTTACCGAGCACGCCAACCTGTATTTGCTGCCGAGCTGACGAAAGCGTCTGCTTCAGCCAGCAACCCTGAGGGCTCCGCTGTTGGTGTTAAAGTGCTGGGAATTGTTGAGAGTAACAAACCACTACAAATTGAATATAACCCTAATCACCCAAGTGCGGATGAAAATGGCTATATCTATAAACCCAACGTTAATGTTGTTGAGGAGATGGCAAATATGATCTCTGCTTCTCGCTCTTATCAAACAAACGTGCAAGTTGCCGATGCAGCTAAGCAAATGTTAAGCAAAACGCTGTTACTTGGGCAGCGATAACCGAGGGTAGGTTATGAGTAACGATATTAGTACTAGTTCATCTTTTTTGGACTCTATAACTTGGCAAGAGACCCAAGTAGCGACAACCACTGAAGAGAGCGATGCATTAACGCAGGAAGATTTTTTCTCGTTGCTAACTCAGCAGCTATCGTATCAAGATCCGAGTAATCCGGCTGATAACGATCAGATGATTGCGCAAATGACTAATTTTACCATGGCGCAAGGCATCACCGATTTAAACACAAATTTTGAGTCACTTGCCTCGTCAATGACCTCAAACTCTGCCTTACAAGCATCAACGCTGGTTGGTAAGCAAGCGCTTTTAGAATCTAATACGCTTGAGCTTGGCGAAAGCGGAGAGGCAAAAGGGTCTGCGGTTGCTGAAGAAGCCGTTGATAATTTAACAATTAAAGTCACAGATGCTTCTGGGCAACTGGTTAGAACTATCGATATGGGTTCGCAAGCAGCGGGTGCAGTGCGCTTTAGCTGGGATGGTAATAATGAATCCGGTGAGCGCCTACCAGAGGGCGAATACACTATTACTGCAGAGGGCAGTACCAACGGCGAGTTTTCAAGCTTACCGGTGGCAACATTCAAAAACATTGAAAGCGTTAATATCAACGGCTCTAGTGGCATTATTATTAACACTAAAGAGGGTGCGGTTAGGTTGACTGATGTCGCAGAGATCGCATAACCAATTAAAAAGTATTTCGCCTGCTAGCAGGCTATTAGATTCAAAGTTAGAGGTGAATTATGAGCTTTAATATCGCACTTACAGGCCTAGCTGCCGCTCAAAAAGACTTAGACGTAACAGCAAATAATATTGCTAATGTAAACACCACCGGTTTTAAAGAATCGCGTGCTGAATTTGCCGATGTATACGCTGCATCTGTTTTTAGTGCAGGTAAAACTAAAAACGGTGATGGTGTGCAAACAACCATGGTTGCACAGCAATTCCACCAAGGGTCACTGCAATTTACTAACAACTCGTTAGACTTAGCGATTACCGGCGAAGGGTATTTTGCAATGACCGACGACATTTCGTCGCAAGATTTAACTTACACTCGTGCAGGTGCCTTTAAGCTAAACCAAGATAACTTTATGGTTGATGCCAAAGGTAATTATTTGCAAGCTTTTCCAGTCGACGAGTCTACAGGTGATACCACATCGGTTAGTTTAAGTACTACAGACCCAATTCAAATTCCTGACTCATCAGGCTCACCTCGCGCAACCGAAAACGTATTTTTATCGTTTAACTTAGATGCAACTGCAGATCCTACAGGCCTGAGCTTTGATCCAACTTCAAGTGGTACGTATAACTCGTCAACGTCAACAACGGTATATGATTCACTAGGTGAGCCACATATTTTACAGTACTTTTTTGCTAAACAAGATCCTACAGTGGCAGGTAATTCTGAAAACAGCTGGGATGTATATGCCACACTTGATGGCAAGGTAGTAGATAGTACATCTGGTGCAGAGCAAACAACTACACCATATAGCCCTATTACCACACTTGGATTTGATTCAAGCGGTTTACCAGCAACGACAGGCGTCGATGCGAATACTACATCAACATTTAATGAAGTGACTTTAGGAGAAACCCCAGGTGGGCTATCATCTTTACTTGATAATGGGGCAACATTTCCAGATGCTGGTATAGAAGTTAACTGGCGCGATGAAAACAACACTGCAGGAAGAATACCAACGCAATATTCTAGTGGTTTTGAAGTAAAAGCACTTGATCAAGACGGTTCTACAGTGGGTCGTTTAGCGGGTATTGATATTGGCACAGACGGTAAAATTGTTGCCTCATACAGTAATGGTGATTCAACCTACTTAGGCCAAGTTGCTATGGTTCGCTTTCCAAACTCTCAAGGCCTTTCGCAAGTAGGTGATACCAGCTGGAAGCAAAGTATTGACTCTGGAGAGCCAGTGGCCGGTGAAGCAGGAACAGGGACTTTTGGTAGTATTAATTCATCCGCGCTTGAGCAATCAAATACCAACTTAACAAACGAATTAGTTGATTTGATTACCGCTCAACGTAACTACCAAGCAAACTCTCGAGCACTTGAAGTTAACTCAACAATTCAGCAAAGTATTTTGCAGATTCGATAAGTTAACCTTATTTTTGGTTAAAATTCTAAGGCTGCATTTTTGCAGTCTTTTTTTTAGCTGTGCCGCTATTCTTATTGCAACTAAGTCCTTTCAATATTCTTCATAAATTGCGTCAAATTTAATCTGGCATCTATTTTGCATTTATCAACTCAGAGATTTTTTATGTGAGTCGATGTTATGGACAAAATGGTCTACATTGCAGCCTCTGGCGCTAAGCAAAGCCTACAAGGGCTTGCACTTAAAGCCAATAATTTGGCAAACGCAAACACCACAGGCTTTAAAGCTGACTTTGCGCAAGCGCGCTCTATGCAAGCATTTGGCGAGGGCTTACCAACGCGCGTGTTTTCTATGCAAGAGCGTCCAGGTTCTAACATGACCTCTGGCGGCATAATCGAAACAGGGCGAGATTTAGATATTGCCATGAGCGATAACGCCTGGCTTGCCGTTCAAGATGACTCAGGTAACGAAGCCTATACAAAAGTAGGCACGCTAAACATTACTGCGCAAGGTATGTTGGTAACAAGTCATGGTCGTCAAGTTATTGGCGAAGGTGGCCCCGTAATTTTACCGGTTCCTATTGAAAAAATAAGTTTTAGTGAAGATGGCGCCATACAGGTTCGCCCTCAAGGGGCGCCTGCAAATTTTTTAGAAGAAGTAGACACGCTGCGCGTTGTTGAAGGAAACAGCAGAGAGCTTGAAAAAGGCAACGATGGTTTGTTTAGACCTGTACCAGGGCAAACCGTCGATACCTCTGCAAATGTAAAAGTGTTAAGTGGTGCACTGGAAATGTCTAACGTTAATCCAGTTCACGAAATGGTCGATATGATCAACCACCAACGTCAATTTGAGTTACAAGTAAAACTAATGAAAACAGCTGAAGAGATTGACGAACGTCAAGATCAGTTGATGCGCATAGTTTAACTTTAAAATGAGGGCATACTTATGAATCCTGCATTGTGGATAAGTAAAACAGGGCTAGACGCTCAACAAACTGATATTTCAGTTATTTCAAATAACTTGGCGAATGCCAGTACCGTAGGTTACAAAAAAAGCCGAGCTATTTTTGAAGATTTACTGTATCAAAACATCAACCAGCCTGGCGGGCGCTCTTCACAAGATACCGAGCTGCCATCTGGCCTAATGCTAGGTGCGGGTGCAAAAGTGGTTGCTAACCAAAAAGAGTTTACCCAAGGTAATATGCTCACCACCGAAAACTCACTCGATTGGATGATTTCAGGCGAAGGTTTTTTTGAAGTGCTGCAACCCGATGGCAATATAGCGTATTCGCGTAATGGGCAATTTACTACCGATGAAGACGGCCGCATTGTTACCTCAGGTGCAGGTTTTGTTGTTCAGCCCGAAATGAATGTACCCGATGATGCGCAATCAATTACAGTCTCTCAAGATGGTGAAGTATCTGTACGCGTTGCAGGGCAAGCCGATAACGTGGTAATTGGCCAGCTAACAATTAGTGACTTTATTAATCCATCGGGTCTTGAGCCAATTGGTCAAAACCTTTACACCGAAACCGCTGTTAGTGGGGCACCTGTTCAAGGTAATCCAGGCGTAGAAGGCTTAGGAACTATTATTCAAGGCTCGCTTGAAACATCAAACGTTAATGTAACGGAAGAATTGGTTAACCTTATCGAAACTCAACGTGTTTACGAAATGAACTCAAAAGTAATCTCGGCCGTTGACGAAATGATGAGCTACATCAATCAACAGTTATAACCGTGCACAAGGGGATAGTTATGCGTAATGTTATTTTATTTGCAGCAGGCACCTTATTTTTAAGTGGCTGTGTTTCTACGCAAAATAGTGAAGTGGTTCAAGATGACCCCTACTACGCACCCATGTACCCAGAGCCTGTAGCAGAGCCTGTTGTTGCAACGGGTTCGTTGTTTAACACCAATACATTTAATGATTTGTATTCAGACAAAAAAGCACTTAGAACCGGCGATATAATTACCGTTAAGCTTGAAGAGTCAACACAAGCTACAAAAGCCGCTAAAACCGAAACCGATAAAGAAACCGAAGCCAGCCTAGACCCCGTTATTGGGTTAGGTGGTTTACCTGTAAATATAGGTGGCGACAGTATTCAGTTTGGCATTGGTAGTGATTCATCATTTACCGGTGACTCTAAATCAAATCAGTCAAACAGCTTAGTGGGCGACATCTCGGTGAATGTTATGCGTGTTTTACCCAATGGTAACTTAGTTATTCGTGGTGAAAAATGGCTAACACTTAACACCGGCGAAGAGTTTATTAGGCTCGAAGGCCTTGTACGTCCGCAAGATGTAAGCGCCGATAACACGGTTGAGTCGAATAGAATTGCCAATGCCCGAATTCAATATTCAGGTAAAGGACAAACACAAGAAGCGCAAAGCCCAGGGTGGTTAACACGTTTCTTTAGTAGCTCGTTATTTCCGTTTTAGAGGATAGTAGTATGAATAGCATTAAAGCGTTTATTTTGATCATACTGCTAGGCTGGCAATTTTCTGCCAGCGCCGAGCGTATAAAAGATGTCTCTATGGTTGAAGGCGTACGTGCTAACCAATTGGTTGGCTATGGTTTAGTGGTGGGGCTACCTGGTACAGGGGAGCAAAACTCTTACACGCAACAAAGTTTTAGAGGCATGCTAAACAGTTTTGGTATTACGCTGCCTTCAACACAAAGCCCTAAAATTAAAAACGTAGCAGCAGTGGCAGTCCATGCTGAGCTTCCGCCTTTTAGAAAGCCGGGTCAAACAATTGATATTACGGTATCTTCTATTGGCAGTGCAGGCAGTTTACGTGGCGGCACCTTGCTCCAAACTTTCTTAAAAGGGGTGGATGGAAACGTATACGCCATAGCGCAAGGTAGCCTAATTGTGGGTGGTTTAGGAGCACAAGGGCTTGATGGCAGTAAAGTGGTCATTAATACCCCGACAGTTGGCCGCGTACCTAACGGAGCCACTGTTGAACGCGAAGTTAAAAGCCCTTTTATGCAAGGCGACTACATTACTTTTAACTTAAACCGCCCTGACTTTACAACGGCAAAACGTTTAGAAGCAACAATTAACAATTTGGTAGGCCCTAATAGTGCACAAGCTATTGACGCTGCCTCAGTACGCGTTATTGCGCCACGTGATGCATCGCAACGAGTGTCTTATTTATCAACGCTTGAAAACCTAGAGTTTAAGCCTGCTGATACCTCAGCCAAAATTATTGTTAATTCACGTACGGGAACGATTGTCATTGGCAAAAATGTGAAGCTACAGCCTGCGGCAATAACCCATGGCGGCCTAACAGTCACAATTGCTGAACAGCAAAATGTAACGCAGCCTAATCCGTTAGCAGAAGGCGAAACTGTTGTTACACAGCAAAGTATTATTGACGTTAATCAAGATGATTCTCGTGCGTTTGTTTTTAACCCCGGCGTTAGCTTAGATGACTTAGTGCGTGCTATAAATGAAGTAGGCGCAGCACCTGGAGACCTAATGGCTATTTTAGAAGCGCTTAAAGAAGCGGGTGCAATTAACGGACAGCTTGTTGTTATTTAGTTAGATTTTAGAATATTTACCCTTCCACATAAAGCTTAAGTACTCAAAAGGTACTTAAGCTTTTTACTGTTTACCTTTCTTTGGCTCAATTTTTGCATTTCTTAAAGCATTATTTATTTTTGTGTCAAAAAGCTGATGGAAACAAATCACCTCGATAAGCAAAACTTTTTTGATTTAAGTAATCTTAATACTTTACGTCAAGACGCTTTAAACAGCGGTGATGCATCTACTGATGCGTCTAAAGCGGCGCTAAAAAAAGCAGCGGCACAATTTGAAGCTATTTTTACACAAATGCTTCTAAAAGGGATGCGTAAAGCCAACGAAGCATTTGAAGATGAAGACAGCCCGTTTAACTCTAGCGGCGTAAAGTTTTTTGAAGAAATGCACGATCAGCAGCTCTCTTCTGAGCTTTCATCAAATGGGTCTTTGGGTTTGGCTGATTTAATTGTGCAGCAGCTTTCTCCAGAGGCTGAGAACTTTATGCCTGGCTCAGTATTAAGAACTACTAACGACTTTATGAGTGATAAACGCGCAGGCTCTGAACTGCCGCACGAAAAGGTGCACAGTGTAAAGCAAGCAAATAAAGATGACTTAGTAGTCAGCAGTGCGGCAACACAAACTAAAACCACAACACAGCCTACACAGCAGTCGTCATTTGATAATGCTGAAGAGTTTGTTAGTGCAGTGTGGGAGCATGCTAAAACAGCGGCCGAAAAAATTGGTTTAAACCCTGCAGTAATGGTGGCCCAAGCGGCACTTGAGACGGGTTGGGGTAAGCATATTATTAATAAAAGCGACGGGAATAGCTCAAATAACCTGTTCAATATTAAATCAGATAAAAGCTGGGAAGGCGATAAAGCAAGTAAAGTAACGCTTGAATTTGAGCAAGGTACCCCTGTTAAAAAGCAAGCAAGTTTTAGAGCTTACGATTCTATAAAAGAAAGCGTGAACGACTTTGTCGATTTTTTAACGCAAAACCCACGCTACGAAGAAGCATTACAAAAAACAGCACAGCCAAACGAATTTTTAGATTCGCTACAAAAAGCAGGCTATGCAACCGATCCTAATTACGCGAGTAAAATAAAAAAAGTGCTAAATAGCAGTGAGCTTAAAAATATTGCAACAAGCGCGTTTACCCAAGGAGTGAAGTAATATGTCGTTTAGTTTATTAAATATTGCCAGTGCTGGGGTGCGTTCAAGCTCTGAGCTGTTGCAAACGACCAGTAAAAACATCACCAATGTAAATACAGAAGGCTACGTACGTGAGCGCACTGAATTTACCACGATGGTTGATAACCAAGTAGGTCGCGGCGAAACATACAGGTTATTGAACGAGTTTGCCCAGTCGCAGTTAAACCGCGACACCTCAAATAAATCGTTTTTTGATCAATTTGTAACAGAAGCCAACCGTGTTGATACTATTTTTTCAGAAGAGTCTAATAACTTATCAACGGGTATAAATTCATTATTTAATAACGTGCAAGAGGCGCTAAACCAGCCGTCTTCAACAGTTGCTCGCTCATTAGTAATGACCGATGCGCAAAGCTTAGTTGATCAAATGGATAGGCTTTCGGGTATCGTGCTTGAGCAACAAGGTATAGTAAATGAGCAGCTTGAGATTTTTTCTGAAGAAGCCAACTCACTTATCCAAAATATAAATACGTTAAACCAAGAAATAGCAGTCGTAAATGGCACAAATAACGCCTCTGACGCAAGCTCTATTTATAACCAGCGCGACTTAGCGATTCGTGAATTATCAGAGCTTGTTGATATAGAAACACTTGATGGCCCTAATGGCGAAAAACTCGTCTTTATGGGCAGCGGTGAATCTTTAGTTATGGAAAACGGTACATTTAACTTGTTTTCACTGTCGGGCGACCCCGATCCTAATTTTAAAGAATTGACGCTTGACGTTAATGGCGGCAAAGCCGTGCCGCTAGAAATAGATGCATCTAAATTAAAAGGCAAGATTGGCGGCTTGCTCGCATTTAGAGACGACATACTTGTGCCTGCACAAAATCAAATTGGCCAAATGGGATTGGCAATTGCTGATGCGTTCAACGAGCAAAATAAATTGGGTATGGATGCTAACGGCGAGCTAGGCGGTGATATATTTAATATACCTACCGCCGGCGCTTATGCGTATCAAGCGAATACTGGTAATGCAGGTATGACTGCAACTGTAGAACCCGGTAAAGGCAGTGAGCTACCGGCCAGCGACTTTATTGTTACTTACACGGATACAAATGAAGTGAGCATTCAGCCCGTAGATAATAAAGGCGAGCCTATTGGCGATGCGGCCATAGCAATTATTCCAGCAAGTAACGTCATAGATGCTGATGATATACAATTAGCTACACCCGGTGATCCTAATGCAACGCCGCCACTACCGGCTACAGTTGAAGACTCATTTGGCTTAAAACTAGAAATTAATGGTACAGGTAATATCGGGGATAAATTTCAAATTAAACTTAACTCAGAGGCGGCAACCAGTATTTCCCTTGCGACAAGCCGCGGTGAAGACTTAGCACTGGCATCGCCTGTTCGTACAGCTAACAGCATAGATAATGTAGGTACAGCGACTATTTCAGCCGGAGAAGTAACAAGTGTTACCTCGGGTGGCTTTAACACTACCCCTGATTTAGCCAATGGCGATATCACGTTAGTTAAAACAGGCACTGCAAACGAATATCAAATTACAGATGCAAATGGCACCACGACATTTACAGTAACGCCTCCAGCAGAAGGCGTACTGGCTCAGGCTGGCGCACCTTTTAGCAACTATGGCTTTGATTTTGACATTGAAGGCACGCCAGCTACCGGAGACACTTTTACCCTTGAATTTAACGAAGGCGGCTTTGATGATAACCGTAATGGTTTAAAACTCGCTGATTTACAAAATGGTGAGTTAGTGCGTAAAAATGTAGTGACAACAGCCACTGCCGACAATCACGAAACGTTTAACCAAGCCTATTCAGGGTTAGTGAGTGATATTGGCGTAGTAACTGGCCAAGCCATTACCAGTGCCAGCGCATTTGATGCGTTAGCCCAGCAATCAGAAGCGTGGTATGAGTCGCTCTCAGGTGTAAACCTAGATGAAGAGGCTGCCAATTTACTGCGTTTTCAGCAATCATATTCAGCATCAGCTCAAGTACTAGCTGCGGCCCAAGAAGTTTTTGACACCTTATTAAGTGCGGCGAGGTAATTATGCGTTTATCAAATAACTTAATGTATCAAAACAACATTAATAAAATACTCGATAACCAACAAAGTGTTGCTAATGCACAAGAGCAAGTAACAACAGGTAAAAAATACTTAACGACCTCAGAAGCACCTGCTGCTATTTCGCAAGGGATGCTTTACTCAAATAAAATACAAACAAATGAGCAATATACTAAAAATATTGACCAATTAACTGGCCGTCTTGAAACTGAAGAAACCATTTTACAAAGTATAAATACTAATATTCAGCAAGCCCAAGAGCTGGCTATTCAAGCGGGCAATGGTGCTTATACTCAAGATGATTTAGAGTCTATCGCGGCTGAGCTGAGTGAAATACAAAAAACACTCGTCAATTTAATGAATACCCGCTCAGAAGACGGTAAATTTATTTTTTCAGGCTACCAAGACAGCACTCAACCTTACCAATTTGACTCTACTACGGGTGAATATACTTATAATGGAGATCAAGGCCAGCATGTAATAACTATTGCTGAAGGGGTAAGTATTAAATCTAGCGATAACGGTTTTGATACGTTTGAGAAAAGCGACGCACGACTTGATGTTACTGATAATCAAGCTACGGTTCCGGTAACTACGCCTACAAATAATATTACTGCAGGGACGGTTTATGTCGATGGTCAAACAGAGTTCGATAAGTTTCATCAGGCAAATTACAATGCTGATCCAGGGACTTCAGTGTCACCCACAGCAAATACTTTTAGTGTTGTAGTCAGAAACGTTGGTGCGACAACAAACGATCCAGATACATATGAAATTCTACAAGATGGTGTGCCGCTTACCCCACCTCAAACAGGGGAAGTTAATGATAATACAATTGAGTTTTCAGGAATGAAAATTCAATTTGAGGGTAGTACGCCTGGCCAACTCGATTTTACGCTTGAAAAACCGCACAAAGAAAACGTGCTTAATACATTACAATCACTTATTACAGGGTTAAATGATGGCACACTTGAAGGCGATGATTTTCAGCAAGTATTAGCCGATGGTGTAGTACAGCTTCAAAATGCCAGCGAGCAAGTTGTGTATACGCAAGCTAGCTTAGGCGGGCGGATGAATGCGGTTGATAGCGTGAGTGACTCAAATCTTGCGCAAGACATTCAAAACAAAAGCAACCTTTCTGATTTAGTAGAAGTAGATATGGCAGAAGCCATTAGTGAACTCACTAAACAAGAAACCGCACTGCAAGCGTCACAAGCTACGTTTGGCCGTTTAACAAACCTTTCTTTATTTGATTACTTATAAACAGATTATAAGCAGAAATACCTTGCCGCTTTAGTGAATACAAAGCGGCAAAAACCTCCCTCAAAAAAGCGGCAATAATTTGTCATCCCTCCAGCTAAACAGATAACTTAATTATTAATGTATAACATTTTATAAAAAAGCATTTAAAAACATTGGTTTATATTGATTTAAAAGTTGGCACAGTAAATGCTTTTCTAATAATTAGAAATTATCTAATAGTGGTTCCTGTTAAAACGTGTTGAACCACACTCTGTTTAAACCTAGGAGATGGTAAAATGGCATTAACAGTAAATACTAATGTGTCGTCACTGAACGCACAACGTAACTTAACAAAATCTGGCGAAGGCCTAGCAACGTCAATGGAGCGTTTGTCATCAGGTATGCGTATTAATAGCGCAAAAGATGATGCCGCCGGCCTACAAATTTCAAATCGCTTAACCTCACAAATAAATGGTTTAGCTGTCGCCCAGCGTAACGCCAATGACGGTATCTCAATGGCGCAAACTGCAGAAGGTGCGATGCAAGAGTCGACTAATATTTTGCAGCGTATGCGTGAGCTTGCTCTGCAATCGGCAAATGGTTCAAACTCTGCTGATGATAGAGAAGCGCTTCAAAAAGAAGTATCAGCATTACAAACAGAGTTGACACGAATTGCGGAAACTACTTCGTTTGGTGGGCAGCAGCTATTAGATGGGTCTTATGGTACAAAGGCTTTTCAAGTGGGTGCAAATGCAAATGAAACAATTAATTTATCACTTTCAAGCGTTGCTGCAGATGAAATAGGCACAAACCAAACAACATTACAATCAGCAGCGGCTAACGGTTTTGGTCAAGCTGAAGCGGGAGCTACACTCCCCACAAATGCTATTACTGCAACTGATAAGTACACTATAACAGGGCGCGATGGTAAGGATGTTGAAGTTACCCTTGATGCTAATTCAAGTGCTCGCTCTGCGGCAGAGAAGATTAATGGTTTAACAGACAGCACTGGGGTGGATGCATTGGCTAAAACACAGGCTAAAGTTGCATTTGCTGGTAGCTTATCAACAGATGATACTATGAGTTTTGACTTGAATGCTGGTGGAACATCTACAGCTGTTTCGTTTACTGCAAGCGGTACTGTCTCTGATGATTTAAGTGCTCTATCTCAAGCAATAAATAAAGATTCAGCTAAACATGGTGTTTCCGCTTCTATAGAAAATAATGAACTTATCTTATCAAACGATAAAGGTGAAGACATAACGATAGAGAATTTAGACGTTGTCGATAATGCTTCGGCGCAAGTTGCCGGCGCAGGTTTAACTTTAAATGGTTTGGATTACAAGGGGAATGCATCAAATCCAGCAGTAACGGCATCGGTGACATCGGATGGCGATAACGCAGCGCGTGTAATGGGTTCTTTACAGTTTAACTCATCAGAGTCGTTCAAAATTGAAGCAAGTGCAGCTACAATGGCCACAGCTGCTAACACTGCTTATACAAGCGAAGTTGTTAGCGTTGATACAATTGACATTAGTACGCAAACTGACTCTCAGGATGCTTTAGCAATAATTGATAATGCAATAGCTAATATTGACGCTCAACGCGCTGATTTAGGTGCGGTTCAAAATAGGTTTGGCCATACAATAAGTAACCTTGCTAATATAGCTGAAAATGTGTCGGCATCACGTAGCCGAATACAAGATACAGACTTTGCAACTGAAACAGCAGAAATGACTAAAAACCAAATATTGCAACAAGCAGGTACATCAATACTTTCTCAAGCAAACCAGATACCACAGGCTGCAATTAGTTTATTAGGTGGCTAATCATCTAGTTAACTAAAACTCTTTATTATAAACGCACTTCAATTTGAAGTGCGTTTTTGCTTTTTGAGATAGCGAAAATTAATAAATTATTATTTTTATTTAAAAACAAGTAATTATGTTTTAATTAAACAAATAAACTAATTTATTTTTAAAATACTTCTAAAGATAATTTATTCCCTGCCGTTAACTTAACCAGAACAGAGCTTGAACATACAATTGTGACAGCTCTTGGTTAAATCTAAACAGTCACATTACGAAAGTAATCAGGAGTTTTATTATGATTTCAGTAAATACAAATGTATCTTCACTAAACGCTCAACGTAACCTATCTCAATCAGGTTCTGACCTAGCAACGTCAATGGAGCGCTTATCATCAGGTATGCGTATTAACAGCGCAAAAGATGATGCGGCAGGCTTACAAATTTCAAATCGCTTAACATCACAAGTTAATGGTTTAGCAGTAGCTCAGCGTAACGCCAATGACGGTATCTCAATGGCGCAAACTGCAGAAGGTGCGATGCAAGAGTCGACTAATATTTTGCAGCGTATGCGTGAGCTTGCTCTGCAATCGGCAAATGGTTCAAACTCTGCTGATGATAGAGAAGCGCTTCAAAAAGAAGTATCAGCATTACAAACAGAGTTGACACGAATTGCGGAAACTACTTCGTTTGGTGGGCAGCAGCTATTAGATGGGTCTTATGGTACAAAGGCTTTTCAAGTGGGTGCAAATGCAAATGAAACAATTAATTTATCACTTTCAAGCGTTGCTGCAGATGAAATAGGCACAAACCAAACAACATTACAATCAGCAGCGGCTAACGGTTTTGGTCAAGCTGAAGCGGGAGCTACACTCCCCACAAATGCTATTACTGCAACTGATAAGTACACTATAACAGGGCGCGATGGTAAGGATGTTGAAGTTACCCTTGATGCTAATTCAAGTGCTCGCTCTGCGGCAGAGAAGATTAATGGTTTAACAGACAGCACTGGGGTGGATGCATTGGCTAAAACACAGGCTAAAGTTGCATTTGCTGGTAGCTTATCAACAGATGATACTATGAGTTTTGACTTGAATGCTGGTGGAACATCTACAGCTGTTTCGTTTACTGCAAGCGGTACTGTCTCTGATGATTTAAGTGCTCTATCTCAAGCAATAAATAAAGATTCAGCTAAACATGGTGTTTCCGCTTCTATAGAAAATAATGAACTTATCTTATCAAACGATAAAGGTGAAGACATAACGATAGAGAATTTAGACGTTGTCGATAATGCTTCGGCGCAAGTTGCCGGCGCAGGTTTAACTTTAAATGGTTTGGATTACAAGGGGAATGCATCAAATCCAGCAGTAACGGCATCGGTGACATCGGATGGCGATAACGCAGCGCGTGTAATGGGTTCTTTACAGTTTAACTCATCAGAGTCGTTCAAAATTGAAGCAAGTGCAGCTACAATGGCCACAGCTGCTAACACTGCTTATACAAGCGAAGTTGTTAGCATCGATGAGGTAGATATTGGAACGCAATCTGGTTCTCAGGATGCTTTGGCTATAATCGATAACGCAATAGCTAATATTGACGCTCAACGCGCTGACTTAGGTGCGATTCAAAACCGTTTTGACCATACTATTAGTAACCTTGCAAACATCTCTGAAAATGTATCTGCATCACGTAGCCGTATTCAAGATACAGATTTTGCAACTGAAACAGCAGAAATGACTAAAAACCAAATTTTGCAACAAGCTGGTACGTCAATTTTATCGCAAGCGAATCAGTTACCACAAACAGCACTTAGCTTATTAGGTTAATAAGTTAAACGTTATAGCTTAATGAATAGCTAGCTAGTACATAAAGTCAGTATTAGTTTTAAAACAAGGAGGTGGCTTTAGCTACCTCCTTTTGTGGTTTAAGGGTATAAATTAAGCTATTGTTAGTTTAATAACTATACAAGTTCGGCAAAGTTTAGGAGGCGTTATGAACACCATTACTTCAAACGCAGAAGTTACGATAGCATCAACATCTTTAACTGGTGAAGATAAACAAGTAGGGCAGTCTGGAGCGACATTGACTCAGCGCGCTGTTGATGACGTAAATAAAACGGATGAACAAGGCTCGCAAAACCAGTTAAACAATCACTATACGCAGCAAAGCTCTGAGGGCAATAGTTCACAAAACCAACAACTTGAGCGTGAACAGCTTGAAAAAGTGGCGCAACAATTGCAGGAGTTTATGGGAGAGATGAGCCGTAGTTTGCAATTTCAAGTTGATGAAGACTCAGGCCGTGACGTTATTAAAATTCTCGATAAAACCAGTGGCGATGTAATTAAGCAATACCCTTCGGAAGAAGTATTAAGCTTAGTGTCAAAGCTTTCTGAATCTGCGGGTATTTTAATTGATCAAACTGTTTAGCGGCTATTGTTACTCGTGTATTTAGAGTTAGCTTATTTTAAGGTGTTTAAAGAGGTGAAGTATGTCTATTTCGTTTAATGGTTTGGGCTCTGGCTTAGCTGTATCAGACATTGTTGATGCATTAGTGAATGCTGAGCAGGCCCCTGCTGAGGCTCGTTTAAATACTACTGAAAGTAACTTAACTACAGATATATCAGCTGCAGGCGCATTAAAATCTGCTTTAGAGCAGGTGCAAACGGCTATGGAAGCATTAGGCGATAGTGATAACTACCAAAAGCGTAGTACGTCTGGTAATGATGACTTTATATCAATTAGTGCAGATGAAGACGCCCAACCAGGAAGCTATAACGTAAAAGTTGATGCATTAGCGCAAGCTCATAAATTGTCATCTCCTGCATTTGCTGCCGATGAGGCAATTGGCGCCGGTGTAATTACAATTGGCTCTGGTGAAAACAGTTTTTCCACTGTTCTGTCTGCAACTAATACCTTAGAAGATTTACGCGACCAAATTAATAACGGCCCCTTTACGGGCAGCGATAGTAATGACTCGGTTGTGGCGACTATAGTAACCAGTGATGATGGCCAGCATTTAGTACTTACTAGTAAAGAAACTGGTGAAGACAATGCAATTACTATTACCGTACAAGATGACGATGGTAATAATACTGACACTGGTGGGCTCTCACGGTTAGCTTACGATGTATCTGACGCAGACCCGCTAAACCATACTACAAACCTAACAGAAGTAAACGCTGCACAAAATGCACAAATAACTATTGATGGCACATTAACGGTATCAAGCAATACTAATGAATTTAGCAATGTAATTGATGGCGTGGATATCACCGCAAAAAAATTGCATGATGCCGACGATGATATGAGCGATATATCAGTCACTGAAAATAATAATAATATACAAGCAGGTTTAAATAGCTTTATCACTAGTTACAACGAACTGTTAGAGCTTAGTAATAATTTAGGTGCATCAGGTGAAAGTGGCGCTGGTGTAATGGCGGGAGATTCACTACTTCGTGGTGTTATGTCAAAACTGCGTAGTGAAATAACTGAGTCGGTCGATTTAGGTGATGGTAATTCATTATCACTTTCACAATTAGGTGTTGAAACAGACCGCTATGGTGTTTTATCACTCAATACTGAAACACTAAACGAGCAAATAGATTCAGACGTAGATTTAGTACAGCAGTTTTTTGTGGGTAGTGATGAAGATGAGGGCGGCTTTGCCCAGTCTTTTGATGACTTAATGAGCTTTTATACAGATTCCGATGGTATTATTCAAAACCGTATAGACAGTAAAACAAATCAACTAGAAGATATCGATGACCAACGACTTAGCCTTGCCAGCAAGATGGAGTCGTTATCAGACAGGTTATATGCTCAATATAATGCCATGGATTTACTGGTAGCGAGCCTCAACTCTACAAGTAGTTATGTGCAAGCACAGCTTGAAAATATGCCTGGCGTGGTGAGTAACAATTCATAACCAGTAAAATTCGTTAGGCCTATAAAAAAACCGTTTTATAAACGGTTTTTTTATGCTTAATTAAGTTTAAATAGCGCTGTGCGATACTTAGTTAAACTGATTTGTAGGCAGAGATAGCTTTACCTGATTTTTTTTGCTTAATTATGGCTTTTGATGATTCGTTCTTTTTAGCCATTGCTTGCTTGCTTATAGTGTTAATAGCAGCTTGAATAGCCTCTAATTCTTGAGCTTTTGGCGGGGCATCACTTTCGCACCAGTTTTTAAGCTCAATATTTAAAGTATCCATACTAGGTTTAGCTTCATCAGCTTTATTGCTTTGTACTAATGCTTCAATATTATTAAGCAGCTCATTAATATGCTTTGCTTTAGCTGAAAGGCTTTGACCCATAGCCTTATACCGCAGGGCTGCGTTGATCTGCTGGAATACTATCCCAGCCTTCTTTTATTTCTTTAATGATGCTTGAAACTTCAACAACTGCTTCAATATCATTATTTATATTAGCTTGAGTTAACTTACGTTGGCAGTAAGCGTATAACGCCAATAAATTATCAGAAATACTAGGATCTTGTTCTACTTCTAAGTTAAGCGCATCTTGCAGTGCACCTAATAATAAAATGCATGCTGAGAGGTTTTCGCCTTTTTTTTCTATTTCTTTGCGTTCAATAAAACCCTTAGTAGCGGCTAAGCGACCAATAATATTACTAAAAATAAGGTTTATTTGTTCATACGGCGCCATTTCTGCAATGTTACTTGCACGAACTTGACTGTATTTTTTCAGTGAGACATGTGCCATGGGAAAATCCTAAAATTTAACTACTAAAATTATGTAAAACTAATATCAAAACAAAAGCAATATTAATGCCAAACGTTTTACTATCGTATAGTTATCGGCACTGCTGCTTTCAACTTAAGTAAATAATAGCTTATATATTTCGTATAATGGGTAATTTGTCCTTTAAAATTTTAGTAAGCTTTTATATTGGGTTTATATAAACTGATACTTAATGATTAATTCTTAAGTATGATTGATTTTACTAATCCGTCTATTTTTTGGCGTTTATGTCAAAAAACCGCCGCTATTACTTGCATCCATTCAGATCTCGCTTACAATTTAGCTAATAAAATAAATTAGTGAAATTATGGCTCGCTAACTATGATCTTGATTTTAGATAATAATAATAACCGTGCAATAGGATTAAATGCATCGCTTACCTTTATTGGGGAAGCTGTGCAGTTACTTGACGAAAGTGATTTTGAGCAAGTATCTAGTAAGTATCAACAACAAGAATGCATTGTTATTTTAGGTGCATTGCAAGGCTTAGATCATGAAAGCTTAATTAAGCGTTTTCCAACCCTGCCTTTTTTACTGATTGGTGAAACACTCAAGCCCTTATTAAGTATTGCTAATGTAGTGGGCTTAATTTGTGAGCCGTTTAATCACGAAGTAACCACACAGTTATTACACGACTGCCAACAGTACCAACGTATGTTGCCTGGGAGCCACAAGCAGCATAAACCACACAAAACATTTGATGGTTTAGTTGGCGAAACTGATGCAGTTAAAAACGTACGCTTTTTAATTGAGCAAGTGGCTAAAACCGATGCAAACGTGCTTATTTTAGGCGAATCGGGTACAGGTAAAGAGGTGGTTGCGCGTAACGTCCATTTATTATCTAAACGCAATACGGGGCCGTTTGTACCAGTAAACTGTGGTGCTATTCCTGGAGAGTTGCTCGAAAGCGAGCTATTCGGTCACGAAAAAGGGGCGTTTACCGGCGCTATTTCTGCACGTAAAGGACGCTTTGAATTGGCTCAAGGCGGTACGCTATTTTTAGATGAAATTGGCGATATGCCGCTGCAAATGCAAGTAAAGTTATTGCGTGTATTACAAGAGCGCAGCTACGAGCGTGTAGGTGGCACAAAAGCGATTCAAGCAGATGTACGGGTGATTGCCGCTACTCATCGCAACCTTGAGGAAATGATTGAAAAGGGCAGCTTTAGGGAAGATTTATATTACCGTTTAAACGTGTTTCCTATTGAAAACCCGTCTCTTAATGAGCGTGCAGACGACATACCTTTATTACTTAAAGAGTTAATGCGTCGTGTGAATGAGCAAAGTGGTACGTCGGCTAAATTTACAGAGCGCGCGGTAGAGAGCCTAAAAGAGCATGCTTGGCCTGGTAATATTCGAGAGCTTGCTAATTTAGTGGAGCGCATGGTGATTATGTTCCCTGAAAAAGTAGTGGATGTACCCGATTTACCCAATAAATATCGCTACATCGAGGTAGACGCATACGAGCCAGAATACCCTGAAGAGCTACTTGAAAAAGATGCCTTTAACGATATTTTTAGCTCAGGCTTTAGCGATTATGATAATGAACCAGAGCCTGAATTTAGCCAACCGGGATCTGGCGTATTACCTGAAGAGGGTATAGAGCTTAAAGATTATTTAGCAGAGCTTGAAATAAGCTTAATTACCCAAGCGTTAGAGCGTTTTGATTACGTTGTTGCGCGCGCCGCAGAAATATTAGGTGTAAGGCGTACTACGCTTGTCGAAAAAATGAAAAAGTACAATCTATCGCGAGATTAACAGTATGCAAATGGTGAAAGACTTTTCGTTATTTATTATTCATTTTTGAGGAATTAATTTACGGGCTTTGCCCGTCACGCAAGCAAGCTTCGCGTTTACAAGATAAACGCAAACTTAAACTTTGGCGGTAGACGCAAAGCTTGCTCGCGTAAAAAGCGCAGCTTTTAATTACTTAACCCCCCAAAAAACGAGATCAAATGAGAAACCACAATTAACTTACACGTTACTTCTCAAAAGCGAAGCGTCTCTTCACCTTTTTATGAACAGATCACTTTTATGCTGATAAATCACTTATTCACTAAACGCCTTTATAATTTCTTCTTTTCTAAAACAATCATTACTGTGATCGTTTACCATGCCACAGGCCTGCATATGTGCGTATACCGTTGTAGGGCCCAAAAATTTAAAACCTCGTTTTTTTAAATCCTTTGCAAACGCTTTTGACTCCTCGGTAATTGCAGGGGTATCTTCAACACTATTTAAATCACTAATAATTGGTTTATTGCCCACAAATTGCCATTGGTAATTACTAAAGCTGCCAAATTCTTTTTGAATCTCAATAAACCGTTGAGCATTATTAACGGTGGCAGCAATTTTTAAGCGGTTCCGCACTATGCTCTCATCTTGCATTAGCCGTTCTATATCATCGGCTGTAAAGTTAGCCACTTTTTGCACATTAAAATTAGCAAATGCTTTTTTATAGCCTGCGCGCTTTTTTAAAATGGTGTACCAACTTAAGCCCGCTTGCGCCGACTCGAGGGTAATAAATTCAAATAATTTCGTATCGTCATAAAGGGGGACTCCCCATTCTTCATCATGGTATTTCACATAATCAGGCTTTGTGGCGTCGAGCCATGCACAACGGCATTTATTTTGCTCACTCATTATTATTCCTTTTAGTGTGCGTCATTTTTTTGTTACGCGATATTGTAAGGTAACTAAATGAAAAATATATAAAATAATATTGGTATAAATTGTGCATTTAGCCCTGTATCTACATCATTAAGAGATTTGATTATGGCCCTTGCGAGTGTACTTAAACCACAGTTTATTACTGCAAAACAGTATAACCCATGTTTACTTCAAGAAGAGTACATTGGTGAATTAAGTGATTTAAGACAGCAGGCAAGTTGGCTGTCGCACTTAGTTGATACCATGCCTGCGGGTGTTGTAGTGCTTGATGGCAAAGGGCTTATTGCAAAAGCCAATCAAATAGCGATTGATATGTTAGGCGAGCCGCTCGAAGGAGAGAAGTGGTTTAACATTATTCAGCGCTCTTTTCGTCCCCACCAAGATGATGGACATGAAGTGTCGCTCAAAGATGGGCGCCTTATAAAGCTTGATATTACTGCGCTAGCGCCAGAGCCTGGGCAATTAATATTAATGACAGATTTAACAGAAACGCGCCGTTTGCAAAAGCGCGTAGCCCATATGCAGCGCCTAAGCGCGTTAGGTAAAATGGTGGCTTCGCTTGCGCACCAAGTGCGTACACCGCTTTCGGCGGCTATGTTATACGCGGCCAATTTGGGCTCTAAAAAGCTACCAGAGTCATCACGCGATAACTTTCAAACTAAGTTAATGTCGCGTTTAAAAGATTTAGAAACCCAAGTTAACGATATGCTACTTTTTGCCAAAAGCGGCGAGCAACAAGTGGTTGAACAGGTTTCTATGCAGCAGCTTTTAAACGAGGTAAAACTAGGTGCCGATGCAATGGTGGCCTTAAATAACAGCTCACTTGTTGTTGAGCTACCAGAGCCAGACATAGAAATTACCGGTAATAAAACCGCGCTGGCCAGTGCTATTCAAAACCTTATTCACAATAGTATCCAAATTATTGGCAGCCAAGCCCTGGTGACATTGAAAGCGCAGCGCGATAGCAGCGAACCCGATACCGTGCGTATTAGCGTATGCGATAACGGCCCTGGTGTAGAGTTGAGCCAAATAGAGAAAATTTTTGAACCGTTTTATACCACAAAAAGCCAAGGTACAGGGCTTGGGCTTGCTGTTGTAAGCTCTGTGGCTAATGCGCATCAAGGACGTGTTGAAGTGGTTAATAATGCCAATGGTGGTGCATGTTTTAGTTTATTGCTGCCCATATGCACGGCCTCAACGCAGGAGAAAACAGCATGAGTAATACAATACTAGTGGTTGAAGATGATGCAGGTTTAAGAGAAGCACTCATAGACACGTTAGAAATGTCGGGTATTGCCTGTGTTGCAGCCGATAGTGCTGAGCAAGCCATGATCCAATTAAAAAAATCTGAGTTTTCATTAGTGGTCAGTGACGTGCAAATGGGCGCGATGAGCGGCCTAGATTTACTTAGAAGCATTAAGCTTAACTACCCAGATCTCCCCGTATTAATGATGACTGCCTATGCAACGATTGATGATGCAGTAGAGGCAATGCGCTTAGGCGCAATTGATTATATGGCTAAACCATTTGCCCCTGAGGTGCTTTTAAATATGGTTAGTCGGTATTTACCCGAAAAGCCAAAAGACACTGACGGCCCAATTGTTGCCGACCCAAGCAGTATTGCGCTTTTAGAACTGGCGAGCAAAGTGGCGCGCTCAGATGCAAGTGTTATGGTGCTAGGCCCTAGTGGCTCTGGTAAAGAAGTGTTAGCGCGCTACATTCACGATAAATCAAACCGATGCGATGCGCCTTTTGTGGCAATAAACTGTGCGGCTATTCCCGAAAACATGCTTGAAGCCACTTTATTTGGCTACGAAAAAGGCGCGTTTACCGGTGCAATACAAGCATGCCCAGGTAAATTTGAACAAGCCCAAGGCGGCACCATATTACTTGATGAAATAACCGAAATGGACTTGGGGCTGCAAGCTAAGCTATTACGGGTATTGCAAGAGCGTGAAGTTGAGCGTTTAGGTGCCCGAAAAACAATTTCACTCGATGTAAGAGTACTCGCAACCAGTAACCGCGACCTAAAAGAAGCCGTTGCAGATAATCAATTTAGAGAAGACTTATATTATCGCTTAAATGTATTTCCTCTAATGTGGCGACCGCTTTGTGATCGCCCAGGGGATATAATTGTATTGGCTAAGCATTTAATAGAGCGCCATTTAGTTAAAAGTAAAGAGCCGCTAGCAACGCTTGATAGTGCCGCTGAACAAAAATTACTAAGCCATGCATGGCCTGGTAATGTACGCGAGCTTGATAATGTAATTCAACGTGCGCTTATTTTGCGAACGGGCAATGTAATTGGCGAACAGGCCATTTTTATTGAAAACTTAATGCAAGCGCCAATTAACAGTACGCCTACACAGGAGATAGCGCCTGAACAAGCGAACACTCCCAGTGGCGCGTATTATGATGACAAAATAACGCCTGCAGAGGCGAGTAGCTCTCTGCCTAGTGTTGATACTGGCAGCTATAAAGATGAGCTAAAAGATAAAGAGCATAAAATAATATTAGAGACCCTAGCGCGCTGCCAAGGCAAACGTAAAGATGTTGCACAAACACTTGGGATCAGTCCGCGTACTTTACGTTATAAACTAGCGCAAATGCGCGATTTAGGTATTTCGCTGCCCGCATAACTTTATCCCTTTCTTCTATATAACCCTAAACTAACCACGCTTAGTTTAGGGTTGTCAAATCTCTGACTCTTAAAAATAATAGTTAACCTTATGTAATTAAAGGTTTATTTTTATGGCACACTTTGTGCTTTATTCCCTTTATGAACGTTAACTGCATTTGCCAGAGAAAATTATGAAAATTCAAAACAGCGCGCTATTTCAAGAAATGCAATCAATGGCTTTAGAAGCAGGCCATACAAATCAAATCAATAAGCTACCTACTCAAGCTCAGCCAACATCGTCTGCTCAATTTGGTGACTTACTAAGTGATGCATTAAACACGGTTAATGGCTTACAACAAGATGCTAAACAAAAAGTAGTGGCTGTTGAAATGGGTGATAGAAGTGTATCGCTTGCTGAGGCAATGATTGCCTCACAAAAATCGTCAGTGGCATTTGAGGCTACAGTACAAGTAAGAAATAAACTTGTTGAGTCATACCAAGAAATTATGAACATGCCTGTTTAAGTAGGTAGTGGAGAATTATTGTGGCGCAATCTAATCAATCAACAGATCTTGCTCTTGCTGGCGGCGGTATTGACCAAAGCGAAGATAACGAGCAACAAGAACAAAAGTCGGGCTACTTAAGCGCCTTAAATGGTGTTGATGTGCTTCGCCAAGTCACCCTTATTATTGCGCTGGCTATTTGTTTAGCTATTGCCATATTTGTGATTATTTGGGCACGTCAGCCAGACATGCGCCCACTTGGTAAAATGCCAACAGAGGAGCTGATCCAAACCCTTGATTTTTTAGATGCACAAAAAATTGACTACGAGCTAGACGGCAACGTAATTTCGGTTGATGAAAGTGAGTATCAAAACATTAAATTGCTAATGGCCCGTGAAGGCCTAGAGCAAGGTCCTACCTCAGGCACCGATATCATAATGCAAGATATGGGCTTTGGTGTTAGCCAACGATTAGAGCGTGAACGTTTAAAACATGGCCGCGAGCAACAACTTGCCCGCACCATAGAAGAATTAAACAACGTAACACGCGCTAAAGTTTTATTAGCCATTCCAAAAGAAAACGTATTTGCACGCAGAGAAAAAAAGCCATCAGCCACAGTGGTATTGACTCTTAAGCGCGGCAGAATGCTTGATGGCGAGGAGATTGACTCAGTGGTTGATATGATTGCCTCTGCAGTACAAGGGCTTGAGCCTTCACGTGTAACGGTAACAGATCAAAACGGCCGCTTACTTAATTCAGGCTCGCAAGACTCATTAGCAGCACGCTCTCGTAAAGAGTACGACATTGAAAGAAAGCGTGAGCAAGAGTATTTAGAAAAAATAGACAGTATTCTTATTCCTGTAGTTGGCTTGGGTAACTACACGGCGCAAGTTGATTTAAACATGGACTTTAGCTCAGTAGAAGAAACACAAAAGCGCTACAACCCAGACCTACCAGCAGTAAGAAGCGAAACCACATTTGAAGAGAACAACATTGGTGGCTTAGCGGTAGGTATTCCTGGGGCACTTACTAATCAACCACCTATGAATTCAACTATTCCAGAAGTAGCAGGTCAAGGCAATGCTGGTACAGCAACGAACCCAAGCCGAGTGCATAAAGAGGCTACACGTAACTTTGAGCTAGACACCACCATTTCGCATAAGCGCCAACAAACAGGGGTTATTCGCAGAATTAGCGTCTCGGTTGCCGTTGATTATGTGCCAAAAGTAGGTGAAAACGGCGAAACAACCATGGCGCCGCGCTCGGTAGAGGCTTTGTCAAATATACGTCGCCTATTACAAGGTGGGGTAGGTTTTGATATGCAACGCGGCGATGCATTAGAGGTGGTAACCGTACCATTTGTACGCGAAGCAGTTGATTTAGATTTAGAAGTACCGCTGTGGGAGCAGGACTGGTTTATGAAAATCGTCCGCTTAGTACTGGGTGCGCTGGTTATTATTGTGCTTATTATGGCAGTTGTTAAGCCTATGCTTAAACGCTTAATATACCCAGATGATACGCTCGAAGAGTATGATGAAGATGCATTAAGCTCTGGGGTGGATATTGGCGATAGCACGCTAGATATGCTAAATAAAGACTTTGATTCTGCTTCTGTAGGCTTCTCAAGCGATGGTACACTACAGCTGCCAGATTTACATGGCGACGAAGATTTGCTTAAAGCGGTAAGAGCACTTGTAGCGAACGAACCTGAACTATCATCACAAGTAGTGAAAGCGTGGTTAACAGAAGATGACTGATCAAGAACAAAAACAACTCCCGCCAGCGTTTGATGTTGACAAGTTAGATGGCGTAGATAAAGCTGCAATTCTTTTGTTGAGTTTATCTGAAGAAGATGCAGCGCAAATACTTAAACACTTAGAGCCTAAGCAAGTGCAAAAAGTGGGGATGGCAATGGCTGCGCTAGATGACTTGTCACAATCTAAAATAAGCGCAGTTCACAATTTATTTATAGAACAAATACAAAGCTTTAGTACAATTGGCTTCCAGTCAGAAGACTTTATTAAAAAGGCGCTTACCGCCGCATTAGGTGAAGATAAAGCAGCTAGTTTAATCGACCAAATTGTAATGGGCTCGGGCGCTAAAGGCTTAGATTCACTTAAATGGATGGACTCAAAGCAAGTTGCCAATATTATTCGTAATGAGCACCCGCAAATTCAAACTATTGTTTTATCGTATTTAGAGCCTGAGCAATCGGCAGAAATCTTAGCGCAATTTCCTGAAAAAGTGCGCCTAGATTTAACTATGCGTATTGCTAATCTTGAAGAAGTGCAACCTGCAGCATTGCAAGAACTTAACGAGATTATGGAAAAACAATTTGCCGGCCAAGCAGGCGCACAAGCCGCTAAAATGGGTGGCTTAAAAGCCGCGGCAGATATCATGAACTACCTAGATACAAATATAGAAGGGCAGTTGATGGACTCTATTCGTGAACACGATGAAGAAATGTCTCAGCAAATTCAAGATCTTATGTTTGTATTTGAAAACCTTTTGGATGTGGATGACCGCGGTATTCAAGCCATACTGCGTGAAGTACAGCAAGACGTACTAATGAAAGCCATTAAAGGGACTGATGAAGCGCTTAAAGATAAAATTTTGGGTAATATGTCTAAACGTGCTGCCGAAATGCTTGCCGATGATTTAGAGGCAATGGCACCGGTTAGAATAAGTGAAGTAGAAGCTGCCCAAAAAGAAGTGCTTTCAACAGCAAGGCGTCTATCTGACTCGGGTGAAGTTCAGCTAGGCGGCGGCGGTGGCGAGGAGTTCCTGTAAGCTATGTCTAAATTAAAAGGTCGCCCTTTACATGCAGATGATGCTGATGAGCTTTTAAAAAACTGGCCAATACCTGACGTTGCTCCTGATGAGCGTAGTTTTGGCAATCGTTCAACGGCTTTTGGCACACCGCTTTCTGATTTGTATAAAAAAGAAGTTGAAGAAGAAGCAGTAGAAGACACTCAGCCGCAAGAGCCTGAACTGCCTTCGTTAACTATGGCTGAGCTTGAGCGCATTAGGCAAGATGCTTATGAGGAAGGCTTAAAGCAAGGGCACGAACAAGGCTACATAGATGGCTTTGAAAAAGGGGTTGGTGAGGGCAAAGAAGCAGGCTATAAAGAAGGCGTAGAGCTTGGTAAAACACAAGGCCAAGAAGACGTTAAGCCGTTAATAGAAGAGCAGTTAACCAGCTTGCGTAGCATAATCGACAACCTCAGCGCTCCGCTTGATAAAGTGGACGAACTGGCAGAAAAGCACTTAGTGCAATTAGCGGTTATGCTGGCAGAAGCTATAACCTATCAAGAAATTAAAACATCGCCCGATGTTATTTTACATACGCTTAAAAAAAGCATAGATGCATTAAATACTGAGCAAGAAAAAGTTCGTGTGCATTTAAACCCAGATGACTTAGAACTGGTAAAGCAAAGCTATGGTGAGCAAACTATTGCAGGTAATAATTGGCAGCTAATTGCAGAACCCACACTCGAGCGCGGCGGTTGCGAAGTTAAAACGCCACAATCGTCTTTAGATATGACCCTAAAAACCCGTGTCAAAGAAACGTTGGATAGCTTTTTGCATAATAGCGGTATCTAATCTTTTTTGTGGCGTGTTATGGCAGCTCAACGTGCACCTCTAAGCGAACGCTTAAATCAATACCAACACCATATCGCAGCGTTTAAACCTGCTGTAGCGGGTATTTTAACCCGCGTAGTCGGTTTAACCCTTGAGGCGAAAGGGCTACGTGCGCCTGTAGGCAGCCAATGCAAAATAGAAACTATGTCAGGGTTTGTAGATGCTGAGGTAGTGGGCTTTAGTGAGCAAACCCTTTACTTAATGCCTAATGACCACATTTCCGGTGTGTTACCCGGTGCGCGTGTTATTCCACAAGTAAATGATACCGGCTTGCCTGTTGGTATGAGCCTACTAGGCCGCGTTGTAGATGGCTTAGGCCGCCCGCTTGACGGCCTGGGGAAAATTAACGCCGAACACTATTTAAAGTTTGCACAAAACCCCATAAACCCCCTCGCTAGAAGACCAATCAGCCAACCTATGGATGTAGGTGTACGGGCTATAAATTCAGTTATTACTGTAGGGCAAGGCCAGCGTATGGGTTTGTTTGCAGGCTCTGGTGTTGGTAAATCGGTCCTCTTAGGTATGATGACCCGCGGCAGTGAAGCCGATGTTATTGTGGTTGGCCTAGTGGGTGAGCGTGGCCGTGAGGTAAAAGAATTTATTGAAGAGATACTCGGTGTAGAAGGGCGCAAACGCTCTGTTGTGGTAGCTGCTCCTGCTGATGCATCGCCCCTTATGCGCTTAAAAGGCTGTGAAAGTGCGGTGACCATTGCTGAGTACTTTCGTGATCAAGGTTTAAACGTATTGTTATTGCTTGATTCAGTAACCCGTTACGCCATGGCGCAACGCGAAATAGCGCTAGCGGTTGGCGAACCTCCTGCAACAAAAGGGTATCCGCCTTCTGTATTTGCTAAATTACCGGCGCTGGTGGAGCGAGCGGGTAATGGCGGCGAAGGGCAAGGGTCTATCACTGCGTTTTTTACAGTGCTTAGTGAGGGCGATGATATGCAAGACCCAATAGCCGATGCTGCACGTGCTATTTTAGATGGGCATATTGTACTTTCGCGTGACTTAGCCGATAGCGGTCATTACCCCGCGATAGATATCGAAAAATCAATTTCTCGTGTTATGCCGCAAGTGGTGTCTGAGCCTCATATGCAGCAGGCCCGCGTATTAAAACAAGTGTATTCAATGTATCAGCAAAATAAAGATATGATCACCTTAGGTGCGTATCAAAAAGGGGCTGACCAAATGCTTGATCAAGCTATAAATATGATGCCGCGCGTAAATGCGTTTTTACAGCAAGGTATGCGTGATGTAATAAGTTACGACGATGGTTTACACGGTCTAGCTCAATTACTAGGACAAGCATAATGGCAAAAAATAAGCTCGATTTACTGCTTAAGCTCGAAAACGACAAAGAAGAAAATCTGCGCATGAGCTACTTACAAGCCAATCAAAATTTACAAGCTAACCAACAAAAGCTGCAAGGGTTAAATAACTTTAGATTAGAATACTCTCAGCAATTACATGTGAAAGGAAAGTCCGGTTTATCAAGCGCGGGCTTTGGCCAGTACCATGCCTTTATAGCAAAAATTGAAGAAGCGATTCGTCAGCAAGCCAGTACGGTAAATACCGCTAAGCAAGTTGTAACACAGCGTAAAGCTTTGTGGTTAAAGCAGCAGGTAAAAGCAAAAGCCGTAGCAAAATTAATTGAAAAACAAAACCTAAAAGCAGCGGCGTTAATGGCAAAGAGTGAGCAAAAAATGCTGGACGAGTTTTCTGCTAATCAATTTTTTCAGCGCCGTAAAAGTTTATAACTCTGGCGCGTTTATTGCTTTGGTTGGTAGGTGGTAATTAATTTTGGCAAAGTGCGGTGGCAACTTGCCGCAGTGCTGTGTAGGTGAATTATGGCAATAAACGATATTTCAATGTTGGCAACAGCTGAAAAAGACTCTTTTTTAGCATTTAAAGACAGTAACTTACCTGCAGGTAACGAATCTGGTGATGATTTTTTAAGCCAGCTACAAGATGCAGACAAACCCTTTGTATTACCTGCTAATTCTGAGGCTCCTAGCCAAGCAGGCTCTTTATTGCCAACAGATGATAAGCAGCTAGCCAATAGCAAAAAACCGACAGCTTCATTAAGTGATGACACGCAAGATACGTTATTATCTGGCGATAGCGTTTTAGCACAAATAAACTCCTCGCAAGTGATTGACGTAAGTGTAAAAAAACACGGCAATAGCGATAATGATTTTAGCGATTTAAGTGTAAAAAAGAGTGATAAAAGTGTTAGCTTTTTAGCTTCGCAATTAGGTAAAACTGATGAAGCAGATGCCATAACGACTAAAGCCGAAGATACTCTTTTAACTGATAATAATAGCAACGGCAAAAAAAGTGCGTTTACAAACGCTGAGCTTGAAACTAAAGCAGCTAAGCAAAGCGCTGGAGAAAATTTAGCCCCTTCTTTAAAAAATGAAGGTAAAGGTGCTGAGAATACAAAAGCGCCAGGCACTGCGTTAGATGCTGAAGGTGCGCTGCCTATAAGCGATGCAGACATAGAGCAATTAGCCAAAGAACTGACTCGTTCATCTACGCAATCAGAGCTATCAACTACATCTAAAGTACTCAACTCATTAAGCGAAGCGCAACGTGCACAATTAAACGAGCACGTTAAAAGCTCCTTTGCTGAAACCACGCCAAGTGAAGGTGATGATCGTGCTAGCTCCGTTAAACAATTACTGACAGAGTTTGTTGTACAAAACGAAAAAGCTCCAAGCACGCCCGGTGAGCTAGTTCAATCTCAGTTAAAAAACCTAAATAGCGATGAAAAGCAGGCGCTACTTAGCCAATTGAAAAGCTATGTGAGTAACGAGCAACCAACAGGTGATACGCTCAAAAAAGTAAATGAAACAATAAGCAACTTACAAACTATGCTTGATACGCAGCTTAGTGAGAGCAAAGCGCAAAGTGTGTCGAGCTCTGCAAATGCGGCTTTAAATGCGCAGCAAGCCAGTAATGCTGCAATGACTGCGAATACAACGCAAAATAAAGCCATGATTAATGCTGAAGCACCCTCTAGTATTGAGCAAGACGGTGTAAATCCAGAAGAGTTAAACGCCCTAGAGGCCGAGCAGGAAAGCTTACTTAAAGAGCCTAAAACAAATACTGGTTTATCGCGTGTAGCTCAGGTGTTTACGTTGATAACCGATGGCATTAATAACACGCAGGCACAAATAAATACTCAGTACGAAAACGCTCGTTATGAGCAGTCTATTTTAGAGAGCCAAGCTATACAGTCGCAGCAATTACAAAGCAGCACCGCGCAGGTTAAGCAGGTAAATATAGATGCAAGTATGATGCAGGCTATTAATATTGTTAAAAGTGATGCAGCTAAAATGCTTCAAGAGCGTGTATCTTCAATGCTAAGCATTAGCAATAAAGAAGCTGAAATTCGATTAGATCCGCCAGAAATGGGCAGCATGCAAATTCGTATCAGAAGTGATGCTGAACAAGCACAAATAAATTTTGTAGTGCAAAACCAGCAAGCTAAAGAAGCACTTGAACAATCAATGCCGCGCTTACGTGAAATGTTAGCCGAGCAGGGAATTGATTTAGGTGAAAGTACGATTTCTTACGGGCAATCTGGTAATGAGCAAAGCGATGAAGGCGAGGAGCAATCACAAGGTCAAACGGCTAATAAAAATACACAGCAGGATAAAAATGATGAGCAAGATGGAGCTAACCCACAAAGTTCTCGACAACAAACTTCATCATCAATAGATTACTATGCCTAAGTACTGCTATTATAATAACTAAAACAAGCAAGTACCTTTGCTAAAAAAGGAATCACAATGGCCGAAGAAACAAGTTTAGAAATAGAAGAAACCGGTAAAAGCAAAAAAAAGCTGATCATAATCATAGTGGCAGTACTGCTTGTTGTTGGCGGTGGTGCAGGCTATTTTTTTATGGCGGGCGATGATGCACCCATTGAAACATTAGATGAAGAAACAACAACCGCAGCGCAAAGCGACTCGGCTACACCTTCAGGCTCTTCAGCTGAAATGGGCAGTGCCTTGTATGTTGCTATGCCAAGACCCTTTGTGTTTAATGTACCTGGGTCAAGCAGAGATAGAATTGTACAAATAAAAGTGCAATTACTTGTGCGTGGCGATGTAAATGAAGAAACCGCTAAAAAGCACATCCCACTGATTGAAGGCACCTTATTAAGTGTGTTTTCAACCACCACAGCTGATGAACTCAGCACTAGTGCAGGCAAAGAAACATTACGCTTTACTGCGCTTGAAAAAGTGCAAGCTGCGCTGAATGATGTTGAAGGCACAAAAGTAATTGAGCGGGTATTGTTTACCGGCTTTGTGATGCAATAAGGGGCTAGCGTGAGCGATTTATTATCCCAAGACGAAATTGATGCACTCTTACACGGCGTTGATGAAGTCGAAGAGGAAGATATACACGAAGGTGAAGACGGCGAAGGCAGTACATTACAGTACGACTTTTCTTCGCAAGATCGGATCGTGCGTGGTCGCATGCCGACCCTGGAAATTGTTAACGAGCGATTTGCTCGTCATATGCGAATAAGCTTATTTAACATGATGCGCCGCACCGCAGAGGTGTCGATTAATGGCGTACAAATGATTAAATTTGGCGAATACATTCATACCTTATTTGTACCAACAAGCTTAAATATGGTGCGTTTTAGACCGCTAAAAGGCACTGGCCTTATCACCATGGAAGCACGTTTAGTGTTTATTTTGGTAGATAACTTTTTTGGTGGTGACGGGCGTTACCATGCCAAAATTGAAGGCCGCGAATTTACCCCTACCGAACGTAGAATCGTGCAAATGCTACTAAAAATTATCTTTGAAGATTACAAAGAAGCATGGGCACCGGTTATGGACGTGTCGTTTGAATACCTCGATTCAGAAGTAAACCCAGCAATGGCCAACATTGTGAGCCCTACTGAGGTTGTGGTTATTAGCTCTTTTCATATTGAATTAGATGGCGGTGGCGGTGATTTTCACATCGCTCTGCCGTATTCAATGCTTGAACCCATTAGAGAGCTATTAGATGCGGGTGTACAATCGGATACAGAAGACACCGATTTGCGCTGGAGCAAAGCTTTACGCGATGAAATTATGGATGTTGAGGTGGATATGTCGACTCAACTTCTTGAGGTGGATTTGTCTCTTAAACAAATAATGGAACTTAAAGCGGGCGATATTATACCGGTAGAAATGCCAGAGCATATTACGGTATTTGTTGAGGAGTTACCTACATTTAGAGCTAAAATGGGTCGCTCTCGCGATAACGTTGCGCTACAAATTAGTGAAAAAATTAAACGCCCTGATTCAGTTAAATCTGAGCTGCATGTATTTACCAAAGGCGGCAAGAAAATTGATTCAGATGCAGAATTAGCAGAACTAGAAGATGATTTACACCTTTCTGACGGTGTAGACTTAGACTGGTAATTGATTAAAAGGTTAAAAGTATGAGCGATGATCAAGACACAATGGACGAATGGGCAGCAGCCCTAGCTGAAGCCGAAGGCGGTGATGAGAGCGCCGAAGCGCATGTAGCAGAGCTTGATGAACTAAGTGATGCTAAACATGAACTTAGCGGTGACGAAAAGCGTAAACTCGATACAATTTTAGATATTCCTGTGACTATTTCTATGGAAGTAGGGCGCTCTAAAATAAATATTCGTAACTTACTGCAGCTAAACCAAGGCTCTGTTGTTGAACTAGACCGCGTAGCCGGTGAACCACTGGATGTATTAGTAAATGGTACGCTCATTGCCCATGGCGAAGTGGTTGTAGTGAATGATAAATTTGGTATTCGTTTAACGGATGTTATTAGCCAGGTAGAGCGGATCAAAAAATTACGATGAGCTCCCTTGCTGCTTTAACAAACTCAGTATTTACAAAGGCAGAAACGTTAACACCTACGGCCGACATTTTGTCTATGGTGTTGTCGTTGGTTGCGGTGCTAGTACTGATTGTAGTGCTGGCATTTTTTGTTAAAAAACTTAACCCAAATTTAGCTAACAGCGAAGAATTTAAAGTGGTACGAAGCTTACCGCTTGGCTCTCGAGAGCGCTTAATGGTGGTTGAAATAGATAATGCACAGCATTTATTAGGGGTCACCCCGCACAGTATTAACTACTTACATAAATTAGACACGCCGTTAAGTGAAAAAGAACTGCCAGAACTTGCTAAGCGATTTAGCAAACTACTAAACCCGCAAACGAATCAAAATAAAAAGAATTAACCCTATGATAAAGTGGCTGCTGATTATTTTAGCTGTGTTATTTGTACCTGCCGCAAGCAGTGCAGAGGGCATAGACGCTCTAACCATTACAACCAATGCCGACGGGACGCAAGATTACTCTGTAACCTTGCAAGTACTGGCAATTATGACGGCGCTGAGCTTTATTCCTGCCGCCATAATTATGATGACTTCGTTTACCCGTATTATTGTTGTACTGGCCATTTTGCGCCAAGCCATTGGTTTACAATCAACACCTTCAAACCAAGTTTTATTAGGGATGTCGCTTTTTTTAAGTATTTTTATTATGGCGCCTATTTATCAGCAAGTTAACGAACGTGCGATAGAACCCTATTTAAATGAACAAGTTACTTCGGTACAAGCATTAGAGCTTGCAAAGGAGCCCATGAAGGCCTTTATGCTCTCGCAGGTACGATTAAAAGACTTAGAAACGTTTGCCAAAATAGCAGGTTATGACCAGCTTGACTCGCCAGAGGCCACACCGCTTATTGTGTTAATACCTGCATTTGTGACCAGTGAACTACAAACCGCGTTTATCATTGGTTTTATGTTTTTTATACCGTTTTTAATTGTGGATTTAGTGGTTGCCTCGGTATTAATGGCCATGGGTATGATGATGCTCTCGCCCATGATAGTGTCCTTGCCTTTTAAAATAATGTTATTTGTACTAGTCGATGGCTGGAGCTTAGTAATGGGCACGTTAGCCAAAAGCTTTGGCTTAGGGACATAAACCATGTTTTACATTCGCACTTTTAAACATTAGGAGTACAACATGGAACCAGAAATTTTTGTTGATATTCTTAGCGATGCACTATTTTTAGTTATTAAGCTGGTATCAGCTATTGTGGTACCTGGTTTACTTGTTGGTTTAGTGGTGGCGGTGTTTCAGGCTGCCACCTCTATTAATGAACAAACCCTAAGTTTTTTACCGCGCTTATTAATTACCATTGGGGCACTTATTGTAGGTGGGCATTGGCTTACTCAAGAGCTAATGGACTTTTTTACCCGCCTAGTGTTACTCATTCCTGAAATTGCAGGCTAATTGTGGAATTTCCTTTTTCTGTTGTTATTCAATGGTTAAGTGATTTTTTACTGCCTTTAGTTCGCATCAGCTCTATGATCATGATTATGGCGGGCTTAGGCGCACAAAACGTACCTACGCGCATTAAAATGGGGCTGGCGGTAGTGGTAACGTTTTTAGTGGTGCCAGCGCTGCCTCCTGCAACATTTACTAATTTATTTTCTTTTGAAATGGTGCTGGTGGTTATTCAGCAAATGTTGATAGGTGTTGCGATAGGGTTTGCCTCTACGCTAATGCTAAATACTTTTGTGCTTGCTGGGCAAATACTGGCAATGCAAACCGGTTTGGGCTTTGCCTCTGTTATAGACCCTTCAAATGGTGCGAGTGTGCCTGCAGTTGGCCAGTTTTACTTAATTTTAGCGACCTTGTTATTTTTTGTTTTTAATGGCCATTTAATGATGATTCAAATGGTGGTGCATAGTTTTTCGGTGTTGCCTATAAACGGCCAGTGGTGGGCTGTTGATCATTACTGGGACATAGTAACGTGGGGCAGCTGGATGTTTACCACTGCATTGGTATTGGCTTTAGCCCCCCTAACGGCCATGCTCATTATTAATATTTCATTTGGTATTATGACCCGCGCAGCACCGCAATTAAACATTTTCTCAATAGGTTTTCCGTTTACATTAGTTGCCGGTTTAATGATTATTTGGGCCACCTTGGGTAATTTTGTAACCCAATTTGAGTTTCAGTGGTTAAAAATGATTGAGCTAATGTGTAGCCTTGTTGGCTGTACGGTGTAGGAGGGGCAATGGCTGAAGATTCAGGACAAGAAAAAACAGAAGAACCCACCTCCAAAAAGCTCGAAGATGCTAAAAAGAAAGGTCAAATAGCACGTTCAAAAGAACTAGGTACTATGTTTGTACTTATTTTTTCTGCAATTTCGTTGCTGTTGTATGGGCCCGAAATAGGCAAAGGCTTATACAATATTATGGGCAGGATGCTGTCTTTAAATCGCAGTGAAACCTACGACACCACTAAAATGTTTGCGGTGTGGAGTGAGGTGGCCAGTGCGTTGCTGTTTCCTATGGCGATGTTTGTTTTAATTATTGTTATTGCAGCATTTATAGGAAATACCTTACTCGGCGGCTTTAATTTTAGTTGGGAAGCTGCAGCACCTAAGCCCAGTAAAATGTCGCCAATGAAGGGTTTTAAACGCATGTTTGGCCCACAAGCAGCGATAGAGCTTGTAAAATCTATATTGAAGTTTGCGCTGGTGGCTATTTTTGCGGTGTTTTTGATTCAAACTTTTTTTGATGAAATTTTGCATTTAAGTATTGAAAGCGCACCTAGTAATATAATTCATGCCCTTGAAATACTCTCGTGGATGTTTTTAGGGTTGTCGTGCACTTTGGTGATTATTGCCGCAATAGATGCGCCTTATCAAAGTTATAACCACAACAAACAACTTAAAATGACTATGCAGGAGATCAAAGACGAGTACAAAAACTCAGAGGGTGATCCGCAAATTAAAGCGCGCATTAGGCAAACACAAAGGCAAATGTCGCAGCGAAGAATGATGCAAGATGTCCCCGATGCCGACGTAATTGTAACCAATCCTACTCACTATTCTGTGGCGCTAAAATACGATACTGAGCGAGCAGGTGCACCGATTGTACTTGCCAAAGGGGTAGATGAAATGGCTATGCAAATTCGTAAAATAGCCAAAGGTAACGAAGTACCGATTGTAGAATCTCCTATGCTTACGCGGGCGCTTTATCATACCGCCGAAATAGGCCAACAGATCCCAGATCAGCTATTTACCGCTGTCGCGCAAGTTTTAGCCTATGTATTTCAGCTTAAACGGTTTAAAAAAGGCCGCGGAAAGCGCCCCATCCCGCTTAAATCTAAACTGCCTATTCCGGATGATTTTAAATACGATTAGGGTAAGCTGAGCTAACCACACTTTACAGGGGGGCCTTGCCTAAATACCAACACGGGGCTGCAAATTCAAACCATAAAGCCCATTCGCTCTTGTCTCTCACTTGCTTTAAATTTTGCATCAATACTCAATGAATCTATTGCTGACTCTATACTTGGAATAGTTATTGCAATTTCAGGCTAGTGTCAATTTATTGAATTGTAGAGTTATGGATTTTAAAGCGGTATTACAACAACTTAACAAAGATAAAAAAGAGTATGCCAAAGGTGTTGGCACACCGCTACTAGTACTTGCAGCGCTGGGTATGGTTATTTTACCGCTGCCGCCATTTCTTCTTGATATATTATTTTCATTTAATATTGCCCTTGCCTTAGTTGTTTTACTGGTGACTGTTTACACCATGAAACCCCTCGAATTTGGTATGTTTCCGGCGGTATTGTTAATCGCTACAATTATGCGTTTAGCCCTAAATGTTGCCAGTACACGCGTGGTGCTCCTTGAGGGTCACAACGGGGGCGATGCGGCTGGTAAGGTAATTGAAGCGTTTGGCTCAGTGGTTATTGGCGGAAACTACGCGGTAGGTTTAGTGGTGTTTTTAATTTTGATCATCATAAACTTTGTAGTAATAACCAAAGGTGCTGGGCGTATTTCTGAAGTATCGGCTCGTTTCACGTTAGACGCTATGCCGGGTAAGCAAATGGCGATAGATGCCGACTTAAACGCTGGCTTTATTAGTGCAGAGCAAGCACGTGAGCGCCGCAGTGAAGTAACCCGCGAAGCCGACTTTTACGGCTCTATGGATGGGGCGAGTAAGTTTGTAAAAGGCGATGCCATTGCCGGTATCGTGATATTAATTATTAATATTGTTGGCGGCTTATTTGTGGGCATGATCCAACATGACTTGAGCTTTAGCCGCGCAATGGAAGTATATACTTTACTTACCATTGGTGACGGCCTTGTGGCGCAGCTTCCTTCATTACTGCTCTCTATTGGTACTGCTATTGTTGTTACTCGCCAAAACGAATCACATAACATGGGTGAGCAATTTAAAGCCCAATTAGGTAACGAAAAATCATTATTTATCGCCTCAGGTATTTTAATCATTATGGGGTTGGTTCCGGGTATGCCTCATATTGCTTTTTTAAGTTTAGGCGCACTACTTGGCTACTTAGCTTACTTTACTCAGCAGCAAAAATTAAAAGCCGCTGCTCTAGCAGCCCAAGAGGCTGAAAGTGGTACCGTTGCCGGTACTGGTGTTGCAAACAAGCAAGAGCAAAAAGAGCTTGGATGGGACGATGTACAACAAATTGACGTTATTGGCTTAGAAGTTGGCTACAGGCTTATTCCGCTTGTTGATCAATCTCAAGGTGGTGAGCTGCTCAACCGAATTAAAGGGGTGCGTAAAAAGTTATCTCAGGAGCTTGGCTTTTTAGTGCCGCCTGTACATATTCGCGATAACTTAGAGTTAGACCCTAATGCGTACCGTATTACCATGATGGGTGTTTCAAGTGGTGAAGGCGAACTCAAACATGGAGATGAACTGGCCATAAACCCTGGGCAAGTATTTGGTCCTATTAAAGGGGTTGAAACCAAAGACCCAGCATTTGGCCTAGATGCGGTATGGATAAAGCCTGATCAAAAAGACGAAGCACAGTCACTAGGTTACACCGTGGTTGACTCAGCCACTGTGGTAGCCACCCACATTAGCCAGTTATTAACTAACAGTGCCGCATTATTACTAGGCCATGAGGAGGTTCAAAACCTGCTTGATATGTTAGCTAAAAGCCATCCACGTTTAGTAGAAGGGTTAGTGCCAGAAGTACTACCACTGACAACCGTTGTAAAAGTACTGCAAAATTTATTAAACGAAGGGGTGGCTATTCGTGATATGCGCTCTATTGTTCAAACCCTTGTAGAGTACGGCCCACGTAGTCAAGATGCCGATGTTTTAACAGCTGCAGTGCGTATTTCGCTGCGCCGTTTAATAGTTCAAGACGCTGTGGGAATGTCATCAGAAATCCCTGTCATAACCTTGGCGCCTGAGTTGGAACAGATGTTGCATCAGTCATTACAAAATGCAGGCGACGAAGGTGCCGGAATAGAACCAAGCCTTGCTGATCGACTTCAAACATCATTAAACGAAGCGCATCAGAATCAAGAAATGGCCGGAGAACCTTCAATATTGCTAACGTCAGGAATGTTACGCACTGTGTTATCTCGCTTTGTTAAGTACACCATACCGGGTTTAAGGGTGATGTCTTATCAAGAGGTACCAGATGAAAGACAGATCAAGATTGTCAGCTCAGTAGGCCAACAATAAAGATTTTAACAGGGGTTGAACCATGAAGATTAAACGTTTTTTTGCCAAAGATATGCGCACCGCACTGAAAGAAGTTAAAGATGAGCTAGGTGTTGATGCCGTTATTATGTCGAACAAAAAACTCGCTAATGGTGTAGAAATTGTTGCCGCAGTAGATTACGACAAAGCAGCCCCTAAAGCCGCAGCGCAACCACAGGCAGCGCCTGCTCCGCAAAGAGCCGTGCAACAGCCTACTCATAACTTTGTAAAGCCAGAGCCTAAGCGTGCGCAAACTGAGCCACAAGCAAAAGTAGCTGATAGCTTACAAGCTTTATTAGAGCGCCAGTCGCCACGCCCTCGCTCTCCTGAGCTAGCCTCTATGTTTTCGCAATCAGGTATTGATACGTCTGAGCATTACCAAGAGCCAGCACAGCCACGTACGACAAATATGTTTGCACGCGAAAATGAAGCGCCAAAACGCATGCAAACCCAAGCAGACAGCCTAGGCTTTGATGACTTAGATCAAGACTTTGACGATTTAGATGCGCCTGTGGCTCCGCGTCCTCAAGCTAATAACAACGAAAGCGCCCAAATGAGCGCGATGCGTGATGAAATGAACGCAATTCGCCAGTTACTAGAACACCAAGTATCGGGTTTAATGCAGCAAGATATGGCACGTCGCGACCCTACACGTGCATGCATGATTGACCGTTTAGTTGGCATGGGAATAGATAAAGACGTTGCAGAGCAAATGGCGTGTTTTATTCCAGATGACGTATCGCGTCAGCAAGGTTGGAAAGCATTATTGCAAATGGTTGAAGATCAAATGCAAACCACCAACAACGAAATTCTTCGCCAAGGGGGTGTGTACGCCCTTGTAGGGCCTACTGGTGTAGGTAAAACAACCACAGTAGCTAAACTTGCCGCATTAGGCGCACAAAAGTATGGCGCCGACAAAGTTGCCCTAATCACAACTGATACATACAGAATTGGTGCTTATGAGCAGCTTGCAACATATGGTCGTATTATTGGTTGTGGTGTTAAACAAGTAAAAGATGCCAATGAATTAGCTGAAGTTTTATATCATTTACGCAATAAGCGTCTAGTATTAATTGATACAGCGGGTATGAGCCAACGTGATTTACGCCTTACAGAGCAATTAAATACGTTAATGCGCAACCAGCGAGTAGATATACGTAGTTATTTAGTATTAAGTGCCACAGCACAAATAAATGTACTGCAAGAAACCGTAAGACATTTTAAAAAGGTTCAGCTAAGCGGTTGTATTTTCACTAAGTTAGATGAATCATTAAGTTTAGGTGAGATTATTAGTATAGCGATTCAAAATCGCCTTCCAATAGGGTATCTTACTAATGGTCAGCGTGTACCAGAAGATATTCGCGTTGCAAATGCTGAAAAACTAGTAAAAAAAGCTGAGCAATTGTATTTAAAAAGAGCAAAAGCACAACATTCAAGGCACCAAGCAGTGGCGCCAAGCACAGTAGGGATGTATGATTAACACAGTATTAGATCAAGCAAGCGGCCTGCGCAAAATGAGTCAAAACAACAACAACGGCGTAAAAGTTATCGCTGTCACCGGCGGTAAAGGAGGGGTGGGTAAAACCAACGTCTCTTTAAATACTGCTATTGCTTTAGGGCAGCAGGGTAATCGTGTATTAGTATTAGATGCCGATTTAGGCCTAGCTAATTGTGATGTAATGCTAGGACTACGTGTTGAAAAAAACTTATCTCATGTCCTTTCAGGCGAGTGCGAACTTGACGAGATTTTAGTTGAAGGCCCAGGCGGTATTAAAATCGTGCCTGCTACATCAGGCTCGCAAAGTATGGTGGAGCTAACCCCATCTGAGCATGCTGGGTTAATTCGTGCCTTTAGTGAGCTTAATACCGAATTTGATATTTTAATTGTAGATACCGCCGCTGGTATTTCTGACATGGTGCTGAGTTTTTCTCGTGCAGCGCAAGATGTCATGGTGGTGGTGTGTGATGAGCCGACCTCTATTACTGATGCCTACGCGCTTATTAAAGTACTTAGCCGCGAGCATGGCGTTTATAAATTTAAAATTGTTGCAAACATGGTGCGCAGTATGCGCGAGGGCCAAGAGCTTTTTGCAAAGCTCTCTAAAGTAACAGACCGCTTTTTAGATGTGTCTATGGAGCTTGTTGCGACTATTCCATATGATGAAAATATGCGTAAATCTACGCGTAAACAAAAAGTAATTGTCGATCTTTTCCCTAATTCACCAGCAGCAGTCGCGTTTAAAACATTAGCGACAAAAGCAGTAAAATGGCCTATACCTAATCAACCTTCAGGACATTTAGAGTTTTTCATTGAGAAGCTAGTAAACGGCTGATTATGACAACATCGGTGAAAAGAGCTATGGGATATCAATCAACACAAAATTTAAATGTGATTGTTGAAAAGCACGCGTCGCTTGTCAAAAAAGTGGCGTGCCATTTAATAGCTCGTCTTCCTCCTAGCGTTCAGCTTGATGACTTGATCCAATCGGGAATGATTGGCCTTATCGAGGCCTCAAAAAACTTTGATGCCAGTAAAGGGGCAAGCTTTGAAACGTTTGCTGGTATTCGTATCCGCGGCGCTATGCTTGATGAAATGCGCAGAGGGGATTGGGCACCACGTTCGGTGCACCGTAAAAGCCGATTAGTAGCCGAAACTATCACAGAATTAGAAAATAGCTTAAATAGAGAACCAAAAGATACTGAAGTAGCTGAAAAACTTGATATTTCGCTAGAAGAATACCATCATATTTTAAATGATGTTAATTCCAGTAAAGTGCTTGGTATAGAAGACCTAGGGGTAGATGAAGATGTTATTAGCCCTGCAGGTCAAGATTTAGCGCTAGACAAACCATTTAATAATGTTAAAAATGAACGGTTTAATAATTCATTGTTAGAGGCAATAAAGTCTTTACCAGAGCGAGATGCAATGGTGCTTTCTTTGTATTACAACGATGAAATGAATTTAAAAGAAATTGGGCATATACTCGATGTAAGTGAATCGCGTGTAAGTCAGATACATGGTCAGGCGATGATTAAGCTCAAAGCAAAAATCAATGACTGGATAAACTAGTAGTAAGTAAATTATAGGTTAAGACCTCACCGGAGGATGTTTTGGATAAAAACATGAAAATTCTTGTTGTTGATGATTTCTCTACAATGAGACGTATTATAAAAAATCTGTTGCGTGACCTAGGGTTCACGAATGTTCAAGAAGCTGACGATGGTTCTACAGCATTACCTATGTTGCAAAATCAGGTTTTTGACTTTGTTGTAACCGATTGGAACATGCCAGGCATGCAGGGTATTGACTTGCTAAGAGCCATTAGAGCTGACGAAAAATTAAAACATATTCCGGTTTTAATGGTGACGGCAGAAGCTAAAAAAGAACAAATAATAGCGGCAGCGCAAGCAGGTGTTAATGGCTATATTGTTAAGCCATTTACTGCTGGTACTTTGAAAACTAAATTAGAAAAAGTGTTTGAACGCTTAGGTTAATGAGAGGAGAGGCTTATGTCAGCACCAGCTGCGCCTCAAATTACTTTAGAACAAGCTCGTCAGCTCGTCGTTTTTTTAGAAAACGGTGAGCAAGATAAAGCAGATCAATTAATTTTAGATACTGCCTCTCAAGAGCAATCGCAGCTTTTTGCTGAAGTAGGTAAGTTAACACGCCAATTACACGAAGCCCTTAAAAGCTTTGAACTTGATACGCGTTTAACCGATTTAACCACTGATGCAATTCCGGATGCGAAAAAGCGCTTAAACTATGTCATGGAAATGACAGAAAATGCAGCTAATAAGACAATGGATGCGGTCGAAGCAAGCCTTCCTATTGCGCAGCAGCTAGCAGATGAAATTGCACATATTAAGCCTACTTGGGATAGGCTTATGAACCGCGAGATAGAGCTGGGCGAGTTTAAAACCTTATGCCACAGCATCGACAAGTTTATGAACAGCTCTCATCATAAAACCGATGAGTTGCAAACTTTAATGACTAATGTACTAATGGCGCAGGATTTTCAAGATTTAACCGGCCAGGTTATCCGCCGTGTAATTGAATTAGTCAGAGAAGTAGAAGAAAGTTTAATCCACCTTTTAACAGCATTTGCTGCACAAGATGACAGCATTGCTGAAAGTAAAGAACAACAAGAAACAAAAGAACTGGTTGCCGCACAAACATTAGCAGGTCCTGAAGGCCCTATTATTGATAAAGAGTCGCGAAATGATGTTGTATCTGACCAAGACGAGGTCGATGACCTATTATCAAGTTTGGGCTTCTAAGAGGAGAGTAACTGCATGAGCTTTGAAGTCGATGAAGATATTTTACAAGACTTTCTTGTAGAGGCTGGAGAAATCCTAGAGCTTTTATCTGAACAGTTAGTTGAGCTAGAAAATAACCCAGAAGATACTGAGTTACTAAATGCTATTTTTAGGGGCTTTCATACCGTAAAAGGGGGAGCTGGCTTTTTAGCTATGACTGAGCTTGTTGATGCCTGTCATGGTGCTGAAAACGTATTTGATCTCTTACGCCAAGGGGTTAGAACCGTTAATTCAGAATTAATGGATGTGATTTTACAAGCACTAGATACCATTAATGAAATGTTTGCCACTATTCAAAACCGCGAACAGCCAGACCCAGCAGACCCTCAATTATTAGAAACCCTTCACAAACTTGGTCAACCGCCTACGGATGACGAGCTTACTGAAACAGCCCCCGAAGTTGTTGAACAAGAACCCGCAGCTCCCGTTAGCGCAACAGATGATGAAGACCCATTTGCATTTGATGAACTATTTGATGTGGCAGGTTCAAGCCCTTCAGCAGATAGCACGCAAATTGATGAAATTACAGAAGATGAATTTGAAAGCTTACTCGATGAGCTACACGGCAAAGGGCAAAGCCCGGTGTCGCAACCAAGTGCAAGTGCAGAGCCAGATTCAAGTTCAGATATTACCGATGATGAATTTGACAGTTTATTAGATGAATTACACGGTGTAGGTAGTTTTGGTCCGGTTGCAGGAGATACTTCAAGCAGTGAGCCAGAAGTAAAACACACAGCACCACCAGCGGCTGTTGCAAATGATAGCGGTGATGATGAAATCAGCGATGATGAATTTGAGGCACTGCTTGATGAATTGCATGGTAAAGGCGCCGCACCAGAATCAAAAGAAGCTGACACACCTGCACCGCAGCCACCTAAGGCTGCACCTGTAGCACAAACGCCAGCAAAACCTACGCCAGAAAAGCCTACGCCAGCACCTGCAGCAAAACAAGCTCCGGCGGCAAAAGCCGCTGCGCCTACACCTAAAGTGGCTGAAAAACCAGCGAGTAGCGCCGCACCTAAAAAAGCTACGCCTCCACCTGCTGAAACCACAGTACGTGTTGATACAAAGCGTTTAGACCAAATAATGAATATGGTTGGCGAGTTGGTATTAGTACGAAATAGGTTGGTCAGTTTAGCGACCAATACAGACAGTGAAGCGATGGGTAAGGCGATATCAAATCTTGATGTGGTTACTGCTGATATTCAAGGTGCAGTAATGCAAACGCGAATGCAGCCTATCAAAAAAGTGTTTGGCCGATTCCCTCGCGTAGTACGTGACTTAGCCCGTAGCTTAAATAAAGAAATTGATTTACAGCTTGTAGGTGAAGAAACCGATTTAGATAAAAACTTAGTTGAGGCACTGGCCGATCCGTTGGTGCATTTAGTACGAAACTCAGTTGACCACGGAATTGAAATGCCAGCAGCGCGTGAAGCTGCGGGTAAGCCTAGAACTGGTAACGTTACATTATCGGCTTCGCAAGAAGGCGACCATATTTTGTTAACCATTAAAGATGATGGTGCAGGTATGGATGCGGAAAAACTGAAAAAAATAGCGATCAGTAAAGGCGTTATTGACCATGATCAGGCAAGTCGCTTATCAGATACAGAAGCGTATAACTTAATATTTGCACCAGGCTTTTCGACCAAAGAAGAGATATCTGATATTTCTGGCCGTGGCGTAGGCATGGATGTAGTAAAAACTAAAATTACGCAGCTTAATGGCTCTGTGAGTATACAGTCTGAGTTGGGCGTAGGGACTATTTTAGAGATAAAAGTACCATTAACACTGGCTATTTTACCTACGCTGATGGTTATTGTTGGTGAGCAAACGTTTGCGTTACCACTTGCTGGTGTGAGTGAAATATTCCACTTAGATTTAACCAAAACCAATGTGGTAGATGGTCAGCTTACAATTATTGTTCGTAAAAAAGCGATACCGCTATTTTACTTAGAGCATTGGTTAGTTAAAGGTGCTGATTGTTCTCAGCGAAAAGCGCAAGGTCATGTGGTAATTGTACAAATAGGTACTCAGCAAGTTGGCTTTGTGGTTGATTCATTAATTGGCCAAGAAGAAGTTGTTATTAAGCCTCTTGATGCGTTATTACAAGGTACGCCAGGAATGGCTGGTGCAACAATTACATCTGACGGTGGTATTGCGCTGATTCTGGATGTACCTAATATGCTTAAGCATTACGCAGGATAAAATGTAGGCATACCTGTGTATGCCTACACATAAATTTAATAAGAGAGCGCAATGGCCGTAAAAGTTTTAGTTGTTGACGATTCCAGTTTTTTTCGCCGTCGAGTAAGCGAAATCCTTGAACAAGACAGCGGTATCGAAGTAATAGGTTTTGCTGTTAACGGTAGAGAAGCCGTAGAAAAAACAGCGCAGTTACGTCCAGATATGATCACCATGGATGTAGAAATGCCTGTGCTTGATGGTATTAGCGCAGTAAAAGAAATTATGGCGAGTAACCCAACGCCAATACTTATGTTTTCTTCATTAACCCGCGACGGTGCAACCGCAACTTTAGATGCACTTGATGCCGGAGCTATGGACTTTTTACCGAAAAAGTTTGAAGACATTGCACGAAATAACGAAGATGCAATTAAGTTATTGCAAGCCAAAGTGAAGGAAATTGGTCGCAGGCGTGCACCACGCCCTGTTAGGCCATTAACATCAAGTAAGACTACTGCTCCACCTGCAAGCAAACTAGCCACAACAAGCTCATCGCTTAAACAACCTGATAGAAGCTTTCAACGTGCTGCCCCAGTGCAGACAACAACTACACCCAGTATGCCCACGCGTGCCAGCGGTAAACACTATCAAATAGTGGCTATTGGCACTTCAACTGGCGGGCCAGTTGCTTTACAAACTATATTAACCCAATTACCTGCTAACTTTGCACATCCTATTTTGTTAATTCAGCACATGCCGGCAGCATTTACCCCTGCGTTTGCGGCACGTTTAAATAGCCTTTGCAAAATACGCGTTAAAGAAGCGCAACAAGGTGACAGGCTAGAAGCCGGCACAGCCTACTTAGCCCCTGGTGGACAGCAAATGATGGTAGAGGGGCGAAGTGGTAATAAAACGCTGCGTGTATTTGAAGATAATAGTGAACGAATAAGCTACAAACCAAGCGTTGATGTGACTTTTGCAAGTGTTGCTAAAAGCTACCAAGGAGACGTACTTGCTATTGTTTTAACCGGCATGGGCGCTGATGGACGTGATGGCGCGCGAATGCTTAAGCAATCTGGCGCAACAATTTGGGCGCAAGATGAAAAAAGCTGTGTGGTATACGGTATGCCTCAAGCTATTGCCAACGCTGGGCTTGCCTCTGAGCATTTAGCGTTAAACGACGTAGCAGCAAGAATAAAAAGAGAGACTGGTTGTGGATAAGCTCTCTGTTTTAGGGTTAATCATTGCGCTGGGCGCTATAGCGATTGGTTACTCTTTAGAGGGTGGCGTTGTCACGGCGTTATTTAATGGCCCTGCACTTATTATTGTACTTGGCGGCACCTTAGGGGCTGTTATGTTGCAAACGGCCACAAGCACCTTTAAAAAAACGCTAAGCATGAGCCATTGGGTATTTTTTTCACCCCAGTACAATATTGAGCAAGCCATAGAGCAAATCAAAACGTGGTCGCATAAAGCTCGCCAGGAAGGGTACTTAGCGCTTGAAAAAGAGGCACTTAGTCACCCAGATCCTTATGCAGCAAAAGGGCTTAGTTTACTAGTAGATGGGTGTTCGGAGCAAAAGTTACGCGACACCTTAGAAATAGATTTAATGCTTGAACGAGACCGCTTACTTGAAGCAAGTAAAGTGTACGAAGCCATGGGCGGATATAGCCCAACTATAGGTATTTTAGGGGCTGTACTAGGCCTTATTCAAGCAATGTCATTTATTACCGACCCTCAAAAGCTAGGTGCAGGGGTCGCCACCGCATTTATTGCAACAATATATGGGGTGGGTTTAGCTAACTTATTATTTTTACCTATGGCCAATAAGCTTAAGCAGCGAGTAGATCAAAAAATGCTTTACCATGAAATGATGGCCGAAGGGGTGATTGCTATAAGCCTTGGCGAAAGTCCTATAAACATAGAATTAAAGCTTGAAGCTTATCGCACAGAGCGCCCCAATGTCGTGGTAGAGTAACTTTTATGTTACGCCGGCGCTTACGTCAATCAGCTGAAAAAAATCAACATACAGAACGTTGGTTAGTCTCTTATGCTGATTACATGACCATTATGTTTGCCTTTTTTGTGGTTATGTATGCCATTGCCATAAATAAAGAAGAAAGTTTTCAAATCCTCTCAGACTCCCTAGAACAGGTTTTTGACAAATCAGCAAGGCAGCAATCGCAACAAGGTGAGGGCGTTACTGGTGAAGGGCTACTTACTGACCGTGTTACCCCAGAGCAAGAGTTATTGTACGGTGAGAGCATTCAAAAACAGGAGTCTGGCCCAGAGCTGCTAGATGGACATAGTGATACCAGCAATATAAAACAAAAACATTTAGGTAAACCACTCGATAGTTTGTTAACTAAATTACATTCAGCACTTATTGATGAAATTCGTGATGGAGAAGCCAGTTTAGAGCTCAACCAAGACTGGCTTATTATTGAGCTAAGTTCAGGAATGCTGTTCTCAAGTGGTAGCTCTGTGGCTCACGCGCGAGCAAAACAAGTCGTAAAAATTGTAAAAGATATTATTGCCCCAGTAGATAACTACATAAGGGTAAGAGGTTACACAGATAACGAAAGTATTCGCAATGAAATGTTTCGCTCTAACTGGGAGTTGTCAGTTGCACGGGCGACCTCTATTTTAGTTGAATTAGAAACGTTAGGAATTAACCCAGCTAGAATGGCAATCGAGGGGTATGGGCAATACTCACCTTTTGCCGATAACGACACCGCAGCGGGTCGAGCAGAGAATCGTAAAGTTGTTATTGCGCTTTCTAAGTATGGCTTAGTACAACAAACCACCGAAAATGAAGCTGAGCCTGATGAGCAAGAGCAACAAGCTGCGCCTGAGCCAGAGGTGGAACTTCCCTCTGATGATAACTCTATTAAAATAATTCGTTTACCTCATGGTGGCATCAGAATCACCACGCGCAATGAACAGTAATTAGGACTTAATGTGAAGATTTGGACAGTAGCAAATCAAAAGGGCGGTGTAGGTAAAACCACAACGGCTGTCAGTCTTGCTGGTATTTTGGCCTTGCAAGGTAAACGCGTATTACTCATTGATACCGACCCTCACGCCTCACTAACGTACTATTTTGGTATTGATTCTGAAGATTTAGAAGTCAGTGTGTACGATATTTTTGCTCGCGGCACCTCAATGCAAAGTGAAGAAATACTTCAAGCATTGTGCCCCTCTACCATGGAAAACCTAGATATATTGCCCGCGACGATGGCTATAGCAACCCTCGATAGAAGTATGGGTAATAAAACGGGGATGGGCTTAATTTTAAAAAAAACACTTGCAAAAATTAGTGAACATTACGATTATGCGCTGCTTGATTGCCCGCCCGTTTTAGGTGTTTTAATGGTGAACGCATTAGCCGCCAGCGAACGTATTTTAGTGCCTGTACAAACTGAGTTTTTGGCACTCAAAGGGCTTGATAGAATGATGCGCACTATGGAATTAATGCAAAGCTCTCAAGCGAAACAGTACCAATATACTATAATCCCTACTATGTATGATAAGCGCACAAAAGCGTCGCTTGAAGCCTACAAAACGTTACAAAATACATATAAAGATAAAGTATGGCCAGGGGTGATCCCCGTTGATACAAAGTTTAGAGATGCAAGCCTTGCACAAAAGGTACCCATAGAGTTTTGCCCACGTTCGCGTGGGGTTTACGCTTATAAAGCGTTATTAGATTATTTAATTGGACAAGGTTAATGAATGAGTAAGCAATTATTTGCTAATGAAAAAGTAATGACTCAATACTTAGGGGCGCTATTATGCGAAGACGAACCTGAGGAAAACCTTGAGCCTGTAGCAAAGCTACTTGAGCAAGTACCTAGTGCCTTACAAAACGACGAAGTACTTTTAAAGCCCAAAGCGCAATTAAAAGTAACCGAGCAGCTTTATTCTGAGCAAGTAAAAGAGAGTAATAGCGAGGCTGACGCCACTATTTCGCCACCGGCACCTATTGAGCCTGAGCCAGTAGAGACAGCTGAGGTGCAAACCCAGTTAAGTACAGAACCTGCTCCTTTATTACATAGCCAAGAAGATTACTTTGAAGGTGAATTTCAGGCTCTGTTTTTTGAAGTGGCTGGCTTAACATTGGCTGTTCCTTTGAAAGCGCTTGGAGGAATTCATCAATTAGGTGAAGTAAATCATTTATTTGGTAAGCCAAAGTGGTTCAAAGGCGTTATGCTTAATAGAGATGAAAAGCTAAACGTAGTTGATACTGCCCGTTGGGTAATGCCTGAAAAGTACGATGAAAAGTTAGAGGCCTCTCTTAATTATCAGTATTTAATAACCCTAGGCGATAGCAACTGGGGTTTATTGGCCGAAAAGTTAATAAATAACATTACATTGAGTAAAGAAGATGTAAAATGGCGAAAAAACAGTGGCAAACGCCCTTGGCTTGCCGGTGTTATTAAAGAAAAAATGTGTGCTTTAATAGATGTAGATAATTTAAATGCACTATTAGAAAAAGGCTTAGATAGCCGTCAGTAGTAACGACCATTACGGGGTAACAGCATGAGCGAAGATAGACTATTATCAGCGAATAAAAACGCAGATAACAACGATGAGATTTTACAGTGGGTAACGTTTAAGCTTGAAGAAGAAACGTATGGCGTAAACGTAATGCAGGTGCAAGAAATTTTACGTTATACCGAAATTGCCCCAGTACCTGGAGCACCTTCATACGTTATTGGCATTATAAATTTACGTGGTAACGTAGTCACTGTTATTGATACTCGTGCACGCTTTGGTTTGCCTGCTGCAGATGCAACTGACAACTCTCGCATTTTAATTATTGAAGCAGAAGAGCAAGTAATTGGTATTTTAGCTGATAGTGTTTCTGAAGTTGTGTACTTACGCAGCTCTGAAATAGACAGCGCGCCAAATGTTGGTACCGAAGAAAGCGCTAAGTTTATCCAAGGTGTATGTAACCGCGATAACGAATTACTTATTTTAGTCGATTTAAATAAATTACTTAGCGATGACGAATGGGATGAGTTAAGCGATATTTAAGCTTTACCACTAAAATTATGTTGTTACTCAGTATCGCAATAGCAGCGCTAGGGATAGGTTTAATATCGCTGGCGCTAATTGTTGCATTAAAAAATAAACAGTCGGCGGAGCTTAATGCGGTATCACAGCAATTAAAAGATACCTCAGAGCAAACACATATATTACGCAGTGAAGTGTCTGAGCTCAGAACAGGGCTTTTAAGTATTGGTAAGCGCGTACTTGAAGTTGAGCAACAAAATCAAGAGTTGATGCAACAACAAGCTGCCCAAAAATATGATGACCCAGACGCAAAAATATATTCTCGTGCTGTTAAAATGGTTGAGCTTGGCGCAGATTTAGATGAGGTGATACGCGAGTGCGAGCTTCCTAGGGCTGAGGCTGAACTATTATTTTCGTTACATAAACAAAAAGACGCCTAGCGTCTTTTTTGCTTTTAACTACACGTAATACCAATGTGCAGTAATACTTAATAAAGGGGGAGATATAATTCATCCACCTAGTTATGCCTTTACATTTAGCTTACCTTGAAAGTCTTGCCAGCCAGGTGGGAACTGCCCACGAAGCACGTACGAAAAAGCAATCAATTCAGCAATAACATAATAAAGCTCTTTAGGTATTTCCTCTCCTAATTCTAAGTGAGAGAGTGTTTTAGCAAGTGCTTCATCTTGGTGGATCATAATGCCTTTTTGTTTCGCTGCTGCGATTATTTCATCGGCCAACTCGCCAAACCCTTTTACACTTACCGCGGGGGTATTTCCTGCTTCATACAACAGGCCAATCGCAGATTTATTATTTGCTGCTAAATTAGAGGTGTCAGTCATGTTAAACCTTAATATTTATAATGGCATGCGATTGATAAAACGCTTGATGACTAGCATCTCCGCGTTTTAAGTTTAGCTCGCCTACTTGCAAGCCATGCTGAGCTAATTTAGCCCTGAGGCTATCTAAATGAGGGTGTGCAATTGCACTTACTTCTTGGCTAGAGGCAAGCAGCTGGCAATCGAGGGCTTTGTCCATAAGCTCAGCCACTATTTGTAATTGCCCTTGCTGTGCATAATCAAAATTTAACCTAACAAACCACACGTTTTTTTCGGTTTTATCTACACTGGCTTTTTTATATTGCCCTAAGGTTATCTCTGTTTGTCCCGCTTCAGGCGGAAGTTTCATCGGAAATAAAAACTGTGCTAGCGGGTTTGTGTCGCTTTGTTGGTTTGGCGTAGTTACTTGTACTTGGCTAAGGGTATTTTTAACTTGTAGCAGCTCTGGGGCAAGCTCTTGTATTTGTGTTTGTTGAAGTTGCTCTAATAGTTTATCCGCGCCATTACCTACTTTAAAAGTAGGTAAAAGCACATTAAGTAGGGCATCCACGCCTGTGTGGTTATTAAACGTTAGCGAAGTACTTGATTGGCTTATTATTGGCGCCGCTAAAATAGTAACCGCAAGTTGCTCAAGCCCTTTTGTAAAGCTACTTTGTAGTGTGTCGTTTGGCGTAGTAAGCGGTTGTAAGGTGCTTAAAAGCTCTCGCTGTATGGTGGCTGGGTGCACATTAGTACTGGAGACCATTCTATTAAAAGCTTGATTCACTAAACGCGTAAGATCAGGTGTATTTTGAGTAGCTTTACTTGCTATATCAGTAATTTGGCTACTCAACAATGTTTTAGGGTTGGAAGCGCTATTTGGGCGCTCACTCTCTGTTGGCAAATTTAAAAGCGAGGTTAAAAGTTTAGCCTCTGTTGGTTGTAACTGCTGACTTACAGCTGTGTTAAAAAGTGAGTGAGACAAACTGGGTTGGTTAGGAGTATTTACCTGTGAAGTTGTGGCATGTAGTGTTTTTAAACTCAGCGGCACAGAAGCGTTGCCTTGCGTACTTACATTTGTTGGTTGGGCGCTCACTGCATGGGGCTGAGCTGTATTGTTTGCTGATTGCCATAACGTCACACTCGCCTTTAATTGCTGGGTTATTTGCACTAAAGGAGGTAGCTGCGCAAAGTGTTTAGCTAAAAGGCCGTTAGGGGTAAAAGGATGATTAGCCACTTCTGCGGTTATATTTAGCTTGCTTAAAGTAGGGTTTGTTAGCGTGTTTGTTTGTGTTGGCGTTTTACTCGCAAAGGGTTTGTTTTCAAAGTATTTAACGGCATCGTTAATTCGCGTTTTTATATCACTAAAGCTACTTTGTAACCATGACTTTATAGGGCTTTGTGCACTTAACTGCGGGCTTGTTTTATCAGCGGGGGGTCTGGCTGCATTTTGCTGCTGTGATAAAACCAAGTCGGTAAAGGGTTTACTAAATGAGTTATTAAGTGCGACCTGCATTTTAGGTAAGTTAGTTTTAATGAGCAGCTTATCTGCTTGATTAGTAATATTTACTGCCACGGGCTTGCTAGGCAATTCACTAAGCTGTTTATTGGTTATCGGGGTTGTGAACGAGCCGCTATGCTGAGGGTGCGAAATAATAGCTAATTTAGGCGTTGCTTGTAGTTGCGCGCTGGGCAGTAAGTTAGTTAATAGCTGCGAAATTTTATGCTGGCTGAGAGTTTGAGTATGAACGGTGTCAGCAAAGCGGTTAATAACATTTATTTGTGCGCCTTTATTGGTTGTATTAATAAGTACCTGTAATGGCTGCTCGGTATTTAACAGCTGTGCGGTTTCTTTGTTAATTGCAATACTGGCATTAAGGCTAGGTATCATAAGCTGCGGTGACGGCGAAAGCTGTACATTGACTGGCAAGGGTTTACTTTGTATTTCACTACCGGTACTAACATAATTTAAAAAACGCTGCAGTTGTGATGCGTTGCTAAGTGTAATATTGGTATTGTTAGGAGTAATATTTAGCTGCTTTCCATCAGCGCTGAGCTGTATGTTAGCACTTGCTATTTTGTCTGTATTTTGAGGGGCATGCGTTATGCCTAAGCGCAGTGTTTGCCAGTGTTTATCAATCAAAACATCGAGTGTAATTGAGCCTTTTGAAAACTGAATATTTTTAGCCGCAAGTACCTGTTCGGGTAATTGTACTAATTCGTCCGAAGTGCTCGGGGCGCTTTGGTTATTAACCAATGAATTAGATAATGTGATTTGCGTTGGATTATTCATTATTTTAAATCAAGTTTTCGCTAATTTTCGTGAATCGATTTTAAAGCAATATTCGTATTACCCTATCATTATGGTAGACTAACGCCTAATTTTTGGCATAGAGAAACGTCATCTTGTTACACATTAAGTCCGTCACCTGCATCAAGCAAGAACGTTGTTTGTTTGCGGATCTTAATTTTAGCCTAAATAGCGGTCAAATCATGCAATTAGCGGGTCCTAACGGGGCTGGCAAAACATCATTATTGCGTATTGTCGCAGGCTTTAGTGTGCCTGATGAAGGCGCTATTTTTTATAACCAGCAAGCTATTACCAAGCATTATGAAGAGTACGCCACAGACCTGCTATTTATAGGCCATAAAACCGGTGTTAATGTGCAGCTCAGCGCACTGGAAAACGTACGCCATTGGTTGCACATTAACGGCTATACAAATGAGCCCGACTTATATCCAATTTTAGCTAAGCTTGGCTTAGTGGGCCTTGAAGATGTGCCGGTAAGAATGCTCTCTGCAGGGCAGCAGCGTCGTGTTGCTTTAGTGCGATTATGGTTAAGCGATGCAAAACTATGGGTGCTTGATGAACCCTTTACTGCACTTGATAAAAATGGCGTTGCATTTCTACAACAACGTTTTTCTGAGCACTTAAAAAGTGGTGGCGCTATTTTACTAACAACCCATCAAGATTTAACAACACAGTTTGAAAACCTACAAACGGTGACCTTGGAGTATCGTTACTGATGACTCGTCAACATTCATATTGGCTGCTGTTTAGTGCGGTATTTAGTAAAGATGTAAAGCTTGCGTTTCGCCAGCGTGCTGAAATTATCAATCCTATCTTGTTTTTTCTCATTGTTATTTCTTTATTTCCGTTAGCAATTGGCCCAGAGCCCGGTCTATTAAACAGAATGGCGCCAGGTATTATTTGGGTAGCAGCTTTGCTCTCTACCATGCTTGGACTCGATAAATTGTTCAGAGACGACTATAACGATGGCTCGTTGGAGCAGCTAATTGCTTCATCGTACCCGCTATCACTCACCGTGTTGGCTAAAGTCGCGGCGCATTGGGTTGTTACCGGTTTACCATTAGTATTAATGACACCGTTATTTGCTTTATTGCTTAATTTAGAGAGCTCTGCGCTGTTAGCGACCGTATTAACATTATTATTAGGCACGCCACTATTAAGCTTTATTGGTGCAATTGGGGCTGGCCTTACTGTGGGATTACAAAAAGGCGGCATTTTAATGAGCCTATTAGTGTTGCCTTTGTATATTCCTGTTTTAATTTTTGCAACGTCAGCCATTGATACCAGTACTATGTCGCTGGATTATAGCGGGCAGCTTGCCATTCTTGGGGCCATGTTAGTAGTTGCTATTATGTGCGCACCCATCGCCATATCGTCAGCATTAAAAGTGAGTGTAAGTTAATATGTGGAAGTGGTTACATCCCTACGCAAAAGCAGAGCGCGCATATCAATTATGTAATACGTTACTGCCTTATTTTGCCGTTGTTACGGTTATAAGTATGCTTGTTGGTTGGATTTGGGGCTTAGGTTTTGCACCGGCTGATTATCAACAAAAAGACAGCTACCGTATTATTTTCATTCATGTTCCGTCGGCTATTTTGTCTATGGGCGCATACTCTTCTATGGCTATAGCAGCTATTGTCGCTTTAGTGTGGCAATTACGTAACGCTGAACTTGCTGTTATTGCTATTGCCCCGGTGGGAGCTTGTGTTACAGCTATTGCCTTAATTACCGGCGCTGCATGGGGTAAACCTATGTGGGGTGCTTGGTGGGTATGGGATGCACGTTTAACCTCTGAACTTATTTTATTGTTTTTATACTTAGGCGTGCTGTCGCTTTACCATGCCTTTGAAGATAAAAAATCAGCAGGGCGCGCAGCGTCTATTTTAGCCATTGTAGGGGTAATTAATTTACCTGTTATTCACTACTCCGTAGAGTGGTGGAACACTCTGCACCAAGGCGCAACAATCACAAAGCTTGATACAAAAGCCATTGACCCAAGTATGTTTTGGCCGCTTATGGTAAATATTTTAGCATTTGCAGCGTTTGTGGGCACTGTAACGTTAATTCGCCTTAAAAATGAAATATTACAACGTGAAAAGCATCGACCTTGGGTTCGAGCCTTGTTAAGTAAGGGGTAAATTATGCAGTTTGACTCTTTTTCTGATTTTATTGCAATGGGAGGTTACGGGTTTTACGTGTGGCTTTCATTTGGTACATGCGCCTTAATTTTGTTGGGCATTTTATTTAGCTCTTTACGTGATACAAAACGTATTATGGCCTCAGTAGAGCAGCAAGTTGCGCGCGAAGCGCGAATTAAAAAAGCGAAGCAGGAACAAATCTCATGAACCCAAGACGTAAAAAACGCCTATTGGTAATTATTGCAGTACTGTTTGGTATTGGTGCCTCTGTAGGCCTAGTGCTTTATGCACTACAAGAAAACATAAACTTATTTTATACACCAAGCGAGCTAATAGACGGCAAAGGCCCAGATAAAGAAAAACCGCAAATAGGGCAAAAGTTGCGTATTGGCGGTATGGTTGTGCCGGGTTCTGTCATTCGTAATGAACAAAGTTTACAAGTCAGCTTTAAACTGATTGATACCGGGCCATTGGTAACAATTAAATACCAAGGCATTTTGCCTGACTTATTTCGCGAAGGCCAAGGTATTGTAGCGCAAGGTGTGCTTGTAGAACCAAACGTGATTGAAGCTTTTGAAGTACTGGCTAAGCATGATGAAGAATACATGCCAGCAGAAGTAGCAGAAGCCGTAAAAGGAATTAAACACGAAAAACCAAAATACAACCTAGATAGCGGTAGCTAATATGATCCCAGAACTTGGTTATTTTTCTTTAACGCTTGCCATGGTGCTAAGCGTTTTACTGTGTATTTTTCCGCTGTGGGGCGCGCATACCGGTAATCTTCGTTTAATGCGTGCGGCCCCGTCTTTAGCCGTTGGGCAATTTGCTTTTGTACTTCTCTCGTTTGCTGCGCTTATCTATGCCAGCTTAACAGATGACTTTACGGTATCTTATGTGGCGTATCATTCAAGTAGTACGTTGCCTTGGTATTATAAAATTACCTCTACGTGGGGTGGGCACGAAGGCGCTATTTTACTGTGGCTTGTAATGCAAGCAGGGTGGACCGCCGTAGTTGCTATGCGTTCTAAATCGCTACCTTGGGTGTTGCGTGCACGCGTTTTAGGTGTGCTTGGCTTTTTAGGTGTCGGTTTTATGATGTACACACTACTGCTTTCAAGTCCCTTTGAACGCTTACTGCCGTATTTCCCTGTTGAAGGGCGTGATTTAAATCCGCTTCTACAAGACCCAGGTATGATCATTCATCCGCCATTACTGTATATGGGATATGTAGGGTTATCGGTTGCGTTTTCATTTGCTATTGCAGCACTTTTAACAGGTAAACTTGATAACACCTGGGCTAAATGGTCTCGCCCATGGACGATGACTGCTTGGGGCTTTTTAAGTTTAGGAATAACCATAGGCAGCTGGTGGGCTTACTCTGAGCTTGGCTGGGGTGGCTGGTGGTTTTGGGATCCGGTAGAAAACGCATCGCTTATGCCCTGGCTAGTTGCTACGGCTTTATTGCACTCTTTGAGCGTGACAGAAAAGCGCGGTGTATTTAAATCGTGGACTGTGCTGCTTGCCATCGCTGCATTTTCACTGAGCTTATTAGGCACCTTTATTGTTCGCTCAGGTATTATTGTATCGGTGCATGCATTTGCCACTGACCCCGATAGAGGTTTATTTATTCTAGCCTTTTTAGGCATTGTTGTTGGCGGCGGTTTATCGTTGTATGCGCTGCGCGTATCACAAGTTAAAAGCGAAGGCCGTTACAAGTTTGTATCACGCGAAGTGGCCTTATGGCTTAACAACATCTTTTTAGTGGTAGCCACATTAATTGTTCTTTTAGGTACTTTGTTACCTATGGTGCATAAAGAAATGGGCCTAGGCAGTATTTCTATTGGCGAACCGTTCTTTAATAAAATGTTTGCCATTTTATTAGTACCATTTGCCATATTAATGGGAATAGGGCCTTTTCTTCGTTGGAAACAAAACAAGTGGGCTGTACTACAAAATAAAGTATTAATAGGTGTGTTAATAAGTGTTGTTATTACCTGTGCGTGGTTGTTCTCAAGCTACGATGTCGTAAAACCACTTACATTATTAGCAACCACATTAGGTGTATGGGTTGCTGTATCTACTGCCATAGATTTATACGCCAAGGCGTCGGTTCACGGGACGCTAAAAGAAGGCATTAAACGTTTAGGCATTAGCTACTGGGCTATGGTGCTAGGTCACGTTGGTTTAGCATTTGTTATTGCTGGCGTAACACTTACTTCGGCGTACTCGGTGGAGCGTGATGTTTCTATGAAGCAAGGCGATATTGTCACGCTTAACCAATACGAATACCGATTTGATGGCGTTAAATCAATACGCGGCCCTAACTACAGTGGGCATGCTGGTGTAGTGTCGGTATTTAATAACGATAAACTAGTGACTGAGTTACATGCAGAAAAACGCAAATACGATATTGGTATGCAATTTATGACCGAAGCGGCAATTGATGCCGGCTTTACTCGCGACCTATATTTAGCGCTCGGTGAGCAATTAAGTAAAGGGGCATGGTCACTGCGTATTTATCACAAACCTTTCGTGCGTTGGATGTGGATAGGCGGTGTACTTATATCGCTTGCAGGGTTTATGATTTTATTCGATAAACGCTACCGTACATCAGCAAGTACACGCAAAAAAGCGTTGGAGAATGCGTAATGAACCGTAAAATTTTAGCTTTAGCACCGTTATTAATATTCATATTTTTATGTGTATTTTTGTATCAAGGTTTGTTTGCCAACCCTCGTGAAATTCAAACCGGTCGACTAGGCCAAACGATGCCTGCGTTTAACCTGCCTGATTTAATGCAAGATGATAAGCGCTGGACAGATGAAAGCCTAAAAGGCGAAGTTTATTTACTTAATGTATGGGGGACTTGGTGCCCTACATGTTTAGTTGAACTAGGGTATTTAACTAAGCTACGCGAGCAAGGCGTAAAAATTATTGGTTTGTACTATGTACAAGGGTACGATGCCGATTTTGATGGCCCATTTGATATGCAGGCTTTGCGTACCGATGTGAGCGATATGCTCAGCCGTGCTGGCGACCCATACCAATTTAATATTTTAGACTTGCACCGTACCTTATCACTTGATTTAGGTGTATCAGGTGCCCCTGAAACATTTTTAGTGGATAAAACGGGTAAAATTTTATTACACCATACAGGGGATCTAAATCCGCGCGTATGGCGTGCTAAATTTGCCCCTGTTATGCAGGAGCTAAATTAATGCGAGTGTTTTTATTAACCCTGAGCTTTTTTATAAGTATGGCAGTGTATGCCGAGCAAGATCGCTACCAGTTTGACAATAACCAACAAGCCGTGCGCTTTGAAGAGTTAACCAAAGAGCTCAGGTGCCCTAAATGTCAAAACCAAAATATTGCAGACTCTGATGCCATTGTTGCAAAAGATTTACGCGACAAGGTACTCGCGTTGGTAAAAGAAGGTAAAACAAAAGACGAAGTAATCGATTACATGATAGACAGATACGGTTATTTTGTTCATTACGATCCGCCTGTAACACCAGCCACATTAGTACTTTGGGTTTTACCTGTACTTATTGTTATTTTGGGTTTTGGTTTTATTGTAATTCGCCAGCGTAAGGCGTCAGTTAAGCAAACCTGGAACAGCGATGATGAAGCAAAACTTGCTAAGTTAATTGCAGAAAATAAACGTCAGGAGCAAAATTAATGATTTTAATGTGGGCGTGTTTTGCTTTACTCACACTAATTGCACTGGCTTTTATTATGTTGCCTTTTTTAAAAAAAGAGCGCGTGCAAACCATTACTCACAATGCTAATGCAGAATTGATCAGCATTTACGAGCAGCGTTTAGTTGAGCTGCAAAACGACTTAGACAATCAACGTATTGATGCGCAAAACCACAGTGAATCGGTTATTGAGCTAAAACGTCGTTTATTGAACGAGCTTTCACCAGAAAAATCGCTTAATAGCAAAGGTAATAACCGTATTTTTGCTTTAACAGGCGCAGCATTTTTATTAGCCCTCACCGGTGTTTTTTACACCTTTACAGGGAGCCAGCAGCAAATAGCAGCGTGGTATGATGCAATGGATAACCTTGCAGATTATGGCGAGCGTGCGGTAATGCAAAAAGGTGAGCCATTAACTCAAAACGAGTTGCAAGCGTTTGCTTTAGCGCTGCGCACTAAGCTTAGTGAATCAGGCGATGACGAAGTTGCGTGGATGTTGCTTGGACGTGTAGCTATGTCGTTAAACGAATTTGATATGGCGCAGCAATCGTTTGATAAAGCCCTTCGAATGAACCCAGACAACATGCAAGTACTCATTAGCTACAGCCAAGTTTTACTGCTTGAAGGCAGCGAAGAGAATATGACGCGTGCAGCGGGTATGCTATCTAAAGTGCTAAAAGTTGAACCAACAAACCTTGATGCAATTTCTTTATTAGCGCTTATTGCCTATGAGCGCAAGGACTGGCCGCAAGCCAAAGCGGCGTTTGAAGTATTATTGGCAAGCATGGATAAAAGCGATACGCGTTATTCAATGATAGCGCAGCGTATTTCCGATATAGAGCAACAAATGCAAAATGAGGGCTCTGTAATGCCGGTCTCTGCTAATAGTGCTATTAGTGTTACTGTGAGCTTAGCAGATGAGCTTTTCGATAAGCAGCCTCAGCAGGGGATTTTATTTATTTTTGCCAAGGCTGCTCAAGGCTCTCCTATGCCATTAGCGGTTGTTAAACTAAATGAATACAGCTTTCCGCTAACGGTGCAACTCACTGATGCTAATGCAATGGTTGATGGGTTAAACTTATCAAGTGCTAAAGATATTGTGATCACAGCGCGGATCTCAATCGATGAGTCAGTTATGCCAAGTAGTGGTGAGTTAGAGGGCCACTCTGTGACACTACAACGTGAAAACGTAAGTGACTACCAACTTCAAATTGATACATTAATACCTTAAGGACATTAGATGTTAAAGCATAGTTTTACTTTTTTATGTTTATTGGTGCTAGCCGGATGTGCACAAGTACCAGAAAACAAAGTTGATGAGCGCGACCCGCTACAAAGCATTAACCGTCCATTGTACGACTTTAATATGGATATTCTTGATGCTTATATTTTACGCCCTGTGGCTGTAGGGTATGTAGAAGTGACCCCTGTACCTGTACGCAATGGGATTGTTAACTTTACTGATAATATTAGTGCGCCTGTTGATATGATAAACGCAGGGCTACAAGGTAAAGCGGGCAACGCAGGCGTGAGTTTAGCGCGTTTTTTAGTTAACTCTACGGTAGGTGTATTTGGTATTTTTGATGTTGCAAGTTCACTTGGACTTGAGCTGGTAGATGAAGACTTTGGCCAAACATTGGGCGTGTGGGGCGTTGGCGATGGCGCATATATTATGCTGCCGGCTATGGGGCCAACTACAGCACGTAACTTAACAGGCGATGTAGTTGATAATTTTGTGTTACCAGAAATCGCTCTGACTACGCCTCAAACTATTTTAGTTTTTGCGCTTAAAGCGGTCGAAGCTCGTGCTTCACTTATCCCGCAAGAAGGCCTACTTAATGACTCTCTTGACCCGTATTTGTTTGTTAAAGACATATACTTTCAGCGTCAGCTTTATGAGCTATACGACGGCAATCCTCCAATCAAAGAAGAGCCTGAAGACTTTGATGAAGACTTCTTAGAAAGCTTATAAATAACAGCTATAAAAAATGCCAGCAATTGCTGGCATTTTTTTATGTGTATTTTGAGCTTAAATAAATAAGCCATAATGTTTATTATTCTTTAACCATCAGCTGCATTTGCTCATTAACCCACGTTAAGGCGTCATGGTATGCATTGGCAACTTCTTCGCCTAAATTTAATTGTTTAGCAATCTCGTTGGCGGCTTCCCAATCTGCGTGCTCATAAAACTTAACCAAGTTTAGATACTGAGCAAGCAGGCCTTCGTCATTCAATAGCGCAGCTTTTATCTCTGCAGACAGCGGGAGCTTTTGCATAACGCTTTCCATGGTTTCATCTAAAATAGCGTCCATAAGCGACATCATGCCAGTTAAAAAGGCCATGCCGGTATCTTTAAACTGCCCGTGTGAAATAGCAAGTAGTTCGCCAAATCGTGCACGTGTTAGCGAAAGCCTAATGAGCTCAACAGGTTTATCGGCAGAGACTTGCGCTGCAAATAACAAAGATAACAGCTTTTTAATTTCGTTAGCGCCAAGGACGATGAGTGCTTGTTTGATTGTGTTTATTTCGGCTCTGCGCGCAAACGCAGCTGAGTTTGAATAACGCAATAATTTGTATGATAGATTTACGTCACGTTCAAACACATCGGTTATCTTTTTAAGATCCATTTCAACAGATGAGGTTTCGTAAAGCAGTTCTGCTAATGCCATTTCTGATGGCGGCAGTGCTTTACTTTGTACCATTTCAGGCTTTGAAAAAAAGAACCCCTGAAAATATTCAAACCCAAGCTCAAGAGCTAAATTATAGGCTTCATAGGTTTCTACTTTTTCAGCTAAAAGCTTGATGTGTGGATAAGCTTTAATATCGTTAATTATGGTTTTTATTGCACTTTCATCAGTGGTTAAAAAGTCTATTTTTATAATATCGATAAATGGGTAAAAATGGCGCCATACTGGTTGGTGAATGTAATCATCAAGCGCTAGGGTGTAGCCTTTTCCTTTTAAATCTTTAACAATAGCCAGTAAGCGCTTACCTGGTTGCACGGTTTCAAGGATTTCTACAACGACCGTCTCTTTCCCTAACATAGTAGGGTAACCTTTAAGTAAGGTTTCTAGAGTAAAGTTAATATAGGCGGGTTTGTTGCCAGTTAAATCTTCTAAGCCAAAATTAAACTGACTCCCTTCAATTAGCTTCGTTGTTGCTTCGTCACCGTCTATGTCTGGAAATACATTATCGACGCCATCACGAAATAATAACTCATATCCAACAAGCTCCTTTTCGCGGTCTAAAATAGGTTGGCGTGCAGCATAAAAATACATAAATAGTTCCGTACAAAATAATAATTATTAGCAATGGCTATAATATATGGCAAAACGTTCGAAATAGCATTAGGTAATTGTTATTGATTTAATGAATTGTTATTAAATATTAGCTATATATGTAAATAAATTTACCGTATATCGGGTGTTTGAGGGTTAAATAGTCAATGCGACTGTTTTTTGTTCACTTCAGTGTAACAAGTTGGAGTTATCACCTTTAAGCATGGTATAGTCAAGACGGATGGTTTTTACCCCAATAGTGTCTTTATTATAATATTTTAAGAGTCATTATTAGGATTAAAAGCCTGTTTTATACAACTTTGTGGAGGCGAATTTGGAAACAGGAATGATTATTTCACTGGCATTGTATTTTATAGTCATGCTTGGCATTGGACTTTATGCATACAAACAGTCTACAAGTGATGTTTCGGGTTATATGCTAGGTGGACGTAGCTTATCTCCAAGCGTTGCAGCATTATCTGCTGGCGCATCGGATATGAGCGGTTGGATTTTAATGGGCTTACCTGGCGCTATGTTCGTTACTGGCTTTAGTAGCACATGGATAGCAATAGGCTTGGTTATTGGTGCGTGGTTAAACTACTTTTTAGTTGCGCCTCGTTTGCGTGTTTACACTGAAAAAGCGAACGACTCAATCACAATCCCAGACTACTTCTCTAATCGTTTTAATGATAAATCAAACCTTTTACGTGTAGTTTCTGCGGTAGTAATTATTGTGTTCTTTACGCTTTATACATCATCAGGTGTTGTAGCAGGCGGTAAATTGTTTGAAAGCTCGTTTGGCTTAAGTTACGAAATGGGTTTATACATCACCACTGGTGTTGTTGTTTTATATACCTTATTTGGTGGCTTCTTAGCAGTTAGCTTAACTGACTTTGTGCAAGGCTGTATTATGTTTATTGCCTTGATACTGGTACCGACCGTTGCTTACTCTTTATTAGATCAACCGCTAGAGTCAACGCTTCATAGCGTTAACCCCGATATGCTTAATTGGATAGGTGCAGGCTCTGCATTAGGGATTATTTCGGCAATGGCATGGGGCTTAGGCTACTTTGGTCAACCTCATATTATTGTACGTTTTATGTCGGTGCGTAGCGTAAAAGATATGCCAACGGCTCGCCGTATTGGTATGACATGGATGATAGTTGCAGCCATTGGTGCTGTGGGTACTGGTTTATTTGGTGCCGCGTACACATACGAAAACAACATTGTTGTTGAAGACCCAGAAACCATTTTCTTAATTCTTTCTGAGTTATTATTCCACCCATTAATTGCTGGTTTCTTATTGGCGGCTATTTTAGCTGCAATCATGAGTACAATTTCTTCGCAGTTACTTGTTAGCTCAAGTTCGTTAACTGAAGATTTTTACAAAACGTTTTTACGCAAAGAAGCAAGCGACACAGAGCTTGTTACTGTAGGGCGTATTAGTGTAGCAGCAGTCGCTTTGTGTGCTATTTATTTAGCGTACGATAGAGATAGCTCAATATTAAGCTTAGTAAGTAATGCATGGGCAGGTTTTGGTGCGGCATTTGGCCCACTGGTTTTATTTAGCCTGTACTGGAAACGCATGAACTTTGAAGGCGCACTAGCAGGTATGGTTGTAGGTGCTGGTACGGTTCTGTTTTGGATTTACTCACCATTTATGATTGATGGGCAAAGCTTAAGCAGTTACATGTACGAAATTGTACCAGGCTTTATTTTAGCAAGTATTGCAATTGTCGTTGTAAGCTTAGCGACGAAAGAGCCAGCGCAAAATATTACTGCGCTATTTGATGAGGTTGAAAAAGACCTTTAATCAACCCGTACTTTAGATACGAAAAAGCCACCTAGTTTAACTAGGTGGCTTTTTTATTTGCTATGTGTTGTCCTCAAATGTGTTTGCTTATTTAGGACATATCAATAACCAATAAATTATTTAGCAGGTAATACTGTGCTTTCTACACTACCAAAGCCAATACGGGCATAGCCTGGCTTTTCACACCAGCCGCGCATAATTACGTTATCGCCATCTTCTAAAAAGCTGCGTTGCTCACCATTACTCAGGGTTATTTTTTCTTTACCACCACGAGAAAGCTCTAATAAAGAGCCCGCTTCTTCATGTGTAGGGCCTGACTGCGTGCCAGAGCCGAGCATATCACCTGGCATAAAGTTACAGCCATTTACAGTATGATGGGTCACCATTTGCGCCACAGTCCAATATGAATGTTTGAAGCTTGAGGCAGAGACCTGCGTAGGTTGGTGGTTTTCATCACGCATTTTTTGAGTCTGAATTTTAACATCCATTTGGATATCAAATGCTCCTTGCTCGCGATTAGCGGCAGATTCTAGGTACGGCATTGGTTGCGGATCGTTTTCATCACGTGTCCAGCTAGTTCTAAAAGGTGCAAGTGCTTCAGTGGTGACAATCCAAGGCGATACGGTTGATGCAAAGTTTTTAGCTAAAAACGGGCCTAATGGTTGGTATTCCCATGCTTGTAAATCACGTGCTGACCAATCATTAAATACACAAAAACCAAATACATGGTTTTCAGCGTTTTCAATGGCGATAGCATCACCCAGCGCATTGCCTTTGCCTAAGTAAATACCAAGCTCTAACTCATAATCTAGGCGCTTACATGGGCCAAATGATGGGGTATCTGCATCGGGCGCTTTAGTTTGCCCTTTAGGGCGGTGAAACGTTTGCCCCGATACATCAATAGATGAAGAGCGACCATGATAGCCAATCGGCACCCATTTATAGTTTGGTAAAAGCGGGTTGTCTGGTCTAAACAAGCTACCAACGGCGGTTGCATGGTAAATTGAGGTATAAAAGTCGGTGTAATCACCAATACGACACGGCAGTGAAAACTCTATATCAGCTTGAGCAATAAGGGTACTTTGCATTTCTTTTTGTTGCTGTGTGCCTTCACGCAGTGCTTTTGAAAGCGCTAAGCGCAGTGCTGACCAGTATTGCTCCCCTAAACCCATAAATGTATTTAGTGTTGATTCGCTTGCTGCATCCAGGGCTGTTTTAGCATCACCGGTAAAAATGTTTAAGTGGCTCAATTTTGCTAAATCAATAACCTGATCGCCAATAGCAACCCCGCCTCTGAATTCTTCATTTGTGTTTTTAGTACGAAATTCTGCAAAAGGTAAATTTTGAATCGGGAAGTCACAGCCTTTAATATTGGCCGACTCTACCCAGCTAGTTAAATTAATGTCGTGGGTTTCGTTAATTTGGCTCATTACTTATCCTTTAGGTTTGATGTTGGGTGCATGCATTTATTTAAGCATACTTGTATCTTGCACCCTACTTTTTAAATATTAAAACGACAAAAAGCAGCGAAGATCGCTGCTTTTAATTTACTCAAAAAAGTTATAGAACGCCGCGGCGCTCTTGGTCTCGCTCAATTGACTCAAACAATGCTTGGAAATTACCTTCACCAAAACCACCATCATCTACACGTTGGATCATTTCTATAAAAATAGGTCCAAATAGGTTTTTAGAGAAGATTTGTAATAGGTAGCAGTTTTCACTTTGGCTATCGACTAATATTTGATGCTCGCGAATTTTTTCTTTATCTTCTGCAACCCACGGCACACGGTCAAAAATAGTGTCGTAATACTCAGGAATAATGTCTAAAGTAGCAATGGTTGATTTATCAAGCTTATCAAGTGAGCTAACTAAATCGTCAGTTAAAAACGCGAGATGTTGTACACCAGGGCCATTATATTCGCCTAAATACTCGTCAATTTGGTTGTTGTTATTGCCTTTACCTTCATTAATAGGAATTGAGAAGGTGCCACAGGGTGATTTTAATGCATAGGATAGCAGCGCTGTTTTTTGGCCTTTAATATCGAAATAGCGTACTTCTGTAAAACCAAACACGTCTTTGTAAAAGTTTGCCCATGTTTCCATAGTGCCTTTGTAAACGTTATTAGTTAAGTGATCTATACGTATAAAGCCTTTATCTTCAACTACATTAGGTGATGATAAATCTTCAAAGTCAGACTCATAAATAGACCCTTTATCACCAAATTGCTCAATAAAGTAAATCAGGCTATCGCCAATACCGTAAATGGCGGGGTAAGGTAAGTCTTTATGGGTTGAGTCGGTTGCGGGTTTTGCACCACGTGCTACAGCTGTTTCAAATGCATGCTGTGCATCCTCAACGCGCCAACCCATAGAGCAAATTGCTGGGCCATGACTTTTTGCAAATTCAGCAGAAAAACCATCGCGTTCGTTATTTAGTAAAAAGTGAATGTCGTTTTGGTTGTAATAGACAATATCTTTGCCTTTAAATTTTTTTAATTTTGAAAAACCAAAATCAGTAAACACTTTATCCATGTAGTCTGCATCAGGTGTTGCGTATTCAGTAAACTCAATACCAACTAAACCTAGTGGATTATTTGCTTCACTCATTTTTATTACTCCTGCAATAAATATTGCTACTGCGATTATGTGTTGTTGTCGTGTTGAGCTAGATAATCAACTAGATTTTAAGTTTGGGGAAGAGGGGGAGCAGATTTAGCATTTGAGCAAACTGTAAATTTAATAAGACGTTTACTTAGTCAATAGGTTTATACCTTACGCTTTAGGGTAAACAAACATGTATTAGCTTGATGCTTTTAGTTTATTAAAGTTTAAGATATTGATATAAATAAATAAAAAAGAGGTTTTATAAAAATAAAACCTCTTTTAAAAATGTAGCTACGCAATATTTTTTGTATTTAATTGTTTACACTTTGAGTGCGATTGTTAAAAAACGTGTTGCGCTGCTCGAGCCAAAGATTAGGTGTTACGGTTGGAGCTGCTTGGTAATGGCGCTCAATAGCTTGGTTTAATACCCGTGTTGTAGGGGTAAATGTCAGCTTTGATTGTGCACTGCCCATGCTTTTAATTTCGTCTCGAGTCAGGGCGCGCCCAGCATATAAAAGGGCGTTTAAATAACCGGGCACTGTTTCAAAGTTGTTATCTGTAAAGAGTAAAACAGATGACGTTAATGCCCAGGTGTTATTTATTTCACCGTCTTCTTTAACACCAGCAAGCTCGCCGTCTATGTACACTTCAAATACCCCATTACTGGGGGCGGTATAAAATACAAATGCAACTCGGTGCCAGTTTTCAGGCTCTGTTTGTCCAAAGTAACCACTATCACTGGTTGATTTACCATAACCGCCCGTTGGGTCGATAAACATATCGGCATCATCAGTGAGGTAATCTTGTGTGTTTGCTTGCATGATAGCGCGATAAATATCTTTGCCTTCTTCTGGCCAATATAAGTCCATTACTAAGGTGTAATCAGAAACCATTCCTTCACTTGCATAATCACCATTGGCAGGTGTATTTAAGGTTATTAATAACCCCTCGGTAGGGGCGTGGCGTGAAAACGCCATTACACCTGAGCTGCCATCAGCAAAATCAGCAATACCAAGTGCTTGAGTTGTATTATATTGCGTTTCTTCAGGGCCCCAGTTTGTTTGTTCTGGGTCAAAATAGCTCAATACTGATGGGCCATAATCTGCTGCCAAAGGGCTATTTGCATCATCAAAATTCCACACTGTGACAGTGCTTTGCTCATTACATGAAAAGAGTTGATTATCGGTATCTAGGTATAAGCATTGGCTTGTTCTAAAACGCGCATATTGATCGAGTAACCACCATGCTTCGTCAATGGCTTCAACGTTTGAAAAGGTAACACCGCTAAAAAATAGCTCGGGATTAAGTGCTGCGCCTTTAAACAACGCAACCTGATAAGTGCTCGCAGCTTGTATATCATCTGGTTTGAGTAAAAACCAATCTGGCTGATTGGCAAACATGGTGTTTAAATCGCTACCTGTAACCGTTACGCTATATAACGAATTAAAGCCAGGAGTGTTAGAGGGCTGGCGCTCAACATAGTAGGCTTTATGAAAGTCTTCTTGTGTTAAGGTCCCTGGTGTCCACCTCGTTTGTACTAATTCTGGGTTAAGCAGGGCCGCCGTTATATCACTTGCATGGGCTGCAGCTAAAGCCGTTATTTCTGCAAGTTCTAAACTACTTGGGTAGTTTTCAGAAATAGCAATTTCTGTGTTTGCATCAGGCGCATAGCGGCCCATAATTTCATCAATTGCCAGCTTAGTTGGTTCATCACGTTCGCTAATGCTGTCAGTTTCAATGGTGCTGTAATCTATTACTGGTGATGTTTTATCTTGCAAGTTAAACGTAAGAGTAACATCGGTGATGCCTTTGGCGTAAAAATCTGGCTGAATAACCACAGCGCCGTTCTCGAGCGTATTATAACTTTCACCGCCATGAGTATGGCCGCCTAACACTAAATCAATACCGCTTACATCGGTTGCCATATCAATATCTAAACCTTCACCTAAATGGCTTAGCATTACCATGTAGTTAACATCGCCTTGGTATTGGTTTACTATACTTTGTGCTATTTGTTGCCACTGCCAGCTCATTTTAAATTGTTTGATAAAATCAGGTATAGGCTCATTATCTATCGGTTCGTCTAGCTCGTTCCAAGGTACTGAGGTCATACCAAATACACCTAAGGTCACACAGCCTACTTGTACTTTAGCAAAGCCTACAGCGGCAAAATCTTGTAATTGTTCGCCTTCATAGCGTGTATTACTGGCAAGCACTATGGCGTTGTCATCTTGCGAGTAGCTTAATAGCTTTTCTGGCCCCCATGCATAGTCGTGATTTCCGACCACACGTAAATCAAACTGCATGGCTTTAATGGCTTCTTCTGTAGCGCTACCTTGTGATAGTTGCTCAGCAACAGTGCCTTTTTCGTAGTCATCACCCCCGTTGGTAAAAAGGGTATGCGGCGTTTGTGCAAGTACTTGGTTGTAGTAGGCCTTTATGCGGCTAAAGTATTGCTCCTCATAACCGAATCGCGCATGTAGGTCAGCAACATGAACAAATCTAACCGATTGCTCTGTGGCTGTGGCATCACACGATGGGCCTATAACTGCAAAGGCCTCATTGCGCTGCATTATAATAGCGAAGGTTCCTAGTGTTGTTACTTGCGCACTTACAAAACCATCTGCAACAAAAGAGTTATCAATAACTTCCCAGCTATCGCCAGATTGTCTGGCAATAAATAGCTGGCCACCTAATTGGTAATCATCAGGTATTTTTATGGTAATTGTTATTGGATTACTAAAAGAAAGCGTACTTGGGGTGAGTAGGTGTATATCTGAGATAATATTTAGTAGTGCATTTGCATCATCTAATACTGTTTTTTCGTGTGTAAGTTCAGTGTTTTGAGAGACGGCATTGGCAGGTACAGTCAGTAAAAAGCTTCCTTCATCAAGGCTGACATCTAAACCTGTAGTTGTAGATACTGTTAACTCGCTAGGCTCAGGCTCAACGGGATCATTAGGGTTAGTTGTAACTTGATCGTCTGAACCACCGCATGCAGATAAAAAAACAATGCTTAAGGTTAAAAATAGGGTGTGAGATAAAGTTAACAAGCGCATGTACTGCGTCCCTGAGACTAGTTAAAAATTAATCAGCAGATGATACCAGTTTACAGCGAGGTGATATAGAAATTTGAGAAAATTTCCCCCATAGTGGCTATGGGGGAAATTATAATTAGTATTACGCGTAATTAAACGTGCAATATTATGCAGCTTTTTCTTCTAGGCCTTGTTTTTCCCATACTTTCGCTTTAAAGCTCATAAGCACTAAAACAATACCTACGCCAATGCTAAATAAGGCAATTTGTAAGTATAAGTTAGGGATTTCTTCAACGTTATTTGGATCAAAGTTACCAGCCAGTAAGCCAGCAATAATGTTACCAATTGAATAAGTTAATACAAATACACCCATCATTTGGCCTGTGTAACGACGCGGCGAAAGTTTACTTACCGCACTTAATGCTACAGGGCTTAAACAAAGCTCACCCACTGTATGTAAAAAGTACGTTGTTACTAGCCAGTATGGCGCTACTTTTAAGCCTTCAGCTGCGTAGTGAGCGGCCATAAACATAACTAAAAAGCCAGAAGCCATAATAATTAAGCCCATTGCACATTTTACGCTGTAAGTCGGCGATACCATCTTTTTAGATAAGTTAATCCAAAGCGCGGCAAAAAATGGCGATAAAGCAATAATAAATAGTGAGTTTAAAGATTGGAACCATGTTGTTGGAATTTCAAAAGTACCAATAAGGCGATCTGTGTAATCACGGGCAAAGAGGTTAAGTGATGAACCCGCTTGCTCAAAGCCAGACCAAAAACACGCAGAGGCAACACACACTAAAAATAGTGCCCACATTCTTTGTTTTTCGCCCGCTGTTAATTTACCTGTAAAGTAAATAACCCCGAAATAAATAAAGAATATAATAGTAAACACAACAGCTGTGTAGCCTGCAACAACGGTTGGGTTAATAATAATTGCGCCCGTCATTGCTGCAGCGGTCACACCAGCGGCAATAACAACAAAAGCAGCAATACCAAACCATGCACGAGATGCACCTTTAGCGCTTAATGGGTTAGCAGGCAAAGCGCTGTGCTCTGGTAGATTGTTAAGCGTGCGCTTATATTGGATTAAGCCAATAGCCATACCCACAGCAGCTGCACCAAATGCCCAGTGCCAACCTACGTTTTCCATAAAGTAACCACATACGTAGTAACCAATTAAAGAACCTAAGTTAATACCCATGTAGTATATAGCGTAACCGCCATCACGGCGCTCATCAGCATCGCTGTATAACTGGCCTACCATTGCGCTGATATTTGGTTTTAGCAAACCAGTACCTGTAGCAACAAAGATCAAACCAATAAAAAATGAATACTCATGAGGCACGGCCAAAATAATATGGCCACACATGATGATGATACCGCCGTACCATACAGCCTTTTGACCACCGAATAATCTATCCGCTAGCCAACCACCCGGTAAGCCTAAGAAATAAACGGCACCTGTGTATAAACCGTAAATTGCAGCAGCTGATGCAACAGTAAAGGCAAGGCCTTCTTCTTGTAGGCTTGCTGTCATAAACAATACGAGCATCGCTCGCATGCCGTAGTAACTCATTCGTTCCCACATCTCAGTGAAGAACAATGTCGAAAGTCCTTTAGGGTGGCCAAACCAACCACTATCTGGAGCTGAACTCATATTTACTTCCTAACTTTAAGAATTGTTGTAATGGCCTTATAATTTTTTGCTTTAGCTGTTTTGTGCCATGGGGCACTAAAACGCTCGACCATCTGTATATTATTTGTAGCTAAGATAATGATTTGCTAAATGGTAGTAACACCACAAGGTAAGAGACACACCCTTATCCTAGTTACAATTGCGCTCAAGTATACATATACCTTAGTGCGAGGGGAAGCATTCGCGATATATCACCTTGCACTGCGTTAAAAGTCTGCATAGGGAATAATTGGGGTGCCAGGAAACTCTAACGTCCCGTACACAGGGTTGAAGTAATAGCGAATATAGAGCTGGCCAAAGTTTGGTTCGTAAAAGTCAGCACGATCGATGGCTAAATAACCACCAAAAAACCAATGCGGCGTTATACGGTACTCAAAGCTTCCTTCAAGATTGTATGACACGCCAGAGCTGTCATCACTCTCAAATACAGGGTCCACCCCGGTAATCGCTTCTCTATCGTAGGCTTGTAGCTGCAAGTCAGTGTCGTTAGGATAAAAATCAATGGCTTGGGTTTTTGTTTGCGAATATGAAATCCCTGTTTTTAAGCGATAAACAAAGTCATCGCCCCAGCGCGCATCGTAGCTTAAAGGTACCGACAACCCAACGTAGTTTTGTGGGCTATAGTAACCGCCGTGGCCCCATGTTTCTTCACTTAAATTATACTGATATGCCCAATGCAATAGACTTGCGCCGACGGTAAACTCGCGTTCTTGATTACTAATAACGCGATAATAAGACCCGCCCATTACTCTATAGCGTTGGTTATCTTTAACATTTTGCCCTTTATAGAGCGTAAAGTCGGCGCTTGACCAAAAGCCCCAATCGCCACCTAAGTCATGAGATAGGTTGGCGGTAAGGCCTGTTGAGCGCACGCCGCCCCAAATTTCACCGGTATTTACATCTTCAAGCCCAGCATAAGAGAGCACGGAGCTTGTTACTGGGCGTTTTTCAAGCTCTAGGCTATAACCAAAGTCGCCAATACTGTTGGCGTAATTTACACCCCATACTATGTCTTCAATTAAAAAGCCAAGTGGGGTCGTGCCTACATCAACACGCCAATTTTCATTTTGCCATCCAATACCTATGTCGACCCCATCTTGCTCAGGGCTTACTTCATCAATAGCACAGGTAAATATACAAAGTGCACCTTGGCCGTAGCGGCTACCAGCAAATTGCTCATCAAAGCGAGTTGTTTGTGCGCTAATAGTGGTTGGGTCTATTTTAATAAACCCTTGGCCTTGCCAAAGTGGAAAGTAGGCCTCAATAGGTACTAAGCCTGCGCCAAGAGTTGCCTCGCTTTCGGTGCTTGTTTGGCCACTAAAGTTTACCCCAATAGCAATGTATGCTTGGTTTTTGCTTTGCTCATTTATAAGCTCGCGTTTAGCGCCATTAATATACCACGCATCATTTTCATCTATGTTAGCAATTTGTTTGTAAAACGATTCATCGTTTAGGCGTTGCTCGCTTGATAGCGTTTTTAAATACCATTGCTTAGCTTGGTCTTGTTCATTAAAATTTCGAGCAACTTCAGCGCCTAAGTAACTAAGCTCTTTATCATTGGGTGATTTAGCAATTAATTGATTGGCTAAAACTAAAGCATCACCTGCGTAATTAAAGTCATTTAACGAGGCCATTATTTGGCGTTGTAAGTAGGCTTGCTGATCATCTGTTTGCGTTATTGCGCGCTCAGTAACTTCTTTTGCCTGAAAGTCGTTACCTAATTCTCTGTAAGCTTTTGCTATTGCAAGCATTGCTTGAGGTTCAATTGGCTGATTGTTTTTCAGTTTTTGCTGATAAACAATAATTGCTGACTCTTGTTGCCCCAGAGCTAAATTAGCATTTATTAATGCCGTGGTGATGGCGGGTGTACTTTGGTACTTTTGATCAAGCTGGTTCAGCTTTGCTAATAATTCGCCACCTTCGTAATACTGATTAATATACGTGGTGTATAAATTGACGTACTGTTCTACTTCGCCAGCACTTGCATTATTTGGCAAGCTGTAATGAGAAAACCATTGTTCTACAGCAGGGCGCTCGCTTTGTTCTAATAGCCACTGCGCGTAAAGCATATGCCAATAAGGTGATAAAGTAGGCTCAGTATTTAATGCGTTATTAATTAACTTTAGAGCGTGTTTTTTCTCATCTATTTGATACCAGCTACGCGATAGTTCGGCTTTCATTACTGGAGTTAAATTTTGCGCTTCTAAATTACTTAAATGAAAAATAGCCGTGGTTCTATTTTTGGTATTTAAGTGTCGCTCGCTTTGTCGAAGAGACTTGTTGAGTCTAAGTTGTTGCTCAAGAGAAATTATGTCGTCATTTCGATCATTAACCGGCACATACTCTAAGGTGTTTAAAGCGCCTTGATAATCATCAATTGAGCGTAAAAATAAAGCATGGCTATAACGTAACTGTGGATTGAGCGGAAACTGCCAAAGCACATTATTAAATAACGTTTTTGCCTTTTGAGTTAACCCGTTTTGTTGATAAATAAACGCTAAATCGTAATAAAGCCAAGGCTGCTCAGGGGCCAGTTCAATAGCCTCTTTTAAGGTTTGTTCAGCAAGCTCTGTATCGCCTGCATCACTATATTGGCGTGCTTTTTCGCGAAGCTGGCTACTTAACGTTGCCGCATACACAGGTTTAAGTTGAGCTTTTTGAGACTGAGATAAAGCATTATAAAACTTGATTAACGACTGCTCATTGTTATCCAATTCAACAATTTCTAATAACCCTGTTAGAGCGCCATTATTAAGCGGATCATTTTTTAACACGGTTTGATAAATAGCGGCCGCTTGTGAATAATTACCTTGAGCAAATTGTAACAATCCGCGGTTATACAAAACGCTAGCAGGGTCTTGCTCAAGTGTGTCGGCTAAATTTAATTTAAGCAACGCCGTTTTAAACTGGCTATTATTAATGGCTTCTTTAGCTTGGCGTATGTAAAGCCAAAACTTTGCCGTGGTGGCTAAGTCTTTTAGCGTTTCTCGCTCGGCAAAGTCGGCGGTATGCGAATACGCCTTAGTAAAATAATTATAAGACGTTTGATTTTTACCCATACGCAAATAAAGGGTGCCAAGGCTGCGCATAATTGCGCCATCGTTAGGGCGCCCTTTGAGCGCTTTTAGTAAAAGCGGCTCTGCGGCAACGAGCTTGTTTTTTTCAAGTAACGCCTCACCTTTAAGCCATAGTTGGTAGGCCGGGTTAGCTAATAATTTTTGTCGCGCTTTTAAATCTTTTTTGAAATCTTGATACTGTAATTCGCCTTTGCTGCTAAACGGATACACGCTAAAGTAGCGCTGAAATTGTTTTTCTGTAGCGCTATTTAATTGCATGTTAGATAAAGCACCTAACCAGATTGTTTCTACTTCATTACTGTAGCGAGAGGTGGCACCATATTTACTTAAAATAGTTAGCGCGGTGCTATCAGTGGGGTTATTTCTGAGTAAGTGGCGCGCATATGCAATATCTACCGCGCCGATGTTCTCGTAACTGCGTAGTAGCCTTTCGTAGCCTTTTTTTACATTTTTCCATTGGCTTTGATCTTGTGCATACCAACTTAAGTGCTCGAGCTCAAACGCTAAGCTTGGATAGGTGTTTTTAAAAAGCCTGCTGTAAATTAATCGCGCTTGTTCGTAACGTCCCGCACGGGCAAGTAATTTAGCTTGTTGTATATCTGCTTTGTCTTCGTTTTCTAATCTAGCAATTAATCGTAACTGTTCTACACAAGGGTGGGTACGTGTGTTGTTACCGTCAATTTTTCTTAAAATTTGATTTGCTTGTATAGCCTTACCATTGGCAAACTCAAAACGAGCAAGCGCACACTGGCTTTCTATTCGATTAGGGGCAATGGCCAATAACTTTTGTAAGCTATCGGCAATTAAATCTTTATTTTCTTGCACTTCACCAATATTGATTTGGCTTAAAAGCCACTCAACAGAGTGTGTATCAATGTCATTATTTGTTTTAGCATGCACACTTGCGCTGACTGCTAACGTACAAACAACAGCCCATTTTAACGACATTCAGTGCTCCACCTTGGCTTGAGCGTCCCGTCTGCTGTTATTAAAAAGCGCTTATTAAGCGCGCTACTACCAAACAGGTTTAATACACTGTCGTAATAGCGTGTTTGTGTGAATGACTTATCGACCATTAACTTTTGTTGAATGGCCATAACCAAAGAATCATCGCCATTTTCTTTTAGCATGGGCAGTAGGGCAGCATTAAAGCCTAATGGGCCACGCTTTTGGGTTTTGCCAGAGCGCGCATAGGTATTTAAAGGGACATAGCCACGGCTGTTTATAGCCTCCACAAAAGGGGTAAACTGCTCGCTTAGTTGTGCTTTGTATGGCGCATCGTTCGCCATCATGCTGGCCCATAAGTAAACCCTAATGGCGTTAAAACTGCCTAAATCGGTTGCTTCTTTATCGTAATAAAAACCTTTTGCTGGGCTATACATCACCCAGTCAGGGCTAACTCCGTTTTTAGCGGTATCCAAAATAAGCTTTGCAGACGCTTCATGTAATTGCTGCCAAGGTGAGTGCGGGTATAATTTGCTAAATTGCTGATAAATAAATAACGGTGAATAACTAGGGTTGAGTTTATAGGTGTTATTTTCAAATTCAAACCCAGCAGGGGCGGGTAATAAAGTAAGCCCTAACCCTGAAATATAGGCGGTTTCTTCTCGCATAATACGCTGCGCTAATACAGCAGCTAAAATACTATAGCGGCGGTCGTCCCATAAAATAGCTGCTTGCGATAAACTATATGCTATCCACAAATCAGAATCTGATGCTGGGTTTGAGTCTATAATCCCATAGGTATCATTACCTGTTTCACCCCATTGCCACGCAGGCAAACGTGTACTTAAATCGCCTTCAGAGAGATGGTCTTGCGTCCAATCTAAAATGCTATCAAACGCGGCTTTATCGTTTGCTACTAGCGCAAAAAATAGTGCGTATGATTGCCCCTCTGAGGTGGTAATATTTTGTTTTGAACCTAGGTCTATTACGCGGCCTTCATCACTAATAAAGTGATTTTTAAATACGTGCCACCCCTGCCAAGGCTCGCACTGCTGCGTTTGCGCTGACACAGAAAAACTTAAAAAAGCGGCTACTAATAATGCTCGGTTAAGTAATGTCATTATTCATCTCCTTCAGCTAAACGCTTATGGGTGAGTGCTTGTAGTAATCGCCATAAAATAAATGAAATTAGTAACAGCGTTAATATAGAAAGCAGGGCTAAAATAAATGGATGGTCAGATAAATGGAACCATACCAGCGTATGTACAGGAATATGACCGACAAAGTATTGCTCTTCGGTTTTTATTGTTTTAACGCCTTGTGAGTTTATAACCGCAGCACTGCCTTTTAATTGGCTTAATGTTTGCGAGTCCATAAGGGTTTTATCAATTAAGCTAAATGCTTTTTCAGTGGTGGCATTAAGTGATACAACAGAGCGTTCAGAATCAAAAGGTGATTGATAAGCTGTAATTACCGCCATATCTCCGCTACTTTTTACACTCACTTGTATTTTATCTGTGGCTTGCTCATCGTATGCACCATTGTAAATTGCTTGCTTTATTTCACGTTGGTTATTCGTTAAAAGTACGTTTGTATGCGCATCTTCATCTAGTTGCTGAGCTGTGCTGCCAGGCTTTGCAACAACTAAAATATCTTTGTCGTCTAAATCAACATTTTCATTTAAATGGGCCACTGTCATTCTGTGGGTTGGATACCCTGTTATTGCACCAAAATGACCGGTAAGATTAAACAGCAAAGTTAACGCTTTTGCAGAAGGCTGCGGGTCAATTAGTACAAGTGTTTGCTGTAAATCGGCATATTTGGTGTACGGGAAGCCACTGTTCGCAAATACATTCAAATCTGGCAGGGCAATGTAATGATCAAAACCACTTACATCAATATTAGAATTACCATCAATAACACCAAACTCACCACCAGGTGGTGCTATTGCACACTCACCTTTTTTCAGCACACCAAATCTAAAATCAAAGTTTAGCTCGTTCCGAGTGGCTAAGTTTATGCCATTCAGTGAAAAGTTTTCTGCGTTTTGTGTAGTATCGGTATTGGCAATAAGTGGCAATAATGTTTTTGTAGTATTGAGTGTAGAATCGTCGTTATCTAACAAATATCCACTAATAAACTTTTGATTAATCAACATATTTAACCGAGAGTCCAAAGACTCGCTCTCGGGTGTGCTGCGATATTGCAATGTAATGGGGATGCCTTTTTCGCGCCAAGTAAATAAATCTGGAGCAAAGCGCACGTTTAATTTTACGGGTCCGTTATTTAACCCTTGTGCTTGTAGCTGATTGTCAAAATCAATTAATTCGTCAAAGTGTACTGCTCTATCAGCGCGTAACCAGCGCGGGGCATCGTACGCCTTGCGAAGCGGTAGTTGGTTAATTGCTTCTATGCTAGCGGTTCTGCCGGTCATGACTTTATGGCCAAAGGCCAATCCCGTGACGGCGGTTTTTAAATCGTCTTCATCACGCCCTAAAATAAGCAACATTTTGCTGTATCTATGTAGTGGGTTTGAAATAATCTCAACGGTTGGCTTTTCCACATCGGGATAGTCTTTTAAAAAGTCAGGCTTTGAATCGTTGGTAATAAAAACCACGCTGTGCGTATCTAATGATTTGTTAATCACCACCGGAAAATCAGCACCACGCCAGTCAGCTTGCGCGCCAAACCAGCTTGAAAGAGTCGCAGCCGCTTCAATCGTTTTGGTGTTAGGTGTTTTTGCAAACACAAACGGTAAGCTTAACTTATTGTAATCTTTGGCATCAAAAAAGGGCTCTGGTAAATATTCTAAACGGCTATCTATTGCCAGTTGCTTTTGATTGAGCGTGATATTGCTCGATTTATTAATTTCGGTCCAAATAGAGCGGCTAAAGTAATCTTGGCAACGTAAATCATAATAACCAACAAGCTCAAACCTAACTTGGTTGTAGTCTTGTACATACTTAGCATTGAGTTTTAGGCTATGGTTAACGGTATTTTTAACCACACTTAGTTGCTCATTTATGGGCAGTACAGTGACTAAGTTTTCATTAAAATACACTTTTAAATGCGACACGTTCGCAATCAATGATGGCGAGTTTGTGTACGAAAAATTAAGCTGTAAATCGGTGCTTAATTTATCAATGCGGTTGGTAAAATCCACTCTTGAGTTGTTGTTTATGCCATCAAGCTTGTAGCCATCAAAGCCTAAAGCAGCAAAGTCTAATCTTAAACTAGACACGTTGGCGCTTTCTGGGTAGCCATTTATAAACACAGATTTATCGTGCATTGGCTCAATAGCACATGCTTTGTAAGCACTGCATGTTAAAAACAGTATTAGAAATGTATTAAGCAAATTTTTAATCATAATTATAATGCACTATTGGTTTTTTAGGGGTGAAAGAGTTTATATATACAACAATTTTTGTCATTAGTTTTACAAAGGGTTGTAATGGCTTAGGAGCATGAAACAATAAATTACTAAATCCTCTTAAACTTGTTTTTTGTACTTCTTTAAAGCTATATGAAGGGCGGTCATGACGAAAATTATTTTGCCAGTCAAGCCACGCATCCGCTCTTGAAAAGGTGCACTGTATAAATGCTTTTTGCTTTTCGAGCGAGAGATCTTTTAACGTTAAGCCTATTTGTTTGTTTCGGGTGTTACATACATACGTTGTAAACGAAAACTGTTTATTTCCGCGGCTCATTAATAGCTCTATTTTGTCGTTTACTCGGCATAAATGAGCGTGCTCTGTTTCAATGCCCACCCCATTATCAGAGTAATCGGTAATTTTAACTTTTAACGTATGCCCATTTGCTAAGCGCACGCCAGCCGGAAAGTTTGCCTTAATACGGTGTGACTGCCTTACTTGCCTAGCTTCTGCAGCAACGGCTACCGCAGCGCCTAAAATAATAATATTATAAATTGCCCAGCCCATGCTGATTAACAAAACGCCCACTTGGCTCGGATCGCCAAAGCCTAAGCGTAAAACACCTACAAGCATGCCAACTAAGTTTATGAGTAAAAGTACCAAGTAGGGTTTAGATATACCCCAATCGTAATGCTCTTTATCATTTAAGCCGCCTTTTTCTGTTACGTTAAACTTACCCTTATTAGGGTTTATTAGCGCAACGGTTGTAGGCTTTAATATGTACCACGCAAGAACAGACTCATACACTTCCCCCCAAAAAGAGTAGCGATATTTACCCTGAATTCGTGAGTTGGTCGCTTTTATTTGTATGAGTGTAGGCACTACATAAATAAAAATAGCTAAAAACGGCGCATAAATAATGTAAGCATTAAAGTATATGAGCGCCAGTGGCGCGGTTAAAAATACAATACGCGGAATGCCCGATAAAAAGTGCAGCATGGCGTTTAAGTAGCACAGTCGCTGTGGTATATCGAGCCCTTTACCTAAAATTGGGTTATCGAGCCTAAATATTTGTGCCATACCCCGAGCCCAACGAATACGCTGGCCAATATGTGCAGAGAGGCTGTCGGTGGCAAGGCCTGCAGCTTGTGGGATATTTATATAAGCGGTTTTGTAACCAGCACGTTGCATACGCAGTGCAGTGTGGGCATCTTCGGTTACCGTTTCAAATGCAAAGCCACCAATATTGTCGAGTGCTTCACGTTTTAAAACGGCGCATGAGCCACAAAAGAAGGTGGCATCCCACATGTCATTACCATCTTGGATCAACCCATAAAAAAGCATGTTTTCATTAGGGATTTGGCTGTGGTTATTTAAATTACGCTCAAACGGGTCTGCTGAGAAAAAGTGATGCGGTGTTTGCACTAAACATACTTTGCTGTCTTTTAAAAATTGCCCCATGGTCATTTGTAAAAATGAGCGGGCAGGTACGTGGTCACAGTCAAAAATAGCAATGTAGTCGCCGTTAGTGTAGCGCATGGCGCTATTCATATTACCGGCTTTAGCGTGGTTATTATCGGGTCGTGTTAAATAACCCACCCCCACTTTTTGAGCAAATTCTTTAAACTCAGGGCGTTTGCCATCATCAAGAATATACACGTTGAGCTTATCAGCAGGCCAATCAATGCTCATCGCCGCAAGCGTGGTAGGTTGTACAACACTTAATGGTTCATTATAAGTAGGAATGTATACATCAACTGTTGGCCATAAGTCAGTGTTTTCTGGCAACGGAACAGGTTTACGCTCAAGGGGGTTTATAGTTTGAAAAAAGCCTAAAATGAGCACTAGCCACGCATAGGTTTCTGCCAGCAGCAAGCCTGCGCCTAACGTAAGCGCAACAGGGTCATCCCAATTGAGGGTTTCTGTGTAGCGCCACCATAAATAACGCGATGAAGTGGTTACCGATAGGGTGATCATTACAATCGTGGCCATTTGCCCTTTAACGCGCTTGAGCCCGTACGCCACTATCAAAATAAAACTAATAAACACGGCTTGCGCTTCTAGGCTAAACGGAATGGTTATAAAAATAGCCAGTAAAAACAAAATAAAGGCTACAACCACATATTTTATTAGTTTATTTTGCCAAATCTTAGCGTCAGCCATGGTTTTAAAAGCACTTTTTTTAGAACCCTTAACGTTTTTTGATAACAAACGCTTTAGTAATCTACCTAGCTTTAAGTCAAACCAACGCAACTGTTTAAGTAAATAACTTACCCCATTATAAAACTGATTTGATAGCCGCTCCCTTACAGAGTTATTTTTGGGTTTGTATTTAAAAAATAACAAATAAACGCTTTGAATGATAAAGCGTAAAATGTTTGAGTAAATAAACGTGCGGTACGGCAAGCGAAGATGCGGGTAGTAATCATACAAAACAAGTTCAAAGTTAATTTTGTGGTCTTTTATATTGATAAACAATGAACTAATCAGCGTAATAAAAGGCATTAAAAAGGCTTCTATTACATTTACTTTGTGCTGGTTAAAATAACTATGAAACTTAAATAAAATATAACGTACAAGTTTTTCAGTAAAAATAATGCTTAACAGTAAATACAAAGTACTGTGTATTGGGCGCTTATAAAATAAAGAAAAGCTCATAACTACAGGGCCGATTTACTTACAAGCCAGCCGGCAAGTGTTTCAAAGTCATCGTTAGCAACACTGTAAGGCGCACAATTAAGCGCTACATTTCTATAGGCTGTAGACTCTTTAATTACTTCATCACTATTTATAAAAAAGGGCGCCATAAGCGGCAAGGTAGATTGCCATAAAGAAAACAGGTCAAACTCAAGTGTTGATGCAGAGTTATAACGATTGACTAAAAAGAAGTGTTTCCACTGGTTGTCAGTGTGTTTTAACGTTTGTAGTTTTTTATAAATTAAGCTGTGGCAAATAGCATCACAATTAACTATTTCAATCACTATGTCGTTTTTATCGAGCGGATAGTGGGTGATATCAATATGTGCAGGGCAATCAAAAAGAAGCCAAGCATTATTGTTATAATCCAGTTTATTGCAATTGTTTATAAAATCGAATAAAGCTGCGGTACTAACACTTTTATCGCCAAAAGGTAAAAACACTATGCCATCACTATCTTGATGAAAGTGCTCAAGGGCTTGTTCAAAGTCCTGCTCGTTACTCCAGCCTTGGTTGTACTGCCAAGGCAGGCCAAAGTGCAGGCCCAAATCGCTTTTAGAGTCTAAATCTATAGTGATAACGTCAGAGCCCGACTTTTTTAATACGCAGGCTAAGTTGGCAACCATAGAAGTAGCGCCAGTGCCGCCTTTAATGCCTTTTAGAAAAATTCTTTGCAAAGGATTGTTTACCTGTCGTTTCAATTACTACTTACGCATTTACTGCACGGTGTATTTCGTTCAGTAATGCGTATTTTTCTATTGTTTGTTTATTTTTTTGTTTATTAACAATTTCAACGTAATCTTCACTTTTGCCGCCAAAACGCCGTGCAAGGTTCTCAATGTCATTTGATGTTAAGGTTTCAGAGCTTTTTGTCGTTAAATTACGCATTGTTGCCTTTATGGTGAAGTTTATTATTTTTATTTAAAGTGGACAATATTTGTCTATTATATATAGAATAGCGGGTAAAACTAGTAAAAAAGTATTTTTTATAGGCTAAATTCAGTGCAAAACTTTAACATTTCAGGCTTGCAGCCCTCTGCTGCAGAGCTAAAACCTGCATCGTTATATGCAATTTTAGCCCCTTTAGACAATTTTGCTACTGAACTGGCATTACATGCAATTAATAAACCCTCAGCCTCTGATATTTATATTGTTTCTTCTCAAATAGAAACATTTTTTGAAGGCCCTTTTAGCGATGCATTAAATCATGCATTTGACCAACACAAAGTGCATCCGTTTAGGTTTTCGGCAGATACACGTGACTGGCCTAAGCAACAAATAATTAACAATACGCTAAAAGAGCTAAATGCTTATAAACAGCTAAATAATGCATTAGTCATTGTTCACTTTAGTACGACTGATTTAGCCTCATTGGATCAAAAACAACTGATTCAAAGTGTTCAGACCTATAAAAAATTTAGTACACAATCAGGAGCGACCGTCTTATTTTTAGTTTCTGGCCCTGAGGTGACTAACTATCGCTTTTTATTAAGGCGGTTAAATTCGGACCTCGATGGGTTGGTATATGTTGAAAATGATTCAACAGTGCGCGTACTAGAGTACGATTATTGGCACCACAGTACAGGTATCATCGCCTCTGTACAGTACCCATTAATGATTGAAAATGGCTGCTTTAAAGTGCAGCAAAATAGTATTACGGAACAACAAACCTCAACATCGGGTGTATTTGCAGATGAAGACGACGTGTGGATTGTACAAGGAGCTATTCCTGAAGGGACCAAGCTTCCTGCAAAATATAAAATAATAAAAGACAACAATGAGCTTTTTTCAAAAGGCCCTAAATTAGAGGCGGCAACATTGGTATTTGCAGTTTCGCGTTATACCGATTTAGCCCTGCTTGCCAAGCAATGTTTTGAGCTGAGAAAAAACTGTGGTCGCTGGCTTAAATTAGTGATTCAGAACGTTGACGGGGTGATCCGCCATCAAGATGAATGCTTATTTTTGACCTTAGGTGTTAATCTTATTTTGTATAGTTTTTCAGAGCCTTCAAGGTTGCTCTCACAAGTTCAGTCAATTCAAGGGTTTCAATTTTCAAGACCGTTACCGCCTTCTATTGAACATGTACTTCAATTTACCGAAAATACCTTTTCTAAAGGTTACCTGCCTTTTATAGAATTTACCAAACAGGTAGAAGTTCACAGCGACTCAGCTGTAAATTTAGGGGTAAGCGGGGTGTTAGTTAAATTAGAGCTTTTGCCTCGGATTGACCCAATCCACCCTTTGCATTTATTTCATATAAAGCGAGAGGGTGACGTATTCAGTTTGGTAGAAAACACCGTGTATTTGTATTTACATGCGTGTCGCGAAAATGATGTAAACAATGCGATAAAGCACTTGTTTAAATTAGAAACAAACGATTTTTTTGCGCAGCAAAATATTATTTCCGATCATTTTTATATTCAGCAAGAATGTAAACAGCTTAGGCGTTATTATGCGGGCCAAGATATAACCGATTACTCTGCCCAATTAAAAGAGAATGAAAGCTATAAATTTTCGCAAAAAATAGATGCAAGTGTTGCAGCTGATTTAGAAACACCAGAGTTTACTAAAAACGAGCGCGCAGATGCTGTGCCGTTTAAAATGGCCATAAAGAGTAACGTATGAGTATCAATCAATTATTGGTTACAGCAATTTTAGCGATGCTAGTTGGCGTATTTTTATGTATGTCGGGGTCGTTGATACTGAAAAAAATAAAAAAATACTATGCTCAGCTTACGTTTAAACATGAAGTACTCGAACCTTACAAACCAAATAGAATAAAGAAGGGTAAATAGTGAAATTATCAGGCTTAGGGGTGTGGAACCTCTATTTTTTAGTTAAGTTTGCACTTTTTTATTATGGTGCAATCGACTTTGGCTTATTAGCAAATGCTGCGCTGGCTGCTTTTTTTGCTATTTCTTACACGCACCCTTTACTAAATAAAGCCAAACATTGGTTAGGCGCAGTAATGGCCATTGTTTTACTTTATAAAGATTCGTGGTTGCCCCCTATAGACCGTTTAACACGCCAAGCTGGTAACGTGCAAGACTTTAGCTTTGGCTATTTTTTAGAGCTCATGGCGCGTGTTATTAATGTTGATATGTTATTGGCACTGTTTGTTATTACTGTGTGCTTTTGGTATTGCTCACAGTGGATACGCTTTACCACCGTAACAGTTGTTGGGCTTATGTTTGTAGCTTGGCAGGGCACAAACAACGAGGATAATTTAATTTCACAGCCAGTGGCGGCTAAAAATGTTCAAACAGCGGCGCCTCGTGCACAAGCACAAGTGGTAACGCAAGAAGCAAAATCGCCTGATCAGCAATTAAAAGAGTTTTATCAGCAGCAAAGTTTGCTAGCAAGCCAATTCCCTCAGCAATATAATGGCGAGTTATTTGATGTCATAGTACTAAATATTTGCTCGATGGCCGTGGCTGATCTAGAGGCCATTGGCGTAAGCCTTGATGATTTATATAGCGATTTTGATGTGGTGTTTTCTGATTTTAATTCGGCGACTTCTTACTCTGGGCCTGCTGCAATTCGCCTTCTACGAGCAAGTTGTGGTCAAACAAGCCAAACTGCCTTATTTGAAAATGCACCAGAGCAGTGTCATTTGTTTAAAAATTTAGAAAACTTAGGTTACAAAAGCAATGTGGTTATGAACCACGACGGCCACTTTGATGAGTTTAAAGGTTTGGTGAAAAAGTTTGGTAAAATAGATGAGCAGCCTTACGATATAACTAACTTACCTGTAGCTCAATACGGGTTTGACAACAAGCCTATTTATTCAGACGGGGCAGTACTAAACTCATGGTTAAATGATAAAGGTGAAGACTGCGCGCCATGTGCTATGTATTACAACACCACCAGCTTGCATGATGGCAATCAACTAGCGAATCAAGCCCGCATGAGTAGCCTTGAAAGTTACCCAATTAGACATAAAAACTTATTTAACGATATTAACGGGTTTATTAAAAACCTAGAAAAACGTGGCCGTAATGTCATGCTGATGATAGTACCTGAACACGGCGCAGCATTAAAAGGCGATAAAGTGCAGTTTGCTGGGCTTCGTGAGATACCAAGCCCAAGTATTGTATCTGTTCCGGTGGCGATTAAGTTTATTGGTAAAAATGTACAAAGCTATTCACAAACGCTTGTAAGCGAATCAACAAGTTACTTTGGTTTATCGGAGCTAATTAGTGGCGTGCTTAGCACAAACTTTTTTGCAGGTAATGGCAATATTGCCGACCTAGTTGATACGCTGCCTCGTGCACCTAAAGTAGCCGAAAACGCTGACACAATAATGATGTATGTTAATAAGCGCCCTTATATTCAATTAGATGGCGGAGACTGGACCCCATACCCGCAAAATTAATAGCATATATGCACGACCCCTTTTAAAACGCAGCTTACACGCTGCGTTTTTTAGTTTTAAGCTGCACGTTATTACAGTTTGATGTTTATAGGCGTGAGTTTACAGTGATAAAGACGATGGCTTGTCCAAATTTGTTTACAATTTACTGTATTGAATAACGGAGTTAGCGTATTATTCGGCTAATATAGTTTTTCCTTATTCGAGGATGTATGCGTCTAGATATTCATTGTGCCGACCGTGTAGGTATTGCCCAAGAGATCCTAAATATTTTAGTAAACTACGATGTTGACTTAAAAGGGATTGAGGTTGATTCGGTAAATTGCCGTATGTATGTAAGCTTTCCTGAAATTGAATTTGAGCAATTTCAAAAAATTATGCCTTCTATTCGTTTGATTGATGGCGTACATGATGTTCGCACAACCGCCTTTTTACCCTCTGAGCGAGAGCATAACGAATTAAATACACTGCTGCGTGCACTTCCCGATGGCGTTATCTCGATTGACGCAAAAGGGTGGGTACGTTTGTGTAACGACGCTGCCTGTAAAGACCTACAGTTGAGCGAAAAAGAAGTGGTCGGGGCCAATATTAATAACCTACTAAAAGGGTTTAACTTTACGCGTTGGTTAGAAGGCAAAGAAGTACTTGGACAAACAACCCGGGTAGATGTTGCCGGTGAAGACTTTATTGCCGATATTTTACCGATTGCCGTCCCGCAAGGTGGTGAAGGTGACGTGTTAGCTGGTGCGGTTATAAATATAAAATCGCAAAGCCGCCTTGGTCAGCAGGTCAGTGCCTTTAGACGTTACGGGCAAGAAAGCTTTGCAACTATTCACAACTTTAGTACTGCTATGCGCCGTGTAGTGCGCGAAGCACGAAAAATGTCGCAGCTAGAAGCCCCCATTTTAATAACCGGAGAAACTGGCACAGGTAAAGAGCTCCTTGCTCGTGCGTGCCACTATGCCTCTAATCGTTCGGTTAAGCCGTTTATTGCACTTTCGTGTGCATCTTTGCCTGATGATGTGGCTGAATCTGAATTATTTGGTTACGCCGGATATGAAGAAAACACCGCACCTAAACGCGGGGTCCTAGAGCAAGCAGATGGCGGTACTGTGTTTTTAGATGAAGTCGGCGAAATGTCTACACAGCTACAAACAAAGCTGCTGCGCTTTTTGCAAGACGGCACATTTAGAAAAGTGGGCGACGAAAACGAAGTAAAAGTAAACGTGCGTATAATTGCAGCCACACAAAAAGATTTACCCGCGATGGTGCAAGAGGGCGTATTTAGAGAAGACTTATACTATCGAATTAATGTACTCACATTAGAGATTGCACCACTGAGAGACCGTAAAGCTGATGTGGGCCCATTAGCCGAGCACTTTATTCAAAAGTACGCACAGCAAAACGGCCACGCAATTCCGCTTTTATCACAAGAGTGCTTACGCTTTTTACAAGAGTACCCGTGGCCAGGTAATGTGCGCCAGCTAGAAAATGCAATTTATCGGGCGGTGTCGTTACTTGATGATAGCGAGCTACGTGTAGAGCATTTGCAATTGCCCACCTATACCCACGATTTAGGCTACTTAGAGTCAGATTTTGAAGGGTCGTTAGATCAAGCTGTAAAACGTTTTGAAGCAACCTTGCTACGCAAATTGTATCCGGCTTACCCAAGCTCAAGACAATTAGCTAAGCGTTTAGGGCTTAGCCACACTGCAGTGGCAAATAAACTACGAGATTACGGTATTAATCGCAAAACTGTTAAAGTTTAATAGCCGCAATCGCAAAACTGTTAAAGTTTAATAGCCGCTTTACTGGGCACTAGCTCTTAGTGCCCATGTTTTTAGTAACCCCATCAATGGCGATAGTTTCTATGCCATTTTCATCAAAATTAATCACTATGCTTGCGTTATTACGAGTAAAAAAGTAACTGCGGCCATTCAGCTCAATCACGTAATTGCCTTTTACGGGGTCTTTAAATTGCTGCTTTTTTAAACTGACAGTATGTTTACCTATTTGCCAATCAAACGCTTCAATAAAGCCATTATTAAACTCTTGTACCCACACTTGGCTATCGTCTTTAGCTAAAGTGATTGCTACCGAGTATGAGTTAGGTAATTGCGACATATCGTAGCTTTTGCTACCTATCGAAAATTTACCAAGCTGCTGCTGCCATGCAAAGCCAAAATTAAAGGTTTTTTCTATACCTGTTGGGTAAGTTACCGTACCTGGGCCTTTAATTGTAAAATCGGCCAGTGCGCTGGTGCTAATGCATAATAAACTGGTTGTGAAAAGTGTCGCTAATTTATATTTCATACTATGACTTTTTTATATTTATAATTTGAGATTAAAACAGAACATTCGCCTTAACAAGTGGCTATGTTACACTGAGTTAACTTTATACTGGTAAGACCTTCTCGTGAACTTATATATTAGACTTCTTTTATTATTTTTTAAAATTAAGCGCAACCGCGACTACCAACAGTTACTTGATACTGTTGATATTGATTACAAAGCGCTACCAACAGACTGCGATATAAACCTGCATCTAACAAACTCGCGTTATTTGGCTATGATGGACTTGTCACGCACTTGGATGATTGAGCGAATTGGTCTATTAAAACAAGTAATGAAGCGCCGTTGGTTTCCTATTGTTAATGCTACAGCCATAACTTATATTCGCGATATTAAACCTATGCAGCGTTATACCATTAGTACCAAGCTGGTGGGGTGGGATCATAAATATTTTTACATTGAACAAAAGTTTCATTCTGCACGTGGCCTGCACGCTATAGCGTATGTGCGCGGTGTGTTTAAAAACAAAAAAGGCATTGTCAGTATTGAAGAAATGCTTGAAGTAGCCGAGTTTGATGGTGTAGCGCCTATTTTGCCAAGTGAAATTATGCACTGGAAAGAAATGCTTGAGCAAAAAAAGGTGAATAACCTTCCTAAATAATTTTCATAAAATAAGGCCTTTCGGCCTTAAACACATAGAACATAGGCGCTGCAAACTTAATTAAAAGCTGTATCTAACACCAAACATGGCAACGATAGGGTCAAGCTCAACGGTTGATGTAAGGGCTTTTGCACCGTTTGCATACACTGTGGCATCGGTATCTATATCAATCATTGACACCATGGCATGTAGCCCCCAATGTTGATCGATTTTATAGTTAGCGCCTACTTGTGCAATAAAGCCAAACGAATCATCAAGTTTTACTTCAACATCATCAGTGCCTAGGGTTGCTTTTAGCGCTTGAGAAGGCTGCTCGTCAAAAAAGGTGGTGTAATTTAACCCTACACCAATAAACGGGCGTAGCGCGTAACTTGTATCTAAAAAGTGGTATTGCGCAACCAATGATGGCGGAAGCTGTTTGATGTCGGCAATTTTATTGCCAGCTAACCCACCCGCGCCATTTACATCGTGCGAAAACGGCGTAGCGGCAATAAGCTCTACCACCCACTTATCGTTAAATGCATAATCGATTGTAATACCTAGCTGCGTGTCAGAGTCGCCTTTGAGACCCAGTGTTGGCGCTTCGTTAATTGCCGAGCTGCTGTTATCTGGATTTACATTAATAGCGCCAACATTAACGCTAAGGTTAGCGTGCGCTGCAGGGGTAATAGCAAGTAAAGAGGTAAGTAATGCAATGCTGATTTGGGTTTTCATGTTGTGCTCCAATAACTACTTTTTGATTGACGCTATTATTACAATCTCCGAGCGTTGAAAACCTGTTCTAGATCAAAGTTTCAAAAATGTTTGAAGTATGTGAACCCTTTTCTTGATTTAGATTAAAGTCAGTGCAAAAAGTATTTTAATTAATTGACACAGTTATATATTTAACGGTCATCGCACTGTATTAACTTTGCCATTATTTGGTCATATTCTCGCGCTTTAATAATTTCTCTTATGGTTATTGAGTGTGTTGTTATGTCTGTTGCAAAAGTATCGCAAAACAGTGTAAGTAAGCCTTTAAGCGCGGTGGTAAAAAATACGCAAACGCTTATTAGGTTTGAGTCTGTAACGCCTAATCAAGGCGGTGCCATAGATTGGCTTAGCAATGAGTTAACTGCGCTTGGCTTTAACTGTGAGCAGTTTATTTGTGAAGGCGTTACCAATTTAATTGCCTACGTTAGTTTTGAGCAAGAAGGGCCATGTGTGGCTTTTTCTGGGCATATTGATGTTGTGCCCGCCGAGTCGGGCAACTGGCTAAGCCCGCCTTTTGCCGGCAATATTATTAATAATGCCGTGTATGGTCGCGGCGCAGCTGATATGAAAGGCGGCGTAGCGGCTATGCTTGGTGCTACTAAGGCACTATTAAAAGATACTAAAAATAAAAAAGGGCGTTTTTACTGGCTTATTACCTCCGATGAGGAAGGAGAGGCAGAATTTGGCTCAGAGGTAATAGCCGCGCGTTTAGCAAAAAATAATATACAGCTTGATGGCTGTATTGTTGGTGAGCCGACAAGCTCTACACACGTAGGCGATACAATTAAAAATGGTCGCCGAGGCGCTATTTCTTCTCGTATAAAAGTACACGGCAAGGCCGGACATGTTGCCTACCCACAGAACACTATAAACGCTGCGCATATTGCGGGTAATATTGTAAATTGTTTAAGTAATTTAACATGGCCTGACGATGAGCCAAGCTCTAAAACCACCTTGCAAGTGACCGGCATTAATATAAATAATGTTGTTGATAATTTAGTGCCTAGCCAATGCGAAATTACCTTTAATGTGCGATATAGCCATGGTTATACAAGCAATGCAATAAAGCACTGTATATCAGCGGCGCTGAGTGAATACGCTCAGCACCTGGAGGTTGAATGGGAGCGAGCGTGTGAGCCCTATTATACGGCACCAACAAACGGGTGGAGTTTATTGCAGCAGTTAGAGCACACCATTTATGCGCAAACAGGGAGTTACCCTATGTTAAGTACCAGTGGCGGTACTTCGGATGGCCGATTTTTTGCAAACCAGCATACCCAAGTTATTGAGTGCGGCGTTAAAAATAGTACCATTCATCAGGTAAACGAGCATGTTCCGGTTGATGATTTACTTAAAATTGAGGCTATTTATACAGACTTATTAGCACGAATTTTTAGCCATAAATAGTAATCGCCCAATAAAAATAAACAGCGAGAATCACCTCGCTGTTTGTTTGAGTAGGGCGTGTTGATCTTTAATGATTGAGTTTGCAGCAGTATGTTTGGTTTTTAGGCAAGGCAGAGCCTATGAAGTGTGGTTATTCCCCATAAATAGGCGATAACGCAGCATAAATGCCAAACATGCGCTGCCCTTCGGGTTCTGCCTAGGGGCGATAAACTCTTTGTTGCTCGGTTTTTACTTAGCCCACTAGGTTACAAACCTCGCGCCGCGATTAAATCGCCCCTAGATTGAACAAATTTCAATCCGTAAAGTTCAACACGCCCTAACCTAAATAGCGCTTGGCTTTATTTTCTTTTACGTTTTGTAAATCTACCAGCACTAACCCATCAATACAGTTGTTAAAGTCGGGGTCGATACTAAAGCTTAAAAACTTTACGCCGCCAGGCTTGCACAGCTCAGTATATTGCTTAAATAGCGTAGGAACTTGTGCCCCCATATTGGCCAGTACATGTTTTAATTCTACAAAGTCTTCTTTTACATCGTTACCACTAAAAACAGTTTTACACTGAGTGAGTTGTTGCTCGCTTAATTTAAACTCGTTATTGGGGGTGGCGAGGTGTTGTTCTGATTTATAATAATGTTGATAGTAATGTACAAGCATGGCTTTTGCTTGTTCAGGTAAGGCGTTAGAAACGCTCACCGCGCCAAATAAGTAACGATATTGCGGGTAGTTTTTAATAAATGCGCCAATACCGTACCATAAGTAGTCTAAGCTTTTACGCCCCCAATATTTAGGTTGCACAAAGCTGCGGCCAAGTTCTATACCTTGCTCTAAATACGGTTTCATTGCTTGTGTGTAACTAAACAAACTATCGGTGTATAAGCCTTCTCGGCCATGTTTCTCTATTATTTCCTTTGCACAAGCAAGGCGATATGCACCCACTAATTCTAGCTGCGTAGGATCCCATAGCACTAAGTGTTGATAATCCATATCATATTTGTCGATGTCGCGGCGTTTTCCGCTGCCTTCACCTACCGCTCTAAAGGCAATTTCTCTCAGTCGTCCAAGCTCTCTAAACACTGGTGAGCTGCCAGTGTACTGGTATAAATGAATATGCATGCCATCCTGTGTTTTGCCTAATAACTGACAACTCTCTATGGCTTTTTTTAGCTCTTTGCGGCACTCGGGTATAGCAATAGGGGTTTGGGTTTTAAGGGGAAGGGGCTTTTTAGTGGTAAGGCGATAAAGTTGTTTGCGAATGAGATTAACGATTTCTTTATCTTTTAAGTTTTCGATTAAATATGACTCAGGCGGAATGGAAGCACCAATTTCAAACTCTAATGACTTTTGTCGCTGCTTAAACATTTCTTTTACTAATAATAAGCTCGCAAGTGGTTTGTAAATCATTGAGGTGCCATAAAAAAGCGGACTGTTTTTAGCTTTTATATAAATAGGTAGAACAGGGCTGTTTGCTTTTTTAGCCATGCGTAAAAAGCCACTGTTCCACTTGCAATCTTTAATACCGGTAGGGCTTAAACGCGAGACCTCTCCCGCAGGAAAAATAAGTAACGCACCTTCATCTTTTAAGTGTTTTTGTATATTACTTAATTCTTGTTTTTTACTGGTTCCCGATAAATTATCTACCGGCAACAGCAGTGAATGCATAGGGGTGACCGACATTAGCATGCGATTGGCAACCACTTTTAAATCTTGCCTAACGCTGGAAAGTACTTTTATCAGCGCAAGTGCGTCGAGCGAGCCAATGGGGTGGTTAGCCACAATAACTAACTTACCTTCGCTGGGTATGTTTTCAATTTGTTTTGGTTTGTAGCGGGTATCAAAGTCAAGCTCATCAAGCACTTGTTCAACAAACTCTAGCCCTTGTAAATGGGGGTAAGCATCGCCAAAGGCGACAAATTCTTGTTCATGTAATAAGTAGCCCAGTCCCTTTTTAACTAAACCTTTTACTTTAGGGGAGTTCTCTAATTGTGGTAAGTTTGCTGCTATTACTTTATCAACGCTTATCATATTAACCTCATTTACAATTTGGCCTATTCGCCATCCTGTTTAGAGTAAAAAAAGGGTGTGACATTTACTTTGCAGTTGTGTGACTTTTTAAAGAGCACATAACGAGCTGCTCAGTTGTTTATTAGTGTAGATAAAATTTATTCAATAAAATTAGGAGCTTCTATGTCGGTATTAGTAGCCATTACCGGGCGAGATAATACAAAGCTAATTGCAAAGCTAAAAGAGCTATTACCCAATGAAGAAATAATCCAATGGCCAGAGTGTAAAAAGCTCAACAATGTAGAGTTTGTATTAGCCTGGAATGCACCAGATGACTTGTGGCAGCAATTACCTAACTTAAAAGCGGTGTCATCGTTTGGGGCGGGTGTAGATAGTATTAATATGTCTTTATTGCCTAAAGAGGTAGACGTGGTTCGCATTGTTGATACTGAGCTTGCTCAAGATATGGCAGAGTACGTACTAGGCCATGTATTTGCGCACAAGCTGCGTTTAAAAGAGTATTTTGTTAAGCAATCACAATGCAATTATAAACCTAAGCGCGCATATAAATATAATCACGTGGGTATTTTAGGCTTTGGTGAGCTAGGTAAAGCGTGCGCCAAAAAACTAACCCTGAATGGCTTTACGGTAAGCGCTTGGTCAAAAACTGAAAAAAGTGATGAGCAGGTGCATTTATATTCTCAGCAGCAAGGCCTTAATGAAATGCTGCCCACAATTGACTACTTGGTATGCCTACTGCCGCTAACAAAAGATACTAAGGGTATTATTAATGCCGATTTATTAGCTAAGTTACCGGCTCATGCCTGTGTAATTAACGTTGCCAGAGGAGAGCACCTAGTAGAGCAAGATTTAATCAACGCACTTAACAGTGAAATGTTAAGGGCTGCCACGCTCGATGTATTTACCCAAGAGCCGCTACCGCACGACCACCCATTTTGGCATAACGCTAAAATAACGATTACACCACATTGCGCCGCGTTATCTGATTTAAATAGCGTAACAGCGCAAATTGCAGAAAATATAAATCGCCTAAAAAGTGGCCTTACATTAAATAATCGGGTTAATAGAACAAAAGGTTATTAATAGATAGCAAAACAGTTTAACAAACAGCTTGTTAACATTTGTAATTTTAATTATTGTGGAGTTTAGTCACTAAAATAAAAATAATAAGAGTAACGTATGAAATCAAGTCAAGGCGGAGTAAAACTAAGTTTAGTAGTGGTTTCTATTATAGTGCTAGGCGTGTCTGCTTGGTTTAACCAAGCGAGTGCCGATCAAGTGCCACAAAGCAAAACTTCACAAAGTGAATAGGCGTATTTGTAGGCACATTATAAAAAAAGGGGCTCTGTTAATTTGTTTTTGGCTTAATAAAGCCAGATAATTAAAGAGAACCCACCTTTCATTAGGTCATTTAATTACTAAAGTGCGCTTCGTTACTGGTATTTAGTAAAATAAGTTAATTAGTACCGTTTAGCATGGATCTCTCGGTTTTCATGCTTTTTCTCATCACTTTTTTTAAGCAACACATACGTTGCGCCACTGCCACCATGGTGCTTTAAAGCGGTATGATACGCTAATACCGCGGGTAGAGCCTGTAGCCACTTATTAACATAGCTCTTTAGTATACCGGGCTTAGCTTTATTTTTTATACCAATGCCATGGCGAACTAGTACAACGCGAATGTTTCGCTGGTGGCAATCAGTAATAAAGTTAAATAATGTTGTGCGTGCGTTTTTAAGTAATTGGCCATGCAAATCTAATGTGGCATCAACTTGGTATTTAGCTAAGCGTAAGTTTTTAAATACTGCGCTTTGTACGCCATCTTTTTTAAAACTGAGTAATGCATGTGGGTCTAAAAGCTCTACATGCTCAGATTGTAAGTAATTTTCGTCATTCGCAAGGCTAAGCTCGGCAGCTTTGCGTTTTTCTTGTTGGGCAAGGGTGGCACTGGGATTACTTGCAAGGGGAGTTACAGTATCGTGGTTTATAGGTTTTACATCTTCCATAGAAGATAAAAATAAATCGAAATCAGATAAAGACATAGTAAGACCTAAATGAGGATTAATACGAGATAAATTTTATCTTAGTTCAATCTGTTCCCCAAGCCTTTTAATTTTTCAAATAAAAAAGCCCAGCAAGGCTGGGCTATAAAATATTCTAAGGGGAAATGTTAACTCTGCGTTACATTAAATTGTCCAAACGTATATACTTTGAACAAGTAAAATGTATTGATCAACACTAAACTCATATTCGAAATAACACTCGACGACATTAAATCCAAGCTAAAAGACAAAAATAACAGACCACATGCACTAATCGCTGCAACACGCAGTATTGTTATGTGGTTAATAAAGAATGCACCTAAACCTAGTGCAAGTAATACAGTGTTTAAAAGCCAATCTAGCTCGTTTAGCATGGTCGTTTCAATAGTTCAGTTGTTGAAAAAAGGAGCGCCATTATGTTGATCTTTTGCACACCTTTCAACCAAGTAATTTTAAATTTTCAGATTAGTTTTTTTAATGCTAAATATAGCTAGCAAGTGCAGCAAAAAAGCCATTATTTTTTATTAGTTGGTACTTTTGACAGCTTTGCGGCGCCTTCATATCTGCGCATAAATAAAGGGCATTGCGCTTCTCGTCTAGCTGCGGGTGTAAGTTTGAATCAAGTAATGTACGGCCATATCCAAAGACCCCAGGCCAATAAATACTTTCGCTCACTAACCCTAATTTTTTATAGGTGAGCAAAGTTGGTTTTGGAAAAATAATAGCTACGGCAAAAATGATAGCCAGCGTAATAAGTAACCCTTTTTTAGACTTTACAGGCTGATCTGCTGGGGTTGATGTTGGGTTAGCTGAAGATTGCGGTGCTGTTTGCGGCCTATTGCGGGGCTTTTTTACAGGGGTTTTTCTTTTTTGTGGTGTTTTACCAAGCAATGATTGTTTTTTTGTGTTGTTTGACATAAAGCAAATCTGGCCTTTTGAGCGTAGGTCTCTATAATAAAATGATTAAATATCTAGTTATATAATAACTTATACAATGCTTTTAGCCTACGAGGAAGATACATGGATACGCAGCTATCAATTTTAATAGTAGATGATGTTAGCACAGTGCGTAGTTTTTTGAGCCAAACGCTCATGCACTTAGGAATAGAAAACGTTAAAGAGGCTTCAACGGCTAAACAATGCATTAGCGAATGCCAAGCAGCTAATTACAATATGATTTTTTTAGATATTGAACTGCCTGACGGCGATGGTAAAGAGTTAATCGCGCAAATTAATGATATTAACCCTGAAACTAATGTGGTGATGGTGTCGGCCCATTCAGCAGTAGAAAATGTTAAAGAAGCCATTGATAAAGGTGCTAAAGGATTTGTGGTTAAGCCATTTACGCCTAAAAAAATTGCGGCCATGTTGAAAAAGTTTTATCCCGATTTGGAAAACGTTTAACCAGCTTTAATAGTAATGCGTTAAATTAGCTTAAAGTTTAGCGGATTGCTAAATACCAAATTTTAGATATAAAAAAACCGGCCTAGGCCGGTTTTTTAATCATAAAACAAATTATAGCGCTTTAATTTTAGCTGCTAAACGGCTCTTATGACGAGCTGCTTTGTTTTTATGAATTAGACCCTTAGTTGCGTAACGGTCTAGGATAGGTGTAGCAACAGAGAAAGCTTGCTGTGCAGCTTCTTTATCGCCAGCTTCAATAGCAGCGGTTACTTTTTTGAAGTAAGTACGCATCATTGAACGACGGCTTGCGTTGTGCTGACGGTTTTTTTCGCTAGTGATAGCGCGTTTTTTTGCAGACTTGATGTTAGCCAAGGTTTGCTCCTAACAATCTTAAATAAAGCTTAAATTAAAGGCCGTGGAATATGCCTGTTTTTATCATGAATGTCAATTTAAATTTAACAACTCAAGAAAAACTGCTCCTTATAACGAACATCAATTTGCCGCTTTAGCAGTTAATATCGCTATTGTAACAAAGCACAGACGCCCAGCCTAGTGCTTTAAAGCGATTTATAAAAAAGACTGTGGCATAATTGCGCTAACTAAAGGTTTTTAAGTAGGTTTAAGGTGTCAAAAGGATTATTTCGCTCCGGTATGATTGTAAGTTGTATGACAATGATATCGCGTATTTTAGGGTTAGTACGAGACGCTGTCGTTGCAAATTTATTAGGTGCTAGTGCAGCTGCTGATGTTTTTTTGTTTGCTAACCGTATTCCCAATTTTTTACGCCGTCTATTTGCAGAGGGGGCCTTTGCCCAGGCATTTGTGCCTGTACTTAGTGAAATTAAAGAACACCATGGCGATGATAAAGTTAAGTTATTTGTAGCACAGGCTGCCGGTACGCTGGGCACTATTTTGCTTTGCGTGACTATTTTTGGCGTTATTGCCTCGCCTGTTATTGCCGCGTTATTTGGTACTGGCTGGTTTATAGATTGGTGGCAAGGTGGCCCTAATGCAGAAAAATTTGTGCTGGCAAGCTCCTTATTAAAGTTAACTTTTCCGTATTTGTTATTTGTTAGTTTGGTAGCACTTAGCGGTGCAGTAATGAATGTGTATAACCGCTTTGCAGTGGCTGCTTTTACGCCCGTATTACTTAATGTTTCAATTATTACCTGCGCCATTTTATTGCACGACAAATTTAGCGTGGGGGCGTATGCGTTAGCTATTGGTGTATTTGTGGGCGGGGTGGTGCAATTGTTGTTTCAGTTACCATTTTTATACCGAGCAAAAATGCTGGCACGTCCTCGCTGGGCGTGGCAAGACGAGAACGTTAAAAAAGTGCGTAAGCTTATGCTACCGGCATTATTTGGTGTTTCAATAAGCCAAATTAACCTCCTGCTCGACACCATGATTGCCTCGCTATTAATGACGGGCTCTATCGCATGGCTTTATTACTCAGATAGGTTAATTGAGTTTCCACTTGGTTTATTTGGTATTGGTATTGCCACTGTTATTTTACCCGCACTTTCTAAATTGCATAGCAGTAAAAAGCTCAGTGATTTTCAGCATACGTTAGATTGGGGTGTGCGTTTTGTGATTTTTTTAGGCATACCCGCCATGGTTGGTTTAATGATTATAAGCCCGCTTATCATTACTGTGCTATTTGATCACGGTGCATTTAAAGACGCTGATGTTGATCATGTTAAAGCGGTAAGCTTAGGGGTGGTTGCCTACTCGGTAGGGTTAGTTAGCTTTATGCTTATTAAAGTATTAGCGCCGGGTTTTTACTCGCGTCAAGATACCAAAACACCTGTGCGTATTGGTATTATTACGCTGGTGCTTAATATGGTATTTAATATTATGTTAGCCCCGTTTATAGGATATTTAGGGCTTGCTTTAGCAACGTCTATGTCGGCCAGCTGCAATGCTTTTTTACTTTACAGGCAACTTAAAAAAGAAAACGTGTATCAGTTTTCTGCAATGAGCCTGCGCTTTAGCGTAAAGTGCATTGTGGCAAGCTTGGTAATGGGCGCTTTAACGTGGTACGTCAGCAGCCGTTATTATTGGGCTACATGGCATTTTTCTGAGCAAGTAATGTTGTTAATTGTATTGCTAGTAATTGCTGCAATAAGTTACTTTGCGGTGCTGTTTTTACTTGGTGTAAGACTAAATACGATAAAAAGTGTAGCAACTACTGAATCAAACTAAAAAAAAGATTATAATCGGCAGCCCTGTGGTTTTGAACGATTTTAAAGTCGTTAATAATACTCGCTGAAAAAGGCATTAGGTGGCATGGAGTTAATTAGAGGTATACACAATATTCGAGCGCAGCATTATGGTTGTGTGTTGACTATTGGTAATTTTGACGGTGTGCATTTAGGCCATGGCGAAGTGTTAAAAGGGCTGTTAGCGGATGCCAAAGCACATAACTTACCCAGTACTGTGATGTTATTTGAGCCGCAGCCGCAAGAGTTTTTTGCTAAAAACAATGCGCCAGCTCGACTTACTCGGTTACGCGACAAACTCAGATTACTAAGTAACTTAGGTATTGAGCGGGTTATTTGTATTAGCTTTAACCAACAATTTGCCAATATGCACGCTGAGCAATTTGTTAGTGATATTTTAATTAAAAAGCTAGGCGTTAAAGCACTCACAGTAGGTGATGATTTTAAATTTGGTAAACAGCGCCAAGGGAATTTTAATTTACTGCTCAGTATGGGCAAACAAGCGGGCATGGATGTAAAAAGCACCGCGAGTTTTCGCCAATTAAATGCTAGAGTAAGCAGCACACTAATACGTGAAGCATTAGCCGCAGGCGACTTAGAAAATGCTAAGTTAATGCTAGGGCATAATTATGCTATTTCAGGGCGTGTAATACATGGTTGGAAAAGAGGGCGAGAGCTTGGTTTTCGAACTGCAAATATAGCGCTTAAACGCCAAGTTTGCCCTGTAAATGGGGTGTTTGCCGTAAAAGCAAACATTGCCGGGAAACACGTTTATGGGGTAGCCAATATTGGTAACAAGCCCACTTTTAATGGAACTCGTGCTTTGTTAGAAGTTCATCTTTTTGACTTTGCACAAGATATATATGGACAGTTTATGCACGTGGAGTTAATAAAAAAACTTCGCGATGAGAAAAAATTCGAGACATTAACACAGTTAACGGCACAAATTGCAACCGATGTTGCCGCCGCAAAACAGTGTTTTGGTTTAAATTAGGTAGCCGATAGATACGGAAAGTAGGATTAATGAGCGACTACAAACATACTTTGAATTTACCGGAAACACAGTTTCCAATGCGTGGCAATTTGGCACAACGTGAACCAAAAATGCTTAAAGCATGGTATGAAGACGACCTGTACGGTCAAATTCGCAGCGCTAAAAAAGGTAAAAAGACCTTTATTTTGCATGACGGCCCTCCGTATGCAAACGGCGATATCCATTTAGGCCACTCAGTAAATAAAATTTTAAAAGACATAATTGTTAAGTCTAAAACTTTATCTGACTTTGATGCACCTTATGTGCCTGGTTGGGACTGTCATGGTTTGCCAATTGAGTTAATGGTTGAGAAAAAAGTAGGCAAGCCAGGCGTTAAAGTAACCGCGAGCGAGTTTCGTGAAAAATGCCGTGCTTACGCTAAAAAGCAAGTTGAAGGTCAAAAAGTAGACTTTAAACGTTTAGGTGTGTTTGGCGATTGGGACAAACCTTACTTAACAATGAACTATGACTTTGAAGCAAACGCTATTCGCGTGCTTGGTCGTATTATTAAAAATGGCCACCTTCATAAAGGTGCAAAGCCTGTGCATTGGTGTACAGACTGTGGCTCTGCATTAGCAGAGGCAGAAGTAGAGTACCAAGATAAGCAATCTCCAGCGATTGACGTACGTTTTACATTTGCAGATCAAGACGCGGTTGTTAATGCCTTTGATTTAGCCGATGGCCATAAAGGCCAAGGCAGTGTAGGTACTGTTATTTGGACTACAACACCGTGGACCTTACCCGCTAACCGTGCGGTAGCAGTGCATGCAGATTTAGAGTACGCCTTAGTACAAGTAGATGATGAAGGCTCACAGCAACGTTTAATTTTAGGCTCAGAGCTTGTTAAAGATGCAATGGACCGTTATGGCTTTAATCATTTCCACGTACTAGGTTATGTTAAAGGTGCAGCACTTGAAAACTTACACGTTGCTCACCCATTTTACGATTTTGATGTACCGGTAATTGTAGCAGACCACGTAACTACTGACTCAGGTACGGGTGTGGTACATACCGCGCCAGGCCATGGTCAAGAAGATTTCGCGGCAGGCTTAAATTACAATCTTGAAGTAGCAAACCCTGTGGGCGCGAATGGCGTTTACCTGCCTGATACAGAATTATTTGCTGGTCAGCATGTATTTAAAGCAAATGCCAGTGTAATTGACGTACTAACAGAGCGCGGTGCTTTAATGCATCATCATGCGCTTACGCATAGCTACCCGCATTGTTGGCGCCACAAAACGCCTATTATTTTCCGTGCTACACCGCAGTGGTTTGTAAGCATGGATCAGGCTAACTTACGTCAAGACTCGTTAAGCGAAATTAAAAACACCCAATGGTTGCCAGAGTGGGGCGAAAGCCGCATTGCGAACATGGTTGAAGGTCGCCCAGATTGGTGTATTTCACGCCAACGTACTTGGGGTGTGCCAATTGCTTTATTTGTTGATAAAGACACTGGTGCTTTACACCCAAATACGCAAGCGCTTATTGAGCAAGCTGCAGAGCTGGTAGAAAAATCAGGCATTCAAGCATGGTATGACCTAGAGCCTGCCACCTTGTTAGGCGAAGAAGATGCCAAGCAATACATGAAAGTACAAGATACGTTAGATGTATGGTTTGATTCGGGCGTAACACATGCGTGTGTTGTTGATGCACGTGAAGAGTTAGTTGGCCCAGCCGATTTATACCTAGAAGGTTCTGATCAGCACCGTGGTTGGTTTATGTCATCAATGATGACCTCAGTTGCTATTAACGGTCACGCACCTTACAAGCAAGTACTAACGCACGGCTTTACCGTAGATGAAAACGGCCGCAAAATGTCAAAGTCGTTAGGTAACGTTATTTCACCACAAAACGTGATGAATAAACTTGGCGCTGACATTTTACGTTTATGGGTAGCTTCTACCGATTACACCGCCGAAATGACGGTATCGGATGAAATATTTAAACGCTCTGCAGATCGTTACCGCCGTATTCGTAACACTAGCCGTTACTTGTTAGCTAACTTAAGTGGTTTTGATCCAAAAACAGACCAAGTTGCTGTTGATGATATGGTTGAGCTTGATAAGTGGATTGTTGGCCGTGCAGCCCAATTACAAGAAGAAATTTTAGCAGCTTACGATAGCTACCAAATGCTATTAGTAACGCAAAAGCTAATGAACTTCTGTACAGGTGAGCTTGGTTCGTTCTACTTGGATGTAATTAAAGACCGCCAGTACACAGCAAAAAGCGACAGTCATGCACGTCGTTCTTGTCAAACTGCGCTTTATCATATTGCTGAAGCAATGACTCGTTGGATGGCACCAATTATGAGCTTTACAGCTCAAGAAATTTGGGAAGCATTACCGGGCGAGCGTAGCGATTACGTATTTACATCGGTATGGTACGATGGTTTGCACGCACCGACAAACAGCCAATTTAGCAACGATGACTGGCAAGCGATTCTAAATGTACGTGACGAAGTAAACCGCGTACTAGAAGCAGCCCGTAAAGAAGAAGTGATTGGCGCAACGTTACAAGCAAGCGTTAACTTATACGCCGAAAAAGCACTGGCTGATAAGTTAGCAGCATTAGGTGATGAACTGCGTTTTGTATTACTAACGTCTGCGGTCACTGTATCTGCAGTAGATAGCCAGCCAAGTGATACACAAACAACCGAAATTGAAGGTTTGTACATTAGCGTAGTAGCCACAGATGCAACTAAATGTGAGCGTTGTTGGCATTACAGCGATGATGTAGGTTCAGAGCCTGCACATCCTGAAATTTGTGGTCGTTGTGTAAGCAATGTTGACGGCGAAGGTGAAAAGCGTCAATTCGCTTAGGAGCTTTACTCAGTGAGCAAACTAGCCCAAAAAAGTGGTTTAGTGTGGCTTTGGTTAAGTCTATTACTGCTTGTAATAGACTTTGCCACTAAAACACTTGTTGTAAATACCATGGCTTATCAAGAGTCGATTAATTTACTGCCTGTTTTTAGTATTACCTACGTACATAACTATGGAGCGGCCTACAGCTTTTTAAGTGAAGCAGGTGGCTGGCAACGTTGGTTTTTAAGTTTTATTGCCATTGCTATTAGTGCGCTATTAGTGTGGTGGTTAAAGCGTTTACCAGCGACAAATAAAATATTATGTAGTGCTTATGCGTTAGTGCTTGCTGGCGCTATTGGTAATTTATATGACCGTGTTGCTTATGGTTATGTAATTGACTTTATACATGTGTTTTATAAAAACTCGCATTTTCCAGTATTTAATATTGCCGACTGTGCAATTTGTATTGGTGCCGCATTATTATTATTTGATGCCTTTACAGGCGAAAGTCCGAAGGAGCATAAAGCATGAGCCAAGCTGTAATTGGTGAAAACTCAGAGGTTATTTTTCACTTTTCTATTAAACTAGAAGATGGCTCTGCCGCAGACTCAACCAAGGTGCATAATAAACCAGCCAAGTTAACGATGGGTGATGGCAGCTTAACGGCTAATTTTGAAAAGTGCTTACTAGGTTTAAGTGCAGGCGAAAGCAAAACGTTTGAGTTAGAACCAGAAGACGCCTTTGGCCAACCTAATCCAGATAATATTTACTATGTAGAACGCAGTAAATTTGGTGCAGAAACGCCAGCTAAAGTCGGCGCAATTATTGCCTTTACTCAGCCAGATGGTACTGAGCTGCCAGGACTGGTACGCGAAGTACAAGGTGAGTCGGTTACTATAGATTTTAATCATCCGTTAGCAGGTCAACGTTTAACGTTTGAAGTAGATATTATTGAGGTGCAAGGCTAATGGATATTTTATTAGCGAACCCGCGAGGCTTTTGTGCAGGTGTAGACCGTGCAATTAGCATAGTAGAGCGCGCTTTAGATATTTTTGAAAAGCCAATTTACGTACGCCACGAGGTCGTTCATAACCGCTACGTAGTAGATGGTTTAAAAAACCGTGGTGCTGTATTTGTTGAAGAGCTAGACCAAGTACCTGATGACAGCATTGTTATTTTTAGCGCCCACGGTGTATCGCAAGCGGTACGCTCAGAAGCTAAACGCCGCGATTTAAAAGTGTTTGACGCAACATGCCCATTAGTTACTAAAGTGCATATGGAAGTAACGCGTGCGAGCCGTAAAGGTATTGAGTGTATTTTAATTGGTCACCATGGTCACCCAGAAGTTGAGGGTACTATGGGGCAGTATGACAATAACGACGGTGGTATTTACCTTGTAGAAACCGCAGAAGATGTTGCCAAACTTAACGTTAAAAATGCTGATAACCTATTTTATTGTAGCCAAACAACGCTCTCAGTAGATGACACTGCAGATGTCATTGATGCGCTGCGCGAAAAATTCCCAGCAATTGATGGCCCGCGCAAAGATGACATTTGCTATGCGACACAAAACCGTCAAGATGCTGTGCGTGATTTAGCAGACAAAGTAGATGTGTTATTAGTTGTGGGGGCAAAAAACAGCTCTAACTCTAACCGTTTACGTGAACTTGCAGATAAAATGGGCACAACCGCTTATTTAATCGATGATGCAACCAATGTTGAAGCACAGTGGTTTGGCGAAACTAACGCTGTGGGAGTAACTGCGGGGGCTTCTGCGCCAGAAGTGCTTGTACAACAAGTTATTGCACGCTTAAAAGAGCTAGGCGGCAAGCAGGTAGTTGAAAACCCAGGTGAAGAAGAGAATATCGTATTTGCCGTTCCTGTTGAGCTGCGTTAATCTATATAAATTAATTATTTAGATTACAAGGAGAGCCGTTATGAGCAAGGTGCCGCAAGGTGAAACATTGCTTTTTTCGGCTCTTTTTAATGAGCGCGGGGTACTTGCCACGCTTATTGTTACCCAAGTTGTAGCTACCATCTTAGCGTTTGCTCCTTTTGTTGAAGGGGATAGCTGGCAAAGCCTTGGCGTAATTAGTTTATTTTCTCATATGACCGTTTTGGTCAGTATTTCTGCTTTATACTCTTTTCGGGGTGTTTTACAAAAAAAGCCGCAAACCACCCAGCTTTTTGCTTTTTTTATTTCCTTTTTAGCCAGCACCGCTTTATTTAGTGTGCTGTGTGCCCGCTACTTTTTAGATATTACAAATGATGAAACGAGTATTTATTTTGTATTACGAAACTGCTTAATTGTTTTTTTGATCACGGCTTTATTTGTTCAGTTTTTACTGATTTACTTTGAAAAAGAGCAGCAAACAAAAGCGCTTTCGCGCGCGGAGCTTGATGCTTTGCAAGCCAGAATTCGCCCTCATTTTTTGTACAATAGCCTTAATACCGCCGCCGAGCTTACACATCATGACGCTGATGCTGCAGAGCAAGCAATACTTGCGCTTGCGGCGCTGTCGCAAGCGGCTATGCGCTCGGGGCAGCGCGTTTCTCTCGAAGATGAGCTGACCTTATCAAAACAATATGTTGCGCTGGAAACTTGGCGCTTTGGCAGTCGTTTAAAGCTTAATTGGCAAGTGCCTGCTGATTTACCAGATATTAATATTCCGTGCTTAACCCTTCAGCCGTTAATAGAAAATGCGGTGTGTCATGGGGTAGAGCCCAGTGAAACAGGGGCCGTTATTAGTGTAGAGCTACACGTAACAACAGGGTATTTAACATTGATTGTTTCTAACCCTATCACCCATAATGAGGCGTTAAAAAGACCAAATAACGGCATGGCACTTGAAAATATTCGCCAGCGATTGTTTATATATTACAAAGAAAAAGCCCAACTAACGATCACACAAAAAGAGGGTGTATTTAGAGTAAAAGTGGTGATCCCTAAGCAGTTTGAGAACCCCCAATGAATGTTGTAATTATTGATGATGAACCGCTAGCTCGCACTAGAATAAAGCGGCTACTGCAGCAAAACGAGCATATTTTAGTTAAAGGCGAAGGTGATAACGGCGCGCAGGGGCTTGCCATTATCAAGCAGGTTCATCCCGATTTGGTTTTTTTAGACATAGATATGCCGGGTATTAATGGCCTAGAAGTAGCACAGCAACTAAATACGCTGAGCGTGCCACCGGCAATAGTATTTGTAACGGCTTACCCCGAGCATGCACTTGATGCGCTACAGCTTAGTGCCGCAGGATACTTAGTAAAACCCGTTACTGAACAGGCATTAAATAAAGTGTTAGCGCAAGTAGGGCGTTTAAATAAAGCGCATATGCAAAAGCAGCAATCTACAAAAATTAGTTATCAGCTTGGTGGCACAATAAAAAGTATTGAACTTGATCAAGTGTATTACTTTAATGCCCAAGAAAAATACACCAATATGGTATTTAAAGAGGGCGAGGCCCTAATTGAACAAAGCTTAAAACAACTTGAGCAACGCTTCCCAACGCAATTATTACGTATTCACAGAAATACGCTCATAAACAAACAAAAGCTTGTTGCCTTGCATACCCAAAGCCCTGGTGTACATAGCGTAGAACTAGCCGGATGTAAGGAGCAATTAAGCGTAAGTAGGCGAGAGCTAAAAACAGTAAAAAATGCGCTAAGTTAGAGCCTGTTATGTTTTAGGTTGAATTTTTAGTAGGTTGCTTGGCTTTTTAAGTAAGGCAGAGGCCGCTATTGAGCCCACTAAATTAGCAGCATTGCGCTGGAGTTAAATCGCCTCCAGATAGAGTAACTTTAATCATCAATTAGCTCAATTGGCTTGATGCTGTTAACCGTTTATCAACAAATTTAACCGCTTGTCCTAGTATATATTGCATCTACATTTTCAATGCATAAACTTATAATCAGATAAAATTTATTTGGTTTTTATTATGCATTCACCCCACAAAAAACCTCAAAAAGGCTTTACCTTAATTGAAGTGCTGATTGCGTTTATTATTTTAAGCTTTGGCTTATTAGGCGCTGTTGCACTGCAAGCAAAAGCTAAGCAGGCAAGCTTTGACTCTATGCAGCGCGCAGCCGCGGTGGCGTTAGGAAATGATATTATTCAGCGCATTAGAGCAAATGATACCGCACAGCTAGTTACTTTATATACGCAAACTTTCACCAGTAAAACATCAACGTCTACCTCTACGGCTTGTTTTAGTGGGTCATGCACTGCAGCGCAAGTTGCAGCCCTTGATTTACAGCAATGGAAACGCGCCATTCGTGCACGCGAAAACACCGGCTCTCTCGATGATGCCACAGTATGTATAAACCCTACGGCTGCAGCAGGAACGGGTGGGCGTGGGTTTAATATTGAAGTAATAGTGTCTTGGCAAGGCCGCCAAGAGTTTAATGCCAATGATGAAACCAAAGCGCTAAAATGCGGTACTGACGATAAAAAACGCCGTTTGGTTGCATTAAATAGCTATATATACCTAAGGAGCTAACATGAGAGAAAAAGGTTTTACACTAATAGAAATGATGATTTCATTATTTATTGGTGGGCTCATTTTAGGTGGGGTGATGTTTACCTATATTGGCATGAAAGTAACCACAAAAGACACAATGACAATAGGCGAGTTACAAGAGTCAGGCCGCTTAGCCATTAATATTATGCAGCGTGATATAGAGCAGGTAGGCTTTTGGGGAACTTATTATGATGATTCGTTTACTGCAGCAAACACACAAACGTTAGCTAACCCTGGTGGTGATTGCTTCGAAGGGCTTAATAACGGCAGCTTTCCAGATTTAGCATCCTCTAGCAATTTCAGAACTATTTATGCAAAAGAGGCCAGTTCAACAAGTGAGCTTAACTGTATAAGTAAGCCAATTGCAGGAACTGACATTTTACAAATCAAGTTTTTACAAGGTGAGCAGCTCACGGTAGATGGCGCCACTAATGAAACACAAGCGGATGAAAACTATTTTATAGCTGAGCAAGAAAGCGCAGAATTTACCCGAGGCGTTGTAGCTGCGGGTAGTTTAAACGTTAATGCCACGGTGTGGCCTTATAGCCATCATGTTTATTACCTCGCAGAGCAAACTTATACGGTAAATAATAAAAGCCTTACAGTACCAGCATTAATGCGTAAACGCTTAAATGGCGCCAACATGAAGGCCGAAACCATAATGGAGGGCGTTGAAAACATGCGCTTTGTATTTGGTTTAGATACAGACAGTGATAGCCGTGTTGATTCGTACCGAAGCATTGAGGACATGCAGCACTCTGACTGGGAAAACCGCAAAAGTATTCTAACAGTGCAGGTTTTTTTATTAGTTAGAGCATTGCAACCAGATCCGGGTCTTAAAATAAAAAATCAAACATATATTTTAGGTGAAGATGAAGACTCCCGAGAGCTCACTTTTACCGATACTTACAGAAGAACAGTATTTACCACCACAATTCGTTTAAATAACGTGGGAGCAAATTTATGGCGTATCTAAGTAAACACGCAAATAAACAACAAGGTGTTGTGCTTATTACAGCCCTTATTATGGTTATTGCTGTAACGGGAATTGCCGTTACATTAATGAGCAGCAGTAGTGTAGATATAAAAATTACCAATGCAGCTCAAGAGCGAGAAGTCGCTGAAAATGAGCTTATTGGAGAAGTACAGCGAATGATTTCTGATGAGGCAAGCAAAGGTGCTGCTAATCAGTTTTTTTTAACGCCAGATGAAGTATCAACTCATGCAGGCGCAGATGATGAAGGGATGGTAATAGCCACGCACGACGATATGCAAAGCAAAATGGTAAACCTAAATCAGGGGGCGCTTGATTTAGAGTGCCCACGCCGATTTAATTTTACTGCCGGTATATCGTGTAACATGTTGCAAGTTTCTACCACTATTCAATATGGCTCTAAAGCAAAGCACGAACTTACAATTGTAACAGGTGTAGCTCAAGAAATGGCCAGTATAAGTAAGGGGATTTAAAATGAAATTTAATCTTAATAAGCCATTGGTCTCTTTACTTGGTCTCGCACTGAGCGGCTCAGTAGTTGCTGAAGATATAGAGCTTTATGTAAACCACGATGTAGATGTGGAAGAAAAGCCAAGGGTTTTACTTATATTTGATACCTCAGGCAGTATGGCGTTTTCATCTAACACAGGTCTTAGTTGTGGTTTCAATGAAAGTAGTAACCTGTATATTCCTTGCCCAGATAGCCGTCTTGCTGCTGCAAAGACTGCAATGAAAAAAGTAGTGAATGACAATGAAGGGATCGATTTCGGTTTAATGCGTTTTGTAGGAACAGCTGGTGGCTATGTGGTTGAAGGCATAGGAAGCCCGCACTCGGATATTACTTCATCAATCGACAGGCTTCCTGCTAATGGGGGTACGCCATTAGCCGAGACTCTGTGGGAAGCATATCTGTATATTACAGGTGGCGGTTTAGAGTATGCGGAGCCAATAGATCAATCAGATAGAGACACCTCAATCGAGAACGAAGTATTAACTGGAAGAGAGCGTGTTCGTAAATGTAATAGATGGAGATGTTGGAACGAGTGGGAAAATACATATAGTTATAACTATATTTCCCCTTTCGCTGACTCAAATGCAGAGGCAAAACGTTGTGATAATTCAGTAAATATAATTTACATGACGGATGGAGACCCTTCACCCCGATATGTATATGATCGTTGGGGAAGACGTTACATTAACGAAAATAGCGATAATGGCAGTGATGCTTCAATAAGCGCAATACACAATAATTATTTTGGGCAACCTTTGGTCGAGGGGGACTACGTTTATAATAATTATTTGCATCAATTAGCTAAAATAATTCATGGCACCAGTAATACGACAGTTGATTTGTATCCATCAACACCTGATATTCATGAAACAGGCCGCATATACACCATAGGTTTTGGGTCAGGCATGAGTGACGAAGGGCAAGAGTTGTTGCGGCAAACAGCTTTATTAGGTGGTGGTGAAAACTTACCAGCAAGTACACCGGATGAGCTTTCTAACTCGCTAAATAGCGCTATTTCTCGCATTCGTGAAGTTAACGATAGTTTTTCTTCGCCTTCAGTTGCAAGTAACAACGTAGACCAAACACGTAGCCGTGATGCTATTTACTTTGCCATGTTTTACCCAGAAACAAACACTCGATGGGGTGGGAATTTAAAAAAATTAAAAGTATCAGGCAGTGAAATAGTTGACTCTGAAGATAATACAGCGCTTGATTCTGATGGCTTAATAGACACAGATGCTAAAACGTTTTGGCTGCCAGATGGCCAGTCTGCCGATGGTAACTTAGTTGCACAAGGGGGTGTAAACTATCATTTAGCTACACTCACGGGGACTCCAGCTGAAGAAAGACGCAACCTCTATACAGATAAGCAAGGCGATTTAGTTGAGTTTACTACTAATATTGTGAGCGATATTTTAGATTTAGTCACCAATAACCCGATTAGCCTAGCTAGTTCAGATATAAAATGGGCAATGGGGATAGATGTTGACGATGAAGACAACGATGGCTCAAACACCGATCAACGCAGCGATATTTTTGGCGACCCTTTACATTCTAAGCCAGTGGCAATCGACTATGGCAATGACGACATACGTATATTGATTGGTACTAATGCCGGCTTTTTACATATGTTTAAAGACGATGATACCAATAACCAAGTGACCGAAAGCTGGGCGTTCATTCCCTCTGATCTTTACGATATAATTCAGCCTTTACGCAATGAAGACACCGGTAAACTCTACGGGATGGACGGCCCAATCAGTGTTTACTTTAGTGATAAAAGCTTAAATGACGAAGGCATTAACGATGGTATTGTTGATGCAAGCGATGGTGATGACGTGTGGGCATTTGCAGGTATGCGCCGTGGTGGAAAAAACTATTACGCCTTTGATATTACTAACCCCGATCAGCCTAAAAAACTATGGGATAACCCTATAGAAGGCGGTACTGGCGATTTTAAAGAGCTAGCTCAAACGTGGTCCAAACCCCAAATAGCGTACATAAAAGCATTTGGTGATAAGCCATTACTCGTTTTTGGTGCAGGGTACGATACAAATAAAGATGCCGTGGTAAGAAGTGAAGACTCGGTTGGTCGCGGTATTTATATAGTAGAAGCTGAAACAGGTAAAAAAGTGTGGGCTTTAACGCCAAACGAAAATGGATTTAAAGGCAAGCACTCGATTGCAGCAAATGTTTCTACGCTTGATTCAGATTACGATGGTTACATTGACAGAATTTATGCTGCCGATACCGGGGGCGATATTTGGCGTATAGACATGCCAGGCACAAGCACCAGTAATTTTACGCACTTTAAACTTGCAGAGCTTGGTAGCAGTTTAGCAAGCCAAGACCGTCGCTTTTTTTACCAGCCGTTGGTGGCACGTACACTTTATAGCAAAGTAAGTGAAACAACGATTAATGGTGAAACAGTGATTACACGTTTAGATACGCCGTATGACGCTATTGTAATAGGCAGCGGAAATCGCTCAAAACCAACAGGTACAAATGAAGACGATCAGCTGTTTATGATAAGAGATGAAAATACAGTAACTCAGTCATTCACTAGCGCCCCTACAGCGATTAAACCAGCAGATTTAATGCTAATGAACAGCGACCCGTTTGGTAATGCTCTTGATGATGTAGATGAGTTTGTTGATTTAGAAGTCGATTTAGCTAAATTTAAAGGCTGGCGCTATGAATTAGGCACCGGTGAAAAATCTTTAGCAGCAGCCACAGTGGTGGGCGGTGTCGCTTACTATACAAGCTTTACTCCATCATCAGAAACCTCTACAGAGAACCAATGTTCGTTAAGTGGCGGCGGCGGCTCGTTGTATGCGTTCCATTTACATTATGGCACCAAGGTATATGACGACTTAAAGTTTACCACTAGCTATGATGTACCTGATACACCACAATTGTACTTTGGTGAAGGCCCCTCTTGTGCCGATGGAAATGGCGACGGCTTTTGTGATGATAACCCAACCATTGAAGTGACCGAAGAAAGCCAGTTTTACCTAATTGGGCCGGGAATAAAAGGCGAAGATGCACAAAACCCAATGAAGCCAGTAGAAATAATGGGCCCAGGCTTAACGGTTGTAGATGGTAGCGTACAATTAGTGAATGACGATGATAGTGTAGGGTTTGGCTTTAAAACCCAACAAACCTATATTTATAAACGTGAAGAAAATGATGAAATTGATGATTAAGGAATATTAATGAATAAACAAGCACGCGGATTCACGTTGATAGAGTTAATGATAGCCGTAGCTATTGTAGGTATTTTAGCCTCAATAGCACTGCCTAATTATACTGAGTATGTTAAACGCTCTTCTCGGGCCGAGGCCGCAGCTGTGCTTTTAGACGCTGCAAACAAACAAGAGCAGTACTTCGTAGATAATCGTGAGTACACAGAGACATTCTCAGACTTAGGTATACAAGAGACCACAGAAAACGGCTATTTTGAGCTGTCGATTGATGTGGATGATAACGATAATACGTTTACAATTACTGCAAAACCTATTGCGGGTGCTGTAAAAGGCGACGGTGACTGCACGCAAATTACAATTACTGACACAGGCTATAAAGGCGCAAAAGGCAGTAAAGGTAATTCAGATGTTGAGTATTGCTGGGGACGTTAACTTAATCGGGTTAACTAGTCGCTCTGACATTTGTCGGTTGATTTAATTCGTATACGGCCTGTTTGACTGACAGATAAAGCCAGCCCCTCAAGGTTGGCTTTATCTTTATTTGGGCAATATATAAATGTTCCATTTTGAAAACCATTTAAAGAGCCATCGGGCCGAAAGGTAATTGCACTTCGGGGGTATTGCATAGAATCTGCATCATGGATTTTTTCAAATGTGCTTATTAATAAGTCGTCGGTGTCTAATGACGTAGACTTGTCGTTATCAATAAACAGCGACATTTGCCCATCCCACTCATCTTTAGTGCATTGATTATCTTTTAAAGCACACAAAGTAACATAAGTGCCATTTTCAATGGCGTAAAGGCGGCCATAATTAATATTTCTGTGCAGCAAACTAACATGATTGTCGGCTCGGTTTTTCGCTAAAAAGTCAGGAAAAACCGATAGAGAAATTTGGCTAACAATGCTCACAATAGCAATAGATGCCATTAATTCTAAAAGCGTATAGCCAGCCTGAGTTTGGGTAGATAACCTCATCCCTGAAGCCCTGAGTCAAAAAATGTATTAGCTCAGTGTAGTAAATGATAAAAATATGACAACTTAAATTGTATGTTTTTTAACCGCATTTAAGTGCGCTGTCACCGGCATAAAAAGCAGTACCTGATAGCAATAATGTAAGCGCTTTATTATTTTCAGTGCCACCATTGGGGCAAAAAATAAAGTCACCTGGGTTTGTGGTAATTCGTCCACTAGTATTAAAACGCAAGCGACGCTCATTTCCTGTAAAGGTTAACTTGTCGTTATCTGATATTTCTTCCATGACTCTAAGCAGTGTATCGGAAGCGCCATTATAGTGCCCATCGTTATCTACATCGATAAATACAACAATAATTTTATTCTCGTCCCACTTTTTGTTGCAGTTGAAAGTGTCTTTGCTGTTTTTAATTTTACCTTGGCCAGTAGGGCACACAACAACAATTTCATCTGTGCTGGCGGCTTGTGAGCGAGCAAAGCTAATATTACGCTTTAGTTCAAGCAAGAAATTCTCAGCGCGGTTTTCCTCAAGCATATCGCTACTGTCCCAAAGAGCTATAGAGGCGATAATACCGACTATGGCTACTGCCACCATGAGCTCTAATAAAGTTAAACCAGTTTGGAATTTTTTCATATTATTTATACCTACTACATTTGTTATTATAGCTAGTTGAGAATGATTTATAATTCAGACTTATAAATAATTATACCACGCTTGGTTGTTTTATCATCGAATTCAATTGCTTTGTTTGCTATGAACTCGATGATTGTCTAAAATCGAGGCAACTAAAGCTTTAATAAGTAGTGAGCATGAAAAAAATAGAAGCAATCATCAAACCGTTTAAGTTAGACGACGTACGCGAAGCCCTATCAGATGTAGGTATTACGGGTATGACTGTAAGTGAAGTAAAAGGTTTTGGTCGTCAAAAAGGTCACACAGAACTTTACCGTGGCGCTGAGTACATGGTGGATTTTTTACCTAAGGTAAAACTTGATATTGTGCTAACCGATGAAGATGTTGAACGCGCTATAGAAGTAATAGTAAAAACAGCGCAAACAGGCAAAATTGGTGATGGTAAAATATTTGTCACAGATGTTGAGCGTGTAGTACGTATACGCACCGCAGAAGAAGACGAAGAAGCAATTTAATTATAGTAATAAGCGCATAAATAAAAAGGCTGCAAATAATGTTATTTGCAGCCTTTTTTTGTAAATACTATTTAATACCAATCAGCAATAATAATTAAGTATTTTAAGGGGCTAAGCCTCACGCTAAGTGCGTTAAAACGCTTGTTAAGAACACCTAGATAGCAATTTTTTACTTACTAAACAATGTTTTTACCCCAAAGAAAATTACTTAATTAAATGAATTAGTATCAATAATATTACTGTTTTTCAGCATGTTCTTCACGCGCTTCTTCAATTTCTTCGGCAATTTCTTGCGCTTTTTGCTTCGTTTTTTCGGTTAATTCACCCGCTGCTTCTTTGCTTTTTATCCATGCATCAACGGCAATCTCTTTGCCATCGTCGTACATGTCTAAGCCCATTGCTTTACTTTGTTCAAGCAGCTCATTTAATGACTCATCATTTTTAAGCTCTGTGGCTTTATCTTTTACATCGTTCCATGTATCACCAAGCTGCTCTTGCATTTGCGCGCTTTTATCTTTTGCATCTTCTTGTACTTCCTGAGCATCTTCACAGCCCGTTAGTGTAATTAAAGTGCCTAATAAAGCTAAACCTGCTAATTTGTTCATGTGCTATCTCTCCTTAGAGACAAATAATTAATTCCACTTAATAATAGAACAGCGAAGATGAACACACCTGTAACAACACGCTTAAATTTCAAATTAATGAATGAACACGATTGGCCGCTGCTGCATGAACTAGATCAAGACCCCGCGGTAATGAAATACATAAACCGAGGAACGCCTTCAACATTAAAACAAATTAAAGAAATAGGGATCCCCAGAATGCTTGCCTATAAAAATGCAAACAAAGGCTGGGGGCTGTGGAAAGTCACTCTTAAAAAAGAGGACTCTTTTATAGGGTGGGTGCTTGTTAGGCCTATGCACTTTTTTACTCAAACTCCCGATTTTACAAATATTGAAATAGGGTGGCGCTTTAAGCAATCTAGTTGGGGACAGGGTTATGCAACGGAGGCGGCTAGTGCATTATGTAACGCCTTAAAAATGCAGCCAGAGATAAAAACACTATCTGCAATGGCACTGGCCGATAATAAAGCCTCAATTAGTGTCATGCAAAAGCTGGGATTTACCTGGGTTAAAAACTATATACACACTGATGAACAAGGCGATTTGGATGCCGTTTTATACGCAAAGGCGTTATAGCATACAAAAAAATCACTTGTATAAACATTGACCTAACGTTCTATGGTATGCATAAATGAGCCAAGCGAGATTCAAATAATAAAGTAAGGATGTTTTATGGAGTTATTTTTTCGACCAAGCCGGCTCATTGTTAAGAGTGTGTTGATTGCACAATTTTGTATATTTAGCGTGCAGGCGGAGCAAGTTACTAAAAGCGCTGTCGCAATGCCTGACTCGTTTAGTGCAGATACAGCACAAGCTATTTTAGAACAAGGTGGAAATGCTGTTGATGCGGCTATTGCTGCGCAATTTGTATTAGCGGTAACGCTTCCCGAAGCCGGAAATATTGGCGGGGGAGGCTTTATGCTTATACAAAAAGAGGGAAAAGGCGACTTTATAGACTATCGCGAAACGGCTCCCCAAGCAGCGCACAGAGATATGTATTTAGATGCCAAGGGCGATGTAATTAAAAACAAGTCAATTTATGGTATTCACGCAAGTGGTGTACCAGGGAGCGTAGCCGGTATGTGGCTGGCGCATCAAAAACACGGCACCTTAAAATGGCAAACATTAGTACAGCCTGCGGTTACCTTAGCAGAGCAAGGCTTTAAAGTGCCGCCCAAATTGGCTCAAGGGGTCGCACAATACATTGCTCAGTTAGACAAACAAAATATAAATGTAAATTTTAAACACTATTTTGCAGATATAAAAGCAAATCAGATTTTTAAACAGCCTGAGCTAGCCGCTACTTTAAAACGCATAAGAGATAACGGCCAAGACGGGTTTTATAAAGGCGAAACGGCCCGCATTATTGCCAACTTTATGCACCAGCACGGCGGCATTATTAACCAAACTGATTTGGCTAATTACACGGCTGTGTCGCGCACGCCGATTAAAGCTAACTGGAACGGTTATGAAGTATTAACCTCTCCACCGCCAAGCTCTGGCGGAATAGCTATTTTGCAGTGGCTAAAAATGTTTGAGCTTAAAAAAAGCGAAATGGGGATGGTACATAACTCTACTCAATACGTGCATTTACTTGCTGAAATAGGTAAACGTGTGTTTGCCGATAGAGCAGAGTACTTGGGCGATCCGGACTTTTTTGATGTACCAGTGACTGAGCTTACTCATATTGATTACCTAAAAGCGCGCAGTAAAGATATTTCTTTGACAGCTATTTCAACCACCGAAAACATTAAACCGGGCCTCAAAGAAAGTGAGCAAACCACGCATTTTTCTATTATTGATAAAATGGGTAATGCAGTGGCCAATACCACAACGATTAATTTAAGCTTTGGTAGTGGCGTTGTGGTTGAAGGTGCAGGCTTTATATTAAATGACGAAATGGACGACTTTAGCGCTAAACCTGGGGTAATGAACGCCTTTGGTGCGCTCGGCGGTAAAGCCAATGAAATTCAGCCACAAAAGCGTATGCTTAGCTCAATGTCGCCAACCATACTGCTCAAAAACAACAGCGTTAAAATGGTCACAGGCTCGCCTGGGGGCACAACAATTATCAGCTCGGTGTATCAATCTATTTTAAATGCGGTTGAATTTAACATGGGCGCCAACGATATTGTTAATAGCACGCGGTTTCATCATCAGTTATGGCCTAAAAACGTGATCAGAACACACGCAGGGCTTAGTGAAAACACTCAAGCTGAACTTATAAAAATGGGCTACACACTGGATGAGCGCCGTTTTGGCGATTTGCAGGTTATTGTAAATAAAGACGGTGAGTTACAAGCAGCTTCTCAGGCTACAGGCCGTGGTGAGTCTCGGGTATTTTAACATTTTTAACTAACCCCTTTAGCTAAAGGGGTTAGATTTTTTATTAACCAATAGCGGGTACTAAACCCAGCATTTGCATAAATTGGGCGACAATAATTACAATGCCGCACAGCCCTGCAACCGCTAATCCCATATTACCACTTCGCACTTGGTACCCCGTTTGAGGGCCCGATTTACGCTGCCTATACACCATAGAAACCGGTAAAAATATTGCTAATACCACAAGGGCGATGGCTGCATAGCCTAGCGCCATTATAAATCCCTGAGGATAAAATAGCGCAAATCCTAAAGGGGGAATAAAAGTAATTAGTGCGGTTTTTATTCTTTCTGATTTGGTGTCGCCTTTATTAAATGCATCAGCAAAAAAATCAAATAACCCTAAGCTAACACCTAAAAAAGAGGTGGCCAATGCTAAGTCGGCAAACAGTGTAACAGCGCTTGTTACCTGCGGATTATGCGCAATACTTGCCACACTCTCTACAAAGCCTGTTAAGCCATTACTATTGAGTAAATCACTTTGCTGCATAATCCCTTGGCTAAGCAGTTGCCAAAAAATATAAATCACTAAAGGTAAAGCAGCCCCTGCAATCATTACCTTACGCAATACTTTTGTTTCCAGCCCCACATACTTAACAATTGACGGAATAGAGCCATGAAAACCAAATGAGGTAAAAATAACGGGTAAGGCAGATAAAATCAGCCCTTGCTCAACGGGCATTTCAAGTAAGTGCTTACCTTGTACATAGGGTGTAAGCATATAAAACAAGCTGCCTAGTACTAAAATTTTAATCGTAAATAACACGCGGTTAAGTTTATCTACTTTACTGGTGCCTAAAGTAACCACGCTACCTATTACAATGGCTAAAACAATAGAGGCAATTTGTGGCGCTATGTTTATGCTCAAATCACTACTAATACGCGACTGCAACTGCGCGCCACCCCCGGCTATATAGGCTGCGCACAGGGCGTAAAACAAAAATATCATCGAAAAGTTAGCTACGTACTGGCCGCGCTTTCCTAACCAGCGCTTTGCTAAGGTGTTTAATGTTGCATCTCTAGGGGCGTATTGGTGGAGCTCTAGCATTAATAAAGCGGTGTAGGTCATCAGTAACCAGCTGGCTATTATCAGTGCAAGCGCGGTATTAAATCCAAGCCCTGCAGAGGCTATTGGCAATGCCAGCATACCTGCGCCTATGGTGGTGCCTGCAACAATTAACATGCTGCCTATTGTTTTATTTTTAAGCACTTAACTATCCTAAAATGTGTGAGAGGCACTCAAGATATAACTAGTTACTTAAAACATAAATAGTTTTGTAATAAATGCCGGTAAATAATAATGTAACTATGAATTTACAGCTGTATTTAGACGTTTATATATGTACTGCGTATTACTTTCGCGCGTATAATTTACTTTAATAGGGTTTCTACCTCCTCAGTGCAAAGGAATGGCGTGTGCCAGTTAAATTATCTTATTTACTACTTGTCATTATTTGGTGTACTACGCCTTTAGGTATTGTATGGAGCAGTGAAACTGTAGCACCAACGCTCGCCGTTTTAATGCGCATGATTATAGGCTTATTTGTTGCTGGGTTAATTGTTGCTATAGCCAATATTCGTGTACCTTGGAGCAAAAACGCGTGTACGTTATATGCATACTCCAGTTTGGGTATTTTTGGCGGTATGTCATTAAGTTACATGGCTGCTACCACAGTACCTTCAGGTATTATTTCATTAGTGTTTGGCCTTGCGCCTATTCTCTCTGGTTTTTTAGCACAAAGGTTACTTAATGAGCCTAAATTTAGTCCTATTAAATTAATAGCGCTGAGCTGTGCATTAATAGGTCTTTATTTTGTAAGTTATAACCAGCTACAAACCTCACAAACTCAGGGCATAGGGCTGATGTATGTGTTATTGGCCGTTACTTTATTTAGCCTCAGTGGGGTGATGATCAAACGTGTAAAAATTGCTATTCACCCTATGGCAACCACTTTTGGAGCGCTGGTTTTTGTTACTCCTTTATTTGGGCTGCTGTGGTGGCTGGTAGATGGGCAAATAAGTATGGATTATTGGAGTGCACGCTCGTTATGGAGTATTGCGTATTTAGGTATTTTTGGCTCGATTGTAGGGGCTCTAGCGTATTTTCATGTATTACAAAAGTTAAACGCCAGTACTGTAGCCTTAAGTAGTTTAATTACACCAAGTTTTGCATTAGCGCTAGGCGCATTACTTAATAACGAGCCTTTAAGTCAGGAGCTTATTATAGGAGCCATAATTATATTTTTGAGCCTAACGTTTTTTCAGTTTGGCGATAAGCTCATAAAGCGGCGCAGCGGTAGTTAGCAGTTAGGGCGGTTACATTTTTGCTATTTGAATAATTAAACGACGGTTTTTATTTCGCCCTAAAATATTTTCGTTAGTATCAACAAAACGTTTTTCACCTAGGCCTGTGGTTTCTACTTTGCCCTCATCAACCCCTAAGCTGACCATATAATCTTTTATAGCTTTAGCACGCTTACGCGATAAATCTAAGTTATTCCAACGGCCACCGTAGCTATCGGTATACGAATCAATACTTATAGACTCAATACTGGTATCATTTTTTAAATACTCAGCAATTTTATCTAAGCGCTTTTGCGACTCTTTAGTGAGCTTACTGCTATTTGATTGGTAGTTCATTACAGTAAATGAAATATCTTCAAAGCTGTATGGTAAAAGTTCATCGCGGCACTGCAAAAACGCCCAATAGGCTTGTTTAAAATTAACGCTTGAAATACCAACGGCAATTTTGTCGGCACTATTTTGCCAGTCCTGGTAGTAAAAGGTAGGATGAAACCCTTTTTCAAGTTCAGTTAGCATTTCCCATGCGGTTTTATTACCAAGCTCACCATCAAACTTTTTAAGTAACTTCATCGTGGTTATATCACGCGCGGGCAGGCCTGAACGCCATGCTGGTGGCACCGCCTTTAAACCGGCTATATCGTAATTGTCGGGGCGCACAACCATATCTAGATTAAAAGTTAGGTTTTTGTTTTTACTGGCCGATGCCTTAAATATGGCCTCACCGTAGTAGGGCACTTCGTGGTTTAATTGGCACTGTAAGCGTGTTGTTTTTATAACTTCCCAATTGGAGTTATCTTGATTTGCGCTGTATTGGCGCATAGCCGCTTGCGATGAATAACTCATCAATGCGGTGCCAAGGCTTACGCTAATAAAAAACAACTTACACTTCATAAAACGCTCCGGTTAATCTACTAAGCCAATATTTTGGCGTACGGCTAAAGTAGGGCTCTATACCAACTTAATTAAAAACATAATCTTCGTATCGTATTAAATAGCCTGCTCACTGCGTTAAACTTACTGATGTAAAACAAAGCTATAAATAATTTTCGCCTTGTTATTGCGCTATTTTCTAGGCGCCATACTGGTATCCGTAATTTAATGCGATGGGAATTAATAACAGCCAATACAATTAGCAGTTATTTAAAAGCAAATAGCATGCCTACAATATATTAATTAAATAATTTATAAAGCCCTAGCCGAGTAGCCCCCAATTTTGACATAATAGTGAGCTTATCCTCATAAACCAAGAAGACTATGGCAAATACTGAGCAAACACTTTTCGCACAACGCTTTCGCGGCTTTTTTCCTGTTGTTATTGATGTAGAAACCGCCGGCTTTAATAAAGAAACCGACGCCTTACTTGAAATTGCCGTATCAATTTTAAAAATGGATGACGAAGGGTTACTCAGCATAGATCATACCGTTCATTTTCATGTAGAGCCTTTTGAAGGCGCTAATATTGAACAAGCCGCAATTGAATTTAACGGCATAGACCCGTTTAGCCCGTTGCGCGGCGCTGTACCAGAAGACGAAGCAATTAAAGAAATTTGTAAAGCAGTACGTAAAGCGCAAAAAGCTGCAGGGTGTCAACGCTCAGTTGTAGTGGCACATAATGCCGCCTTTGATCATGGCTTTTTAAATGCAGCCATTGAGCGTAACAATATTAAGCGTACGCCATTTCATCCATTTGTGAGTTTCGACACAACCTCGCTTGCAGGGTTAGCTTTAGGCCAAACGGTACTGGCTAAAGCATGTAGAGCCGCGGGGATTGAGTTTGATAACAGCCAAGCACACTCGGCACTTTACGATACAGAACGCACAGCAGAACTATATTGTTTAATAGTAAACCGTTGGCAAGAACTAGGGGGCTGGCCGTTAGCGCCACTACCTGAAAGTGACGCCCAAGAAACTGAAAACACCGAAGAGGATACTAAAACGACTGAGTGATTTTTCCCTCAGAAAGTTTTACTAAGTGGGGTGGGTAAATACGCGAAAACTGTTTTGTGTCTTTTGCTATTTTAAGCTCCACACCTGGGTGCATTATTTCGTTAATTTTAAGTCGGCTAGTTGCCAATAGCTGAGAAATTTTTTGCTTCACCAATCTTTTTTGACGTTGTACGTGCATAGCGCGAGTTTTTATATGCTGCTCATTAGCGGCAATTTTATCTAGTAGCTGTTTGCGTTGAGCAGCAACTGGAATTTTTATCGCTTTTTCTTTAGCTTGTTTAAGTGCAGATGTTTTACTTGCTAATACTTTTTCAAAATCAATTATTTGAGATTGTTTTGAGCGCAGTTCATGCCAGTTTTGAGCTAAAAACACACGGGTCTTAGTCCCTGCCGGCGCACCTAGTTCACCTGTTTCTATACGCATAGCATCAAGAATATTTCCCCCAATTATTTTGCCGCGAGGGTTACCTGCTTTACCAACACGTATTAAGCGCCTTGCACTTAAATTACAATGCAATGCTTGGCGTTCTATAAATAAATCTTGCGCACTTTTAATATTACAGTACTGGGCATAGCCAATAGAAATAGTTCGCTGGGCTGAAATTTCACACGTAAATGCTTCTTCATTTTCACGCTTACGGCCAATAGCGCCGAGCATAATAGTTACCGCGCTTTGGCTTTCAATCGTGCCTGATTCTACAAACCCTAATACAGTAATATCGCCATTGGCTTTAACCCGCATACCATCTTTTACATCACCAGATATAATTACACTGCCATCAAAATCAACGTGGCCTGTACTTACATCTACATTATGAAAACACAAAACATCGTCAACCCGCATGCCTCTAGGTAAGGCCACAGGGACACCTTTACAATCGGCAATGAGCATGTTTGGGTTATTAGGGTCTATTTTTGTGCCTTCAAAGGGCTGTAATTGATGTTCTTTACCAGGCGTTGCCTTGATCATATCGCCAAAAACCGTATAGCCATCTTCACCTGGAGTAGCAGCTACTCGCTGCATTAAAGGGGTGCCGGGCTTTACCGTAATAATCGCGCCAAGGTCTTTCATATCGACCTTGCCACCTTCTTTTGCTTGGGGGCTAAGTACGCGGTCTTGCGCAGTAGAGCAAAGACGAACAAACCTCGCATCACTGCCTTCTTTAGGGTTTCGGCCATGAGCCACAATAGCGCTGTATGATGTACCTGCAGGGTGAGAAAATTGTTGACCTAAAAACGTATCAAGTGCACGAGGACTAATGCCTTTTTTTACACCGGCTTTAACTAAAGCTGCTTGAGCTGCCTCCATAGAGAGTAATGCGCCGCCTTTGGCCGTGGTAAGCGTAGCCTCTGCAACCATGTTTTTTTCATCAACGTTAATAACAATGCTCGCGTCCGTGGCTTTGGCAATTACTAATGATTCTTGCTGATAATTTTTACTCGGTGAAAATAACTTACCAATATTGCCAGAGAGTACTTCAAACTCGCAATAATCCGACTGTTCAAGTAGCTCAATAAGTTGAGCACTCGTCACCGGAAATCCATTATCAATAGGGTGTGCAGATAACGCCAGCTCGCCCGTTTGTTCATTAAATAAAAAAACCGACATTTATAAATTCCCTACGTAATATGCCTGTTATTATGATTATTACTTTTACTACTAAAGCCTTATAGCTAGTGTAAAATTTAACTCCTTATTTGAGCACAACTTGACCGACATGTTAAGTAAATGTTCAGTATTTGTTTGCTTTTTTACAAACTTGTGCTTGTTTACTGTTCAGTTGATTCAGTTAGCTAAAATAAAAGTGTCACACCCCTTGAGTATCAGTCGTTTACTCAGTTATACTGCCCTCACTGAAAGAAATTCATATTTCAGGGGCTGATTAGGATTCGACGGAATTCAAGAAGCCTGAGGTGCATGTCGAGGTGCGGTTTGCCTCGTAAAAAAGCCGCAATTTAAAGTAATCGCAAACGACGATAACTACTCTCTAGCAGCTTAGGCTGGCTAGCGCTCCTTCCATGTATTCTTGTGGACTGGATTTTGGAGTGTCACCCTAACACCTGATCGCGACGGAAACCCTGGCCGGGGTTGAAGCGTTAAAACTAAGCGGCCTCGCCTTTATCTACCGTGTTTGTCCGGGATTTAAAGGTTAACTAAATGACAATACTAAACATGTAGTACCGACGGTCGAGGCTTTTCGGACGGGGGTTCAAATCCCCCCAGCTCCACCAATTCGCTGTTCGATAACATCCGAACAGATACAGGAAACCCGCTAACCATATAGGCTAGCGGGTTTTTTATTGCCTGTAATATCCCAAGATGTTTACCTGCATCCAGTATTTTTAGTACCATGGTTAGTACCACAGCACTTATTCGTGAAAATGCTGTGGTACTAAAAATAAGAAAGCCTTGAATTCACAGGGCTAGAACATGGTATACATAAAAGAAATGGCCAGAACTGTAAAACCCCTCAACGATACACAAATTAAGCAAGCTAAGCCTAAGGAAAAGGAATACTCACTTTCAGATGGCAGTGGTCTTCAATTATCTATAAGACCAAATGGTACTAAAAGTTGGATATTTAAGTATTACAAGCCATTCACTAAAAAAAGAACAAACCTTTCTTTTGGACAGTATCCTCAAATTACCCTTGCCGCCGCTAGAGTAAAAAGGGAAGAGGCACGCGGGCTTCTTGCTAATGAAATAGACCCAAAAGAGTACAAAGAGCAACAATATACTCAAGAGACCCAAGCACGTTTAAATACTTTAGAGAAAGTAGCGTGGGAATGGTTTGAAATTAAAAAGTTAGCAGTAAAGCCTAAGCACGCAGAAGGCATTTGGGGTAAGGTTAAAAACCATGTACTTCCTGAATTAGGTAAGCGACCTATAAGTAGTATCGATGCAGTAATTACAATTAATACATTAAAGCCTGTTGCTGCAAAAGGTGCTCTTGAAACAGTGGGAAGGACGTGTCAGATCCTCAATCAAATTATGCGCTACGCAGTAAATACAGGAGTCATCAAACATAACCCTTTAGAGGGGATTAGGGATGCCTTTGCAAAACCTGTAACAAAGCCGATGCCAACGATAGATGTTATAAGGATGCCTGAACTTATGGGAGATCTTTTAAGAGCCAGTATAAAGTTTCCTACTCAATGTGCGATTGAGTGGCAATTACATACAATGGTAAGGCCAAATGAAGCCACAAAAGCAAAATGGTCTGAGATAGACTTAGAAAACAATGTGTGGATATTACCTGCAGAAAAAATGAAAGCAGCTAAAGTCCATAAAATACCATTAACTCCAAGAACGTTAAAATTACTTGAATTGATGAGACCGATAAGTGGTCATCGTGAATATATTTTTCCCGCTGATAGAAACCCTAGAGGACATATGAATCCTCAAACCCCAAATACCGCAATTGGTCGAATGGGCTATAAAGGAGAGCTTGTTGCTCATGGCTTAAGATCACTAGCAAGTACCGCGTTAAATGAATCTAGGTTATTTGACTTTGAGTTAATAGAGGTTGCATTAGCGCATCAAGACACGAACCAAGTTCGAGCTGCATATAATCGAAGTGACTACTTAGAAAGTAGAAGAGAAATAATGTGCTGGTGGAGTGAGTATATTCATAACGCTAAGGTACAGTCGCTTGTCTAACTTTAAAGCGTTAGCTAACCTGAATTTGCTACAAGAAACAACAATTCAACGGATTGATTTTGATCCCTCTCGGCTTCAGTCTGCAGAGGGAGAGAAAGTTTGTTTAAAGCAAACACTAAAAGATATCATCACGTCTATTTACGCGATTGAAGCTAATATATCGGATAGGATATTAAATGACTTTGATTTGTTGCATTTAACAGGAGTTAGCCTTAGTCACTTAAAAACAAAAGCGGAAGAACTTTTGTCTAATTTGCTAAATAATGAGCAACCTGAAGGCTTAGAGTTATTTTCATTAGGTGCTCTAATAGGCGAATACAACACCCTTCATCGGTTTGCTAATAGCTTACTTCTACATCAACAAACGAAAGAAAAAGCGCAAAAAGCTAATATTGGAAAACAAATAAAAACTCAAACTTATTTAAAACTTTCTAAAGAAATTTTTTGCGCAATAAAAAATCTAGGTTTAGCAAATAACGATTGGGCGATTATCAGTGGCGTGGATATTTTTTTGAAGGCTTCACTAGATAGTGCAATGCTTATAGAAAAAAAGAATTCATCCCAAAAAATTGCTAAATATTTAAACATAGAAATAGGCAAAGGAAAGCCAAATAGTGCAATGCTGAAATTAAGAGATAAGGTTGTTGCTTTTTTAAATCGCGAGTATAGCTCTGATATTTATGAACTTTACTCAACATTTTATAAAAGTGAAGAGTTCGAATACAAGAATCACACGATCACTGATTCAACAGACGCTAATTTAAGTAAGTGCTTAGATGCCTTACATTACTTATTAAAGTATGAATTGCGTTACGATGAGGAGGTGGAGCCACTTCATGTACCTCTTATAATGAGGCTTTCTGCAAAGCTTGTAACTCAATATATACTCTCACATCTTAAATCATTAATTAAAATATCAGGTAGCAAGCCCTTAACCGATTTAGATGAGTGTATGTATAGCCAGTCTATTTATAATGAAATCAGAGCAATAAGTCCTGCATTTTTTTCTCAGCCAAGTAATTTTTGTTTAACACCTATTGAATCACAGCTACTTGAACTCAGAATTAAGTACTCATTTAATGGGGCAGGGTTAACAAATAACAAAAAGGTTAAATACAAACTATAGAGCACAGTTACAAAGCCCTGTCAGTTTATTTCTATGGGCTTTTACTATAAGTATGCAGTGCTAATCAGTTAAAAATTACTTTGTTAGACAAAACTAATAATTAACCATAAATACTCTCCAAATTACTCACATATATCAGTAGTAACTCAATTAAATTATAAAAAATTAAGTTTTATGTATGATTTTTGTGCACTTGAGTTGTTTTAATGCCGATTCCTCACGGAATAGTTAATTAAACGATGAAAAAAGTTTTGCAATATAGCTTCGTACCTAGACGGACATATCTGTCTATCTTAGAAATTAACGGGATAAAGTCTCAAATAATTTGGAGCAGTACCATGAACTTAGATAACCTATTAACTAACAGCAAAAGAATTCTTCGCCTTAAAGATGTACAAACTTTGACTGGTTTATCTCGAACTATGATTTACGACTTACAGAGTAAAGGCGATTTCCCACAAAGTATAAAGTTAGTGCAAAGTGGGCGCGCTATGGGGTGGCAATATAGTGATGTTATTGATTGGATTGACTCAAGAGTACAAGCATGAGGTTTTTAGCTAAACGAGAAGTTAAAATTGCTGATGAAGATATTTTTATTTCAAAAGTTGCAATTCAAAAGCACTTTGGTTTTTCATCTTATTTAGTCGGCAAGCTAGTAAAAGAAAGGACTCTTTCAGAGCCTGTGGAGTTAGCTCAAAAAGTTACTGGTTGGCCTTTGACAGAGGTAAAGCAACTCAACCAAATTAGCACTTCTTAGGATAACAAGGGATGTTATTTCATTAGTTAGACCCTTTTATATGACCTTTACTTGCTTAAAGCGTCAATCATAGTGCGGTTAACTTCATTGTTGTAGTGCAGGTTATTTATAATATTTAGAGAAAATCATGCCATCTCAGTTAGTTCAAAAATTAAAAGATAAATATGGTGTTGAAGTACATTATCAAAAACTATCAGAAGAATCTTATATGGCTTTGGAGATAATGAATTTCCCAAGTGGATATTACTACGACATTATTAAAACTATGCTAAAGCAATTGGATGTGATGCTTTGCAAGTTTTCCAAAGTGCTCGTACTCAGGCTCGATTTAAGATTAGAACAATATAGTAAAGACAATAAAGTTGTTTCACAGTTTATTAATAGTATTCAAAAGAAAATAAAAAATACGTACGGTGAGTTCGCTTATATATGGGTAAGAGAGCAAAACAAAGCTGATAAGCAGCATTACCACATAGCTTACTTTTTTAATGGTCATAAAATCATACACCCTAGTAAGGTCATAAGTTTAATTCAGACAGGATGGTTTAAGGCTTCGGCTGGTGGAGCACTATATATACCTGAGCATTGCTTTTATCAGTTATTTACTAATCAGCCTAACTTTTACGATAACTTTAAGGAGGCCGTTTACAGGCTTAGTTACCTTGCTAAATGCTATTCTAAACGGCGTGTTTCGCAATCAGTAAAAAACTACTCTTCAAGTCGGCTTGAATATAGTGAGGGTAGTTAAATGGCTAGGGGTGGTAAAAGAAAAGGTGCAGGTGCGCCAAAAGGTAACAAAAATGCTCTTAAGCATGGCGGCAGGGCTAAGGTAATGCATGGTGTACCCTTAGATAAAGAGCTATCTGACTTTGAATATAAAGCCTTGTGCTTAGTGCAGTTAGAAACCCTCAAAAAGCTTAATAAAGATGACAGTTACGAATCCAGACTTCTAATTTATAAACATTTTATGAGGTATAAAGGCACTTTGTCGTTCGACTTTTAAGGATTTAGGTGGGCTTGGTACACAGCAGAGTCGCTTTAACACGGTAAAATAAAAAAAGGAAAGTAACCGATCAAGCTACCAAACAATCAAATGTATTTTTATTTCTCATTTAAATTCAGTGTTTTAAGGTTTTTATGACTAGCCTTGTATACATTCTAAAAGGTGATCGCTCTTGTATTCGATCACCTTTGGTCTTTAAATTTACCATTTCACTACCATGCAAGAGTTAAAGCAGCCTTTGTTTTGATAAACGGGTCAGTTTTATATAATATCTTTTACTTAATAATGGATTATAGCTACTTCACTAGTAAAGGAATTCTATGTCACTTCCTGATTACCAATCATTTATGACCCCGTTGCTAGTATGTTTAGCCGACGGTAAAACCGTTAAACTGCGTGATATTGATGCCGATGTTTACCGTAAACTTGGGCTTAGTGCCGATCAACTAAAGCTCCGCATACCCAGCGGTAAGCAAACATATGCCTATCATCGCTTGGGGTGGGCTAAAACTTACTTAGTTCAAGCGGGTTTAATAGAACAGCCTAAAAGGGCTTTTTGCAAAATCACTCAAAAAGGGCTAGCTGCAATTGAGTCGGGCGAACCAATCAATAACCAATACTTAAGTAAGTTCGATGCTTTCCTCGATTTTAAAACACGCTCTAAAGACGCAAACGAGCCCACACAAGTAAACACCACCAGCATAGTAAGTAATAACGCAGATAAAACCCCTGAAGAGCTTATAGAAGCTGCGGTAGACACGCTCAATACCAACCTAAGTGACGAAATACTAAAAGCGATATTAGCAGCATCCCCAGTATTTTTTGAAAACCTAGTGGTCGATTTAATGCTTGCCATGGGTTACGGCGGTTCTCGAAAAGATGCAGGTCAAGCAACACAATATACACAAGATGGTGGCATTGACGGTGTGATCAAAGAAGATAAACTTGGCCTTGAAATGATATACTTGCAAGCCAAACGTTATACCAATAAAACGGTTGGTCGCCCTGATATACAAGCCTTTGCGGGTGCGCTTGATATGCACCGTGCTAAAAAGGGCGTTTTCATTACCACTAGCAGCTTTAGTAAAGATGCCCTCGAATATGTAGGCATGATAGAAAAACGTATAGTGCTGGTGGATGGCGCACAACTAACCGAACTCATGCTTACTCATAATTTAGGTGTAAGCACCAAACATGTATTTGAAGTAAAAGCGCTCGATAGCGATTACTTTATGGAAGATTAAAATGACAACTAATAATAACTTTTCTCAAACAGCTGCCTTTATCTGGTCAGTAGCTGATCTCCTTCGTGGTGACTTTAAGCAGTCTCAATATGGCCGTGTTATTTTACCCTTTACCTTATTGCGTCGTCTTGAGTGTGTGCTTGAACCAACTAAAGATGCTGTGGTCGCTGAATTTGAACGTATTAAACCATTAAACTTAGCTGAAGAAGTTCAAGAAAAGTTTTTATTAAAAGCAACTAAAACGCCAGATGATGACAAAGGCTTAACCTTTTTTAATACCTCGCCTATGGATTTAGGCAAAATGGGTCAAAGCGATATTAAAGCCAACCTTGAGCGTTATATTCAATGCTTTTCAGCCGATGCCCGCGAGATTTTTGAGCACTTTAAGTTTGATGAGTTTATAGGGCTATTAGATGACGCCAACCTGCTTTTTAAAGTAGTTAAAAAGTTCGCAACGACCGACTTAAGCCCACAAGCTATATCAAATCACGATATGGGTTTAGTGTTTGAAGAGTTAATACGTCGCTTTGCTGAAAGCTCTAACGAAACCGCAGGTGAGCACTTTACCCCACGCGATATTGTAGAACTAACTACATCGCTAGTTTTCATGGAAGACGATAAGGCTCTAACTAAAGAAGGGATTATCCGTACCATTTACGACCCAACAGCGGGAACTGGCGGCTTTTTATCATCAGGCATGGACTATGTTATAAAGCTTAACCCTGCAGCTCGTATGGTTGCTTTCGGACAAGAGTTAAATCCTGAATCTTACGCTATTTGTAAAGCCGATATGCTTATCAAAGGTCAGGAAGTAAATAATATTAAATTAGGTAACACCTTATCTAATGATCAGCTAGCAGTAGATAAGTTTGATTACATGCTGTCTAACCCGCCTTTTGGGGTAGATTGGAAAAAGATTGAAGGCGATATTAAAGACGAGCATACAATTAAGGGCTTTGATGGTCGCTTTGGTGCAGGCTTACCAAGAGTGTCAGACGGTTCATTATTATTTTTAATGCATCTTATTAGTAAAATGCGCGATGCATCCGATAACGGCGGGCGTATTGGTATTATTCTAAATGGCTCACCTTTATTTACGGGCGGTGCAGGCAGTGGTGAAAGTGAGATTCGCCGTTATATTTTAGAGTCTGACTTACTAGAGGCAATTATTGCCTTACCGACTGATATGTTTTACAACACAGGTATTGCTACTTATGTGTGGGTATTGTCGAACAAAAAAGCGCAGCAGCAAAACCCAGAGCGTAAAAATAAGGTTCAACTAATTAATGGTGCTAACCTATGCGGTAAAATGCGTAAATCCCTTGGTTCTAAACGTAACATTATGAGCGAAGACGACATTAAAGTTATCACTCGCAGCTTTGGTAACTTTGAACAAGTAGAAACAACAACGCTTGACGAGCTAGGCTTAACTAAACCAACCGATGCTAAAAGTAGCCGTGGTCGCCAAGCGGCTAACCCTAAAGCCGATGTAGCAAAAACCTTTGCCAGTAAAATATTTAATACCTATGAGTTTGGTTATCGCCGTATCACTATAGAGCGTCCACTTAGGTTGTCTGCGCAAGTAACTGATGAAGCCATTGCATCACTGCGTTTTGCTCCTAAGCCTTATAATGCAGCCATGATGGCGCTATATGAAAAATTTGGTACACAGTGGACTACTGACGATCAGTATGGCGATTTGAGCGCCGTTGAAATTGAAGCCAGAGCTATTATTAAAGCTGACTTCCCAGAGCTGAAAGAAAAGCAAATTAAAGATGTACTAGAGCCCAAGCTTTGGTTACTCCAAAAATCCCTTATGGAAAAAGCACAGCAGCTACAAACACAATTAGGTGACGATGCTGGTGGCAAGTACTTGCAATCAGACGATTTTAACCAGTTTGACATTATCTATACACAAGCGATTAAAGCCTTAGGTATTAAGCTCGACAGCAAAGAGAAAAAACAGCTGCTCGATGCCATTACTTTTAAAAATCCAGCGGCAGAGTGCGTGGTTGATAAAATCTATAAAGATTCAGCAGACCCAATGTATGGCGCATTTGAATATCAAGGTAATGTGACAAAGTGGCAAGGTAAAGTAGTAACTTATAAGCAAGATGGCGACTTACGCGATAACGAAAACGTACCGTTAAAAGAGGCCTATTTAAACGGCTCAGCTCAGCCAAGTATTAGCACAACCCAAATGGTTGAAAACTACTTTAATCGCGAAGTAGCCCCGCACGTAAGCGATGCATGGATAAACGGCACTAAGCGCGATGATAAAGATGGCGAACTAGGTTTAGTCGGCTACGAAATACCGTTTAACCGCCATTTTTATGAGTACAAGCGCCCGCGTGATTTATCTAAAATTGATAAAGAGCTTAATGCAGTGAGTAATGAAATAAGGGAGTTATTGCCAGAGGTACATTCATAATGGGCAAGTATCAACCTTATCCAAATTACAAAAAAGCCTCAGTAACTTGGCTAGATGAAATGCCGGAGCATTGGATACTTAGTAAAGTAAAGTATATCGCTCCTTTTCAAGTCGGGTGGACACCACCAACAAAGAATGACGAAAATTTTGTTGGTGAAAACCTTTGGGTCAATATTTCAGACCTTAAAAAAAAGGTTATTACTAACACATCAAAACGCATTTCTGACAGGGCTGCCAAAGAAGCGTCTATGAGCATTACACCTAAGGGGTCACTAATGTATAGCTTTAAGTTGTCAGTTGGTTCAGTATCTTTCGCTGGTGAAGATATGTATACCAATGAAGCAATAGCGTCTTTTTTAGACTCAGCTCGATTACCTCTATCATATTTATATTATGCATTACCTAAGTTTGTAATTGAGAATGCTTCAACAAATATTTATGGCGCAAGAATACTTAACCAAGAACTAATTAATAATGCACAGTTACTTGAACCAACATTTGAAGAAGCAGAAAATATTGCTAACTTTCTTGATCATGAAACCGCTAAAATTGATGCTTTGATTGAAAAGCAACAACAACTGATTAAGCTGCTAAAAGAAAAGCGCCAAGCAGTGATCAGACATGCAGTGGCTAAAGGCCTCAATCCACAAGCCCCAATGAAAGGTTCTGGTGTTGAGTGGTTGGGTAAAGTCCCTGAACATTGGATTGTATGTCGTTTAAAAAATGCTTTAACTATAAGAAATGGTAGAGATTATAAACAGGTTGAGGTTGAAAGTGGTGGATATCCTGTTTACGGTTCAGGCGGAGTATTTAAAAGAAGCTCCAAGTACTTATTTGATGGTAGCTCAGTCCTATTTGGAAGAAAGGGAACAATTGACAAACCACTTGTTGTGAGTGGGAAGTTCTGGACTGTAGATACGATGTTTTATAGTGAAATAAACACTTTTCATGAAGCTAAATATATTTATTACCAAGCATCTATGTTTCCGTTTTCACTGCTTTCAACAAGTACTGCATTACCAAGCATGACTCAAGAAGATCTTTTGAATTTAGGTTTTGTATCTCCACCATTGACTGAACAACAAGAAATTGTTGAATATCTAAAAATTAAATTAGATAGGCTTGAAGTGTTAATAAGTAAAGTTGAACAATCAATTATACTATCTAAAGAACGCCGCATCGCCTTAATCTCAGCTGCAGTGACAGGCAAAATCGACGTGCGTAACTGGGAGCAACCTAATGACTAACAACGTCACGCCACCGCTTGGGCAGTTTATTTTGTTTGAAACAGACGAAGGGCAAACCAAGGTTGAATGTCGTTTTGAAACTGAAACGCTCTGGCTAACTCAAAACTTAATAGCTGAGCTATATCAAAAGAGTGTACCCACTATAAATGAGCATTTAAGTAACATTTATAGTGAAGGTGAACTTGAACAAAATGCAACCATTAGGAATTTCCGAATAGTTCGAAAAGAGGGTACTCGAGAAGTTGCTCGTGATGTAGCGCACTATAATTTAGAAGCCATATTATCTGTTGGTTACCGTGTGCGCTCTAAGCAAGGCACACAGTTTCGTCAGTGGGCAACAAGAACATTACAAGAGTACCTAACTAAGGGCTTTGTAATGGATGACGAGCGCCTTAAAAATCCAGATAACATGCAGTACTTTGACGAACTATTAAACCGCATACGCGACATACGTTCATCAGAGAAGGTATTCTGGCGCAAAGTATGCGACATATACGCCACCAGCATTGATTACGATGGCAAAGCACAAACCAGTGTTGATTTTTTTGCCAAAGTACAAAACAAGATGCATTGGGCTGCCCATGGTAATACCGCAGCAGAGCTCGTGTTTAAACGAATTGATGCCGACAAACCTCATTTAGGCTTAACCAGCTTTGCAGGCACAGAGCCAACCCGCAAAGAGGTGGTGACAGGCAAAAACTATTTAAATGAGCAAGAGCTCGATACTTTAAACAGACTGGTTAACTCCTATTTAGAATTTGCAGAGTTACAAGCTCGTAATGGCAAGTTAATGAAAATGGCAGACTGGGCAAGTAAGCTTGATGACTTTTTGCGCCTAAGTGATTATGAAGTGCTTAACCATGCTGGCAATATCTCACAGGCGCAAGCGACTGAAAAAGCCAAGCAAGAATACGATAAGTACCGCAGAGTAATTGATGTCCAGCCATCAAAGGTTGATTTAGACTTAGCGAATGCGCTAAAGCAGCTGCAGGATAAACCTGAAAAGTAACTTAATAAGACTTTGCATATAAAGAAAAAAATAAATAAAGGGATAGAAGTAATGGATATAGAATTATGGAAAAGGATTTCAGGCTTTGCGAACTTAGATAATTACCCTAAGCTTCCTTGCCCTCACTGTAATAAGTTGGCGCTAAAGTTAGATAAAGAAAGTATTCAAACAAGGCCAACATCAGAAAAAAGTTTACTGCTATCGAGCAGGAAGTTTCGTTCAGAAAAAGAAACTAGGCGGGTTGAGTTAGAAGCTAGCCAAGAAGTGATTAGTAAAAGTGATGGTTTTTGGTTACCCCTAATAGGCGCAATTGCTACGGTGTATTCTGACCATATTGATCCGATAAATGGTGATACTTATTTGTTTAATAGCTTCTTGAGCTGTAGCGAATGTAAAAAAAGTACTACTGCATCGGGTGTATTACTTGAATCGAGTAATAGCTTTGATACCAAGGCAAAAAAAACAAAACAAATAAAAATAGATCATTTTTCGCCAACCGTGCCTATATTTCCTCTGTCGATAAACACCCCGAAAGAGATTAGTGAAGAACTATTTGACGCATTTAAACATTTTCATTTTGACCCACCATCATCAGCCTCTAAGTTAAGACGAGCAATCGAGAAGTTTTGTAAGGATATGAAAGTTGAGGGAAGTAATCTTAACCGTATGATTCAAAATTTGGCTAAGACCCGTCCTGAAGAAGCCTCGTACCTTGAGCCATTGAAATTAGTAGGAAATGAAGGAACTCATAAGTCAGATGTTACTGAACTCGATTTATTGTATGCCTTCCAAATGTTTCAGTTTGTTTTAGAGCTCTATGATCGTAATGCTCGTTTCGATGAGCTTAAGGACGTTTACGATAAGCTAGCTTTAAGGTTTGGCAAAGACAAGTTACAGCTAGAACATAAGCAAGCAGCTCCTGAAGTTTTAAATAACTAAATATTATAAGAATAAAATCATGAATGATGTAACTCAAGAACGTATTTTTCAAGACGACATAATTAACCAGATGGTTGCGAATGGTTGGGTTGAAGGCACAGGTGCAGGCTATAACTGCGAAACTGCTTTGTATGAGCAAGATGCGCTGACCTTTGTTAAAAACACCCAGCCTAAAGAGTGGCAAAAGCTGTGTAAGGTGTTCCCCAATGACCCTGAACGCCACTTTTTAGAAGCGCTGGTGGCACAACTTAAAAAAGCCGATATAAACGCCACAGATAAAGCCTCACGCACGTATGGTGTATTAGGTGTATTACGCCATGGTTTAAAAATTCGTAATGCGCGGTTTGAGCTATGCCAATTTAAACCAGAGCATAACCTAAACCCCGAAACCCTAGCCCGTTATGAGCAAAACACCTGCCGTATAGTGCAAGAGTTGGTGTATAGCCCGTATGCCAATGCTGAGCACTTAGCTGCAACAGGCAGCAAAGCCAAAAGCTGGCGTATAGATTTAGTATTGTTTGTAAATGGCTTACCCGTATCAACCCTTGAGCTTAAATCAGAATTTAAACAAGCGGTTGAAAATGCAATTAAGCAATACAAACAAACCCGCTTACCTAAAGACCCCGCAACTAAAAAGCCAGAGCCACTACTTACCTTTAAGCGCGGTGCATTAGTACACTTTGCTGTAAGCCAGTACGAAGTGTATATGACTACCAAGCTTGCAGGCGACGACACCTTCTTTTTACCCTTTAACAAAGGCACAAGCGAAGGTGGTGCAGGCAATGATATACCTGAAGACACTAGCCGTTATGCAACCGATTACCTGTGGAATGAAGTATTAGTGCCTAAAAATCTGCTTAATATTTTAGGCAGCTTTGTACATTTGCAGATAGAAGACAAAGAAGATTGGGAAGGGCGTAAATACAAAAAAGAAACGCTTATTTTCCCGCGTTATCACCAGTGGGATGTAGTAAGTAAGCTGATTGATGCGGCAATAGAAGAGGGCACAGGTAATAAGTATTTAGTGCAACACAGTGCGGGCTCAGGTAAATCAAACTCTATTGCTTGGACAGCCCACCAGCTTTCTACTCTTTATGACGAGCAAGGTAACAAACAGTTTCATTCAGTGATTGTTGTAACAGACCGAACAGTACTTGATGATCAGCTGCAAGATACTATTTATCAGTTTGAGCATGCAGACGGTGTAGTAGGGCGTATTAATAATAAAGAAGGTGATGGCTCTAAATCAGAGAAGCTCGCCAGCGCACTTGAAAACGCCCAGCCTATTATTATTGTGACCATTCAAACCTTTCCGTTTGTATTACGTGCTATAGAGAACAGTACTAGCTTAAAAGAGCGCAGCTATGCAGTTATTGCCGATGAAGCTCATTCATCACAAAGCGGCTCTACCGCTCGCCAGTTAAAAGAAGTACTAATGACTGAAGAGACTGATGACGATGTTGGGTTATCGTCAGAGGATATACTCGATGCAACCGTTGCAGCCCGCCGTGGTAGTGCAAACCTTAACTACTATGCATTTACTGCCACACCTAAAGCAAAAACAATAGAGCTGTTTGGTCGATTACCTAACCCAGAACTATCTCCATCAAAACAAAATAAGCCAGTGGCGTATCATGTTTATTCAATGCGCCAAGCAATAGAGGAAGGCTTTATATTAGATGTACTTAAAAATTACACTAACTATAAAGTGATGTACCAACTTGCTCAAAAAATAGAAGCGGCAGATGAAGAGGTTGATAGTAAAAAAGCAGCGGTAAAACTTAACCAATGGGTGCGTTTACACGACCATAATATATCGCAAAAAGTTAAAGTTATTATTGAGCACTTTAAAGATAACGTAATGGGTTTATTAGGCGGGCAAGCCAAAGCAATGGTAGTAACGGGCTCACGTAAAGAGGCTGTACGTTATAAGTTAGCATTTGATAAATATGTAGCTGAAGCCCTAGCAGAGCAAAAAACAGGTTATTCGACAATACGCGCTATGGTGGCATTTTCAGGCGAAGTTGAATTTACTAAAAGCGACCCTGATAGTGCTGCATTTTTAGATAAAAAGTTTACCGAAAAAAGCATGAACCCTGATCTTAAAGGCCGCGATATGCGCAAAGCCTTTGATAGTGATGATTACCAAGTAATGCTGGTGGCTAATAAGTTTCAAACAGGATTCGACCAACCAAAACTATGCGCTATGTATGTAGATAAAAAGCTAGGCGGCGTTGAGTGTGTACAAACCCTGTCGCGATTAAATCGTACTTACCCAAGTAAAGCAGAAACAGGCACGTTTGTATTAGACTTCTTTAATGCCCCAGAAGACATACTAGAAGCATTTCAGCCTTACTACCAAACAGCAGAGCTTGCCGATGTTACTGACCCTCAAATTGTTTTTGATTTGTTTGAGAAGCTGCGTGCTAGCGGTATATTTTTGTGGTCAGAGGTTGAGCAGTTTTGTGCAGCTTTCTTTACCAAGAACAAGTCAAACGCGGCGATCAGTAATATTATTCACCCCGCTAAAGAGCGTTGGCAAAAGCGTTACGCATCTGCAATTGAGGCGTATATAAAAGCCAAAGAAATGTTTGAACGCACTAAAAAGACTGAAGACGCTGTATTAATAGCTAACGCAGAAACAAGCTTTAAAGAGTGCAAACAAGAAAAAGACCGCCTAGAAATATTCAAAAAGGATTTAGGCAGCTTTACCCGCTTTTACGAGTTTATGTCGCAGCTGGTGGAATACGATGACAAAGAGCTTGAAAAGCTAAGCTTATTCGCCCGCCACTTACGCCCACTGTTACGTGAAAAAGTAGTGACTGAAGATGAACTTGATTTAGATAACGTGGTAATGAGCCATTACCGTTTATCAAAAATACGCCAACAAGATATACAGTTAAAAGAAGACGAGCCTGACTATAAGCTAGAGCCAAGTAATGACGTTGGTAGTGCTAAAGCAAAGGATAAAAAAGAGGCGTTTTTATCGCAAATAATCGACAAGCTTAATGAGGTTTTCATCACGGATAACCTAACTAATAAAGACATGCTTAATTATGCTTTTACAGTACGCGATAAACTAACAGAAAACGCCTCTGTAATGAGCCAGATTGCAAATAATAGCCCAGAGCAAGCTATGCTAGGCGATTTCCCTCAAGCAATGGATGACGCCATTTTAGGAAGCAGTGACGCACACCAAGAACAAATGATGCAGCTACTGTCAGATCCCGCAAGAAACCAGCAATTCGCGCGAGTGATATTTGATATGTTGAGTGGGTTTAAAGGGGTAAGTATATGAGTCTAGTCAAAACTACTATGTGGTTTGATGTATATAAGGAATTATCTTCAGAGTTGTATTCATTTTATAAAAGAAAGGAACGCAATTCTAATTCTGTTGGGCAGGAACTTTATAACTTACTTATAAACGACAGCCGTTTTCTAGAAGAAAATAAATGGTTTGAAAAGTTTACTAATAGTAATCTAATTAAATCCGTTGATCCTATGCATCTTTTTGCATCTATATCACCTAATAATCTCAGCGGTAAAAAAAGAGAATATAGAATTAAACTACTTTTAGAGATTTTAAAAGGTGAACCTTATTCATTGAATAAAGAAAAAAAAGGTGAATTTTTTATATTAAGTTTCGATGGCTGCCCAGCACCACCGCAAATACACTCGTTGGCAATAAGAAATGAGGATAGTCAGAAGGAGATTTGGCGAAGTTTCATCGATATTTATGTTAAAGGTCAAGATTGTGATTTAAACGATATATTTTTAAAAAGTAAAAAATGGTATGGATTTTCTACAAGGTTGTTAACGATATACTTATTTTGGATAAGGCCAGATAGTTTCTTACCACTAGATAGAAATACAGTAGGAATATTGAAAGAAAACAAAATTATAGAAAGAGACCCTAGGAATAGCGCTGAATATACACCATTACTTATTAAAAAAAGAGAAACGGATTTTTATAAAAATTTAGCTTTAGTATCTTACGATCCTGAGTTTTACAACAATTTATCTAACTTAAAAAAGAAAGAGATTGATTTATATTTGCAAAGGGAAAATAGTAATATTTTTGAAGGTGTTAAACATCAATTTCGCTTGTTAGCGATAAAGCCTTTAGAGGGGTGTAATGCTAATTTAATTAAATCTTTGAAGGCAGATGAGCTTTATAAACTGAGTAATGGGTTCGAATTAACTAAAGGTGGGGTTTACAGAAAAAGTGAATATAGCCTTTTTGATGTGGATGACATAAAAGTTAATGTGAATGCTATCGTGGGTAAAAATGGTACTGGTAAAAGTACTATTATAGAGCTATTTATGGCGGCTTCTAATAACCTGTACTATAAAGATACTAACCTTAATGAACATCAATTGCACTGGATAGAAAACTTAAATATAGAGTTATACTTTGAAACAGATAGCATTTACAAAGTCACTTTTTTAAATGAAGAAATAAAAATAATAAAATATAAAGAAGTAAAAAAATTTATATTTGAAGAGCAAAAAGAATTTAATGTAAATGAGTTTAATTTCAACTCCTATTTTTACTCAATACTCATTAATTACTCATTACACGGGCTTAATTCGTCGTTAGACAATGAATGGCTTGAACCTCTCTTTCATAAAAATGATGGTTACCAGACCCCTGTTGTTATAGAGCCTTTCAGAGATAATGGCAATATCAGTATTAATTTACAGGATAGCCTAGTAAAGCAGAGGCTACTACATAATCTACTGATACCAGAAGATAAAGATGATCTTGAGCAAAGTCATAGAATATTGAAAAGAGGTAATAATGATGCATATAAAGCAGAGTCTTTTACTTTAGAGCTAGATAATAAAAAATATCGAAGTAGAAAAAATTATAATACAAGGGCGTTTAAAGATAGTTTCGAAAAGCTTTCAGTCGCTTTATTGAGAAAGTTTGAGTGTCCAATTCCAGATAACTTCTTTAAAGTACGGCGTAGCATAAATGCTAACCATTTTGTACTTAGCTATTTAAAGCATAAGTTAACATCTATAACTAAAAAATATGCCCAGTATAAAAAGTTTTACAATACAAAGAAAAATAGATTTGTTTATATTGATGATTTTGTTAAAGCCCTTAGGCTTGATACTAGTCACAGAGTAGTGAAGTTAAGACGTACTATCAATTATTTGAAATTTGATTTGTATAAGGGCTATTCTGGAAGTGCTTTTTCAATAGATAAGATCTCTATTGAAATTGAAGATGTTTTGAGCGGTGTGAATAAAAGTGGAGTAGTATTAGATGAGGAGAAGTTAGATTATTTATTACCTCCTTCTTTCTTTTCTGTTTCCATATTTTTAGAAAATGGGGTTGAGTTTTCTAAATTGAGCTCTGGTGAAAAGCAAATTATATTTTCAATTAGTTCTTTGATGTACCATTTAAGAAATGTGGACACAATCCAAGTTGAAGATGACTCTTATAAATATGAGTCATTTAACATATTCTTAGATGAGATAGAACTTTGTTTTCATCCTGAGTTACAACGAATTTATTTTACAGAATTAAGAAATAAATTAATTCAATTTTCTTATGAAGCTTCATATATTCGAGGCTTAAATATTTGTTTTGTAACTCACTCACCATTTGTTTTATCCGATATTCCAAGTGAAAATGTATTGTTTTTAGACCATGATGAGATTAATGAGCTTCAAACAGTTCCTTATAGAGAAAAAATAGAGACGTTTGCCGCTAATATACATGATCTTTTGAATAATGGTTTTTTTGTTAATGGAACGATAGGTAATTTTGCCGAATCATGTATTAAAGAAGTTGTAGCATTTAATGGAAAGGTTAGATCTGAAATTGGAGGTACAGAAGAAAAACATGAAAAACTTAAGGAGGAGTATAAAAATCTTAAATCTAAGTTTTCTTATACTCTAAGAATCATAGGTGATGAACATATCAAAAATATATTAGCTAATCATATATTTGAGATTGAGGATATGCTCAACTTACCTTCTAAACCTAAACTTAATGAGGATGATGAAAAGAGAATCTTAGAATTACAGACTGAGATAAAAAGAATAAAGGATAGGATAAGTGATGAATAAAATTAATTACCCTCCTCAAAATGATCTTGAAGAATTTTTGTCTAATTATAGAAAAATATTCGATACAATAGTTATGCAGAGAGAGTTAGACACATTTCTTGGAGCAAAATCTAAGAAATTTAAAATTTTAAAGAAACTTAAAGTTTCAGAAATTTTGACATCTGATTTGGGGTATCTAATTGACTTGAATAAAGCTTTCGCTTCTTGTAAGCCTACAAAGGAAGACAAAGAATCTATTAAGAAAATCTTCAATTATGACTCCACATTCAACCCTTCTTGTGACAAATACCAGAGTAAGATAGCCAAATTTTTTGTAAAAAATAAGGATGTTCTAAAATTAAAAACTTGTTATTTTTGCAACTTAGAAAAAATTTCAGCGTTTATAGATACGTCTGATTATATTAATGAAGTGGAACTACTGAAATACGGAACCAAAGAGGATTTAGTTGCAATAAGAGGTATTGGAAATACAACAGCAGAAAAAATTAAGGGTTGTCAGAATGAGTTTCGTGGAATGCTCGACTTAGGGGACATACTTGAAAAGTTAAAAGAAAATGCAGTAGGCAAAAAAGAGATAACAAGCTTGAAAAGGGGTGAGTTTAGCGCCCATAAATATTATTTTACTCTGGACCATGTATTACATAAAGGCGATAACCCACTTTCATCTTTGTCATTATTTAATTTAGTTCCAAGTTGCTATGCGTGTAATTCCAAATTCAAAACAACTAGGGTGTTGATCAAAGATAAAAACGATGAATTTTTAAGCCCTACGTCAGATAAATTTTCATTCTGTAAGGATAATACTTTCAAAATATATTTCAGTTCCGAGATAACATCCGTTACTCACATAAAAGCTATTGATAACTTCGCTATAAGGCTTAAACCTAATACAAAGAAAAATGAGTATGATAGATATGATCAGACTTTTAAGCTAAATGCTCGATATAAAGAGTTCAAAGGGGAAGCTTTAGATTTAATACGCAAAGGTCGTAGATATACTCCAGATAAGTTAATAAATATGTCGAAAATGCTTGGTATTACAGTTAATGAAGTAAAAGAGAATGTTTTTGGTAAGCAGTTAAACAATAGTAATATGTCAGAGTTGCCAAAGACTAAATTCTTATCAGATGTAGCAAAACAAGCTAATATTAAGTGATTTAGCTCTTATAACAAAACTAAACGTAGCTTAAGCACATTTTTATTTAGTACCAAGGTTAGTACCTGTTTTCTTTTGTGTTGATTTAAAATTACTTTCAAAACAATTGGTTGCAGCTTCAATTGAGACTCCCCCAGCTCCACCAATACAGGTATTTAAGTTCGTTACTTAAAAACCATAAAAAACCGCCAATTTGAGCAATCAAGTTGGCGGTTTTTTTATGGCTTTAATTTATTATTTGCTTGTAGTGGCTAGCTTCATTTTTATCGTCCTTACTTTCATTTTAATACTAATAATAATAAGCGTTAAAAACGACATTAAGCTAATTAGTAGAGTTAAATCTAATATCGGTGACTTGGCGAGTTGTGTGTTTGTAGGTGTGACGGGCAAAGCGTCAGGCTTATTTTGTTGTTGCCTAATGTAGCTTTGGCTTATCCAATCAACGGCGTTTATCCATTGAATTTTATCAGGGTTATCATTACCAAGCTTGCTCATTACATGGGCGTCGTTATTAAGCGATTTAGCAAGGTTAATTAATTGCTCCCAAAATACATGTTCAGTGCCTAGCGCATCTATTTCTTGTAGGTGCTGCTTTAACCTTTCTGCGCCCATGCTGTTTATATTTGGTTGCTTTAGAATTTTTGCGTAACTGTTTATATGCGTTGAAAAACGAGCAAAATAGCTATCAATTTTTTGCTGCGCCCCTTGGTTAAGCTCATCTGTGTTGTGGGTGTTAGGCAAGGTGACTTCTGGGTGCTTTTTTTGATTTGCTAAGTACTGCTTATAATGAACGTAATTTAATGTTGTTGAGGGCGAAGCTGATGAGCTGTCTATCATACTCATTTTAAGTGTGTTAAAGCTTATTACTGCTGAGCAAATAAGGCAGATGAATAATAAGCTATAACAAAAAAATAATGCGCTTTGCAGTGCTAATTTGGGCAAGGCGGTTGGGCTATTTACGCCGGATTTTTTAATGCTGGTTATTGTATTAGCTATGTTTTTTACAGCAGGCTCATTGTGAGCAACAACCAGTTTAGTACCCGCGGCATTTTGAGGCGCCCTTACACTTGCGTGCGGTTCTACCTTGGTGATTAAACCAAAACTTTTTAGTTTAGATTCTGTTTTAACTGCATCAATACTCGATAGGTCTTTGACGAGTGCGTAGGCTCGGCCATCAAATAACTTTACAGCGACATTATGGGGAATTTTTAAAAACTGACAGAGTTGCTCTTGTACGGTACTAATGTCAGCATTTTGGTGTAACTGACCATTAAAAATAATTTTAAATGAGGCGCTCACGCTATGTCCTTATTCGTGCAACTTCCATTGAGGAATTTTTATTATTGTTTTAACACGCTGTTAATTTACCAGATAAAATAAGGGGTTTCTAGTATTTAGCCTTATTAAACTAGTAAAAAAGCCTGAACAAAATTTGCTCTGTTGAGTTTTTAACGCATTGTTTTGTGGTGATTTTAGTGGAAGTGCTTGTTTTTCATGTTGTTTTATTAGGAACGCGGTGTGTAGGCTTTTATAAAGCGATTTAAACGTGTTGTTTACATTTAATAAATATAGTGAAGCAAGGGAGGGCGCGTGCGATTTAGCATTTAAATACGTTGCCCTTTGCAAGGGGGTTTACAAAGGGCAACCAGAGTGTTTATTTTACAGCTGCTTTAATGGGCGTTTCGCCGTCAAATAGTTCAAAAACGCGGTTGCCATTAAATGCGTTAGTAGCAATATGTAATAGGGCATTGGCAACGTTTTCGCGGCTAATTTTAGCTTTAGAACGATCGTTTGGACGCTCGGTGGTTACTTTCATTGAGGCGCTTTCATCGGTCAGCCCACCTGGGCGCACTATGGTGTAGTTTAAGCCACTGTTGATAAGGTGCTCATCGGCCATATGTTTGGCAACTAAGTAAGGTTTTAAGTCGCTTTCAATTGAGTCTGGATCGTCAGCGCCAATAGAGCTAATCATAATAAAATGCTTTACGCCATGCTCTTTAGCATACGTTGCTGCTTTGGTGGCTGCCCATAAATCAATAAGCACGGTTTTATCTGTGCCTGTACTTCCGCCAGAGCCAGCAGCAAAAATAACTTGATCGCAATCTTTTAACGCATCAGAAAAATCTCCTTCGAGATCTTGCTCCACAATGGTTAAAAATGGACTATCTAAATCATCTAACTTACTTTTATCACGCACTAATGCAGATACATTTTGCTCATTGTTTAAAAGCAACTTGGTTGCCATTTTACCAATTTGTCCGCTAGCGCCAATAATTAGGGTCTTACTCATAATTAATTCCTTCTCAATTTAGTGTAAAGGTATTTAGTACAAATAGACCTTGGGGTAGGCATTCGTTTTTAAAGGGTAAAACGCTGTTTTTCTCTACAAAGTGGTTATTTAAAAGTAAATAAAAATTGAGTCTGAACTGAGCATGAAAATTAGCCGCTTTTTACTGTGTTTATTCAATCATTATGCTGACTTCGGTAACATAATTATGATGGTATAAACTGATGCGAACAGCATGGTTTTGGTAGTTATAGTAAAGGGTGCGGTAGTTATTATCGCCTTTGCTGTTAATGGGGTCACCAAGGGCCTGCTGATAAAATTTAGAAATAGCATCAATAGAAGCAGCTAAATACCCTGTTCTAACCAGTGGGTATTCGCCAGTTACATCCATGGTGGTGATGAATTCTTCAGGTAAGGGGATGGCGGTTACGTCTTGGCTAAATGTGTTAAACGATATAGCGGCGAGTAATGTTACAGCACAGGTTAAAGCTTTCATTGTGATCCTTTTATTGATACCCATCCGCATTCATACATATGGTGCGCATTGGTTATATAATACCAGTGCGCAATAATACTTGATCATTTTGCGGTGCTAACTGTGTCGCTACCTGTTTTAAAAAATTCTCATTTAGAACAACTCAATAGCGAATTTTTTACCTAGCCATCAACAGGTTTTTCCAGCCTCAAAATTGATCACTTAATTAAGCGGATTGGTATAAATTCCTTTTATGGTTATTATTTTACGCAAAAAATGAATGATGTCATTTAAATTTTATTTCGTATTAAATCACGCACTATAAAACGCGCAGGGTGAATGGCCTGGCTTACACGCTCGCTGAGTGGGCGTGGTTCATTATTTAACGTGCTAATAAAGTGCTCGCTTAATAACGGTGCACTGCATAATGCACGCGCTCCAAACCCAGTAAAAATATGTAAGCCTTGTTGTGGCTTGCATAGAGGTGAGTATTGATAGCGTTTACCTAGGCGTAAATTAGCAAAGGCGGTGCTGTAATCGCTTTGCTCACACCATTGCCCTGCCATTGGTAAGTGATCTATAAACGTGCAGCGCACAGCTGCTTTAGCACAGGTAATGTCACCTAATGTGGTGGCAAAGTCGCTTTGATGGTAAAAGCTAAGTAGTTGCTCATGGTTTAGCTGGTTGTCTTTTTCTGTAACGGCGCGACTTTTTGTGTTTTTTTCAAATGTAGCGCCCATACAGTGTTTACCTAAATAGGCGGGGGTAAAATAACCTTTATGGCACAACACGGTTTTAAGCTGCTTAGATTGTTCACTCGCTTGAATATGCGATACTTGACCACGTACCCCTACAATAGGTAATGCGTTTGTTTGTTCAAACGCATCGCTATGCTCACCTGCACATATTATTACATCACTAAAAGGACCATATTGGGTATGCTTGTGGGTTAAATACCAGCCTGCATCGGTTTTAGTAAGCTGCTGTATATGGCAATTAAAATAGCTATTAATAGGGTTAAGGCTATTGGCCGCTTTTAGCATTGCCTCAACTAGCTGGGGTGGGTTTACCCAACCGCCTTGCTCAAAATAAACGCCGGGGTAGCCGGTTTTTACGCCCGCCAGTTTATCTCCTTGCTCTACAGTTACATTGCGCATTAAGGCTTGAGGCCATAACTGTTTTTGTTCTAAGTTTTGATGTTTATCGGCAAGAGGCTTTTTTACCGCATGTTGCAGTACACCGCACCAGCTATAATCAAAATTAAAGCCGTTTTTTAGTAGTTGTTGGTAACTGCGTTTAGCGTATAAAAAACTGTGCGCAAATAATTCACTATGAGGTGAGTTTTTAGCTTGCAGATGGGGGTAAACCGCGCCTTGTACGTTATGTGAAGCGCCCATAGCTGGTTTTTCATCTTGGCAAAATAGGCTACTTTTAATGCCACGCTTAGCCAAACTGTGCAAAATACAGCTACTCGCAATCCCACCGCCAATTACAGCAACATGCTCTAGCTTGGCAGGGGGTTGTTCAAAGTATGGGGGTGATGACTGTGCACTATTAGCGTGTGCTAATTGGCCTATCAGCATTTCGCGTTTACGGCCAAAGCCTTTCGCTTTTTGCATGCTAAAGCCTGCAGCTATTAAGCCTCGGCGTACAAAGCCTGCAGCGGTAAATGTGGCAAGTGTTGCATGCTTGCGCGATATATCAACCATGGCATTAAACACACTTTGTTGCCACATGTCAGGGTTTTTACTTGGTGCAAAGCCATCTAAAAACCACGCATCGACCACCCCTGATTGCGGGTAGCTCATTGCATTTATTGAATCAAGCACGTCGCCAAAATACAAATCAAGAATAACTTGGCCATTATTAAATTCTATGCGATGACAGCCGCCTAAATTTATAGGGTAGTGTGTTATTAATTCATCACTGAGCTTGTTTAATGTTGGCCACGCTTGCAGTGCTTTTTTTAGATCATCAGCATTAAGCGGGTATTTTTCAAACGAAATAAAATGCAATCGCTTAACCCGTTTGTCTACTTGATTTTGAACTTGTTGATTGGCAAGGTGGTCATTAAAGTGTTGCCATGCATTTAGAAAGTTTAAACCAGTACCAAAACCGGTTTCGGCAATAACAAAATGTGTTTGGTCATGATTTTGTAACCGCGCCTGTATATTGTTTTGTTGATAAAACACGTAATGCGATTCAGCAAGGCCGTCGTCATTAGAAAAATAAACATCGTCAAAGTTATCGGCTACCGGTGTGCCTACTTCATTAAAGTGTATTTGGGCGTTTTTTATCATGACTTATTAAATTTTTAGACAGTATTTTTTAATTATTTTACGGGTTTTCTTTGAAATAGTCTGGCGTTATTTATAAGCTATTAAATTCAGAGTACAGGTGTACGCTAGAAAGCTGACCACTTAACACCAAAAAACAGCGTAAAATACACAGTAATTTAGTATCAAGCTAAGGGAATTACCCATGAGAAGAGCCGTAATTACGGGTATCGGTGTTGTATCAAGCATCGGTAATAACAAACAAGAAGTATTAGAGTCACTAAAAGCGGGCAAAAGCGGTATTGCTTTTAACCAAGAATTTGCCGATTACAACTTACGTAGTAATGTATCGGGAAAAATTGATATTGATGTTAAAGAACACGTAGACCGTAAAGCAATGCGCTTTATGGGTGATGCTGCTGCTTACTCTTATATTTCTATGAAGCAAGCAATTGAAGATGCTGGCTTATCTGATGAGCAAGTATCTAATGAGCGCACGGGTTTATTAGTTGGCTCTGGTGGTGGCTCTTCAAAGTGGCAAGTAGAAGCGGCCGATATTTTGCGCGAAAAAGGCGTAAAGCGTGTAGGTCCTTATATGGTTCCGCGTACGATGGCAAGCACGACATCGGCTTGTTTAGCAACGCCATTTAAAATTAAAGGCGTTAACTATTCTATAAGTTCTGCGTGTGCAACATCTGCACATTGTATTGGCCACGCTGTTGAGCAAATTCAATTAGGCAAGCAAGATGTTATTTTTGCCGGTGGTGGTGAAGAGCTCCACTGGACTCTTGCAATGGAATTTGACGCAATGGGCGCGTTATCTACCAAATATAATGAAACACCAGAAAAAGCATCTCGTACGTACGATGCAAACCGCGATGGTTTTGTTATTTCTGCTGGTGGCGGTATTGTTGTAGTAGAAGAGCTTGAGCATGCACTTGCTCGTGGCGCACATATTTACGCAGAAATTGTAGGCTACGGTGCTACATCTGATGGCTACGACATGGTAGCACCTTCAGGTGAAGGCGCAGTACGCTGTATGCGCCAAGCAATGCAAGGCGTTGATACACCAATTGATTATTTAAACACGCACGGTACATCTACGCCAGTAGGGGATGTTAAAGAGCTAGGCGCCATTCAAGAAGTATTTGGTGGTAACTCGCCGCTTATTAGTGCGACTAAATCATTAACGGGTCACGCACTAGGTGCTGCGGGTGTTCACGAAGCTATTTTCTCAATTTTAATGATGGAAAACGACTTTGTAGCGCCATCTATTAACGTAGATGAGCTAGATGAGCAAGCACAAGGCCTTAACATTGTAACTGAGCGCCGAGATGCACAGCTTAATACTGTTATGTCTAATAGCTTCGGTTTTGGTGGTACAAACGCCACATTAGTTATGAGCAAATATAAAGGTTAATTCGTTTTCTCTTTATAGTGATTAAAAGCCGAGCATTGCTCGGCTTTTTAGTTTGTGTAATGGCTCGGTTGTTCGTTACAATAGCGCCTCATTTTGCCATACGGACTCCCCAATGAAGATTCTTGCCGATCAAAACATGCCTTTAGTTGAGCAGTATTTTGCAGACTTTGGTGAGGTAACGCGCTTTGATGGACGAAACTTAACACCCGATGCGTTAATTGATGTTGATGTATTACTTACGCGTTCGGTTACTAAAGTAAACAGTGACTTGCTTGCCTACGCTAATAAATTAAGCTTTGTAGGTACCGCCACTATTGGTGTTGATCATATAGATACACAGTTACTAAACGATAAAGGTATTGCCTTTAGTAGTGCCCCAGGTTGCAATGCAGTGGCGGTGGCTGAGTATGTAATAAGTAGCTTGTTTGCCTTAAGCCAAGAAAACGCAGCCCCTTTAGGTGGTCAAACAATAGGTATTGTTGGGGTGGGTAACATTGGCAGCTGTTTAGCACAAAAACTAAAAGCACTTAATGTTGATGTTTTATTATGTGACCCAATTAAACATGAGCAGGGCTTATTAGCCGAGCATGTTGAGCTTGACGAACTACTTGAGCGCGTAGATGCGGTTACCTTTCATGTACCGCTGATTAAAACCGGTGAGCACAAAACGCATCATTTAATTGATGAAAAACGCCTTAAAGCGTTAAAGCCTGGGTTAGCAGTTATAAATGCAAGCCGTGGAGAAGTAATTGATAATCAAGCTTTGTTATCGGTTATGGAGCAAGGGGCAGACTTAGATTTGGTTTTGGATGTTTGGGAAAACGAGCCTAATATTTTAATTCCATTGCTTGATCATGTGCGCTATGCCAGCGTGCACATTGCCGGCCATACCCTTGAAGGAAAAGCCCGCGGCACACAAATGCTGTACCAAGCATTGTGTAAATTAAAAGGCGTAACCGCAGAAAAATCTCTCGCTGATTTTTTACCACAACCTGCTGTTACAAGCCTAAGTTTACAAAGCAGCTTTACTGAGGCTGATATTGCGCGTTTAGTGCATTTAATTTACGACGTACGCCGTGATGATGGCATTTTGCTGCGTAACTTAGCAAAAGACGGGTTTGATAGTTTACGTAAAAACTACCCAGTCAGGCGTGAGTTTAGCACTTTAACGGTAAAAGGGAGTGCACAGCATACAGATGCACTCGCTCAGCTTGGCTTTAACACCGCAAACTAATTTAACTAGTAGTGTTGTTTTAACACTGCTTAAAGAGGATAAAATATGTCGCAAAAATATAACGTTGCTGTACTTGGCGCTACAGGCTTAGTAGGTCGTCAAATTATTGAAACCCTGGAAGATCGTAAATTTCCGGTAGACCAACTTTTTTTACTAGCCAGTAGCCGCAGCGCAGGTGAAGACATAAAGTTTCGTGGTGAAACCATTGAAGTACAAGACGTAGAAGGCTTTGACTTTAGCCAAGCACACATAGGTTTGTTTTCAGCTGGTGGCAGTGTATCAGAAAAATACGCGCCAATTGCAGCCGATGCGGGCTGTGTTGTAATTGATAACACCTCACATTTTAGAAATGATTTTGAAGTACCTCTAGTGGTACCAGAAGTTAATGCAGCAAGCCTTGAAGACTTTAGAAACCGCAATATTATTGCAAACCCTAACTGCTCTACTATTCAAATGATGCTAGCGCTTAAACCAATTTACGATGCTTATGGTATTGACCGCATTAATGTATCTACATACCAAGCTGTATCTGGTGCAGGTAAAGAAGCCGTAGATGAATTAGCAAAGCAAACAGCTAATTTAATGAACGCTCGCCCAATGGAAAACGAAATTTTTCCTAAGCAAATTGCATTTAACGTTATCCCTCAAATAGATACCTTTGAAGATAACGGCTACACGCGCGAAGAAATGAAAATGGTAAACGAAACGCATAAAATCTTGGGTGATACCACTATTGCTATTAACCCAACCTGTGTACGTGTACCTGTATTTTTTGGCCACTCTGAGTCAATCAACATTGAAACACGCATGCCGTATGACTTTGAGCACGTTAAACAGCTTTTAAATGATGCCCCAGGAGTCGAGCTTATTGAAGATGAGGGCGATTACCCAACCGCGGTTTCAGACGCTAGTGGTAATGATACAGTTTATGTGGGCCGCTTACGCGCCGATATTTCGCACCCTCATGGTTTAAATATGTGGGTTGTAAGTGATAACACCCGTAAAGGGGCTGCCACTAATAGTGTGCAAATAGCGGAAGAGTTAATCGCTAACTACTTATAAATACCCACTAATATTGTGTGTAAATTAAGCGGCAAACTTTTATAGTTTGCCGCTTTTGTATTTAAGGGAGCCAAATTATTGCCGCTTAGCGTTGCTACTAAACTAAACGCCTTGATCTATCACGATAAAATAGTATTAAGAATAAAGTTTTAAGGTATTTATTTTCAAAGCGTTGCAATGGATATTAGGCCGCAACTGGTTTATAGTTTGTAACTGGAATAGAGCTTGCAATAAAAATAGATTGTAATAACAAATGTAGATCAGCTATTTGGCTGGTTACGGCAAGAATAATTAATGTTGAGCAGCTAAATAAATAGCAAAGCATTTAACATTTACACATTAAAGGATCAGCATGCGCGGTTTAGCTTCACTTATTATATTAGCGTCTGCATTGGTAGTAACTCCAATTTACTCTCAAGACAGCACCCAATTAAAGGGGCCAAAAGGCGCTGACTATGGTGCGCAAGGGCGATCAATAGGGCCTATAAAGCCAACCGATACACTATGGCGTATTGCTGCCAAAGTACGCCCAGATAACTCAGTTAGTATCTACCAAGTTATGCAGGCCTTGTATAACAAAAACCCTAATTCTTTTTTAGAACAAAACCTAAACCACATGCAAAGTGGTGCATATTTAAAAATACCCACTTTAGCGGAAATTAGACGCGTAAATCCACAGCTTGCTAAACAACGCTCAGAGCAAGATGACGCGCTGTGGGAAAAAAAGAAAAATGGCACACTAACCACCAGTGAAATTAACGCCGCGCAAACTAAAGTAACACAAGCTCGTAAAGCCGATGTTGACGACGCTAAAAAAGAAATCCAAAAAGAATTAAATGAAATAAAAACGCAGCAAGGTAATAAGCTTGTAGAGCTGCAGCAGCAATTTAAAAGCTCGGTTAATAATGTAGAAGAAATATTAGCTGAGAATAATAATCTCAAAAAACAATTGTCGGGTATTTCAAAAGAGCTCGCCAATGTAAAAGAACAGCTAGGTCAAGACAGCGAAATTCAAAAGCAGCTAAAAGAGCTAATAGAAAAACAAAACGAAATAATAGCTCAGCAAAAAGTGCAAGAAGTACCAAAAGCAGAATCTTTTGACCTAGGCGCTTTAATGTCTAACCCACTTGTACTTATTTTATTAATGACCATTCCTGCGTTATTAATTATTTTTGCTGTGGTGATGTTTTTACGAAAGCGTGCCAACAAAGACGAAGAAACTCAAGATGACGATGATTTTCTGCCACAAACGCCCAGCTTTACCGAAGACGAGCCGCAAAGTAATGATGCGTTAGACGATCCAATCATTCCTGACCCTCTTGATGATTTAGATATTCAACTAGATGACAATCATAGCAACGATATTTTGCCAGAGGATGATATTGCATTTGATGATTCTCTCGATGATGCGTTAGACGATGAATTTTCTGATTCAGAAAACTTGCTCGATCAAGACGAATTAGAAAGCCTATTAAGTGATGATATTGTTTTTGATGACGAAGGCAGTGAAGGGGACGAGTTAGACGTTTTCATGCAGCAGGGCTTTGATGAACCTGTAGATGAAAAACAAGATGAATCAATTGACCTTGATTTAGATGATACAAAAGATTCGGACGATATTTTAAGCAGTGACGACCTAGACGATTTATTTGATGAGGACGATAGCCTGCCTGAAATTGACTTGCCTGAGGTTGAGCAACCTACCGCAGATAGCAGCTTAGAAAGCAATGATGAGTTGGCCGCCTTAAGCGAAGAGCTTGCCCAAGAAGAGGATGATGACTTTGATATTGATGAATTATTAGATCAACAAGCTGATACAGAATCACCAAAAGACGATGACTTTGATTTAGACGACATAGACAGTTTAATTGATGAAGCAGGCGATACACCTGATGAAACACCTGCTGATGCTGCGCTAGTTGAAGAAAACGATGACTTTGATTTAGACGACATAGATAGCCTAATTGATGAAGCCGGCGATACAACCGAAGAAACCCCTGCTGATGCTGCGCTGGTTAAAGAAAACGATGACTTTGATTTAGACGACATAGACAGCTTAATTGATGAAGCGGGCGATACACCTGATGAAGCCCCTGCTGATGCGCTAGTTGAAGAAAGCGATGACTTTGATTTAGACGACATAGACAGCCTAATTGATGAAGCAGGCGATACACCTGATGAAACACCTACGGAAGCGCTGGTTGAAGAAAACGATGACTTTGATTTAGACGATATAGACAGCCTAATTGATGAAGCGGTCGATACAACTGAAGAAACCCCTGCTGATGCGCTAGTTGAAGAAAGCGATGACTTTGATTTAGACGACATAGACAGCTTAATTGATGAAGCAGGCGATACAACCGAAGAAACTCCTGCTGATGCTGCGCTGGTTGAAGAAAGCGATGACTTTGATTTAGACGACATAGACAGCTTAATTGATGAAGCCGGCGATACAACCGAAGAAGCTCCTGCTGATGCGCTAGTTGAAGAGAGCGATGACTTTGATTTAGACGACATAGACAGCTTAATTGATGAAGCTGAAGATTCATCTGCCGCTCAAGTAGCAACAGATAATGATACAGAGCGAGATATTGATAGCGCATTAGCTGATTCAGTCGAAGATCTAGCTGATGCACAGGAAGATTTTGACGAAGATGATATTGAAACATTAGCGTCTTCACTTATTGATGAGCCAGAGCTTCTCGAGGAACCAGAGCTTGTAGAAGAACCTGAGCTTTTAGAAGAGCCAGAGCTTGTAGAAGAGCCAGAACTTGTAGATGAGCCTGAACTTGTAGATGAGCCTGAGCTTGTAGATGAGACAGAGCTCGAAGAAGAGCCTGAGCTTGTAGATGAGCCTGAGCTTGAAGAGGAGCCTGAGCTTGAAGAGGAGCCTGAGCTTGAAGAAGAGCCAGAGCTTGTAGAAGAACCTGAACTTGTAGAAGAACCTGAACTTGAAGAAGAACCAGAGCTCGAAGAAGAGCCTGAACTCGAAGAAGAGCCTGAACTCGAAGAAAAACCAGAGCTTGCAGATGAGCCAGAGCTTGAAGATGAGCCTGAGCTTGAAGAAGAGCCAGAGCTTGCAGATGAGCCAGAGCTTGTAGAAGAGCCAGAGCTTGTAGAAGAACCAGAGCTTGTAGAAGAACCAGAGCTTGTAGAAGAACCAGAGCTTGATGCTGACTTGCTTGAAAACACTGACTTTACAGATAGTTCAGAAACGTTACTCGACCCAGAGGATGCACAGGAAGAGTACACCGACGATACCCTAAAAAGTGTTGATGAATTACTCAACGAGCTACAGCAGGCTACAGACGAAGACTATGTTGAAAACCCTGATTGGGCGTTAGATGATCTTGATGATGACATTGAAGAGGTAGAGGTTGATTTAGGTGACGATCCGCTTGATTCACAAGAAACACCAGCGAGTCCGCTTTTAGATACTCAACCTGAAAATGATGCTGTAAATGATACGCTTAGTGATGATATAGACTTTTCAGATGATAAGCCCGAGACGTTAGATGTAACAGAGCAACAGCAATATCTTCCTGATGAGTTATTGGGAGATGAGCTTGATGGTGATGCAACAGGCATGCAGCCAAGCCAAGCTGAACAAGACTTAGCAAACGCACTTTCAGGCAGTGAATTAGATAGCTTAGAAGACGACTTTGATGATGAGTTACTCATTGATAACGATTTTTCAGAGCCAGAGCTTGAGCCGAAGCTTACCGATGATATAGGTGCAGATGATAACCACGCTCAAGTGTCGTCATCTCTAGATGAATTAACTGATGATGAAAGCCAGCTAGATTTATCTGAAAATACGGATGAAGACGAAGGGGTTTTCGATGATGATTTATTGCAAAGCGTTGATGAGCTAGACGACGAGCTCAATGCTTTATTAGATGAGCAAGTAACTCCAAGTGAAGAACTTGACGAGTACCCTGAGTTAGAGCTTGATAACGATGACGAAATTGATTTAGATGTTCAGCAATCATATAGTCCGCAAGAGTTACAAGGTGATGAACTTGATGGACAAGCAAGCGGTATGGCGCCAAGCCAAGCTGAGCAAGACTTAGCAAATGCACTTGCTGGTAACACTGGTATTGATGCGTTAGAAGCCGACCTAGATGACGAGCCGCTGATTGACGATGAGCTTGATGCGCCTTTACCTCAAGATGAACCTCTAGGTGAGGCGAAAACAACGGATAGTGCGCAGGAACAGCCTGATTTTGACGATGCAATTTTAGAACAAGCACTTTCAGAAGACGTTGAAGATGAAATAACAAATTCGCAATTAGAAGCCGAGCTAACACAGGCTGCTGATGATCAAACTAATGAAGACGTTATACCCGACGAGCAGCTAGACGATGAGTTTATGGCTGACTTAACGCAAACCGATTTTGATGCGTTGCTTAGTGAGTTAGGTGAACCGGATGAGTTAAATTTAGAAGATAGCAGCGAATTTGATGTCGACTTTGATAGCCTATTAAACGAAGACTTAGACACTGAAGTTGAAGCGAAAGCGGTGCAAGAAGAGCCTTCGCAAAATGAACCGCAGGCTACAACCGATGACTTTGTTGATATTGACGCGCTACTTGAACAAAGCGATGACTCAGTACTTGAGCACGAACCCTATGACGAGGTTAATATGGACGTAGGGTTAAGTGACTTTGATTCGTTACTTGCAGGCGATAACCCAACAGATGTTGACTTAGAAAGCGGTGGTTATTCTGCCAAGCTTGATTTGGCAAGAGCATACATTGAAATTGACGACTTTGACTCAGCCCTTAAAGTGATTGAAGATGTTATTGAAAGTGGCCCTGAAGATGTACAAGAAGAAGCGCAAAGTTTAAAAGCTAAACTTAACTAGAGCATTCATGATTATAAAAACCGCATTAGCTTTGTTAATGCGGTTTTTTTATAGGTACGAATAACTCTAACCTATAAAAGCACTTAATTAGTTTTAGACGTTAATTAAACCCAAGACGTTAAAAGCTCACTAACTTATCGCTGTGTTTTATTGGGGTAAAATAAATTACTTAATTTTGCGAATAACTATAAATAGACGAGGTTACTTTTATTGCATCGCGAGATAGCATAAAATGCCCCGTTCATTAGCACAGTAGGTAAAGCAGTAATTATGCGAGTAGCACTTGGAGTTGAATACAACGGCGCACGTTACAGTGGGTGGCAACGTCAGTCTCATGTAAATAGTGTACAACAAGAAGTAGAAAAAGCGTTGTCGAGCATTTGTAATCATCCGGTTGAAATAGTGTGTGCGGGCCGCACAGATGCAGGTGTACATGGGACTGGTCAAGTTGTACACTTTGAAACCCATGCTCCCCGTGAGATGGTTGCATTTACTATGGGAATGAACACGTTACTCCCTAAAGATATAGCGATTCGTTTTGCACAACCTGTTAGTGAAGACTTTCATGCACGCTTTAGCGCAACAGCGCGTCGTTATCGTTATGTTATTTATAATTACGCTTATAGAGGCGCAGTTATGAATGAAGGCGTTACGCACTTTCATCACCCACTTGATGAAACAAAAATGCAAGAGGCGTGTCAGTACTTAATTGGCGAGCACGACTTTACCTCTTTTAGAGCGCTGCATTGCCAAGCTAATACAGCAAACAGAACTATTCATCATTTATCGGTACAACGCCAGGGCGATTACGTTATTATTGATATTAAAGCGAACGCTTTTTTACACCATATGGTGCGTAATATTACCGGCTGTTTAATGGATATAGGTCTACACAAGCACCAACCTGTATGGTTAAAAGAGCTATTAGATTTAAAAGAGCGTGCTAAAGCCAGTGCCACGGCAAAAGCCGCGGGTCTTTATTTAGTAGATGTAGATTACCCAGAGCACTTTAATATTCCTAAAACCCCACTAGGGCCATTATTTTTACCTGACTCGGAATGTTAGTGTTGAATTTATAAGCGTTTATCTAACTACTAAGACCAGTTTTTTATACCGTGTTTGTGTAATTCATGTTTTAATTGAAAAAATCTGTCTGCTACTTATTAGCAGACTCGCGACACAGAACAGCATTAAGAGAGTTGCAAATGAGTTGGTTAGAAAAAATCTTACCTAAAACGACTAAGTCGTCAGGTCGTAAAGAAATTCCAGAAGGCGTTTGGGCTAAATGTACAGCTTGCGATTCAATTTTATATAAAGCTGAACTAGAAAAATCATTAAACGTATGTCCTAAATGCGACCATCACATGCGTGTGAGCGGGCGTAAACGTTTAGAGCACTTTTTAGATGAAGGTGACCGCACGGAGCTTGGCACTGAGCACGAGCCTAAAGATGTATTAAAGTTTAAAGACTCTAAAAAATACTCAGACCGTATTAGCGCAGCCCAAAAATCAAGTGGCGAAAAAGACGCGTTAGTAGCAATGAAGGGCCGCTTAAAAGGTATTCCTGTTGCCGCGGTTGCTTTTGAATTCTCATTTATGGGTGGTTCAATGGCTTCGGTTGTAGGCGCACGTTTTGTTGATGCCGTAGACCAATGTTTAGAGCACAATATGCCATTAGTGTGTTTTTCTGCCTCAGGTGGTGCACGTATGCAAGAAGCACTTATGTCGCTTATGCAAATGGCTAAAACCAGCGCTGCGCTTGCTAAAATGAGCGAAAAAGGCCTGCCGTTTATATCAGTAATGACCGACCCAACCATGGGTGGCGTATCTGCATCATTAGCGATGTTAGGTGATATTAACGTAGCTGAGCCAAAAGCCTTAATTGGCTTTGCGGGCCCGCGCGTAATTGAGCAAACAGTACGTGAAACCTTGCCAGAAGGTTTTCAACGCAGTGAGTTCTTATTAGAGCACGGTGCAATTGATATGATTATTGACCGTCGTGAAATGCGCGACACATTAGCACGCGTACTTGCTAAATTTATGAACTTGCCTTCTACCGAACAAGAGCATAGAGTAGCGTAAATTTCAGCTTTACTGATTACACGCTATGACAAATACAATTCCTAGCCAATCATCAAGCCTTGATGATTGGCTTTGTTATTTAGAGAGTGTTCACCCTGCAAATATTGAAATGGGACTCGAACGCGTTGCTACTGTTGCAAATAACATTGGCTTATTAAACACTTCCAGCAAAATTATTCTTATTGGCGGCACAAACGGCAAAGGCACAACTGCACGCTGTTTAGAATCGCTATTACTTGCGCAAGGTTACAGCGTAGGTACGTATGCCTCTCCTCATTTAATTAGATACAACGAGCGTGTGCGCATAAATGGCCAAGAGCTTGATGATCAATACCATGTGGATGCCTTTAACACGCTAGAGCAAGGTCGCGCTAATACGGCGCTTACGTATTTCGAATATGGCACCCTAGGTGCGCTGGCTATTTTTAAACGCTTTGAGGTTGATTATGTGCTGCTTGAGGTTGGTTTGGGCGGGCGCTTTGATGCCACCAATATTGTTACACCTTATGCAAGCGTGATCACCACCATAGATTTAGATCATAAAGAATACCTAGGCGATACACGAGAGTTAGTTGCTTATGATAAAGCAGGTATATTTCGTCAAAACACGCCGGCTATTATTGGTGATTTAAACATACCACATACAATGACCGATTACGGTGCCGATATTAAAGCAGGCATGGTTATATCCGGTACTGATTTTATATTCAAAGAGCACGAAGCGCATTTTACATGGCAATATAAAAATTATAATTTGCTGTTAGATAAGCCAGCGATCCCTGCACAAAATGCAGCAACGGCCTTAACAACCTTAGCTGTGCTAAATTTATTGCCAAGTGATGAGGTAATTAAGCATTGTTTAGCTAACTTAGTTGTTGAGGGACGCTTTGAGCAGTTAAGCACTGCACCTTTAGTGTTTACCGATGTAGCTCACAATCCCGAATCTGCTCGTTATTTAGCACTAAAGCTTGCAAGCTATAAAGATAAAGGCTTTAAAATTCATGCATTAGTCGCTATGCTTGCTGATAAAGATAAAGCGGGTGTACTTAAAGAGGTAAGCCATGTAATTGATCACTGGTCTCTTACTAGCTTGCACATACCTCGTGGCGATAACGTTGAAAATATGGCCGCGGCGTTGCAAACTATACCTCATACAGGCACGCATGAACGCTATAATAGTGTGCACGATGCACTTAATGTAATTATGCCTACACAGCAAAGTGATACGCTTTTAATTGTGTTTGGGTCATTTTTTACTGTTGCAGATGCTATAAACTACTTTAAAAAATAGAGAGAAAGTCGGTGAACTCAGGTTTTATAAATCGTTTAGTCGGAACCAGTATTGTGGTGATCGCAGCAATTGTGTTTATTCCTAATATACTCGATGGCGAAAAGGTCCACTACAAAGAGGGCTTTAAAGCTATCCCTGAACGCTCTGAGTTTAAAACTATTGACCTTCAAGAGTCTATAGATGAAAAAGTAGCGCAGGCTGAGCCTTTAAAACAAGAGCAAATTGAAGACATAGCTGCCGATGACGATGTGCTAACAAGCAAACAGAGCGAATACGCAGCAGAGCCTGAAATAGTCGAAGCAAGCATAGAGCCTCAAACTGCGCCAGAGCCTGTAGCGAAAGCGCCAGAGCCGGTAAAAGCAAAACCTATTGCACCACGTAAAAGTGAAGAAAACCTCACTGATATGGCCTATGTAATCCAGCTAGGTAGTTTTTCCCATGCCGCCAATGTTAAGGCCTTACAAGCTAAGCTTAAAGCGAAAGGCTTTAAAACGTTTACAAAACCAATTAAAACGCCAAATGGCACATTGACTAAAGTGTTTGTTGGTCCCTCGCTTGATAGGGGGGAGCTGACCAAAAAGTTACCCGAGCTAAAAGCGCTTACTAAGTTAAACGGCAAAGTCACTCAATACAGCGTCTCTAATTGATTTTAAAAGGCCTTACTATAGAAAGCTTTTTTTGTTTTTAAGGGCTAAAAATAGCCGTTAAAGTGATAAGTTTTTGTACGTGCTAGTTGCTGGTTATCTCCCGCTTTAACTTGCATATTAACGAGGTTTGGGTATAGAATGCGCCCCAAAATAGCGACTAATTGGTTAATATGATCTGGGTTGATTACGCCATTCTTGGCATCATTGCACTGTCTACCATCATCGGTTTAATACGCGGCTTTGTTAAAGAAGCTATGTCATTAGCAGTATGGGCTTGCGCATTTATCATCTCTAGTTTGTTTTACCAATATTTAGCTTCCTTCCTAACAAGTATTTCTGAACCCCTTTTAAGAAATGCGGCGGCCATTGCCATACTCTTCTTTGCGACGCTACTGTTAGGCGGTTTACTAAACTACATTTTAGGTGAGCTTGTACAACGTACTGGTTTATCTGGCACCGATCGTGTCTTCGGCATTGTTTTTGGTGCGTTACGAGGCGTGTTGGTCGTGAGCGCGTTACTCTTCTTTCTTGATGCTTTTACTGGTGCACCAAACACGCACTGGTGGGGCAATTCTATTTTGATTCCAGAATTTGGCTTTGTTGTTGAATGGTTCTTTTCGTACCTAGAAAACAACTCGAGCTTTTTAAATTCAGTAAACCGTTAATCGGCGAGGATAAATTACATGTGTGGTATCGTTGGGATAGTCGGAACATCTCCTGTTAATCAGGCGATTTATGATGGCTTAACTGTTTTGCAGCACCGAGGTCAAGATGCCGCGGGCATCATTACCATTGAAAACAATACGTTTAGCTTGCGCAAAGCAAATGGCCTAGTAAAGGATGTGTTTCACACCCGCCATATGAAACGACTACAAGGCACAATTGGTATTGGCCACGTACGTTACCCTACTGCTGGCTCCTCAAGTTCATCTGAAGCGCAGCCGTTTTACGTTAATTCACCATTTGGTATTGCACTTGCGCACAATGGTAATTTAACCAATGCTGAAACTCTAAAGCAGCAACTGTTCTCAGAAGCGCGTCGTCACGTTAATACAACGTCTGACTCAGAAATACTACTTAATATCATGGCACATGAGCTAAGTAAGTCTGACAAATTACATTTAGACGCTGAAGACATCTTCACTGCAGTAACCGAAGTAAACAACAAAGTAACCGGTGGCTACGCCGCTATTGCGATGATTATTGGCCACGGTGTTTTAGCATTTCGTGACCCAAATGGTATCCGTCCTTTGGTATTTGGTAAGCGTGAAACCCCTAAAGGCACTGAGTACATGTTTGCCTCAGAAAGCGTAGCATTAAAGCCAGACGGCTTTGAATTTGTGCGTGACGTTGCGCCAGGTGAAGCGATTTACGTAACTGAAGATGGCCAATTTCATTCACAAAGTTGTGCTGAAAAAGCCTCTTATGCGCCGTGTATTTTTGAGTTTGTTTATTTTGCTCGCCCAGATTCAACCATCGATCGTATGTCGGTTTACGCAACGCGTGTAAATATGGGTACTAAACTGGGTGAAAAAATTGCGCGTGAGTGGAGCGATAAAGACATTGACGTTGTTATCCCAATTCCTGAAACCTCATGCGATGTGGCGTTAGAAATTGCCCGCATGCTTGATTTACCTTACCGCCAAGGCTTTGTTAAAAACCGTTATATTGGTCGTACATTTATCATGCCTGGCCAAGAAATGCGTAAAAAGTCAGTGCGTCAAAAGCTAAATGCGATTGACCGTGAGTTTAAAGGTAAAAACGTTTTACTGGTTGATGATTCAATTGTACGCGGTACAACCTCGGCACAAATTGTAGAAATGGCCCGTGAAGCCGGAGCAAAAAATGTGTATTTTGCCTCAGCAGCACCAGAAATTCGTTTTCCTAATGTGTATGGTATTGATATGCCATCTGCCGCAGAGCTTATTGCGCATGGCCGTGAAGTTGAAGACATTAACCAAAGCATCAGTGCTGATGGCTTAATTTTTCAATCGTTAAACGATTTAATTGCCGCTGTAAGCCAAGAAAACCCAGAAATTACTAAGTTTGAAACCTCTGTATTTGATGGGCAATACATTACTGGCGATATCGATCAAGATTACTTAAACCATATCGATCAATTACGTAACGACTCGGCTAAAAGTAACCGCGAAAACGCCATGTCATCAGGCCTTGAAATACACAATCAAGATGCCAACGAAGCTGATTAATGTGTGATTAAATATAGTCAGACATAAAAAAAGGAGCTAATTAGCTCCTTTTTTGCGAAGGAAAGAAAGGGAACACTTCATATCAAACAACGTGGTTGATTAGGTAAACATTGGACTCACAATGCCGTTAGTCCAAAGTATTGCGGTTACAGCTAAAATTATTACCAATAAAATTAGCCCGCAGGTAACAACAGAGCTGGCATAAATAAAGCCGCGCTCTTGTGGAATATGCATTAGTATTGGCACGCCTGTATAAAGCAAGTACACCGAGTAGGCTAGGGCAATCATACCTACGCAAACAACAAACCACAGCTCAGGTAAAAAAGCGGCTAAGGCCGACATAAACACGGGTGTAGCAGTATAAGCGGCAAGTTCAAGCGTTTGTGTAAAGGTAGGTTTAGCACCAAATGTAACGGCCATCCAATGGGCTAAATAGGCCAGTGCAAACACACCGGCTATTAACGCACCATACATAGCCACGGCAATTAGCAGTGCGCTTTCATGTGTTAAAAATACTGGGTTGCCCGCACCAATACTCCAGCCTAAATACACCGATGAGTAATACCCCATAATCGATGGAAATAATGCAATAAGTAAAATATGCGACAGGCTATAAGTCAGGCTTTCGTGGCGGTTATCTATTGTTTGCCATTCTTCGAGTGGATGAGCATAAATGCCCCACAGGTGGTTCAGTATCATAGCGGTACTCCATAAAAGGAACGTATTACTGTTGGTTATAATTTAGTTTTAGTTAGTTTGTTTTTTATACAGTACCTATATTTATGGTGTAGTTCATATACAAAGTCAAGTTAACTGCTTATTAACATTTTAAAGAGGTTGTTTTAGCTCGTTTTATTCTTCGTTATTTTTCGTGTTAAAATGGCTTTTTATTATTTGAAGTAACGAGCAGCCCTGTGCCACATAGCGAACTTTTAGCCCCTATTAATAATTTTTTATTGTGCGAAACTCCAAATGAATGGGTTATTGAGGCAGTAAAAAAAGAAAATTTATCGATTATCTTAATCGATCACTTAATTTGTGAGTTAAAAGCAGCGCAAAGTGCAATGTTTTTAATTCGTAAGTACGCGGTAGATAAAGACAGCAGCGATGCATTACTTGAATGGCTAAAGCCCTTTGAAACACTTATTTATAAACGCGAAGGTAATTGGCGTGATTTAGCAGCTAAAAATAAACTTACAAAATCTATTATCCCAAAGTCTAACTCACCTTACGGGCAAGATTTAATAGATAAAATGGTGATGCTAATAAAAGAAGAATTACATCACTTTTATCAAGTGCTCGAAATAATGGACGAGTATGGAGTAGAGTACCGCAGTATTACACCGTGTCGTTACGCTAAAGGGATGCTACGTAACGTTAAAACGTTTGAGCCTAATGCATTAGTCGATAAACTAATTGTAGGTGCTTATATTGAGGCTCGCTCATGTGAGCGTTTTGCTGCACTTGCTCCACATGTTGATAAACGCTTAGGCGATTTTTATATTTCATTGCTTCGCTCTGAGGCGCGCCATTATCAAGATTACTTAACACTGGCACAAGAAATTGCTGATTTTGATATTACTGAGCGAGTCGACTTTTTTGGTAAAATTGAGGCTGATTTGATCACTAGCCCTGATGAAGACTTTAAATTTCACAGTGGCGCTCCTGCACTAGTTACTAATTAAAGCAGTGTTATTTAGCTCTTCAAGCACACCGGTTAGTTAGGTGTGCTACTTCTTTCTATAAAGTCTATGAGCTCAAGCGCCGTGCTTTGAGAAAAGCCATGTTTTACTAATAGCTCTTTTGCGGTGCCATTGTATAAAATAGTAGAAAAGCCTTGTTCAAGCGCGTCTCTTTTTTGTTTTGCATCAGGGTCAGACTTTGGAAACATAACATGCAGTTGATGATGCTCTAAATCGGGCGAAATATATTCAACTTGTGGCGCGCCGGGTTCATTAAGTTTTTCGGTGTTTTTTAACCAGTATTCACCCACTTCTTTAGTGCCTGCTACTAAGTCTATTCGTCCTTTTTGAAGCATATATAAACTGTTAATTAACCCGCGAGTTGAGGTTACGGCCAGGCCATTACTTTCAGAAAAAACTTCACTTACTGCGTAGCCAACGCCTTTACAAATACTGTATGGCTGTAAAGAGTCCATACTGCCGTCATAGTTTATTTGTCTGTCTTTGAGCTTAAATAGTCCAACGTATACGTTAGCAAGTGGGCGAGAATAATAAAAAAGATCAGTACGCGACTTTGTATAAAAAGCGCCTAAAATTGCATCTTTTTTATTTATTTTGGTAAGCTCCAGCGCCCTGTTCCAGCTGGTAAACTCGATGTCGTTATTAATATTTTGATTAGCTAAGGCCGCTTTAGTTAAGGCAGTAACCCAGCCGTTATCAATTAAGCGCTCACCAATATAGGGTGGGGAGTTTTCGGCGACGAGCTGCCAATTTTCTGAGGCATACCCTTTGGAAAAAATGCAACAAAGCACCAAACAATAAATAGCTTTATACATATATCCTTATCCTATTACCAAAAAGTACTTAAATAATAGTCAGGATTTGAGATTATGCGAAGGGCGTATTAATGAGTTTTTGACCTTGCGGAGTAACCACTAAATATGAGCCTTGAGTATACCAATCACCAAGCACAGTGCGTGTTAGTGTTTGCTTACCTACAGAGTAAGTGTGTACGTTAGGGCGGTGGGTGTGGCCGTGTATCATGTTGCTTACATTATACTTGGCAAACATCGCTAGTACGGCGTCATCTACTACGTCTAAAATTTCTATGGGTTTGTCGGCTTGGCTTAATTTGCTTTTTTCTCTGGCATTGCGAGCAATTTTTTTTCTGTACCATAGTGGCATTGCTAACATTAATTTAGGCCACCACCAACCGCGACTTTTTTTACGAAACTTTTGATACTCAATATCTTGGGTACACATTTCATCACCGTGCAAAATAACAGTGGGAGTGCCATATAAATCTATAACCGTTTGCTCGTTTAGCAATACCATACCTGCGCGTTTAGCGTATTGCTCACGCATAATAAAATCGCGATTACCGTGTATAAAGTACACTGGTGTACCGCCATCTTTAACGGCTTTTAAATGCTTTGCTACCTCACTAGCCAATTCTGTTACGTAGTCATCCCCAACCCATACTTCAAAAAAATCACCTAAAATATACAGTGCATCTACGGGCTTACCAATAATGTGCGTATTTATAAAGCGATAAAAGGCCTCGCTAATATCTGGGCGGTTTTCACTTAGGTGTAAGTCTGCAATAAAGTAGGTTTGAGAAGTCATAGAGGCATCTAGTTAGGTTAAATAAAAGCGGGCGCATACATAATGTACCATGCCCGCTTAATTACTCAGTATATGAGTAAACGTTTAGCTTACAGTAACGTTTTCGATGATTACATTTTCAAGCGGTACGTCTTGGTGAAAACCAGCGCTGCCTGTTGCTACACCTTTAATTTTATTTACTACGTCCATGCCTTCAACTACTTCAGCAAATACACAGTAACCCCAGCCTTGCGAAGTTTCGCTGCTGTGGTTTAAAAAGTCGTTGTCGTTAACGTTAATAAAAAATTGGGCTGTTGCTGAATGTGGATCAGGCGTACGCGCCATTGCTAATGTACCTACTTTATTAGATAAGCCATTATTTGCTTCGTTTTGAATTGGGTCGTTAACGTCTTTTTGTTCCATACCAGGTACAAATCCACCGCCTTGCACCATAAAGCCGTCAATTACGCGGTGAAAAATAGTGCCGTTGTAAAAACCTGAGTTTGCGTACTCTAAAAAGTTTTTAACTGTGTTTGGAGCTTCTTGCTCAAACATTTTAATGGTGATGTCACCAAAGTTAGTGTGTAGAACAACCATGTGGTTTCCTATATCTGGTTTAATTAGTCGCGCTATTTTATCTTAGTTAACTAAGATAAACAAAGTGCTTGTTCAATATAACCAATGCTGCCCAAGGTATATACTTGTGCGTTTTACAGGGGGTTAATATCGAGGCGGTATTTTGCCGTTGTGGTATTTTCTCTCAATATATAACCACGCACAGAACAAGAGCCTGTTAAGCAATAAACAGAGTGGTTTAAAACTGATTTTTACAGTGTTATTAATTTTAACAACAGAACCTCTATTACACACAATCAAGACCTCGCCAAAATTGGTTTTGATTCCAACTTAAACACGCGCATTGAGGTGGTTTGGGTATAAAAAGCGCTAGAGCGGGGGCTTTTCAAGTGTTAACATAGCCAACTCAGCAAACAGTCAAGGACTAAAAGTAAATGGTACAAATATACAACACACTCACGCGACAAAAAGAGCAGTTTAAACCTATGGTCGAAGGCAAAATCGACATGTATGTGTGTGGTATCACCATTTATGATTTTTGTCATATCGGTCATGCGCGTACATTTGTCGGGTTTGATGTTATTGTCCGCTACCTTCGCCACCTTGGTTACGACTTAAAATACGTACGTAATATTACCGACGTAGATGACAAAATAATCAAACGCGCAAACGAAAATGGCGAGTCAATTAATGAGCTAACTTTGCGTATGACCCAAGCCATGCACGAAGACTTTGATAGCCTAAACATGCTGCGCCCAGATATTGAACCTACGGTTACAAACCATATGGATGAAATTATCGAAATGGTTGAGCGCTTAATTGCAAAAGGCCATGCGTACGTAGCAAACGACGGCGACGTGCTTTTTGATGTTTCTACGTTTGAGCAGTACGGCGCACTATCGCAGCAAGATTTAAGTATGCTCCAAGCAGGCTCTCGCGTAGAGGTTGCACAGGATAAAGACGATCCACTTGATTTTGTATTGTGGAAAAAAGCAAAAGCAGGCGAACCTTCATGGTCATCTCCGTGGGGAGAAGGGCGTCCGGGTTGGCATATAGAATGTTCAGCAATGAGCTCAAAGCATTTAGGCGAGCATTTTGATATTCACGGTGGCGGCTCTGATTTACAGTTTCCGCATCACGAAAACGAAATTGCGCAATCATGCTGTGCAAACAATGGTAAGTATGTAAATACGTGGATCCATACAGGCATGGTACAAGTAAATAAAGAAAAAATGTCTAAATCATTAGACAACTTTTTTACTGTGCGTGAGGTACTAAAAACATATGACGCTGAATCAGTTCGTTACTTTTTAATCTCTGGGCATTACCGTAGCCAGCTAAATTACTCGCAAGAGAATTTAGATCAAGCACGTTCATCGCTTGAACGTATTTACACAGCACTTCGTGGTGTTGAGCCAATAACGTGCGATATTGAAAACAATGAGTACGTGGCTAAATTTAGAAAAGCCATGAATGATGATTTTAATACACCAGAGGCGTTACCGGTTTTATTTGAACTGGCTAAAGAGCTAAACCGTGTTAAAGACACCGATACACAGCAAGCAGGGCAATTAGCATTTGTGCTACGCAGCATAGGTGAAGTACTTGGTGTTGCCCAGCAAGCACCTGAATCGTTTTTGCAAGGCGGGCAAGATGATGATGAAGTGGCCACTATCGAAGCGCTGATTGTAAAACGTAATGAAGCGCGCGCAAACAAAGATTGGGCCGCTGCAGATGAAGCACGTGATGCACTTAATGCACTCGGTGTCGTGCTTGAAGACTCAGCAGGTAAAACAACATGGCGTAAAGCGTAAATGCGTTAAAGTAGCTTTTAAACTAAAAAGGGTTGCCAGTTGGCAACCCTTTTTTAATGCTAAGGCATTAAATTAACTGTGGTATTTTTCACATGCTTCGAGGGTATTTTCAATTAAACTTGCTACAGTCATTGGGCCAACGCCACCCGGTACAGGAGTAATAAAATCAGCTTTTTGCTCTGCAACACTGTACTGAACATCGCCCACTAACTTGCCTGTATCTAAACGGTTAATACCTACATCAATCACAATCGCACCTTCTTTTACCCACTCACCAGGTATAAATTCAGGTTTACCTACGGCCACTACTAATAAGTCTGCGCGGCGCACATGGGTTTCTAAGTCTTGTGTAAATTTGTGACATACCGTTGTAGTACAACCGGCAAGTAATAACTCAAGCGACATAGGGCGGCCAACAATATTAGAGGCACCAACAACTACCGCATGCATCCCTTTGTAACGCACGCCCGTTGAATCTAATAAGGTAATAATCCCTTTGGGTGTACATGGGCGCAGCGCCGGCATACGTTGCGCTAAGCGGCCAATATTGTAAGGGTGAAAACCGTCTACATCTTTATGTGGTGTAATACGTTCTAAAATCTTTTCTGCATCTAGGCCTTCAGGTAGCGGTAGTTGCACCAAAATACCATCTACTTCGCCATCGTTATTTAGCTCATCAATTAATGCTAGTAGTTCTTCTTCGCTGGTTTGCGCAGGTAAATCAAATGACTTTGAAATAAATCCTACTTCTTCACACGCTTTACGCTTGGAGCCAACGTAAACTTGGCTTGCAGGGTCAAGCCCTACCAGTACTACTGCTAAACCGGGTGCACGTAAACCGTTTGCAACGCGTTCGCTTACGCGCTCAGCCACTGCACTACGTACTTGTTTTGCGATTGCCTTACCATCAATGATGTTTGCCGTCATGGGGGACCTTTAATTGGGGTTAAATAAACTTCGATACTTATATTTTAAAAGCATCTGCATATAAAGAGGGGTGTATGCAAAAAATTAATTTTATTAATGCTTTTTTAATATGCAGGCTATTTTCGCAGAAAAGGCCCGAAGCGCCAAGTTGCTTTTAGGTTATAAACCGGTGTTTTCAAAAAAAGCGTCTAAATTTCAGCTTAGTTTTGCAATATTTAACCATTATGAACTAAAAATGACCGATTGATTTATTTTATGCAAAAAACGTTTGACCTCTCCCAGGCAAATCACTATTATGCACCCCGTTGTCAACGAGGTCACTCGCAGGCAATCGTAAGCATCGGCGATTAGCGCAGTTTGGTAGCGCACTTGGTTTGGGTCCAAGGGGTCGCAGGTTCAAATCCTGCATCGCCGACCACTTCTTTTATTTTTATAATAGAATAGCTTACAGGCAAACTATGAAGTTTTCGATGCGCCCGTAGCTCAGCTGGATAGAGCAACGCCCTTCTAAGGCGTTGGTCGAAGGTTCGAATCCTTCCGGGTGCGCCATTTGAAAACAAAGTAAATACCGTGGTGATTGTAGCTCAGTTGGTAGAGCCCCGGATTGTGATTCCGGTTGTCGTGGGTTCGAGCCCCATCAGTCACCCCAATTTACTTCGAGTATCGGCGATTAGCGCAGTTTGGTAGCGCACTTGGTTTGGGTCCAAGGGGTCGCAGGTTCAAATCCTGCATCGCCGACCACTTTCTCATAAGTGGTCTTAAATTCAACATTTAAGTATTCAACACTATTATCGGCGATTAGCGCAGTTTGGTAGCGCACTTGGTTTGGGTCCAAGGGGTCGCAGGTTCAAATCCTGCATCGCCGACCACTTTCTTAACCTTAAAGAAAGTAAACGAGTAATCACTCAACAATAACTTCTATTTACTTCCTACTAAAATATCGCTTTAACGAACCAGTTAGTCTGTTTTTTACGCAGTTGGTCTCGATCGTAGCTAAACTAGTCCAAATAATTGCCCCCTACACTCGACTATCATAATTATTAGGTTATAATGCCGCGTCTATTGTTTAACATAGTGCCCGAAGGGCAGAGCAGCAATGGGATCTCATGGTAGTGACGGATGCTTTTTAGTGAAAAATCGCTTTAAAATTTATCAAGACTCATGAAGATTACTTTGTTTGTAAGGAAGGCGAACAGTCGCCAAAATTGAATATTGAGGTAAATCATGCAAGTTTCTGTTGAGACGACTCAAGGCCTTGAGCGCCGTCTGACCATCACCGTTCCTGCAGAGAACGTTGAGACCGAAGTAAAAAAACGCTTACAACAACTGTCAAAAACGCAGCGTATCGATGGCTTCCGTGCTGGTAAAGTACCAGTTTCAGTAATTAACAAGCGTTTTGGACCTGCGGTTCGTCAAGAAGTAGCTGGCGAAGTAATGCAGCGTAACTACATTGAAGCAATTGTTGCTGAAAAAATTAACCCTGCTGGCGCACCATCATTTGCACCTAAATCACTTGAAGCAGGTAAAGATTTAGAGTTTACAGCAACGTTTGAAGTATACCCTGAAGTTGAAGTTCAAGGTTTAGACAAAATTGCAGTAGAAAAACCAGCAGTAACAGTAACTGACGAAGATTTAGCAAACATGCTAGAAACACTTCGTAAGCAACACGCTTCTTGGGCTGATGTTGACGCAGCTGCTGGCGAAAACGACCGTGTAACAGTTGATTTCGTAGGTACTATCGACGGTGAAGAGTTTGAAGGCGGCAAAGCTGAAGACTTCCCACTTGAGCTTGGCCAAGGTCGTATGATCCCAGGTTTTGAAGACAACATCGTTGGTAAAAAAGCAGGCGAAGAAGTAGTTGCTGATGTAACTTTCCCTGAAGATTACCACGCTGAAAACCTGAAAGGTAAAGCGGCTCAATTCACTATCACAGTGAAAAAAGTTGAAGCACAAGAGCTACCTGAATTAAGCGAAGAGTTTGCAACTAAGTTCGGTGTTACCGAAGGCGGCGTAGACGCGCTTAAAGAAGAAGTTAAAAAGAACATGACACGCGAGCTAGACCAAGCGGTTAAAGCTAACGTGAAAGACCAAGCGATTAAAGGTCTTTTAGAAAACAACGAAATCGAAGTGCCTAAAGCACTTATTGATCAAGAAGTTGACGCACTACGTCAGCAAGCAGCTCAACGTTTTGGTGGCGACGCTAAAAACATGCCTGAGCTTCCAGCTGAATTGTTCCACGAGCAAGCTGTAACTCGCGTTAAAACTGGCCTATTACTAGGTGAAGTGATTAAAGCAAACGATATCAAAGTTGATGATGAAAAAGTTGAAGCATTAATTGCTACAGTTGCATCTGCTTACGAAGATCCAACTGAAGTAGTAGAATACTACAAAGCAAATGATCAACTTATGCAGCAAATGCGTAATGTTGCAATGGAAGAGCAAGCTGTTGAAGCTATTTTAGCTAAAGCAAACGTGTCTGACGTTGAAAAAGCATTTGATGACATCATGAATCCTCAGCAAGGTGCTTAATAAGTCATTGACTTAAGCGCTCGCTAACGATTAAATGGCTCGTGTTACTCTGTTTATGCAGTGTGCCCGGGCCATTTTAGTTTGTGCCCCATAATTTGCGAAAAATGATAACTATGCTTCCTTTAGTAAGAAAAAGCATAAGCGCATAAGGAATTAAAAAAGTATGAACACTGGTATGACAGATCCCCTAAATGCATTAGTCCCTATGGTTGTTGAACAAACAGCTAAAGGTGAGCGCTCGTATGACATTTATTCGCGTCTATTAAAAGAGCGAATTATCTTTTTAACGGGCCAAGTTGAAGACAACATGGCAAACCTAATTTTAGCGCAAATGCTATTTTTAGAATCAGAGAACCCTGAAAAAGATATCTTTTTATATATTAATTCACCAGGTGGTTCGGTAACCGCTGGTATGGCAATTTACGATACTATGAACTTCATCAAACCAGATGTAAGTACAATTTGTGTTGGCCAAGCGGCAAGCATGGGCGCATTTTTGCTTACTGCTGGCGCTAAAGGTAAGCGTTTTTGTTTACCAAACTCACGTGTAATGATTCACCAACCGTTAGGTGGTTTCCAAGGTCAAGCATCTGACTTTGAAATACACGCAAAAGAAATTCTGTCTATTAAAGACAAACTTAACCGCTTAATGGCAGAGCATACAGGCCAGCCATTAGATGTTATTTCACGCGATACTGACCGTGATAACTTTATGAGTGCATCACAAGCTGTAGATTACGGCCTGGTTGACTCAGTGTTTACAAATCGCGAAAGCAAGTAAGCGTGTAGGCAAGCAAATAATTGCTTGCCACTTTGAGTTACTATGCGAAAACCAGTAAATTTTGGTATAGTTAAAAGCGAATTTGAAATAGTTGCCAACCTTATTTGGCAGCCAACGTATAAAAGAGGTAGCTGAATGTCTGACACTCCTACAGACGGCGACAAAAGTAATAAATTGTTATACTGCTCTTTTTGTGGCAAAAGCCAACACGAAGTGCGTAAATTAATTGCAGGTCCTTCAGTATACATTTGTGATGAATGTGTAGAGCTGTGTAACGATATTATCAGGGAAGAAATCAAAGACATTGCTCCTAAGCATAATTCGTCTGATAAACTACCTGTGCCAAAAGAAATTCGTAATCACTTAGATGACTACGTAATTGGTCAAGACCATGCTAAAAAAGTATTGTCTGTAGCGGTATACAATCACTACAAGCGCCTACGCAACCAATCTACAAAGCAAGAAGTAGAACTAGGTAAAAGTAACATTTTGCTTATTGGCCCTACAGGTAGTGGTAAAACATTACTAGCAGAAACACTTGCGCGTTTACTTGATGTACCGTTTACTATGGCAGATGCAACTACACTAACCGAAGCCGGTTATGTAGGTGAAGATGTAGAAAACATCATTCAAAAACTGCTACAAAAATGTGACTACGACGTAGAAAAAGCGCAACGTGGTATTGTTTACATTGATGAAATTGACAAAATTTCGCGTAAATCAGATAACCCATCTATTACACGTGACGTTTCGGGTGAGGGCGTACAACAAGCGCTGCTTAAACTAATTGAAGGCACGGTTGCCTCAGTACCACCACAAGGTGGTCGTAAGCACCCGCAGCAAGAGTTTTTACAGGTTGATACCTCTAAGATTTTATTTATCTGTGGTGGTGCATTTGCAGGCTTAGATAAAGTAATCGAACAGCGTAGCCATAAAAATACCGGAATTGGCTTTGGTGTTAACGTTAAAGAGTCAGCGTCGAGCCGCTCTTTAAGCGAAACATTTAAAGACGTAGAGCCAGAAGATTTAGTTAAGTACGGCTTAATTCCTGAGTTTATTGGTCGTTTACCTGTTGTTGCTACATTAACTGAGCTTGATGAAGCGGCACTTGTACAAATATTAAGTGAACCTAAAAACGCCATTACTAAACAGTTCTCTGTATTGTTTGGTATGGAAGACGTTGAATTAGAGTTCCGTGATGATGCACTAAGCGCTATTGCTCACAAAGCAATGGAGCGTAAAACAGGTGCTCGCGGACTTCGCTCAATTGTTGAAGGCGTACTGCTTGATACTATGTATGAGCTGCCATCAATGGATGATGTAAGCAAAGTGGTTATAGATGAAACCGTGATTAAAGGTGAATCTGACCCAATCTTGATTTATGAAAACAATAATCAAGATAAAGCTGCATCAGAGTAGTTTTTAAGCTATTTGTATAAAAAAGGAGCCTTAGGCTCCTTTTTTTATAATTAATTTGAACGAGTTGGGGAAAATTGTTGAACTTTAATTAGATTATCCCCATATACTTGAGTAATCTTTTAAATAAATGAAGTGCGAAGAGAAACTATAATGACGCTTGAGAGAACCGATCGAGTCGAAATCCCAGTGTTAGCACTGCGCGATGTTGTGGTATATCCGCACATGGTGATCCCGCTTTTTGTAGGCCGTGAAAAATCAATAAAATGCCTCGAAGCGGCAATGGATAAAGACAAACAAATTTTCTTGGTTGCACAAAAAGATGCAACTATAGACGAACCTGAGCAAGACGATATTTACCGTATCGGTACTATTGCTACTGTACTTCAGTTATTAAAGTTACCAGACGGTACAGTTAAAGTTTTAGTTGAAGGTACGCAGCGCGCACAAATTGAAGAATTTGTAGATAACGCTGAGTTTTTTGTAGCGAATGCTCAGTTCATCGAATCTGATTCAGTGGATGAGCAAGAGCAAGATATTTTCATCCGCAGCGCTGTTAGCCAGTTTGAAGGCTATGTAAAACTTAATAAAAAAATTCCACCTGAGGTATTAACCTCTGTTTCAGGTATTGATGAGCCAGCACGCCTTGCCGATACAATGGCAGCGCATATGCCCTTAAAAGTGCCTGAAAAACAAAAAGTGTTAGAAATTTCAAGCGTTACAGAGCGCTTAGAATACTTAATGGCACTGATGGAAGGTGAAATAGACTTATTGCAAGTTGAGAAAAAAATTCGTACCCGCGTGAAAAAGCAGATGGAAAAATCTCAGCGCGAGTACTACCTCAACGAGCAAATGAAAGCCATTCAAAAAGAACTTGGTGAGCTTGATGATGTACCTGACGAATTTGAAGCGCTTAAAAAGCGTATTGAAGAATCAGGTATGCCAGAAGAAGCGAAAGAAAAAGCATCAGCTGAGCTTAATAAGCTTAAAATGATGTCGCCAATGTCTGCAGAGGCCACTGTAGTGCGTTCATACATTGATACGTTAATTAACGTACCATGGAAAAAACGCTCTAAAGTGAAAAAAGACTTAGCAGGCGCGCAAAAAATTCTTGATAGCGATCACCACGGCTTAGATAAAGTTAAAGAACGCATAATTGAATACCTCGCGGTGCAACAACGTACCAATAAGCTCAAAGGGCCTATTTTATGTTTAGTGGGACCACCGGGTGTAGGTAAAACGTCACTCGGGCAGTCTATTGCACGCTCTACGGGTCGTAAATATGTTCGTATGGCATTAGGTGGCGTACGTGACGAAGCTGAAATTCGTGGTCATCGTCGTACTTACATTGGCTCTATGCCAGGTAAGCTGATTCAAAACATGACAAAAGTGGGCGTTAAAAACCCATTATTCTTGTTAGATGAAATCGACAAAATGTCATCAGATATGCGCGGCGACCCAGCTTCAGCACTATTAGAGGTGCTAGATCCGGAGCAAAACAGCCACTTTGCTGATCACTACTTAGAAGTTGATTACGATTTATCGGATGTAATGTTTGTAGCAACATCAAACAGCTTTAATATTCCTGGTCCATTATTGGACAGAATGGAAGTTATTCGCTTATCGGGTTACACCGAAGATGAAAAGCTAAACATTGCAAAAGAGCACTTAATTACTAAGCAAGTTAAACGCAATGGTTTAAAACCTTCTGAGCTAGTAATAGAAGACAGTGCAATTATTGGCATTATTCGTTACTACACGCGTGAAGCGGGCGTACGTAATTTAGAGCGCGAAGTATCTAAACTATGTCGTAAAGCCGTTAAAAATATCTTACTTGATAAAGAGACTAAAACAGTCACTATCAATCAAGATAACCTAGAAGAGTTTTTAGGTGTACAGCGCTACGACTACGGTAAAGCTGAAGACGGCGACCGCATTGGTCAGGTAACAGGCTTAGCGTGGACCGAAGTAGGCGGCGATTTACTGACCATTGAATGTGCAGCTGTGCCAGGTAAAGGCAAACTAAGCTACACAGGCTCACTGGGCGATGTAATGCAAGAGTCGATACAAGCGGCCATGACGGTGGTTCGTAATCGTGCTGATACGTTCCGTATTAATAACGATTTTTACGAAAAACGCGACATTCATGTGCATGTACCAGAGGGCGCGACCCCTAAAGATGGCCCAAGTGCCGGTGCAGCAATGGTGACGGGTTTAGTATCGAGCTTAACAGGTAACCCCGTTAAAGCCGATGTAGCAATGACAGGTGAAATAACACTGCGCGGTGAAGTACTGCCTATTGGTGGTTTAAAAGAGAAACTACTTGCTGCACACCGTGGTGGAATTAAAACAGTCATCATTCCTAAAATTAACGAACGTGACTTAAAAGAGATCCCAGATAACGTACTGGCAGGCTTAGATGTTCACCCAGTTACATGGATTGATGAAGTATTAAAGTTAGCTTTAGTGCATCCTGTTGAGAGTTTTTCAGTCGAAACACCGAAAAACCAATAAAAAACCCAAAAAAAGTGCTTTAAAGGGCTTTTCAAATCTAATCGGTATGATAAGTTAAGCACTGGTTTTCGAGCCTAGCCCTTATGGGGCCTAGGCTTAAGAAAAATATAATCATGTGAGCATTAAAAGTTTGCTCTAAAATTTTCAAAAAAGTGATGTTAGTTTAAAAAACAATCGCTCTTGATAATAACAATGAAAGAGGATGATATTGTGAATAAATCTCAATTAATCGATCAAATCGCAGCTGACGCTGACATTTCTAAAGCGGCTGCAGGTCGTGCACTAGATTCATTCATCGAGTCTGTATCTGGAGCGCTTAAAGATGGCGATTCAGTTGCACTTGTAGGTTTTGGTACTTTCTCAGTACGCGAGCGTGCTGCTCGTTCAGGCCGTAACCCACAAACTGGTGAAACTATCCAAATCGCTGCGGCAAATATTCCTTCTTTCAAAGCCGGTAAAGCGCTGAAAGACGCAGTAAACTAATCACTGTTTAAATACAGATTAGTTATGGCGAGTGTATATAAACTTAATTATCCTAATCGATGAATTAAGTAACTTCACCGCCAGTTACTTCAAGTGAAAAAGCGTATCTGGTAAGATACGCTTTTTTTACATATGACAAGGTAAAATACCTTGATCAATAAGAGATAAACAAATGCTTGAGAAAATCAGAGAGGGCTCACAGGGTCCTGTAGCCAAAATAATTTTAGGCGCGGTGATTTTATCTTTTGCCTTAGCAGGGATCGGTAGTTACTTAGGTCAAACCCCAGAACAACCCGTTGCTGAAGTAAATGGAATTAAAATTAGCCAAACCGAATTTAATCGTGCTTATCAAAACGAACGTAGCCGTTTAGAGCAACAATTTGGCGAATACTTTGCACAAATCAGTGCAGATCCAAATTACATGGCGCAAATTCGTCAAGGTGTAATTGACCGCTTAGTACAACAAGAATTGCAATCACAATTAGCGGCAGATTTAGGCCTTCGCGTAAGCGACGACAGCGTACGTAAAACAATTTTAGAACTACCTTACTTTCAAATTGGTGAAAAATTTAATAACGACCGTTACCTACAAGTAATTCGTCAAATGAACTTTCAACCAGATGCTTTTCGTGAGTACTTACGTAAAGACATGACACGCAGCCAATTAGTGTCTGCGGTTGCTGGTACTGAGTTTGCACTTGAAAACGAGCTTAAACGCGCTGCAGCCCTGCAGCAGCAAACGCGTAGCATAGACTACCTTGTGTTAAGCAAAGAAGCGTTACAAGCAAACGTAGACGTATCTGAGCAAGAAATTGCTGATTACTACGAGCTAAACGCATCACAATTTTTATCGCCAGAGCGTGTATCGGTTGATTACATTGAGCTTAAAGCACAAGATATCACCGTAGAGTCGGTAACAGAAGACGACGTAAAAGCGTATTATGAGCAAAATAAAGCACAATACATCGAGCCTGAAAAACGCCGTGTATCGCACATTTTAATTGATAACAGCGAAGATGATGATGCCGCGCTTGAAAAAGCCAACGCATTACATGAGCAGTTAGAGCAAGGTGCTGATTTTGCACAGCTTGCAGAGTCATCATCTGATGATGTTGTGAGTGGCGAAATGGGCGGCGACCTAGAGTGGATTGAGCGCGATGTAATGGACCCAGCTTTTGAAGATGCTGCATTTGCGCTTCAAAACAAAGGCGATATTTCAGAAGTTGTAGCATCAGAGTTTGGTTATCACATCATTAAACTTACTGACTTACAGCCAGAGCAAGTAAAAGCGTATGACGACGTAAAAGCCGACTTACGTGCAGAGCTTGAGCAAACTGAAAAAGTAGATGCGTTTTACGAAAAGCAAACAGAAATGGGTGCCTTAGCATTTGAGATTTCTGACCGTTTAGACGATGCTGCAGAAGTGGCAGACGTTGAAGTTAAAACCACGCCACTTGTTGCACGTAATGCATTGCCAGAGCCACTTAATACACCTGCGGTAATTTCTCAGTTGTTCTCAGTAGAATTACTTGAAGATAAAGTAAACTCAGAAGTGATTGAGCTAGGTGATGAGCACGTTATTGTAGTACGTGTAAATAAATACGAGCCATCTGCAACTAAACCGCTTGCGCAAGTGAGTGAGCAAATCAAAACACGTTTAGTTAATGAAAAAGCATCAACACTTGCTAAAGAAAAAGCACGTGAGTTATTTGCACAAGTTCAAGCGGGTAAAACGCTAAGCGATGTGGCGAGTGAGCAAAACCTAACGGTACGTGAAGAAGCGAGCTTAACGCGTCAAAGCTATACGGTTTCGCCTGCTATTGTAACGCAAGCGTTTAAAATGCCTCGTCCTAATGATACACCAAGCACAGACGTGGTTGATTTAAACAACGGTGATGCGGCAATTGTTGCACTTAAATCGGTAAGCGATGCGCAAGTAACCGCAAATATCGACCCGCAAGTACAGCAAAACATTACTATGGCGCAAGCTAACAAAAACTACTTAGCGTTTATTGAGTCTTTAAAGGCTAAAGCTGAGCTAAATCTACCTGTGGTAGAGCAAGCAGCAAAATAATCGCGATACATTAAAAAAAGGCGCGTTACTTTATAAGTAACGCGCCTTTTTTATAACTTCAATGTGCTTAGTAAAATGATTAGGCAGTATTGCTTATAAATATAAGCTTTGTATTAACAGCAAATTAGGCGCTGTGTTACTTTTGATTGCGGATTTTGAAACACCTCTTCGGTACGCCCATATTCTACTACCTCACCTTTTTCAAGCACCACTAGCTGATCGCTGATATGGCGCACTAAACTTAAATGGTGCGTAATGAGTACATAAGTTAAACCGGTTTCTTTTTGCAGCTTAAGTAATAAGTTAACTGTTTGCGCACGGACGGAGGGATCTAAAGCCGATAGCGCTTCATCAAGCACCACCACTTTAGGGTCTAAAATGAGCGCCCGCGCCAACGCTACACGCTGCAATTGGCCTACACTAAACATGTGAGGGTAATAATGTTGATGATCGATTAGCAGTCCCACTTTAGAAAGCGTGGCATCTATTTTTTCTTGGCGAGCTAGTTGGTCTGAATCGGTATTATACTGCAAGCAATCATCTAGCATATCACCTATGGTGAGACCTGGGTTGAGCGAGGCAGCGGAGTCTTGGAATATCATGCGGATATGTCGACATTGATCATCGCGCACGCCGTCATCTTCAATAATGTTACTTTCTAATAAAATTTGCCCACTGTCAGCGCTATCGGCCCCTGCGAGTAATTTAGCGAGTGTACTTTTACCCGCACCGGTTTCACCGATTACTGCGATTGTTTCGCCTTTGCCCACACAAAAAGAGATATTTTTTAGTACCTCAAATTTTTTGCGGCTAAATAAACCGGCACGTATGTTAAAGGTTTTACAAAGCGCTTGTACTTTTAATACCGGTTGCATTACTTCATCTCCTTAATAAGCGGAAAATGACACGCATAGCTGTGCCCATGGTGCTTAGTAAGTGCAGGGGTAATTACACATTCTTTTTGTGCTTGAGGGCAGCGTGGGCCTAATCGACAACCTATAGGTAAATGTTGCAAAGTAGGGATAGTGCCTTTAAGTGCATAAAAGGGTTCTTTGTGTGCTAAGCCTTGCTCATAATTGGGTAAGCTTTTTAATAACGCTTGCGTGTAAGGGTGGCGAGGCTGGCGAAAAATACGTTGTGTAGGGCCGGCTTCAACCATTTGCCCACAATATAAAACATGAATACCGTGCGACCAGTCGGCTATTTCTTCAAGCTCATGAGAAATCATCAAAATAGACATATTTTTTAATTGATTTAAGCTTTTTAGCAACCTAAATACCTGTGCACGGGTGGTGCTTTCAAGCGCTGTAGTCGGCTCATCAGCAATTAGTAGCTTAGGAGTGCGCGCTATGGCCATGGCAATCATGACCTTTTGGCACACGCCTTCTGAGAGCTCGTGCGGGTAACTATCAAGCACAGCATCGTGGTTTTTAATACCCACTTTATGGATAAGTGCTTTTACGCGGTCTTTACGTTCTCTATTGCGCTTTAAAAAAAAGCCTTTAGTGGATGTTTCAGGCAGTGTTTCGGCTATTTGGTCAAATATTTTAGCGGTTGGGTCAAGGCAGCGGCTAGGGTCTTGGTAAATCATCGCAATGTCTTGGCTGACTGTTTTTCTTCGTTGCTCTGGGGTTAAGCGCATTAAATCAACACCGCGCCAATGCATTCTATCGGCTGTTATATGCCAGCGTTCGTTAAGTACCCCAACAATGGCTTTGGCTATTAAGCTTTTACCTGAGCCCGACTCACCCACCAAGCCATGTACTTCGCCTTCTTTTAGGCTAAAGCTGACTCTGTCTACAGCGCGAATCACCGTTTCAGAGGTACGCAGCTCTATGGTTAAATTTCTAACGTCGAGTAATTGCATTTAATCAGCCTTACGTGCTTTAAGCACTTTTCGTAGGCCATCACCTACTAAATTGGTAGACAAAACCGCTAAAAATAATAATACACCCGGTAGCGCAACGGTCCAAGGTGCTAAATATATAAGGCCTAAATTCTCAGCCAGTATGGCGCCCCATTCGGTTGTAGGGGGCTGTGCACCAAGTTTTAAAAAGCCTAAGGCAGCAATATCTAAAATAGCAGTAGAAAGCGCGGTGGTAAAAATAACCACAATGTGCTCATAAATATTAGGAAAAATACCCCGCGACAAAATATGCCAGTTAGAGGCACCATCAAGCTTAAAAGCGGTAATGTAGTCTTTACTTAGCTCATCAACAATTAAATTACGAATAGAGTGAATAAATTGCGGTAATAACGCCAGTATAATGGCCCACACTGTATTCATTAAGCCCGGCCCAAGCACTGCAATAATAATAATCGCCAATAGCAAAGACGGAATAGAGAGCGTGATATCAAGCAAGTGATTTAAAAAGCTTGAACGAAGGCCGCGGCTAATGCCGGCAAAAGTGCCAACAAGCACACCAATAATGGTGGTAATAAATGCAGCCACCACCGATAAGCCAAACGTGTAGGTTGCGCCATTCATTAAGCGCGAGAGTACATCGCGTCCTAAATCATCGGTGCCCAAAATAAAGCGCACATCACCCATTTCTCGCCATGATGGCGGTATAAGTAAAGCATCGCTATGTTGCTGGTTAACTCCATACGGCGCTAAAAAGGGCGCACTGGCGGCCAATAGCGCAAACGCCATAAAAATCCATAATCCCACCAAGGCGGGGTGATTGTTTTTAAATTTGCGCCAAAAACGCGCCAGCGGCGATTTATTCGACTCTTCAGAAAATAATTTAAACTTTACCATGTGCCTGATTCCGCGAAATTGGGTCGAACAGAGTATATGTAAGCTCGGCAACAATAGTGGCAATAATAACAAACATAGACACCGCCATTAAACCGCCTTGAATAGCAGGGTAGTCTCGTTGGTAAATACTATCGATTAGCCAACGGCCAATACCCGGCCAAGAAAAAATAACTTCGGTTATCATGGCAAGCGTAATAAGCGTACTAAATTGCAGTCCTATTTGTTTTATTACCGGCAATAGCGCATTGCGCAGCGCATGATGCATAATTAATTGGCGGCGATTAAGGCCTTTTGCCCTGGCCGTTTTTATAAAGCTTTGATCCATTACTTTAAGCATAGAGTCGCGGGTAAAGCGCACTAAAACAGTGGTAGGAAACATGGCCAGTACTATGGTTGGCAGTGTTAAGTGATGCAGTGCATCTATAAATGCTTCACCTTTGTAGGGGAAGCCTGCGAGCATAATATCGATTAATATAAACCCGGTATTAGGCGGTATTTCAAATAGTAATCCCATTCTACCCGACATAGGAAACCAGCCCAGTTTGAGCGAAAAAATCATAATAAGTAACAGCGCTAACCAAAAAACCGGAATAGAGTAACCAATCATGGTGGTAGAGCTAATTAATTTATCTGGCCAACGGCGTGTATATGCTGAGGCCAAAATGCCCGCTGGTACGCCTACCACAACCGATACAATAAGCGCATAAACACACAGCTCTAAAGTTGCTGGAATTAAATCTAAAATGTGCTGAAAAACGTTATCTCCCGAGGCAAACGACACGCCCCAGTCACCTTGAAATATACGCCCTAAAAACGCTAAATACTGCATAACGTAGTTGCTGTCATACATGTATTTATCTTCAAGCTCACTGTGCTGAGAAAAATTACCGCTAGGAATACCACTTAGGTTGCTAAGCGGATCCCCTGGGAACAAGTAGCTAAGCGAAAAGGTAAATATGCTTAGCATTAAAATCATGAACAAAAACAAGCCAAGGCGGCGTAATATATAATCTAGTATCATTATTTTTTCCTCGCATTTGCGAGTGAAATCGCCCCAAATGGGCCAAGGGTTATCCCTTCTACATCGGCACTATTTGCTTGAAAACGCATACCATGAGCAATAGGCACTAACGGAAGCTGATCAATAATGAGCGCTTGAACCTGATCGTAATACTGTTTGCGTAAGCTTAAATCGGTGGTGTCGAGCGCTTGGGTAAGCAATAAGTCAAACTGCGGGTTACACCAATTGGCTGGGTTTTTACCGCTAAAAGTGGCGGTGCAGCTTAGCAATGGGCTAAAAAAGTTATCTGGATCGGGGGTATCGGCAGCCCAGCCGAGTAATACGCTATCATGGCGGTGCTCACCTATACGCTGAATAAAAGTATTCCACTCGTACTCAACAATACTCACATTAACACCTATTTTGCGTAAATCGCTCTGCATCAGCTCAGCCATTTTACGGGCATTAGGGTTATAAATTCGGCTCACTGGCATTGCCCAAATGGTCATATCAAAGCCATTCGGTAACCCCGCTTCTATGAGCAGTTTTTTAGCCAGCTCTGGGTCAAACATAGGCATGTTTTCTTGTGGTTCAAAGCCCCACGAGGTCGGCGGTAAAATAGATTGCGCGCGTATACCATTACCGTAATAAACGGCTTGCATTATTTTGTCTATATCAATTGCATGCGCAAGGGCTCTGCGTACTCTAATGTCATCAAAAGGGGCGCGCTCAGTATTAAAGGCCCAATAACCAATATTTAAATTGGTTTCTTTTTCAACGTTTATATCGTCTCGTTGCGCTAAAATACTCAGTTGTGCGCTACTTGGGTGGGCGGTTACATCGCACTCTTTAGTGAGCATTTTTGCTATGCGCGTAGTGCCGTTTGTCGTAATGTCGTAAACCAGCTGTTCAAGGGCAACATCGTGCTTCCAATAAAGTGGGTTGCGGTAAAAGCGCACTAAGTGATCGCGTCTGTACTCTTTATAAATGTAGGGGCCTGTGCCAATAGGGTACTGATCGAATAAATTAGTTTGATCTCGCGCTTTTAATTGCATTGCGTATTCTTGCGACAGCACCACGGCAAAGTCGGTGGCCATGTTCGTTAAAAAACTGCTTTCTGGGTGAAATAGCTCAAAGCGCACTTGATAGTCAGACACGCGCACAATTTTACGAATAAGCTGATCGAGCCCCACACTTTGAAAATACGGGTAGTTTGCATCGCCTACAAAATGGTACGGGTTGTACACGTCAAATAATCGGCTAAAGGTAAAAATAACATCATCAGCATTAAAATCGCGAGTAGGGGTAAAGTACGAGGTAGAATGAAATTTTACGCCTTTACGCAGCGTAAAGGTAACCGACTTTCCATCGTTGCTAATTTTCCAATCGGTTGCCAGCTCACTTTTAAAATCTGCAGTAACGGGGTCAATACTAATTAAACGGTCAAATAACTGATTAGCAATAATATCAATAGTTGAGCCAGTGGTTGTTACTTGCGGATTAAACGACACAGGGTTCGCTTCGGCGCAATAAACGAGGCCTTGGTTTTTCTCTTCTATAATTTCTTCTTTACTATCAAAGCAGCCTGTTAAGGTGCTGGCTAGTAAAACAAGTAGTATTTTATGCACTCGCATAACCTCTAACTATTTATCTTCTAATAAATTGTATTTTTTAAGATAACCACGTAATTGATGATACGTTAAACCGAGTACTTCTGCAGTTTTCTTTTGATTAAATTGGCTATGCTCAAGGGCTTTATTAATCATATTAATTTCAAATTCGTTAGAGCGCTCTTTTAAGCTACACGGAAATTCAATTGGGGCGCTAAGCTCGTTACTAAGCTCGCTAACAGGTGTGGCTAGTGTTGTAGGCTCAGCCGGGGCAACCGGTGTTGCAATAGCAGCTTTAATGCGAGCTTTGGGTCTAAAACGGCTTTCAAATGGGTCTAAAATAATCTGGTGAACGGGAATATGTTCATTACCATGACGATACAAACTTCGCTCAACTACATTTTTAAGCTCGCGTATATTACCCGGCCAATCGTAATTTAGCAGGGTTTCGGTGGCGCTGCGGGTAAAGCCACTAAATAACTCCCACTCTAAATCGCGTGCCATATTCATGGCAAATTGCTCAGCGAGTAGCATAATATCGTCTTGACGTTCGCGCAGTGGTGGCAGGGTAATTACATCAAAGGCTAAGCGGTCAAGTAAGTCACTTCTAAATTCGCCCTGTTCAGCAAGGTGGGGTAAATCTTCGTTGGTGGCACACACTAAACGAGTATCTACCTTTACGGTGTGTTTACCACCAACCCGCTCAAATTCACCGTATTCTATAACGCGCAGAAGCTTTTCTTGTACCATGGCCGATGTATTAGCCAGCTCATCTAAAAATAAGGTACCGCTGTTAGCGCGCTCAAAGCGACCTTCGTGACGTTTACTTGCTCCGGTAAAAGCCCCACTTTCATGACCAAATAATTCGCTTTCGAGGAGGTTTTCGTTAAGGGCTGCACAGTTAAGCTTTACGTAGTTTTGATCCCAACGCTTTGATAAAAAGTGTAAACGGGCGGCTATAAGCTCTTTACCGGTTCCTCGCTCGCCAATAATAAGCACTGGCTTATCTAAATTAGCTAACTGCGATACCTGATCAAGTACAGCTAAAAAGCTATCAGATTGGCCGAGTAAATTATCCTGTTGGCGATATTGGCTCATTTTTCCTAACTCTTGGTCATTTTTGCTAACAGTTAGTGTATTTCATAATCAGGGATAACTAAAGGAATTTGTATATTTAGTTTAACTTAATGAAAATAAAGTGTATTTTAGATTTTAAAAAGTTGGCAAGCATATTGATACTAGTTACAGCAGACCAACTAAGTTTATATTACAGAGGTAAATGTTATGGGAATTTTTTCGCGTTTTGCAGACATTGTTAATTCTAATATCAATGCCATTTTAGATAAAGCAGAAGACCCAGAAAAAATGGTTCGTCTTATTATCCAAGAGATGGAAGACACATTGGTAGAGGTGCGCTCTACGTCAGCGAAAACACTGGCTGAGAAAAAAGAATTAGTACGTCGTGTAGACACACTAAAAGCACAAGTAAGCGATTGGCAAGACAAAGCAGAGCTTGCATTAAGTAAAGACCGCGACGATTTAGCGCGCTCAGCGTTACTTGAAAAGCAAAAATCGGCAGAAGCAGTCGCAGCAGTAGAGTCTGAGCTTGAGCATGTAGAGTCTCATATTGAGAAACTTCAGCAAGAAGTCACTACTCTACAAGAAAAGCTAGCCGATGCTAAAGCACGTCAAAAGGCAATTATTTTACGTCAACGTTCGGCTGAGTCGCGCCTTGAAGTGAAAAAAGCCCTTGATAGCTCTAAAGTAGAAGATGCACTTAATCGCTTTGAGCGCTACGAAACTAAAATTGATGGACTAGAATCTCAAATAGAGTCTTACGATTTAGGTAAAAAGTCGCTTGCAGATGAAATTGCCGACCTACAAAAAAATGAAAAGATAGATGATGAGCTTGCCGAACTTAAAAAGAAGCTAGCTGATAAATAACTTATAAAGGGGTACTTAAAGTGCCCCACTGCTTAAAACATCGATTACGGATTGTCAGGAGAGGATTATGTTTGATCCAGAGATACTAATTGCACCATTTATCTTGTTCATGATTTTTGTTGCGCCACTGTGGTTAATTTTGCACTACCGTAGCAAAAAGCAAGTGAGCCAAGGGTTAAGTGAGCATGAACATCGCCAGTTATTGGAACTTGCCCACAAGGCCGAAAAAATGGCTGATAGAGTAGAAACCCTTGAAGCATTACTCGATCAAGAGTCACCACAATGGAGACGCAAAGTATGAGTGCCAAACGCGAATTATTAAGAGACCCACAGCGCGGTAAAATCGCCGGTGTATGTGCGGGATTAAGTGACTACTTTAATATGGAGTTATGGTTAGTTCGCATTATTTTTGTTAGTGCGGTACTGCTAACGGGTGGCCCATTATTTGTGGTAGCGTATATTGCAGCGTGGTTTATTTTAGATAAAAAAGACCCCACAACTATACATACTAGTAGCTCAACTAAAACTGACGATCCGCTAGAAGTTAAATTTAAAGTATGGCAAAAAGGCGAGCCACCGCGCCGCGCATTGCAAGACTTAAAAGAGCGTTTAACGCGAATAGACACGCGTCTTCAAGATATGGAGCGCCATGTTACTTCAAGCGAGTTTACGGTTAGCCGTGAAATCAACAAACTTTAAAGGATTTAATAGCACTTTGTTCGGTGATTAACAGCATCAATGAAGTGCTAGCCCATTATGAGTAGCACTTCATTTGCCAAAAAAACCTTTAAAAGTATTAAAGGTTCAGCCCAAAAAGCCCTTCATCGCAGTTTAGATCAACACGTAAAATTGGCCGTAACCGGTCTAAGTGGCAGTGGTAAAACCGCGTTTATTACCGCACTTGTTAAGCACCTTACAACACAAAGCGATGATAAAAACTTACCGTTTTTTGATGTAATGCGAGAGCACCGCCATATAGCCACCAAAGTGGTGCCGCAAGAGGCGTTAAAAGTCCCTACGTTTGACTATCCGCGTGCACTTAATGCCTTGCTCCCAACTGATGGGATGCCTACATGGCCTGCATCAACCGAGCGTATTAATACCCTGCGTTTAGCGATTAAATACCAAAGCGCATCAGGGTTACGTGGGCATTTTTCGCCGCAATCTACGCTGTATTTAGATATTATTGACTACCCAGGTGAATGGCTACTTGATTTACCTATGCTTGAGCAAAGCTATAGTCAGTGGTGCGAGCAACAATACCCGCTGTTACTACAGCACCCGCGTGTGAATACCTCTACTGAATTTTTAAACGCGCTTGAACAGCTTGATTTAAATGCGCCTGTAGATGAAGGCTTGCTTGCACACATTGCGGCGCTTTATCAAAGTATGCTGGTGGGCCTTAAAAAAGATACTAAGCTTGCCATGTTACAACCTGGGCGCATGCTTATGCCTGGTGACTTACAAGGTGCGCCGCTTTTGTTGTTTTTTCCGGTAAATGCGCAGCATATAAAAAGTGATGAGGTAGTGGCAGGCTCTAACTTAGCGCATTTAATTAAGCGCTTTAACGCCTATGTAAAAGAGGTGGTTAAGCCATTTTATAATGAGCACTTTAAACACTTTGACCGCCAAATTGTGTTGGTAGACGTACTCAGCGCTTTAAATGAAGGCCACGAAACACTCCAAGAGCAAAGTAGTGTAATAAACCAATTACTCGCACACTTTAATTACGGCGAGTCGGGATTTTTTAAGCGTTTATTTAAACCCAACATAGATAAAATACTGTTTGCTGCAAATAAGTCAGATCATATAAGTGCAAAGCACCATAAAGATTTAGCACTACTACTTGACTCATTAGTGCATGAGCAAAGTAATCACTTAAAGTTTGATGGCGTACAAATAGAAACCATGGCAATGTCGTCAATTGCAGCAACGCAGCCGCGCCAAGTGGCCGATAAAGGCCAAACGCTTGATTGCATTTATGGCAAACCACTTAACGAGCAAGATTGGCTTACTTATTTACCCCCACAGCCACCAAAGCGCATGCTTAATAAAAATGAGTGGCCAGCGCAGGGCTTTGAGTTTTTATCGTTTGCGCCTATGCCAAACCCCGATAAGCAACTTAAGCATATTCGCCTTGATCATGTGATGCAGTACTTGTTAGGAGACAAATTATCATGAACGACACACAGCAAACTTTTCAAGCAGGTAGGCGAATTGATAGCCAAGCTGATGAACAGGTTGAGGCGACGCTTGCTCCTGCAAAAATAATTACCCAGGGTCAAAGTGAATACATTGAAGAGCCTGAAGATGAACTTCTTGATGAAGAAATAGACCTAGAGCCGGTATATAAAAAGTCTAAATGGCAAACGCTTAAAGGGGTGTTTGCTGTAAGCTTTTTAGTGTTAGTGCTTTTAGAATTTGCGTATTCGTTAGTGTTTGCGTTTCAGCAGTCGGTCATTTTAGGCGGTGTTTATTTAACTGCGGTGGTAAGCGGTGTGTTGCTAATTGGGCGCATGCTATGGCGCGAATACAGAATGCTGCGCAGTTTAAAGCGTAATCAGTTACACCGCCAAGAAGCCGACAGACTCTTAAATAGTGAGCAAGTAGGCGGCGCATTACCCTGGCTTGAAAAACTAAATAAGCACCAACAGCTCGACAACTTCGATGCGTTTAAAAACCAAGTGGCTACCCATCATAGCGATAAGGAAATAATGACCCTTTACGCAAATAGCTTGCTTATAACGCAAGACACGCAAGCTAAAAAGCTTATAAACCGCTTTGCGACAGAGTCAGCGTTGCTTGTTGCCTTAAGCCCCCTTGCGCTGGTGGACATGATGGCGGTGCTTTGGCGCGGTACTAAGTTAATAGAGCAAATTGGTAAAATTTATGGCATTGGTTTTGGTTACGCAAGCCGCATTAAGCTCTACCGTATGCTAATAAAGCAAGTTATGTTTGTAGGCAGTGCTGAGCTTGTATCTGATTTAGCAGCCACAGCACTCAGTGCTGAGCTTTTAGGTAAGCTTTCGGGGCGTGCAGCGCAAGGTGTAAGCGCCGGTATATTTACAGCACGTATTGGTTACAAAGCAATGGAGCTTAGCCGCCCATTACCACGGCTTGAAAACAAACGCAGCTTGTTAAAAGGCACAGTGCAAAGTATTGCCAGCAAAATTATGAGCCGTAAAAAGGCCGAGCCAACGTCCTAAAGTAGCAGTGGCAATATTTGTGTACAAAACCGCGCTGAGCGGTTTTTGCACAAATAGCCATCTGAGCATCCGGCATGCTTGTGATTTAAACTGCGGTGCGTTTTATTTATGTAATTGACACACATAATAAAAAACGAGAGCACACAATGAGCAAGCAGCATATTAATACCCAATGTATTCATGGCCCGCAAAAAGCAAACGATCCGCATGGCGCACTCACGTCGCCTTTGTATCAAACCTCTACCTTTCATTTTGAAAATGCAGCACAAGGTGCCGCGCGTTTTGCAGGCGATGAGCCCGGTTATATTTACACCCGCCTAGGTAACCCAACCACCACCGAACTTGAGCAAAAAGTAGCACAGTTAGAGGGCTGCGAAGCTGCTGCTGCTACCGCCACAGGTATGGGCGCTGTATCGGCGTCGGTATTAAGCTTTTTATCGCAGGGCGATCATTTAATTGCATCAAGTGCATTGTATGGATGTACTTTTGCGTTTTTTGCTCACATGTTACCGCGCTGGGGAATAGAAGTTACTTTTGTTGATATGACCAACGAGGGCGAGCTTCGCGCTGCTATAAAACCTAATTCAAAAATGATATTTGTAGAAACGCCAATCAACCCCACAATGGCAGTCATTGATTTAGCCTTAATTGGCGCGCTCGCTAAGCAACATAATTTAATTAGTGTGGTCGACAACACCTTTTTAACGCCACTGCTGCAATCACCTAAGCAGTACGGCATAGATATTATTGTGCACAGTGCCACTAAGTACTTAAACGGCCATGGCGATGTAGTAGCTGGGCTTGTGTGTGGAACGCATGAGCACATTACCTTAATAAAAATGACGGTACTTAAAGATATTGGTGCCACCATAAGCCCGCACGATGCATGGCTTATTAATCGCGGAATAAAAACTTTAGCCATACGCATGGAGCGCCATTGCCAAAGCGCGCAAACGGTTGCCGAATATTTAGAGGCGCACCCACAGGTTAATATTGTTTATTACCCTGGGCTTAAATCGCACCCTGGCAACAAATATATAGGCAAGCAAATGAAAGCCGCAGGCGGCGTTATTGCATTTGAAATTAAAGGCAGCCTTGCTCAAGGAGCGCAGTTTATAGATAGCATGAAGCTTTGCACACTTGCTGTAAGTTTAGGTGATGCCGAAACGCTTATTCAGCACCCCGCATCAATGACGCATTCCCCTTACACACCCGAGGAGCGAGCAGCCGCAGGCATAAGTGATGGCTTAATAAGACTCTCTGTAGGGCTTGAAGATGTTAACGATATTATTGACGACTTAAACCAAGCTTTTACATTAATTTGTTAGATGTATTTATTTGTGTACAGTTTAATTTGCTCTTAACGCCTTTAATTTAGTGGTTGTATAATATTAATGCCGGTGGTGTAATTTTAACTATACATTTTAGGGGATCGTGCTAAATGTAGATATCCGTCTAACTATTAAACTTTTCTTCACTTTTGCATAGTATGGCTGCATTAGATATTCACTAATCTTGAGTATCACACTGACACACATTTGGGCTCAACCCCAAGAAGGTTATTATGGCTAAAGCAAGTAAATACACCTCTAAAACACCTGATGAAAACGGTGTTATTCATTGGAGCGAAGAAGAAAACAAAATTTGGTCTGAGCTTGTTACGCGCCAACTTGCGTGCATAGAAGGCAAAGCTTGTGATGAGTACATGGATGGGCTTAAAAAAATAAACCTACCACACGATCGTATCCCGCAATTAAGCGAGCTTAACGAAGTGCTTCTTGCCACCACCGGTTGGCAAGTAGCGCCTGTACCTGCGCTTATCGATTTTGATGAATTTTTTAGGTTATTGGCAAACAAACAATTTCCGGTAGCGACGTTTATTCGTAGCCGAGAAGAGTTTGACTACCTGCAAGAGCCTGACATTTTCCATGAAATATTTGGCCACTGCGCTATGCTAACAAACCCTGACTTTGCCGAATTCACACACAAATACGGCCAATTAGGGTATGCAGCGCAGAAAAAAGATCGTGTATACCTTGCACGTATGTATTGGTTTACGGTTGAGTTTGGTTTAATGCAAACCGAAAACGGCCTGCGTATATACGGCGGTGGTATATTATCAAGCCCAGGTGAAACCCAGTACGTGTATTCAGATACACCAGAGATAACGCCTATGAGCGTAATTGATGTGCTGCGTACGCCGTACCGCATTGATATTATGCAACCACAGTACTACACCATAAATTCGATTCATGATCTGTTTGATATATCACAAATGGATATTATGACTTTGGTTGAGCAAGCTAAAGCACTTGGTTTGCACGACCCAAAATTTCCACCTAAAGAAAAATTAGCCGGTTAACTTTAATTTAAAAAGAAACGCTAAAGTAAGGATTTAAAATGTCTTCATTAAGTGAACAAAAATGCGAAGCCTGTCACGTAGATGCGCCAAAAGTATCTGAGGAAGAGCTTGCCCAACTTATTACAAAAATTCCAGACTGGGTACCAGAGGTACGCGACGGCATTATGCAACTTGAGCGTGTTTATAAGTTTAAAAACTTTAAGCAAGCTATGGCGTTTACCAATAAAGTAGGTGATATGGCAGAAGATGAAGGCCATCACCCAGGTTTATTAACCGAATGGGGCAAAGTAACCGTAACGTGGTGGAGCCATTCAATTAAAGGCCTGCACAAAAACGATTTTATTTGCGCAGCTAAAACAGACGACGTATTTAACGCGCTGTAATTAAAAAATTAATTGAGCAGATTAAAAAGGCACTTTTAAGTGCCTTTTTTATTGCATCAAAATTGCGCTGTTAATTAAAACCCTTATTTAAGGTTTGTCGCTATTTAACATGTCATCGTGTTCGGCCATATCCCACGGAAGTTCCCCTGGGCTGTTACCTAAAAAGTGCAAGTAATTCTCAAATTGGTCAAGAATGTCCTTCACAATATCATCTTCACTGTAGCCATACACATCGTAAGATAGCCCACCTCGGCGTAAGAAAACATCTGCCTTGTAATACATCTCGGAGTTATCAACATCCGGTTTTAGCTCTGTATAGGCAAAGCTTGGCATTGGGTGCTCAGTAAGACGAATGTCATACACAAAATCAACATGTTCATGGCGTAGTACGGTTAAATGGGCGCGGCCTAAGTCAGTATCAAAATCTACCTCGGCATGCCACTGGCGCGCTTTTAATTCTGCTTGAACAGCTTGCATTGCTTTTACCACCACACTACTGATGAAGGTATGCACTTTTTCCTTATTCGGATAATTAACCATAGCGGCTAACCGGCGCTTCCAATGAGATAGGTTAACATTACGGCTATTGAGCGCATGTGCTTGTAAGCTCGTATCGCGATGGCCTTCAATGGTAAGTGCGCGCCAAAGCCCCGCGGTTGCAATAAGCATAATAACAGCAAAGGGTAGGGCACTGGCTATTGTCATAGTTTGTAGTGCACTTAGCCCACCTGCTACTAATAAAACAGCAGCCACAGCGCCCTCAAGCACAGCCCAAAACACCCGTTGCCATGCAGGCGTATCAATACTCCCGCCAGAGGCGAGGGAGTCAATAACTAACGAGCCCGAGTCAGATGAGGTTACAAAAAAGGTAATAATTAAGATAACCGTTAGTAGCGAAATAATAAACGATAACGGTAGCACTTCAAATAATTGAAATAGCGCAACGGCATGGTTTGCTTGAACATCGGTTATCAAAGTATTAAACCCTTCATTCATTATTAAATTTAGCGCGGTATCGCCAAATACAGAAAACCATAAAAAGGTAAAAATAGTCGGAACTAGCATCACGCCCACAACAAATTGCCTAATGGTTCTGCCGCGGCTAATTTTAGCGATAAACATACCAACAAAGGGTGCCCACGCTATAGTCCAGCCAAATATAAATAGGGTCCAGTTACCAATCCAATCACTACGGCTATAGGCTTGTAAATTAAAAGTACGCTCAACAATACCACTGAGGTAGCTGCCGGTATTTTGTAAAAACGATTCAAGAATATGAATAGTCGGGCCAATAAAAAACACAAAGGCCATTAATGATACGGCGAGTGTCATGTTTATTATAGATAAACGCTTCACGCCTTTATCCATACCTGCCACCACAGAAAGCGTTGCCGCTGCGGTAATAATAACAATAGCGGTAATTTGTACCGTGGTATTAATAGGGATGCTTGGCCATAAGTAGTGCAACCCGGCATTAATTTGAGTAACCGAAAGCCCTAACGTTGTGGCAATACCAAATAGCGTGCCTAATATGGCAAACACATCAACAGTGTGCCCAATAGGGCCATATATTTTATCACCAATAAGTGGATACAAGGCTGAGCGAATAGACAGCGGAAGACCGTGGCGAAATGCAAAGTAAGCAAGTACTAAACCAACAATCCCATAAATTGCCCATATATGAAAACCCCAATGAAAAAATGCAATTTGCATAGCCTGCTTAGCGGCATTAACGGTTTCTGCGGCGCCTGCCGGCGGAGATGCATAATGGAGCACGGGTTCTGCTACACTAAAATAAAGTAATGCGACTCCGTAACCGGCCGAAAATAGCATGGCAAACCATTCACCAAAGCTGTATTGGGGTTGCGCATGATCAGGACCCAGCTTGATATTTCCCCAGCTGGAGGCGGCAACACAAACGATGAAAACTAAGAAGATGGCAACTGATAACATATAAAACCAGCCAAAGGTTTCTGTTATCCACTTGAGGGCGACACTGAATGCTTGCCCTGCCAGTTCAGGGTTGCTACTTGTACCAATGACCAAAAGCAGAATAATAAATACCGCGGGCAAAAATACCGGTAGCAAAATAGTTGAGCGTAAAGCAGTTTTTGTCATATTAATCCTTAATATTAATTGCTAACTTTCAAGTATGCTTTACTACCTTATTATATCTTGGGTGTGTTGGCTAATTCAGTCGTTTGTTTTGTATACGTATATTGCTTTGAATTAAGGTTGAGTTGAGCACAGAGAAAGCCAACGGTTTAGCTATTTAAGAGATAAACTCTAATCTAAACAAAAAAGCTCTAAACCCAAAGGGCTTAGAGCTTTCTAAATTTTGCTAAAACACTAAGCTTTAATGTGTCGTTGGGTTTCGTTTCACTCAATCCAACCTACGTTTAACACCAATCAGCTTAGGGCTTACAGCTAAAAGCTTATCGCTTCTTTTAATCATCAATTGAGCGTAGTAGGGCGTTGATACCTACCTTTTCACGTGTTTGTTGATCTACCTTTTTTACTATGATTGCAGCGTATAGGCTGTGAGTGCCATCTTTTGATGGTAATGCACCTGGCACAACTACAGCGCCTGCTGGTACGCGGCCGTAGTGAATTTCGCCGGTTTCACGGTCGTAAATACGGGTGCTTTGGCTAATGTAAACGCCCATTGAAATAACAGCGCCTTCCTCTACTACTACACCTTCAACAATTTCAGAGCGTGCGCCAATAAAGCAGTTGTCTTCAATGATGGTAGGGTTAGCTTGTAGTGGCTCTAAAACGCCGCCTATGCCCACGCCGCCAGATAAGTGTACGTTCTTACCAATTTGTGCACACGAGCCAACAGTTGCCCATGTATCAACCATGGTGCCTTCATCAACGTAGGCGCCAATGTTCACATACGATGGCATAAGTACGACGTTTTTACCTACAAAGCTGCCTTTACGTGCTACAGCATTTGGTACTACGCGCATGCCACCTTGCTGAAATTGCTCCGGTGTGTAGTCGCTAAATTTAAGCGGTACTTTATCGTAAAACTGGTTTACGCCGTCGTTCATTGGTTGGTTATCGCGAATACGGAACGATAATAAAACGGCTTTTTTAAGCCATTGGTGTACGACCCATTCGCCTGATATTTTTTCAGCAACACGGGCTGCACCGCTATCAAGAAGCTCTAGTGCGTCAATAATCGCTTGTTTTACATCGCTAGATACACTGCTTGGGCTAATGCTATCGCGGTTATCCCAGGCGTTTTCTATCATGGTTTTTAAATCTGACATGGTGTGTCCTTATTCTGTTTCGGCGTTGAATTTTTTACGTAATGCCTGATGAATTTTGGCTTGCTCTTCATCAGTCAGCGCTTGGTATTCGTTATTTGATACGACAAAGAAATCCTCTGCACGTTCACCTACCGTTGTAATACGGGCTGCGTGAATGTGTAATAAATGCGCTTGGAAAACTTCGGCAATTTTAGTAAGTAAACCAGGTATATCAACAGCTTGAATTTCTATTAGGCTGCGATCTTTACGGGCATGAGGGCGCAGCACTATTTTAGGTTTAATATTAAAGTCTTTAAATCGTTGCGAGCGATTCTTTTTAAAGCGTATTTTTTTACGTGGTTCGCTAAGTGCTTGCTCAAGTCCACGTTTAATTGACTGAGCACGGCTACTTGCAATAGGGTCGCCGCTCACTTCAAGTATTACAAAGTTAAATAGGGCGTAGCCATCTTTGGTAGTAAGCACTTGAGCGTGTTGTATTTGCGCCTTTTTAGAACCAATTACGCTAACTAAACGAGCGAATAACGGCCCAGAATATGGGCTATAAGCAAACACTTGCGTGCCACCATGCATTGCTTTATCAGAAACAATGACACTGGGTAGGCTTAAGTCTGCGCATTTTAATAGGTGCTCGGTTTGCCATGATATTTGCTGCTCGCTAAAGGCAGTAAAGTAATTGGCTTTAAAGCGGCTCCAAATTAAATCAATTTGGTTTTCTAGGTAGCCCAAATTAAGTAAGCGCTGTTTAGCTTGGTGTTTTTTATCGCGTATTTGGTCGCGTTGATCCATTGGGTTTTCAAGCCCTAGGCGTAATGCACGCTGAGTATGCAAGTATAACTCGCGTAGTAGGGTGTTTTTCCAATCATTCCATAAGTTGTCGTTGGTTGCGCGTATATCGGCAACGGTTAAACAATAGAGGTAATCGAGTTGGCGCTCTGTTTTTACACGTGAGGCAAAGTCTTTAATAACACCTGGGTCATTTATGTCTTTACGCTGCGCAGTGACCGACATAAGTAAATGGTTACCAACTAGCCACGATATAAGCTTGCCATCAGATGATGGGAAGCCATGTAATTTAGAAAAAGCAATGGCATCCACTGAGCCTAGCTCTGAGTGATCGCCGCCACGCCCTTTAGCAATATCATGAAAAATACCCGCTAAATAAAGCAGCTCTGGCTTATCCATACGGGTTACTATTTCGCTACAAATAGGAAACTCGCTCACTTTAGATTTATCAAAATATTGGTAAATATTATTGATTAATTTATGGGTGTGCTCATCTACTGTGTAGGCATGAAATAAGTCAAATTGCATTTGCCCAAATATATTACGCCACTGCGGTAAATACGCGGCCAACATGCCGTGTTTGTGCATGAGCGTGAATGCGCGGCCCATGCCGTTAGGGTGTTTTACAATACGCATAAATGCCTCGCGACACGCTGCGTAATCTTGTAAGTCACCTAATAGGCGCCTGCGTACTTGCCTAATGGTACGAATAGTACTTGGGTAAATATGGGTAATTTCGGGGTTGTCGGCAATATGCTCAAACAAAACAAAAAGTTGATCGCGTCTAAAAAATACCGATGGGTTTTTTACCCTAATTTGGTGCCCAACGCGTTCAAAGTCTTTGTCTAACTCAATCACTGGCGCTTCGCTGCTCTCTGGCATAATACTTTCTTCAAAGTACGATAGCAGCATTTGATTAAGCTCGCGTACGCGGCTCATTATTCTAAATAAGCGTTTCATCATACGCTCAACCGAAGCTTTACCATCGCTACCAAAGCCAAGTATTTCAGCTGTGTGTGGTTGATGGTCAAACAACAAACGGTTTTCTGAGCGCCCAGCGGCTAAATGCAGTGCAAAGCGAATATTCCAAAGGTTTTCTAGGCACTCCGAAAGCTCCTGAAACTCTTCATGCGTTAAGTAGCCGTGGCTAATTAGCTCTTGTAGGGTTTCGGCTCTAAAGTGCTTTTTAGCAACCCAAATAATGGTTTGTAAATCGCGAAGACCACCGGGGTTTTCTTTTATGTTTGGCTCTAGGTTGTAAGCAGTACCGTGGCACTTTTTATGGCGTAGGTTTTGCTCTTGCACTTTGGCTACAAAAAACTCGCCTGAGCGCCAAACAGGGGTTTCTATAATATGCGTTTTGAGTTTTTCAAACTCAATGTGATTACCAAAAATGAGCCTACTTTCGAGCAAGCTGGTGGCAAAGGTAACGTCTTCACGTTTTTGCTCTATGGCTTGTTCAATGGTACGCACACTGTGGCCTATCTCTAAATTGAGATCCCATAGCATGGTAACAAACTGGCCTATTTTTTCGCATATTTGCTCGCTAGGCGGCTGCGTAACAAGCAATAAAAAGTCAATGTCGGAGTAGGGGTGTAGCTCGCCACGGCCGTACCCGCCCACGGCAATAAGGGCAAGATCAGGCTCGTGAGCTAAATCGTAAACATGAAACAGTTTAATTAGCAGGCGGTCTATAAACTCAGCCCGGGCATTAATTAAATTACCAACTGGTTGCTTAGAAAATTCGTTATGTAACCACTTATAAAAATAGCTAGAACAATCGCGATAATCGCTCAGTTGCTCAGCATCGCTAAGCAACTTTTTTACTTTGTTGGGTAATGCCACGTGGGCTGGCTCCTTATTGAACCGTTAGCATTGATAAATAACCTGAATGTGAAGTAATAAGTCTATCCCCAGCGGCTATTTTCAGTGTTAACAGTGTTGAATCCACTTGCAAATAGGCTCGCTATTTGGCGCGTCAATTCGATTTGTTTTCACTGAAAATCTCCAACTTGGGAAAAATAAATTAAATATTACATATAATTCAGTATGTTATTAAATATATTAACCCGATTAGAGGTTAAATACTTTTATCAAGCGGCTCGGTTTTTATTAGTGTTCGATAATCCTGTCGATAGTATCATCTGATCGCAGCGTTAAAATTTCAACACCATTTTCAGTCACTAATAGGGTGTGTTCCCACTGTGCAGACAAACTGCGGTCGCGTGTAACTACAGTCCACTCATCTTTTAAAAGTTTACACTGGCGCTTACCTGCGTTAACCATTGGCTCTATTGTTAAACACATACCAGCTTTAAGTGTTTCGCCAGTACCTGCTTTACCGTAGTGCATTACTTGAGGCTCTTCATGAAATTCGCTACCAATACCGTGGCCGCAGTATTCACGTACAATTGAGTAGTTAAAGCTCTCTGCGTATTTTTGAATTGCTTCACCAATATCGCCTAAACGCACACCTGGTTTTACCATTTTAATGGCAAGGTATAAGCTTTCTTGCGTTACTTGTGCAAGGCGTTTACCTTGAATGTTAGGCGTACCTACATGAAACATCTTTGAGGTGTCGCCGTGGTAACCGTCTTTAATTACGGTTACATCAATGTTGACGCTATCGCCATCTTTTAGCGGTTTGTCATTTGGAATACCGTGGCAAATTACATGATTTACAGAGGTACATACCGACTTAGGAAAACCGTGGTAATTTAGTGGCGCAGGGATAGCATCTTGCACATTTACAATATAATCATGACAAATTGTATTTAGCTCATCAGTAGTCACACCTGGCACTACATGTGGTTCAATCATTTCAAGTACGTCTGCCGCTAAACGCCCGGCTACACGCATTTTTTCAATTTCTTCAGGGGTCTTGATCACAGCGCTCATTGAGGCTCCAAAGTTGCGTTTTTTAACATTTATCGTCGCACAAATTTTGCACGCGACGTTGAGTATTTAATTTTAATATGGTATAAAGCGCGCCGTCTTTTTACAAATAAATTCTTAAATGATTTTTTGTATTTAAGGCAAACACAATTTTATTTTAACACACACACGTATCGTCACATACACTTGGGTGCATTTGAAGTTTAAATACTTCGGTGTTGGTGCTATGGGATATGTGGAGGCCTAACCCTAAACTACATAGAGGAATTACAAAATGGCAAACGTTTCAATGCGCGATATGCTTCAAGCTGGTGTTCACTTTGGTCACCAAGCACGTTACTGGAACCCTAAGATGAAGCCTTTCATCTTCGGCGCACGTAACCGTGTACATATCATCAACCTTGAGCAAACAGTACCAATGTTCAACGACGCACTTAAGTTTTTATCAAGTGCTGCTGCAAACAAAGGTAAAGTTCTTTTCGTTGGTACTAAGCGCGCAGCAAGCGAAGCAGTTAAAGAAGCTGCTTTACAAAGCGACCAGTTCTTCGTTAACCACCGCTGGTTAGGTGGTATGTTAACTAACTGGAAAACAGTTCGTCAGTCAATCAAGCGTCTTAAAGACCTTGAAGCTCAAAGCCAAGACGGTACTTTCGAGAAGTTAACTAAGAAAGAAGCGTTAATGCTTACTCGCGAAATGGAAAAGCTTGAAAAGAGCCTTGGCGGTATCAAAAACATGGGTGGCCTTCCAGACGCTATCTTCGTTATCGATGCTGATCACGAGCACATTGCTATCCGTGAAGCAAACAACCTAGGTATTCCAGTTGTTGCAATCGTTGATACTAACTCTAACCCAGACGGTGTTGATTACATCGTACCTGGTAACGATGATGCTATCCGTGCAATCAACCTTTACACTAGCTCTGTTGCAGCTGCTATCACTGAAGGTCGTGAGAACAACATCGTTGCTCAAGCTGAGAAAGACGACTTTGTAGAAGCTGAGTAATTAGCTGTCATCAAGTCTTCATCTTTTTAAGGTGAAGACTTGCTATTCTTGTAGAGCGGTTTACCCGCTTATCTAATACCTGATTTCAGATTTGAGGATTTACTAATGGCTGTAACTACTGCCCTAGTTAAAGAATTACGCGAGCGTACTGGCGCTGGCATGATGGATTGTAAAAAAGCGTTAACTGAAACTGATGGCGACATCGAGTTAGCGATTGAAAACATGCGTAAGAGCGGTGCTGCAAAGGCTGCTAAGAAAGCAGGTAACATTGCTGCTGAAGGTACTATCATCATCAAGCAAAACGATGGTGTTGCAGTACTAGTAGAAGTTAACTGTCAAACTGACTTCGTAGCAAAAGACGAAAGCTTCTTAGCGTTTGCTAACAAAGTTGCTGACGCTGCTATCGCTGAAACAATCACTATCGAAGACTTACAAGCTAAGTTTGAAGAAGACCGTGTTGAACTAGTAACTAAAATTGGTGAAAACATTAACGTACGTCGTCTTCAGTACATCACTGGTGAAACACTTGTTGAATACCGTCACGGTGAGCGTATTGGTGTTGTTGTTGCAGGTGTTGCTGATGAAGAAACACTTAAGCACATTGCAATGCACGTTGCTGCTTCAAACCCAGAGTACTTAACGCCTGAAGATGTACCTGCTGACGTTGTAGAAAAAGAAAAGCAAGTTCAAATCGACATCGCGATGAACGAAGGCAAGCCTGCTGAAATCGCTGAAAAAATGGTTGTTGGCCGCATGAAGAAATTTACTGGTGAGGTTTCTCTTACTGGTCAAGCTTTCATCATGGAGCCTAAAAAATCTGTTGGCGAAATTCTTAAAGAGAAAAACGCAACAGTTACTAGCTTCGCACGTGTAGAAGTTGGTGAAGGTATCGAGAAGAAAGAAGAAGATTTTGCTGCTGAAGTTGCTGCTCAAATTGCAGCTGCAAAAGGCGAGTAAGATTAACTATTTGTGATGCATAAGGAAATTAGATGCCATTAAAGTACTATTTGCTTTTGCGTCACGCTTAGAAATTCTTTAAAATAACCGCGCTTTTATGTTTATCATAAGCGCGGTTATTTTTTACCCATAATTTAATAAAAAGTTGGCCCCAATACTATGACTATCAATCGTAAACCTATTTTTAGACGTGTTCTTCTCAAATTAAGTGGTGAAGCTTTAATGGGAGACGAAGGCTTCGGCATCGACCCAAAAGTGCTAGATCGTATGGCCCAAGAAATTAAAGAGCTGGTAGAACTCGACGTAGAAGTGGGTTTGGTTATCGGTGGTGGTAACTTTTTACGTGGCGGTTCACTAGCAGAAGCTGGCATGAACCGCGTAGTTGGTGACCACATGGGTATGCTTGCAACCGTAATGAACGGCCTTGCAATGCGTGATGCACTACACCGTGCATTTGTTAATTGTCGTTTAATGTCGGCAATCCCTCTAAACGGTGTATGTGATGCATACAACTGGGCTGAGGCAATTAGCTTATTAAAATCTGGCCGCGTTGTTATTTTTGCAGCAGGTACGGGTAACCCGTTCTTCACTACCGATTCTGCTGCGTGTTTACGCGGTATTGAAATTGAAGCCGACACTGTAATTAAAGCGACTAAAGTTGATGGCGTATTTAGTGATGATCCGGTTAAAAACCCAGAAGCCACGCTTTACCGTCACTTAAGCTACAATGAAATTATTGATAAAGAACTAAAAGTAATGGATTTAGCGGCGTTTACACTCGCTCGCGATCATAATATGCCATTGAGCGTATTTAACATGAATAAATCAGGCGCCTTAAAACGCGTAATTATGGGTGAAGAAGAAGGCACACTTATCTCTTCACAAGCCTCAGATGAAGTAATCAAATAATTAGGATTAAACCGTGATTAACGATATTCAAAAAGATGCGCAAGAGCGCATGCAAAAAAGTGTAGCAGCACTAGGTAGTCAACTATCAAAAATTCGTACAGGTCGTGCTCACCCAGCAATTTTAGACGGCATTATGGTATCGTACTACGGTGCTGATACACCGCTTAACCAAGTGGCTAATGTAACGATTGAAGACTCTCGTACGCTGGCTATTGGCGTATTCGACAAGTCTTTAGCGCAAGCTGTAGAAAAAGCAATTATGGCGTCTGACTTAGGTTTAAACCCTATGTCTGCTGGTACAGTAATTCGCGTACCACTTCCTCCGCTTACAGAAGAGCGTCGTAAAGATTTAATTAAAATTGTACGTGGCGAAGTAGAAAGCGGCCGTGTTGCTGTGCGTAACATTCGTCGTGACGCTAATGGCGATGTAAAATCTTTATTAAAAGATAAAGAAATTTCTGAAGATGAAGCGCGTCAAGCAGAAGATACAATTCAAAAGCTTACAGATAAATTTATCAAAGAAATGGATGCACAATTAACAGCGAAAGAAGCTGAGTTGATGGAAATCTAAACAGCTAAATGACCTCAATGCAGGTTATGAAATATATTAGTTTTGAAACGCCGTCTAGGGTATACTAGGCGGCGTTTTTTTATGGAATACTCAATATTTATGGTTCTAGACGCTGATACAATTTCACAGCAATGTTTACCTAAACATGTTGCCATCATCATGGATGGTAACGGGCGTTGGGCGCAAGCTAGAAATAGACCTCGTGTGTTCGGGCATAAAAAAGGCGTGGACGCAGTTCGTCAATCTGTTCAGTTTTGTACTAAATTAGGGATACAATCGTTAACCTTATTTGCTTTTAGTAGTGAAAACTGGCGCCGCCCCGAGGACGAAGTAAATACGTTAATGGAGCTTTTTTTGTTTGTTTTAACAAAGGAAGTTAAAAAGCTTCATAAAAATAATGTAAAACTGACCATTATTGGAGATTTATCACGATTCTCTGAAAGTTTACGTAGCAAAGTATATGCTGCGCATGAGCTAACAGCAGATAACACTGGCTTGCATTTAAACGTGGCCGCTAATTATGGCGGTAGATGGGATATGGCAAATGCCGCTAAGCAACTTGCACTACAAGTTGCTAGCGGACGACTCAAGGCAGAGGATGTTACAGAAGAGCGCTTAGCACAGCATATGAGCATGGCAGACCAAGCGGAGCCGGATTTACTAATTCGCACGGGTGGTGATGTTCGTATTAGTAATTTTTTACTATGGCAAGCTGCTTATGCGGAACTTTACTTTACCGAAACTCTTTGGCCTGATTTTAACGAAGCAGCATTTGCTGAGGCCATTGCGTGTTACGTTGCCAGAGAGCGACGTTTTGGTTGTACGGGTGAACAAATAAAACAATTACTCGCGCATACCTAAAATAGAATAAGGGTCACTATTTTGTTAAAACAACGAATTTTAACCTCGGTTGTATTAGCGCCGTTAGCGCTAGCCTTGGTTTTTTATACTCCACTAACATTGTTTAGTTATTTTGCCGGTATTATTGTTTTACTTGGCGCGTGGGAGTGGTCTGCTTTTATGGGCCTATGCACAAAATTAAAACGTGGTGCGTTTGTGGTGTTAATTGGCGCGTTATTGGCGCTGCTAAATTTACATTGGCCGATTGAATCACTATGGCAAAACGGCCAGCTGGTCGGGGATGCAAATTACTTATTTACGCTCTCGTTTGCTTGGTGGATTGTGGCCAGTTATTTAATTTGGCGCTACCCAGCCATGGCCAAAGCATGGAACGAAGGCTTGGTAATGCGCGGCATTGCCGGGCTGCTTACTTTAATTCCACTTTGGCTTGCACTCAATACCTTACGTAGCGCGCAATACGCTGAATCTACGCACTTTGGCTCGGTACTGATTTTAGTGGTACTTGGTATTGTATGGAGTGCAGATGTAGGGGCTTATTTTACAGGTAAAAGTTTTGGTAAGCACAAGCTCATGCCAAAGGTGAGCCCAAATAAAACCATCGAAGGCCTAGCAGGCGGTGTGGTTGCATCAATTATATTTGTTTTAGCTTTTTGTCATTTTACCGGTGTGGATTTTGCTGTATGGCCTATTTATGCCGTAATGACCGCCTTTATAGCTTTATTTTCGGCTGTCGGTGATTTACTTGAAAGCATGTTTAAACGTGAAGCCGGCCTAAAAGACAGTGGTCGCTGTTTACCCGGCCACGGCGGTATTTTAGATAGAATTGACAGCTTAACCGCAGCAGCCCCAATGTTTGTAATGTGCTATGCATGGACCTTGAGTTTATGAGCCAACAGCAACAACTTGTTATTTTAGGCGCTACAGGTTCAATTGGGTTAAGTACATTGGATGTTATAGCGCGAAATAAAGCGCTATTTAACGTGTTTGCCCTCACTGCAGGCCACAATGCAAAAAAAATGGCTGAGCTATGTATTGAGCACGAACCGTTATATGCGGTTATGGCCACACAAAGCGCTGCAGAGCAATTATCATCGTATTTAAATAATACGCCATGCCAAACCTTAGTAATGCATTCACAGCAGGCTATGAGCGATTTATGTGCGCATCCCGATGTCGATACCGTCATGTCAGCTATTGTTGGCGCTGCCGGTTTACTGCCTACACTAAGCGCCGTTGAAGCAGGTAAAAAAGTACTGCTTGCCAATAAAGAATCGTTGGTTATGTCAGGGCAGTTGTTTATTGATAAAGTAAAACAGCATAAAGCCACGTTGTTGCCTATTGATAGCGAGCATAACGCTATTTTTCAGTGCTTACCTCATTCACTTCAAAACGCAAACGCTGATCAAAATTTACAAGAGCATGGCGTAAGTAAAATATTGCTTACCGGCTCTGGTGGGCCATTTTTAACGCGCGATATAAATACCTTAAAAGAGGTTACGGTTAGTGAAGCCGTCGCTCACCCTAATTGGTCTATGGGGCAAAAAATATCGGTAGATTCAGCCACCATGATGAACAAAGGGCTTGAATTTATCGAAGCTAAATGGCTGTTTAATTGTGACACCAGCGATATTGATGTGGTGATCCACCCGCAAAGTATTATTCATTCTATGGTGCAATACCACGATGGCTCCATTTTAGCGCAAATGGGTAACCCCGATATGCGCACGCCTATTGCACATGCACTCGCTTACCCAGATCGAATTAACGCCGGTGTAAAACCACTCAACTTTTCGGATATTTGTGATTTTTCGTTCACAAAGCCTGATTTTGCGCGTTATCCAAATTTACAACTCGCTATTGATGCGTGCAGCGCAGGGCAAGGCGCAACCACAACGGTAAATGCAGCAAACGAAATAGCGGTTGCGGCATTTTTAAAAGGCCAAATTGGCTTTACTGACATTTATAAAATTAATGCACAAACGCTTGATGCGGCCACATTCACTAACGTACAAAGCCTAGATGAAATATTAGCGTGTGACCAACAAGCCCGCCAACGTGCAGCGGACCTAATAACAAAAGTGACTCATTAATATGTTAGATTTTTTTTGGAATCTTGGCTCGTTTATTTTAGCGCTCGGCATTTTAGTTGCTATTCATGAATATGGGCACTTTTGGGTGGCCCGTAAAATGGGTGTTAAAGTGCTGCGCTTTTCGATTGGTTTTGGTAAACCGCTTTTAAAGTGGCACGATAAATACAATACAGAATACGTAATTGCCGCTATTCCGCTGGGTGGCTACGTTAAAATGCTTGATGAACGCGTGGATGAAGTGCCAGAAAATGAGCGCCATTTGTCATTTAACGCTAAATCGGTTCAGGCCCGTATAGCCATAGTGGCAGCCGGCCCGCTAGCTAATTTTTTATTTGCTATTGTGGCGTTGGCGGCTATGTACATGGTGGGCGTGCAATCGGTAAAACCTGTAGTGGGTAGCATTACCGAAGGTAGCAGAGCAGAGCAGGCGGGCATTATGCCCTCTGAACAAATTATTAAAATTGGTGATGATACGATTGCCACCTGGCAAGATGCAACTTTTGCACTTATGTCGAGCTTAGGTGAGCAAAGCGTGCCCGTAGTAGTGCGTAACGAAAACTACCAAGAGCAAACAAAAATGCTTAACGTAGAGGGTTGGAAGCTCGATCAGCAAGACGTGCCGCCACTGAGTTCGTTGGGTATTGTACCGTTTAGACCGCAAGCCACATTAACCATTGCGGCTATTACTAAAAATTCAGCAGCCGAACTGGCTAATTTGCAGATTAACGATACGATTATCGCTGTAAATGGTGAAACAATAAGCGATTGGCAGCAATTAGTTAATCTTATTACGCAATCGGCTAACAAATCTTTACAATTTAGTGTAAAAAGACAAGATAGTATAAATAGCGTAACAGTAACGCCTAAATCGCGCATTAATGAGCACGGTATTGAACAAGGGTTTTTAGGTGTTGCGCCGGTTGTTCAACCTTGGCCTGAGGGCTATGTTGAAACCCGAAGCTTTGGTCCGCTTGATAGTATTGCTCGTGGTACCCAAGAGACCTGGCGCCTTATAACGCTTAGCTTTGACATGATTGGTAATTTAATTACAGGTCAGGTTTCGGTTAAAAATTTAAGTGGCCCTGTGGGCATTGCAGTTGGTGCAGGAACTAGCGTAAGCTACGGGCTAGTCTCCTTTTTAAGCTTTTTAGCGCTAATAAGCGTTAACTTGGGTGTATTTAATTTATTACCTCTGCCAGTGCTTGATGGTGGACACTTAATGTATTACATAATTGAACTTTTCCGTAAAAAGCCGGTCTCTGAAAAGACACAAGAATTTGGTTTTAAAGTGGGCGCCTTGCTGCTCATATTTTTAACATGTTTCGCTTTGTTCAATGATGTATCGCGTTTGTAGTTACAGCGTGACAATTACTAATTAGAACACGATTGTAAGCATCACTAATTATTAGTTTTGATGTTAAGCGGTAATACAGTTGTAAAGGATAAAGATAATAAAATGGCTATAAAAAAACATTTGGCAGTTTCAAGTTTATTGGGTGCAAGTTTTGCAGCCCTGGGCCAAAACTCCTTTATTGTTGAAGATTTAAAAATTGAAGGTTTGCAACGTGTAGCACTTGGTGCAGCACTAACGCATGTTCCTATCAATGTGGGCGATAACGTTGATGACTATACGATTTCAAAAACAATAAAGTCACTTTATCGTTCAGGTCACTTTGACAACATCAAAGCGTTACGCGATGGTAATAACGTTATTTTTAAAGTGACTGAGCGTCCTACTATTAGCTTTATTGAGTTTGAAGGCAATAAAGATATAAAAGACGAGCAGCTTAACGAATCACTCGATCAGCAAGATATTCGCCAAGGTGAACCGCTTGATAAAACCGTTATCGATAATATCGAAAAAGGGTTGGTTGAGTTTTTCCACAGTATTGGTAAATACAATGCCACCGTTGATATTAGCGTAACTAAGCTGCCACGTAACCGTGTAAAGCTTAAGCTAGAATTTGACGAAGGCGAAGCCGCCTCTATTCGTCAAATCAACTTAGTGGGTAACGAATTATTCTCTAACGAAGAGCTTTTAAAGCTTGCTGAATCGCAACAAGATTTACCGTGGTGGCAGTTTATGGGTAGCGACCGTTACCAAAAACAAACCATTGAAGGCGATTTAGAAAAAATTCGCAGCTTTTACTTAGACCGCGGTTACTTACGTTTTAATATTGACTCTACGCAAGTATCAGTAAGTCCTGAGCGCGAATCTGTGTATGTAACTGCTAACTTAACAGAAGGTGTTAAGTACACAGTTAAAGGTTTTGACTTTATCGGTGATTTACTTGGCCGAGAAGAGCTAATCAAAAGCGTTATCCCACTTCGCGCCGGCGAGCTTTACAATGGCTCAGTGGTGACCTCATCTGAAGAATTTATCAAAAGCTACTTAGCGCGCTTTGGTTATGCCAATGCCGAAGTACGCACAATTCCAGAAATTGATGATGAAAAACAAGAAGTGCAACTTACGCTGTCGGTAAATCCGGGCAAGCGTGTGTACGTACGTCGTATCATCGTTGGTGGTAACCAAAATACAGCTGATGAAGTACTTCGCCGCGAAATGACACAACTTGAAGGTGCATGGTTATCTAATCAAAACCTTGAGCGCTCAAAGCTGCAAATTCAACGTTTACCGTACATGGAAACTGTTGATTTTAACGTAGTACCAGTACCAGGTGTAGATGACCAAGTAGACGTAGATTTTACAGTAAAAGAGCAATCGGCCGGTAGCTTTAACGCGGGCTTAGCGTATGGATCATACGCAGGGCTTCAGTTTAATATTGGTGTGACCGAATCTAACTTTTTAGGTACGGGTAATCAAATTGGCTTAAACTTAAATACCTCTACTGGTTCTGAAAGCATTAGCTTGTCGTACACCGACCCTTACTTTACGCCAGATGGTGTATCGCAAGGCAGCAGTATTTTTTACAACAACTACGATGCCAGTAAGTTTAGCTTAGTAGATTATAAATCAACAAGTTACGGCATTGGCACTAATATTGGTTTCCCAATTGATGCGGTAAACCGTGTTAACTTTGGCGTACGTTGGATTCAAGAAGAACTTTCAGAAATTGCCGAGTACGAACAAACACGTGTACTACGCGAAACCTTCTTAGATGAAGAAAACCCAGATGCTGGCTTTGACTTTACTAAATATGAGCTAAGTGTTGGTTGGTCGCGTATCACAGTTAACCGTGGTTTATTCCCAACAGCGGGTTCGCGCCAAACATTAAATTTAACAGCCACAACGCCTAACTCTGATCTTCAGTATTTTAAACTGAACTACGATTCGCGTTTTTACTGGCCAATATCGAATGACCACCGTTGGGTGTTCTCAACACGTGCAGCGCTAGGTTACGGTAATGGTTATGGCTCAACAAACGGTTATGAGCAAACACTGCCATTCCAAGAGTACTTCCGTATAACAGAAATGGAACTACGTGGCTTTGACCGTAATACAATATTACCGCGTGCGGTATCACGTGTTCCTTTATCAATCCCTGGTACGCCAGGTGCTGATGGTACTACAACAGGTAGCATTGGTGGCTCTGATGAGTTTGATATTTTAGTACCACAAGGGCGTATTGGTGGTAATGCAAAAGCGGTTGCAGGTATGGAGCTAATTGTACCTACGCCGTTCTTAGATGAAGAAAACACCAGCTCTGTACGTACCAGTTTCTTTGTAGATGCTGCCAACGTATGGGATACTGAATTTAACGTTGACCGTTTCCAAAACTTAGCGCCAGATGAGCGTGCTAAGTTAGATGATTACTCTGATCCAATGCGCTTTAGGGTATCAACCGGTTTATCTTTACAATGGATCTCTCCAATGGGTCCAATGCTGATTAGTTTTGCGTATCCATTGCAAAAAGAAGAAGATGACGATACAAAGACCATCAGCTTTAATATTAGTAACACTTTCTAAAGGAGTTTTTTGTGAAAAAATTATTTAAATCAACAGCAGTAGCCGTGTTAGCAACATTGATGATGGGCACCTCTGCAAGTGCATTTGCCCACAAAGTAGGCATTGTTGATATGCAAGAGATCTACAAGCAAATTCCTCAAATGGCTAAAATTGAGCAGTCTTTACAAACTGAGTTTGCTGAGCGTCGTCAAGAGCTTGAAAAACTACAAGGCGACATTCGCTTTGAAGCAGAAAAATTTAAGCGTGAAAGCACTACAATGAGCCAAGCTCAAAAAGATGCACTACGTGATAAAATCCAAGGCATGCAACAAAACCTTGCTGAAAAAGGTCGTCCTTTAGAGCAAGAAATCAAAGCACGTCAAAACCAAGAGCTTGCTAAAGTTCAGGGTTTAATTATTAAAACAATTGAAGAAATTGCTAAAGATGGCGACTTCGATGAAGTTAAAGTTAAAGACACTACTATTTACTTTAACCCTAAAGAAGTAACTGATCTTTCAAGCAAAGTTGTATCAGCAGTTAGTAAGAAATAATCACTCTATGCAAAATTATACGCTTTCGCACATTGCGGAACTTCTAGGCGCCGAACTTCAAGGTGATGGCGCTTTAGAAATTACAAAAATAGCTACACTTGCAAATGCCCGTTCTGGGCATATTGCATTTTTAGCGAACTCAAAATATCGTACGCAGCTTGAAACCACACAAGCCAGCGCTGTTATTCTTAGCAAAGCCGATGCACCGTATTTTAGTGGCGCAAAAATCATTGTTGGAAATCCGTATGTGAGCTACGCAAAGCTTGCACAATTTATGGATACAACCCCGCAAGCGGCGCAGCAAGGTATACACGCTAGTGCGACTATTCACCCAAGTGCAACGGTAAGTTCAAGTGCTGCTATTGGCGCAAATGTAGTTATAGAAGCCGGTGCTGTAATTGGTGATAACGCACAAATTGGTCCGAACAGTTTCATCGGTGAACGTGTTAAAATAGGTTCTGGCACAAAGCTTTGGCCGAGTGTGACTATTTATCACGATGTTGAAATTGGCGCTGATTGTTTATTTCAAGCAAACAGTGTGGTTGGCAGTGATGGATTTGGCTATGCAAACGAGCGCGGACAGTGGGTTAAAATTCCTCAGCTAGGCTCTGTGATTATCGGCGACAAGGTTGAAGTGGGCGCAAGCACAACAATTGACCGTGGCGCACTCGATAACACGATTATTCATAGTAATGTGATCATCGATAACCAATGTCAAATAGCACACAACGTTGAAGTTAACTCGGGTACTGCAATTGCAGGCTGTACTGTACTAGCAGGTAGTGTAACCATTGGTAAAAACTGCCAAATAGGTGGCATGACCGCAATTAATGGTCACATGTCAGTATGTGATGGTGTTATAATTACCGGCATGAGTATGGTGACTAAATCGATCACCGAGCCGGGTATTTACTCATCTGGTATGCCCCATACAACTAATAAAGAATGGCGTAAATCAATTGCCCACTTGCGTAATCTTTCAGACATGAAATCACGTCTTAAAGCGCTTGAAGCATTGGCTAAGTCATAACGTTGAACACTAATAAGGATGCTATTTTGGCAAACGAATTAAATAGCCTTGATATTCAAGAAATTTTAAGTTTATTACCACACCGCTACCCGATGCTTTTAATTGATCGTGTAATTGACTTTACGCCTGGTGAGTCACTGCATGCGATTAAAAATGTATCGGTTAACGAGCCTATTTTTACTGGCCACTTTCCAAATCAGCCAATTTTCCCTGGTGTGCTAATATTAGAAGCCATGGCGCAAGCCACCGGTTTATTAGGATTTAAAACAGTAGAAAACCGTAGCGATAACGAGCTTTACTTATTTGCTGCAGTCGATAACGCACGTTTTAAACAGCCAGTTATACCGGGCGATACACTGCATTTGCATGTAGAGTTTTTAAAAGAGCGTCGCAATATATGGAAATTTGCCGCTGAAGCAAGAGTCGACGGCAAGGTTGTATGTAGTGCCGAAATTATGTGTGCGAGAAGAGAGTTTTAATAGTGATCCATTCTACAGCAATAATCGAACCTGGCGCTAAACTAGGCAACAATGTCTCAGTTGGTCCATATAGCTATATTGGCAATGATGTTGTGATCGGTGATGACTGTATTATTGAGTCTCACGTTGTTATTAAAGGGCCATCTACTATTGGTTCTGGCAATCATATTTTTCAATTTGCGTCAGTAGGCGAAGCCTGCCAAGACAAAAAATATAACAACGAACCAACCACTCTTATTATGGGCGATAACAACGTTATACGTGAGTGTGCAACCATTCACCGTGGTACTATTCAAGACCAAGGTGTGACTAAAATTGGTAGCAATAACTTATTTATGGCGTATACCCACGTTGCTCACGATGCCGTAATTGGTAATAACGTTATATTTGCTAATAACGCAAGCGTTGCAGGCCACGTGCATGTAGGCGATTGGGTTATTTTAGGTGGTAACTCAGGTGTGCATCAATTTTGTAAAATTGGTGATCACGCATTTATTGGCATGTACTCAGGCGTTAATAAAGACGTACCGCCGTTTGTAACCACCATTGGTATGCCAGCAGGCCCTGCTGCGACCAATAAAGAAGGTATGAAGCGTCGTGGCTTTGAAAGCGACGAAATTATGGCTGTACGCCGTGCTTATAAAGCGTTTTATCGTAAGAGCTTAAGTGTAGACGAAGCGATTGCCTCACTTAGTGAAGATGCCGCTAAGTATCCTGCAGTACAAACCATGATTGATTTTGTGAAAAGCTCTGAGCGCGGTATCGTAAGATAAGCGCTTTATGCTTTTAAAAAAACCACCTAAGAGTAATCGACGGTGGTTTTTTATTGCCTATAAAATATTTTAATTCAGTACACACTCAGCCACGTAAGGTTAACCTTTGCGCGAATTTTTATAATTAAAGCGCATCTATGTCTTTTACTAAGTTAATTTTTACCCTCAGTTTTTTATCAATTTTAGCTGCGTGTAGCAGCCAACCTATAGTTACCTCTGCTAATGGCGAGCGTACTCAGTTAGGTAAAGCCTCTTATTACGCTAATAAATACCATGGTCGCACAACAGCAAACGGCGAAACATTTAGCCAAAATGCATCCACTGCTGCGCATTTAGAATTACCCTTTGGTACAAAAGTGAAGGTTACAAACTTGGCAAATAACAAATCGGTGATCGTGAGAATAAACGATAGAGGCCCGTACGTTAGAGGGCGGGTTATTGATTTATCGTTAGGTATGTTTAAAAAAATTGCCGACCCTAAAGTCGGCGTTATAGATGTATCAATCAGCGTTTTAAATGATTAACTTGATCTCTGGATAATATATCTATCTCAAGCAGCTATTTTTAGCGCTAACTGCGTTGAATTTTCTTGCAATAGGCTAGCTATCGACGCGTAAATTCGCCTTGTTTCCACTTAAAATTTCTAGCTAGAGAAAAGCAGGATTAAGTTTCATTAATATTCAGTTGGGTAGTAAATCTCTTAACCAGAGTTCAAGTTATTTAAAACCGAGTCGTTAAGGCAACATAATCGGTATATGTTTCGCTAAGCTCTTTATGAGTGCCTTGCGCTACAAGGCTGCCATTTTCTAGCCAAATAATGTTATCCATTTGCGCTAAAAGAGCAGGGTCGTGGGTAATGGTAAGTACGCTTGCGTTACTCATTACCTGCATAATAGCGCTCATTACCGTTTGCTTAGATTGGTTATCAAGCCCTTCAGTAGGCTCATCAAGGACTAAAATGGCTGGGTTTTGTAATAAAGCTTGCGCAATGGCTATGCGCCTTGATTGGCCCTGAGAAACACTTCTCCCCCCTGTGCCTAAACGAGTTTTTAAACCATCTTGTAGCTCATTAAGCCAAGGTTTTAGCTGTGCAAGGTTAATGGCTTCAAGCATTTCTTCTTTTGTGGCGCTTGGCTTTGCATAGCGTAAGTTTTCACTTAATGTGCCATCAAAAATATGATGCTGCTGCGCGAGTATATTAATAACGCTTGCGCGGGTGTTGCTGCTTAGTGCGTGGAGTTCTTCTGCGTTATTTTCATCGCTTAGCCTAATACTGCCTTGCTGCACTGGCCATAAACCGGTAAGTAAATTAACCAAGGTGCTTTTACCACTGCCGCTTCTGCCTACAATCGCTACTTTTTGCTGTGCTTTAAGGGTAAAGCTGATATTAGTTAAAGCACTGTGCTCCTGGTATTTATAGCCAATGTTATTAAGCGCCAAAGTTGTATTGTTTTTATCAAACTGCATCTCAATTAACTCAGCGCTATTAGCTTCTTGCGCTGTGACTTTATCTTCCAGTGTAAATAGTCGCTCAGCGGCTTTGAGTACAGTGGGCAGCTCTATAAATGCATTGGGCAACAGCAATACAGTTTCAAAGCTTGCTAATACAAATAGGCTTAACATAGCAAGCTCAACATTGACCATAGCGCCGCTGTAAACCAAAGGCACAATAGTGACTATGGCGCCAAGCATAGCTAGCTGCACAACCAGCAAACTTAAACCGTCGCTATTTGCGAGTGCTTTATGGCGACTATAAAGTTGTTGGTTATATTGCTCGTTTAGTTCATTACATTTTGAAATTTGCCCAGCACGTGCCTGATAAATACTCAGCTCTCTAAGGCCGGTTAGGGTGTCAGAAAGCTCTGCTCTAAGTTGTGCACTGAGCTGTGTTTCTTTATGGCTATTTTTATTTAATTTAGCACTTAACAGCGCAGGTAAAACAATACCAATTAGTAAAATGCCCATAAAACAAATAAGCGCAACGTTGGCGTTATAAGCCGTCATAAACACCATAATTATGGGCACACTCAACATCGCTACCAGCATTGGCAGTAATATGTTTAAGTAAAACTTATCAAGCGCATCCACATCATTTTGTAAGCGGTTAACTAAATCGGCGCTGCGGCTCATTGCTAAATCTACATTGTTTAGCTTACTTAGCGTGGCAAACATATTAACACGTATTTCACTAAGCAATAAAAACGTCGCGTTATGTGTTACTAAGCGCTCACCATAGCGTGATGCAGTTCGTACAATCGCTAAAAATCGAATGGTTCCTGCAGGTGTAAAGTAATTCATTTGTACGCCTGCGATACCTGCTGCCGCCATTGAGGCTAAAAACCACCCCGATATAGCTAATAAGCCCACGTTTGCAAGTAACGTTAACGTCGCTAAAAAAGTACCCAGTAGCATGGCTTTATAATGGGGGCGGCAAAGCTTTAATAGCCTAATAAAATTAGTCATTGTTTGCTCCTTGCGCTTGTAAATTAAGGAGTGATTTAAATGCGCCTTGTTGCTGCTCAAGTTGGCTGTAAGTCCCTTGCTGTGCTATTTCGCCATTTTGCATAACAAGGATATTGCTTGCGTTTTTCACCGTATTTAGGCGGTGGGCAATGACCAACACTAAGTGGTTTTTAGCGTAATTATTTATAGCCTGCTGAATAAGCTGCTCGGTTTGGCTATCAAGGTGGGCTGTCGGTTCGTCAAGCACTAAAATAGGCGCTTGTTTTAAAAACGCCCGTGCAAGGGCTATACGCTGCTTTTGACCGCCAGAGAGCCCTTCACCTTGCTCACCTATCAGGGTGTCGAACCCATTCTCTAACGTCTTTATAAAATCTAAGGCGCCCGCTTGGTGTGCCGCTTGCTCAAGCTCTAGTTGCGTAGCGGCTGGCTTGGCTATTTTTATGTTATCGCTAATGCTTTGATAAAAAAGCGTTGGGGTTTGTGGGATCCACGCAATTGCGTTTTGTAATGTACTCATGCTTGTAGCATCAAGTGGTTTATTATTAATGCTTATTTGTTCAATCACCTGCGGATGAAATCCTAATAAACAATCAAATAAAGTACTTTTACCTGAGCCACTAGCACCTACTACTGCCACTAACCCTTTAGCGGGTAGCGTAAGGTTTATATTTTTTATGCCTTCGTTACTGCTTGGGTAGGTAAAGTTTAAGTTGTTTATGTTTATTGAGCTTATATGCTCCTCAAACTTTGTTTCATGTTGCAGTGATTGCTCAGGAAGTGGGGCATTCAAAATAGTGACCATATCGGCCGCTGCGCTTATACCTTGCAAACGGGCATGGTAGTGGCTGCCTAATTGGCGCAGGGGTAAGTAAAATTCTGGGGCAAGTAGTAAAACAACAAAGCCGGTTGCAAAATCAAGCGTGCCAAAAAACAGTCTAAAACCAATGATTACCGCTACCAGTGCCACACTAATTGTGGCTAAAAATTCCAGCGCAAATGATGATAAAAAGGCAATTTTTAAAACACCGAGCGTAGCATGCCTAAAGTCATCAGAAATTTTGGCTATTTGTTTAAGCTCTTTTTGCGTTGCGTTAAACAATTTAAGTTGTGTTAAACCTTGTACGCGGTCAAAAAAGTAATTACCTAGTACGGCCAGTTGCTGCCATCTTTTTTGATTTAACGCCTCGGCCTTTGAGCCCACCAAAATCATAAAAAACGGAATAAGCGGGGCGGTTAATAAAAATATTAAGCCTGCTTTATAGTCGGTTGGAAAAATAACCACCAATATTGCCAGCGGAATAAGCGCGCTATAAGCAACGCCTGGCAAGTATTTAGCGTAGTAGTCGTGCAGTGCTTCAACGCCATCGTGCACGGTGTTAAGCGTGGCTCCTTGGCCGTGTTGTTCAATATAACTTGGGCCAAGTTGCGTTAATTTGGTTAATAAGGTTTGGCGCATAGCCGACTTTATTTTAAGTGCCGCATAAGCACTGAGCCTTTCACTGATAGCTAAAAACAGGGCTCTGAGTAAAATAATACCCGCAAGTGGCCAAAGTAAATGGGTTACTTGGTTAAGGCTTGCGCCTTCAAACATCACATTATGAATAGTTTGTGCCAGTAAATAGGCGCCTGCAATCATTAAAATAGCGTTAAATGTGCCCAGTGCAATACTTAACTTTAACCATGCACCCGCAGGCTTACTTTGCCGTTTTAAAAAAGCGCGCAGAGATTGCTGCTGCGCGCGATTTGGTCGGGGATTAGTCGTCATCTTTTGTGTTGTTAGCTTCGTTTAGTAAATCGTGCATCGGTTGTTCATCATCAGCTATGCTGTTTTTATTTTGATGAAACTCGTACCACATTACATTTATAACACCTAAGGTACAGGCTAAAAGTACACCTAAAATCCAAGCGAAATACCACATAATTTAGTCTCCTTAGTAGCTACCGTGCGTGTTGTTTTCAATTTCGTCTACCGTTACTCTGCGCCACATTTTTACGTAACACCAGGTGGTGTAGGCCAAAATTAACGGAATAAATATAACAACAGCAACAAACATAATATTAAGCGTTCTGTGGCTCGACACCGCATCCCAAATAGTTAAGCTAATATCTGGGTTATTAACAGATGGCATAATAAATGGGAACAGCGACACACCCGCCGTCATAATAACGCCAATTAACATAATGCTGGTTGAAATAAGCCCAAGTGCTGGCTTGTTTAGTTTAGAGAACAGTAAAGCACTGAGTGCCATAACAAAGCCTAAAATAGGGAAGGTCATTGTCCATGGGCGCTCGCTGTAATTATTAAGCCACGCACCTTGCGCTGTGCTTACAACTTTTGCCAACGGATCTGCATGGCTTTGCGTATCAGGCATAGAAACAATTTGGTAGCCATTTATGTTTGCCACCCAAAAACCCGCAGCCGCAAACAGTACAATAAATACCACTAATGCGTAGCGGCCATATTGCGCTGAGCGCGCTGCAACGGCATCTGCTGTGCGCAGTTGTAGCCACATGCCTGCATGGGCAATTAACATAGTGATACTAATTAAACCTGCCAGTAGGCCAAATGGGTTGAGTAAGCCAAAAAACGAGCCTTGGTAACTTACACGCAGTAAGTTATCAATATTAAACGGTACACCTAAAAATAAGTTACCAAATGCCACACCAAATACTAAAGCCGGAATGGCGCTGCCTGCAAACAAGCCCCAATCCCAGTTATTACGCCAGCGTTTAGAGTCTATTTTTGAGCGGTAATCAAAACCTAAAGGTCTAAAAAATAACGCAAACAAGACCAGCATCATAGCAAAGTAAAAGCCCGAAAATGCAGCGGCATACACCATAGGCCACGCTGCAAATAAAGCGCCGCCTGCGGTAATAAACCATACTTGGTTACCGTCCCAGTGGGCGCCAATGGTGTTGATTACCGTGCGGCGCTCTGAGTCTGTTTTACCAACTAGGCGAAGCAGCATCGCTACGCCCATATCCATGCCATCGGTAATTGCAAAGCCTATTAGCAGTACGCCAATGAGCAACCACCACAGCATTTTTAATGTTTCATAATCAAAAATCATAATTGCTCTCCTGCGTCTTTATCTGCTTTGTTTGGCAACTCAAAGTGATACTTACCTGTATGTAACGAGCTTGGGCCTTGTTTAATAAAGCGCACCATTAACCAACCTTCTACAATGGCAAGGCCAGTGTAAAAAATAATAAACCCAGTTAAGCTAATTAAAATATCGTTTACCGTCAGTGACGAGGTGGCTAAAAAGGTCGGTAATATTTCTGATATAGCCCAAGGCTGGCGACCATATTCAGCAACGATCCAACCAAATTCTATTGCAATCCATGGTAGTGGAATACTTAATACTGCAGCCCAAAGTAGCCAACGTTTTTGCTCGATGATACGGTGTGCGTTGTAATAAAATGCCAATACAAACACGGCCAGCATAGCTACACCACAGGCCACCATTATCCTAAATGACCAAAACATAGGCCCCACTTTAGGGAACGAGTCTTTAACTGCCATTTGAATGTGCTCCTCTGTGGCATCTACCACATTGGGGGTATAGCGCTTAAGCAGCAAGCCATAACCTAAATCGGCTTTAAGAGAATCAAATTTAGCTATGTTTTCTTCGCTGTCATCGCCATTTCTTAGCTTTTGGAGGTATTCGTACGCTATCATGCCGTTACGAATGCGTACCTCGTGTTTTTTCTCTAAATCAGAAATACCAACAACTTGCTCATCTAAAGAGCGGGTAGCAATAATACCCAGTGCGTAAGGTATTTTTACTGCTGCATGCGTTACCTGCTCATCTGAGTCAGGAAAACCAAGCGCGGTAAACGCAGCGGGTGCTTCTTCGGTATGCCACTCAGCTTCTATGGTGGCAAGTTTTACTTTTTGAACTTCGCCTACTTCGTAGCCTGATTCGTCACCTAATAAAATGACACACAATATGGATGCTAAACCAAAGCCCGATGCCACCGAGAACGAGCGCTTAGCAAAGGCTAAATCACGGCCTTTTAATATGTACCAGCTACTAATGCCCAGTACAAACATAGAAGCGGCTACGTAACCTGCCGATACCGTATGAATAAACTTAACCTGCGCCACAGGGTTAAATACAAGCTCTGCAAAGCTGGTCATTTCCATACGCATAGTTTGATAGTTAAATTCTGCCCCTACCGGATTTTGCATCCAACCATTAGCAATCAAAATCCACAGCGCCGACATATTAGTACCTAGCGCCATTAAAAATGTAGCGCCCAAATGTTGGCGCTTAGTTAACCTATCCCAGCCTAAAAAGAACATACCCACAAAGGTCGACTCTAAAAAGAACGCCATTAAGCCTTCAATAGCGAGCGGGGCACCAAATACATCGCCTACGTAATGCGAGTAATAAGACCAGTTAGTACCAAACTCAAACTCCATGGTCAGGCCCGTTGCCACCCCAATAGCAAAGTTAATACCAAATAACTTTCCCCAAAATTTAGCCATATCACGATAAATTTCGCGACCGGTCATAACATAAACCGATTCCATAATAACTAAAATCCAGGTCATACCTATGGTTAAAGGTACGAATAAGAAATGGAAGAGTGCGGTAACAGCAAACTGTAATCGCGATAGATCCACAAAGGTTTCATCTATCATTTTTGGCTCCTTGAGGGTGACGGGTTAACAAGGCAATTAATAATTGGCAAAGTTAAAATTAATGAACTTTCAGTAATTACTGAAAGTTTGGAATATTATTTACGTTTGCACAATTTTTGTCAATAAACATATTAGAAAAAGTTAATATATATTCACCATGCTACATCAGTATGAAATACAAACAATCGTTTGGTACTAAATTAGTTACAAATAATCGTTAATTTAAAGCGTTTAACCAAACATTAAAACACGGTAAACTAACCGCTATGAACGCCTGATAAATAAAGTCGAATGAATAAAGAGAAAAAACAACTACGTATTGGTATTGTGGCAGGTGAGCTGTCGGGCGATATTTTAGGCGAAGGCTTAATTAAAGCACTTAAAACGCACTTTCCAGATGCCATATTTGAAGGCATTGCAGGGCCAAAAATGCAGGCGCAAGGCTGTAAAACGCTTTACGACATGGACGAGCTCTCGGTAATGGGGCTGGTTGAAGTATTAGGGCGTTTGCCGCGTTTACTTAAAATACGTAAGCAGCTGGTGCAGCACTTTAAAGATAACCCACCCGATGTATTTATTGGTATTGATGCGCCCGATTTTAATCTACGCGTAGAAAAGCCTTTAAAAGATGCCGGTATTAAAACCATTCAATACGTAAGCCCGTCGGTTTGGGCGTGGCGCGAAAAACGCATTCATACCATTAGTGCTGCCACAAATTTAGTGCTTGCTTTGCTGCCATTTGAAAAAGAATTTTACGATAAGCACCAAGTACCGTGTACATTTGTAGGACACACCTTAGCTGACGATATAGCGCTTGAGCACGACGATAGCCAAGCTCGCCAAGAACTTGGCCTAAATACCGACGACAAAGTACTGGCTTTACTGCCAGGTAGCCGTGGCTCAGAAGTAGGCTTACTCAGCGAAACCTATATAAATACAGCTGCGCAGTTACAAGCGCAAAACCCAGACCTTAAAATAGTGGTACCGCTGGTTAACGAAAAACGCAAAGCGCAATTTAGTGAAATTTTAAATGCCACTGCACCAAATTTAAATGTAAACCTACTCGATGGTCAGTCAAAACTAGCCATGCAAGCAGCCGATGCCATTTTACTGGCATCAGGCACTGCAACGCTTGAAGGCATGCTGTATAAAAAGCCTATGGTGGTGGGTTATAAAATTAAGCCAATGAGCTATTGGATTTTTAAAACATTGTTTACCTTTAACATTAAATATTTTTCACTGCCAAACTTATTAGCCGATGAAGAACTCGTGCCGGAGTTTTTACAAAGTGAATGTAACGTAGCCAATTTAACAGGTGCACTTACGCCTATGCTAAATACCGATAATAAAGAACTAAAAGCACGCTTTTTAGCCATCCACGAAAAAATTAGATTAAATGCCAGCAAACAAGCAGCTAATGCTGTGGCGGAGTTAATAAATGCAAATTGAACGACCCAACGTAACCTTAATTGCCGGTGTAGATGAAGTAGGGCGTGGCCCGCTTGTCGGCGATGTTGTTACCGCTGCGGTGATACTTGACCCAGCGAATCCTATTGCAGGTTTAGCTGACTCTAAAAAGCTAACCGACAAAAAGCGCCAAGCACTGGCTATAGAAATAAAACAAAAAGCGCTGTGTTATGCCATTGGTCGTTGTAGCCCAACAGAAATTGACGAGTTAAACATTTTGCATGCAACTATGCTTGCAATGACACGTGCAGTTGAGGGGTTAAGTACGCAACCAGAGTTTGTATTTGTAGATGGTAACCGCTTACCTAAATTAGCTATGCCGGCTCAAGCAGTTGTTAAAGGCGATAGTTTAGTGGCTGAAATTTCAGCAGCCTCTATTTTAGCCAAAGTAGCGCGTGATGACGAAATGCTTGAGCTTGATACTCGCTACCCGCAATACGGGTTTGCAGGGCACAAAGGGTACCCAACTAAAGCACATTTTGCAGCGCTTGAGCAATACGGCGCTATTGAAGAGCACCGTAAAAGCTTTAAGCCGGTACAACGTGTGCTAATGCAAGCAAAGGGCGAGGCATAAATAATGGCCGCTCCAGATTTTGTACATTTACGGGTTCACTCAGACTTTTCGATGGTCGATGGCTTAGCTAAAACCAAGCCTATTGTTGCGAAAGCGCAAGAGCTTGAAATGCCAGCGCTGGCAATTACCGATCAAATGAACTTTTGTGGTTTAGTGCGTTTTTATGGCGCAACCCACAGTGCCGGTATTAAACCCATAGTGGGAGCCGATTTTTGGTTGCGCAGCCCAGAGTTTCCAGATGAGCCAAGCCGTATCACGTTGCTAGCTAAAAACAACGACGGTTATAAAAATATTACCTTATTAATATCTGAAGCTTACCAACGCGGGCATATATTTCATCGCCCGGTGATTGACCGAGAATGGCTAGTTAAACACAAAGAAGGGCTTATTATTCTCTCAGGCGCAAAAGACGGTGACTTAGGTAAAGCCTTATTAAAAAATAACCCAGGCGTTATTGAATCTGTAGTGAGCTTTTATAAGCAGCATTTTAGCGATCATTACTATTTAGAGCTTATTCGCACCGACCGCCCGCTTGAAGAAGACTACCTGCATATGGCGGTAGAGCTTGCAGCAAAAGAGCAGCTGCCCGTTGTTGCCACAAACGAAGTGGTTTTTTTAAAGCCCGAAAACTTTGAAGCGCACGAAATTCGTGTGGCTATTTTTGACGGTTACACCCTTGATGACAAACGCCGCCCTAAACGATTCTCACAAGAGCAATACCTAAAAACGCCTGAGCAAATGGCAGAGCTATTTAGCGATATCCCTGAAGCGCTGCAAAATACGGTAGAAATAGCCAAACGCTGTAACGTAACGGTGCAATTAGGCACTTACTTTTTGCCTGATTACCCAACCGGCTCGTTAAAAATTGAAGACTTTTTAGTTAAGGTTTCAGAAGATGGCCTTGAAGAGCGCCTGCAGTTTTTATTCCCTGATGAACAAGAGCGACAAGAAAAACGAGGCGAATACGACGAGCGGTTAAAAGTAGAGCTTGGTGTAATTAACCAAATGGGTTTCCCAGGCTACTTCTTAATCGTAATGGAGTTTATTCAGTGGAGTAAAGATAACAATATTCCAGTGGGGCCGGGGCGTGGATCGGGTGCGGGTTCATTAGTGGCATATGCCCTAAAAATTACCGACCTTGATCCGCTTGAATTTGATTTACTCTTTGAGCGATTCTTAAACCCTGAACGTGTATCAATGCCCGATTTCGATGTCGATTTTTGTATGGACAGGCGTGATGAGGTAATTGACCATGTATCGGCATTGTATGGGCGGGACGCGGTATCACAAATTATTACCTTTGGTACCATGGCTGCAAAAGCGGTAATACGCGATGTAGGGCGTGTACTTGGCCACCCTTATGGTTTTGTTGATCGAATTTCTAAGCTGATCCCAGGGGATCCCGGCATGACGCTTGCCAAAGCGTTTGAGGTAGAGCCGCGTTTACAAGAAGCCTACGATGGCGACTCAGAGGTAAAAGATTTAATCGATATGTGTCGCATCCTAGAAGGGTGTACACGTAATGCCGGTAAACACGCCGGTGGTGTTGTAATATCGCCGACGACCATTACCGACTTTGCTGCACTTTATTGCGATGATGAAGGTAAGTTTCCGGTAACACAGTTTGATAAAAATGACGTAGAAACCGCAGGCCTAGTTAAGTTCGATTTCTTGGGCTTACGTACCTTGACCATTTTGCAGTGGGCTGTGGATATGACCAACGAGCGCATGAAGCGCGAAGGCAAAGCGCCCGTTGATATAAACACCATTCCACTGGATGATAAAAAAAGTATAGAGCTATTACTGCGCGCCGAAACAACCGCGGTATTCCAGCTAGAATCGCGCGGCATGAAAGACCTAGTACGCCGATTAAAGCCCGATTGCTTTGAAGATATGATTGCATTGGTAGCCTTGTTCCGCCCAGGCCCACTGCAATCAGGCATGGTAGATAACTTCATCGACCGTAAGCTTGGCCGAGAAGAAATTTCATACCCAGATGCCCAATACCAACACGAAAGCTTAAAGCCCATTCTTGAGCCTACTTACGGCATTATTTTGTACCAAGAACAAGTAATGCAAATTGCCCAGGTACTAGCAGGCTATACGCTTGGTGGCGCCGACATGCTACGTCGTGCAATGGGTAAGAAAAAACCCGAAGAAATGGCCAAACAGCGTTCAACCTTTGAAGAAGGCGCACGCAATAATGGTATAGACGGCGAACTGGCGATTAAAATTTTCGACCTGGTAGAAAAATTCGCAGGTTATGGTTTTAATAAATCTCACTCGGCAGCGTATGCACTGGTTTCGTACCAAACGCTGTGGATGAAAACGCACCATCCGGCAGAGTTTATGGCTGCGGTAATGTCGGCCGATATGGATAACACCGACAAAATAGTAATCTTGGTGGATGAATGTGAAAACATGAAGCTCACCTTATTACCGCCTGATGTAAATGCCGGAGAATTTAAATTTACGGTAAACCTGCAAGGTGAAATTGTTTACGGTATTGGTGCTATTAAAGGTGTAGGTGAAGCGCCGGTAGAGGCTATTTTAGAAGCGCGCGCAAAAGGCGGCCCATTTAAAGATTTATTTGATTTTTGTGCCCGTGTAGATTTAAAACGCTTAAATAAACGTGTGACCGAAAAATTAATTTACGCCGGTGCACTTGATAAGCTTGGGCCAGAGAAAACCCAAGCAGGGCGTGCAACATTACTGGCAAGTTTAAAAGATGCCATGCGCGCTGCCGATCAGCACAACAAAGCTGAGCAACTTGGGCAAAGCGATTTATTTGGCTTACTGGCCACTGAGCCTGATGAAGTTGAGCAAGCCTTTATTAAAGCCACGCCGCTTACCGATAACCAATGGCTTGATGGCGAAAAAGACACGCTAGGCCTTTATTTAACAGGGCATCCGATAAATCAGTATCGCCGTGAACTTAGACATTACACAAGCGGCAAGCTGGTGGATTTACAGCCAACAAATCGTGATGTACTCTCTACGGCGGCGGGTTTAGTTATTTCAGCGCGGACCTTAATTAATAAAAAAGGAAATCGTTGGGGCTTAATAACTTTAGATGACAAGAGCGCCCGTATTGATGTACGCTTGTTTCCTGAACAGTTCGAAATGTACCAAGAAATGCTTCAAGTAAACAATATCTTGGTAATATCTGGACAGGTCAGCTTTGATAACTTCTCCGGTGGCATTACAATGACCGCCAGAGAAATAAACACCATTGCTCAAGCGCGTGAAAAACGCATTAAAGCGATTAAAATGACGCTGAACATGGTGCAAATCGAGGCAGGTTTCTTCGATAAATTACAAAAAGTACTCGAACCTTATAAAATGGGAACGTGTCCGATCAAGGTTTATTACCAGCGCCCCGATGCGTTGGCTCAATTAACCCTAGGGATCGAATGGTGTGTTACGCCGAGCGACGACTTAATTCATAAGTTATCACTCATGGCGGCACAAGATGTAGAACTAGAATTTAACTGATTAGGTAGTTTAGAGCATGAGCCTCAATTATCTTGATTTTGAGCTTCCGATTGCAGAATTAGAAGCAAAAATTGAAGAATTACAAAGCATAAGCCGCGCTGGCGAATTAGACCTTGAGTTAGAAGAGGAAGTCAGCAAATTAAAAGAAAAAAGCGCTAAGCAAAAAGAGGAAATATTCTCAAATTTAGGCGCTTGGCAAGTATCGCAGTTAGCGCGTCATCCGTTGCGTCCTTACACTCGAGATTATATCGAGCGCATTTTCACGGAATTTGACGAGTTTGCAGGCGATCGTACTTTTGCTAACGATCCGGCTATTTTAGGTGGTGTTGCACGTTTAGATGGCGAACCAGTAATGGTGATTGGCCAGCAAAAAGGGCGTGATACTGCTGAAAAAATTAAACGTAACTTTGGTATGCCAAAACCAGAAGGCTACCGCAAAGCGCTACGTTTAATGGAAATGGCCGAGCGTTTTAAAATGCCAATTATGACCTTTATCGACACGCCAGGGGCATACCCAGGTGTGGGCGCTGAAGAGCGCGGTCAGTCTGAGGCAATTGCACGTAACCTAAAAGTAATGGCGGCACTTAAAGTACCCACAATTTGTACGGTTATTGGCGAAGGCGGCTCTGGTGGTGCATTAGCCATTGGTGTTGGCGACAGAGTTAACATGTTGCAATACAGCACGTACTCAGTAATTTCGCCAGAAGGCTGTGCTTCAATTTTATGGAAAAGCGCCGATAAAGCACCACTTGCCGCAGAGGCAATGGGTGTAACTGCAGAGCGTGTTAAAGAGCTCGATTTAATTAATAACTTAGTTGAAGAGCCTTTAGGCGGCGCACACCGCAATTACGATGCAATGGCACGTAACTTAAAAACACGTTTAAAACGTGACCTTGCTGACTTACAAGCGCTATCGCTTGAAGACATGCTAGATCAACGCTACAAACGTTTAATGTCGTTTGGTTACTGCTAATTAGCTAACCAACGCATTTATTGTTAAAAAAGGCCGCTTATGCGGCTTTTTTGTTTTAAAATACTGCAAACATTAAATTTATAGCGTATCCATGCAAGCATCACCTATTTATCAGCACGTTAAACACGCCCTTGAGCACTTTTTTAAGCACCAGCAGTATAACTTTACGGTGGCGCTTTCGGGTGGCGTGGATTCGGTGGTATTGCTTCATATGATGCACTTATTAAAACAAGCGCAACCAAAGCTAAACGTAAACGCGATTTATGTTAATCATGGTTTAAGCCAATACGCGAATGACTGGCAGCGCTTTTGCCAAAACTTGTGCGCTGAGCTAAATGTACCGTTTAATGCCGCGCAGGTAACAATAAACTCAAAAACACGAACAAGCCTTGAAGCGCAGGCGCGAGAGGCGCGTTACAAAGCACTTGATGAGCTAAGCCCCGCGGGCAGTGTTATTTTGCTGGGTCAGCATTTAAACGATCAAATAGAAACGTTTTTACTGCGGTTAAAGCGCGGATCTGGCTTAAAAGGGTTAGGCGCAATGCAAAAAATGCGTGAACTACAAAGCGGGCGAATATGCTACAGACCGCTTTTAAACATAACGCGCAGTGATATAGAGCATTTTGCCACAGAGTTTAATATTACGCACATAACTGATGACTCAAATACCGATGAGCGTTTTGATCGTAACTTTTTACGTGCACGTGTAGTGCCTTTACTTGCAAAGCGCTTTAAAGGTTTTGAGCACTGTGCTGGGCGCAGCATTGAGTTACTACAGCAACAACAAACGCTACTTGATGAGTACACTGAACTTGATTTAAAACAAAGCGTAAACGCGCATCAAGCACTGAGCGTTAGCCAACTAACCACCTACAGCAACGTGCGCATAACCAATGTGGTTCGTGCATGGCTTAGCTTATTTACCCAAGTAATGCCCTCACAAAAGCAGCTTTTGCAAATAATTAACCAAGCCATAAATGCGCAGGCTGATGCGCAAATGCAAGTTGATTTAAGCGAAGGGCAAATACGACGTCATCAAGGGTATTTGTATTTTGTTACACCACACACATTATTAGCCGATGAAGCGCTAACGGGCAATGAGCTGGCGCTTAATGATGGGCGCGTTTTAATAAAGCAACAAGGTAAAGGCCTACGTGCCCCACTGCCAAACGAGCAAGTCACCGTGCGCTTTAATTGTAATAGTGCGCGTATAAAGCCGTTAAAAAAGCCAGGCAGCAATACGCTTAAACACTGGTTTAAAGATGCAAAAGTAGCCCCGTGGTTAAGGGAGCGCGTGCCTTTAATATTTTATAACGACGAGCTTGTGCAAGTTGTTGGTTATTTTGTAAGTGAAAAACACCAAGACGAAAACGGCATTTTTTGGGAGTGTAAATAAATGAAAGATCAGCCACATGTAGGCTTATCGCTAGTTAGCAAAGCGCCAATGGGTATGTTAATAACAGCGTTAGTTGCTGTTATAGCCAATGTATTACTAGAGCTTAATATTATTACATTGGGTTATGCCGTTGTGGGCGGGGTGGTATCGGCGGTATTACTGCTTGCCTACTGGTTAGGTAAAGGCGGGTTATTTTTTATTTTAGGCGTAAGTTTACCATTGGTTTTAGTGTTATTTACCCCGCTTGCAAGCATAACAGCATTGCTTAATTTAGTGAGCGGCTTCTTTTTTGGCTTTTGTGCAGCCTTGTTTGTTTATAAATTACTGCCTAATAAATAATTAAACAGTAATAAAAAAGCTCAGCGGGGGAAGCTAAGCTTTTATAAATAATACAGTTATATAAATACTAATATGCTTTTGCGCAGTTGCGCCCAGAGGCTTTTGCCTTATATAAGCCTTTATCGGCTCTAGCAAATATTGCTGTTTCGCAATCTTGGCTATTGGCTAGGGTAAAGCCAATGCTGGTGGTTACTTTGTATTTAGACATTAAACTTGAGCTTCTGACTAAGTGCATAATGCGCTCAGCAACCACTTTGTTTGTTGTAAACTCGGGGTCTTCAATAATCAGCGAAAACTCATCGCCACCAAATCTAAATACAGAGTCGGTGCCGCGTATACTGCTGCAAAGTACCTGCGAAAACTCTTTTAAAACATCGTCACCTACTTTATGACCATAGTTGTCGTTTACTTGCTTAAAGTTATCTAAATCAAGCAGCATTAAACTAAAAGGGCGCTGGTAACGGCGGCAGTTTTCGAGCTTTTGCGATAACATGTCATTAAATTGGCTACGATTATTTAACCCAGTAAGCGCATCTTTTGTGGCAAGTTTTAACACTCGGCTGTACATCATTGCGTTACGCAGTGGGTACACAAGGGCGCTGTGTAGGGCACGTAATTTGTTTTCAATCGCTTTACTAATAGGGTATTGGCTAAAGTAAATTAGCTGTCCTAAGTGCTCGCGACCAATAGCTAAATCGTAAGAATACGGGCTAGTGTTCGTGTTGCTATCTGAGGTTTGTGCAGTGCCGAGCGTTGATTGAAACTGCAGCCCTGAAAAGTTAAGTAGCTGTTTGGCAAATTTTGCATAAATAGCCAATACATCTTCTATTACTAGGCTTGTTTGTAGCTCGGTAACTAAATCGTGCGTTGCCGCTGTTTCGTTTGTGTGTGTTTGCTCTGCCGAAAACGGCAAAAAATCGCCGCGCCCAGACACGCGTTGTGTCAAAATATGGACATTTTCCATTAAAATCTTCCCCCAGGGTGTTACTTTGCAATAACTAAGCTATTTTTATGCCATATTTTGAAATTGCTTGATAAACATATGGTTGCTATATTTAAAGTTCATTCCGTAGTTTAATTGACGCTGGAGGCCGAATTTGCAAAGTATAAACGCTCAAATTTTTGGCTTGTTAGTGGCGGCGGTGCTTTTTGTATGGTTTTTTAAGCGCATTGGCTTGCCGCCTATTTTGGCGTATTTAGCAACAGGCGTTTTAGCGGGCAGCCATGGCATTGGTTGGCTTGCTCAATCTCACGAAATTGAGTTTATTGCTGAGCTGGGCATCGTATTTTTATTGTTTAGTTTAGGGCTCGAGTTTTCTATATCGCGGCTAATGGCCATGCGCAATATTGTGTTTGGACTGGGCTCGTTACAAGTTGGTGTTACCAGCTTGCTCTTCATTATTATTTTATATTGCTTAAATTTTAGCTTACTCACTAGTTTTACCATTGGCACAATTATGGCGCTTTCTTCAACCGCGGTAGTGGTTAAGCTATTAAAAGAAACTGGCGAACTAAACCAGCGCCGTGGGCAACTGGCGGTGGGCGTATTACTGTTTCAAGATATTGCCGTTGTGCCCCTACTTATTATTTTGCCATTGTTTGCCTCAAGCGATTCGCAAAGTATTAGTTGGGCGCTGGCATTTGCGCTTACAAAAGGCGCGTTTGTGTGCTTATTACTGTGGGCGATTGGTAAATGGGTGCTACCTAAAGTATTTAAAGAAATAGCGCAGGTACGAACCGATGAGCTGTTTGTGCTTACCACTATTTTGGTGGCGTTATTTGCCGGCTTTTTAACTTACATGTTTGGTTTATCAATGGCGCTTGGGGCATTTTTAGCCGGCATGATGCTAGGAGAGAGCCATTACCGCCATCAACTCGAGGCTGATATTAGGCCATTTCGCGATATTTTAATGGGGCTGTTTTTTGTAACTGTGGGGATGCAGCTCGATATTTTATTTGTGCTTTCGCATGGTTTTGTGATTATTGGTGCTTTATTTGGCTTGTTAATATTAAAAATTACCGTGCTGGCATTAAGTGCCAGATTAATGCATGAGCGCAATCAAGACTCGCTAGCCTGCGGCGTTATGCTGTGGCAAATGGGAGAATTTGGGTTTGTGCTTATTGCTTTGGCAGGTCAGCATGAGTTGCTCAATTCAGAGCAAGCGTCGTTTTTAATTGCCTTAGGGGTGCTTTCGATGGCGCTAACCCCGTTTTTAATTGATAAAACCCCACTAATGTTAAAGCAATTAGGTATTTTAGATCACCCCAGTATGGCGAGGGAGAGCGAGCCTAAAAGTAGCACCTTATATAACGATCACGTGATTATTTGTGGCTTTTCACGCGTAGGACAAACTATAGCGCGATTTTTAAAACCCGAAGCCATAGATTACGTTGCCATAGAAAGTAACCCTATTTTAGTACAAGAGGGCAAAGCCGCAGGTGAGCCAGTAATATTTGGCTATGTAAAACAAAAAGATATTTTAAAGTGCGCAGGGGTAGAGCGAGCACGCTTAGTGATTATTACCTTTACAGAGCTTGAGCATGCACACGTGGTAATAGACGCCATAAAGCAGCTTGCACCCAACGTTAAAATACTAATAAGAACCCGCGACGACAGCCAATTAAACAACTTAAAAGAGTTGGGTGTTACTGAGGTGGTGCCTGAGTCGTTAGAGGCAAGCTTAATGTTGGTTTCGCATGTGTTGTCGATGTCGGGTGTACCGATGACACGCATTGTACGCCGTGTTAGTAAAGAGCGCCGTAATCGCTACCCGCTTATGCAAAGTTTTTACGCCGGTTACTTTAAAGACAACGAAGAAACCTCCTCTGAGCGCTTAGAATATTTACACGTAGTTGCGTTGCCAGATCAAGCCTATGCGGTGGATAAAACAATAGACGAGCTTAACTTATCTAAACGCCGCGTGACTGTAAAAGCTTTGCGCCGAGAGGGACAAGAAATAGACGACCCATCAACCAGCACCACATTGTGCGCAAACGATGTATTGGTATTGCAAGGTAAGCCTAGGCGGGTAGAGCGAGTAGAGCATTATCTACTCGATGGGCTTGAATAAAAAAATGCATTTTGTTTTTTACTTACATAGATGCAAGTTATTAAAATAACGCAGAGGTAGTTATCGGGCTCAGTTGGTTTCAAAGCTTACTCTGCGTTTAAATAGCCCATAGAACAAGTTTTAATTAGCAAAAGCCAACATTAGCTAGTCGAGCTCTAAAAATTGGCGTATTTCGGGTAGTTTTTTCATGCCATCTTCATAGCCAATTTGAATTAGGTGCTGAGTGTAGCGTTTTTCAAACAACAAATAGCTGGTTAAACTCGATTGCGAGTGCTTTTTTACCCCAATTGTGCGTAGCAGCAACTTAATTGCCCACGGCATATCGCTGTAGTATTGCGCGGCAATATCGTTAAAGTTTTTTGATGGATTAATAATACAGGTTTCTATTTGTTTCAGCTCTTGATGTTTGTCGCGCGCCGGAAGCAGCCCTAAAGTGCGATTTACACGCTCAAGGCGCTCAAGGTCGGCTTGCATGGTGTCGCTAAATACACTATCGAGTAAATGCCCAGCAACCGCAGAAAGCCCAGGGTAGTGGGGCGAGTAACCCGCCGGATGCGACTCTTTTGGTTGGTCTACCCCAATAATAAATATTTTTTCGGCCCCTAAATGAATAGACGGGCTAAGCGGTGAAAGCTGGTGAATAGAGCCATCGCCAAAATAGTGGTTAAATACATTAACACTTGGAAACACCATAGGAATGGCGCTTGAGGCCATTAAATGCTCAACGTTAATGCGCATAGGGCGACCTTCGCGCTTGGCACGCTGCCAAGGTGTTTGTGTATTTGACTGAAAAAACGCAACAGAGTCACCGGTTGTATAGCTTGAAGCGGTAATAGAAATCGCTTCTAAATAATTGCGATGTAAATTACGTTCAATGCGGTGCAGGTCTAAAATTTCGTTTAATAAACCGCGCAAAGGGCGGTTATTTAGTAAACTGCCTGGCGGGTGGTTTATGTGCTCAGACTGAAAACTGGTTAAAATATTACGCGCAATATGGCCAAACACACTTAAAAAGTCGCTTTTGTAGACCATAGATGTTGAAAAGTTTTTCCAAACAGACTCAAGCTTACGCACGGCCAAATGCGCACACGAGGCATAACAGGCCAAAGCTGCAGAATTAATCGCGCCTGCAGAAGTGCCGTTAATAATTCTAAATGGCAAAGGCGCGGTGCGGGGCATACTATGAGCAAGCGCTTTAAGCACGCCCACTTGATAAGCAGCGCGAGCGCCACCACCTGTAAGTAATAGGGCTATTTTAGGTTTATGTGGGTCAACTTGCTGGATTTTCATAGTGGTTTTTGAACTGCTTAACGTCTTTTCTTTATTTATCAACTTTAAGTCTTTAAGCTAGAAGAATCAAAGAATAACTGAGTTACTATGGCTCGTTGTTCTAATTAGTAAGTGTAGGTTTATGTTGTAAAGCCTATATTTAAAGTAATAGTGATTACCGATAGTGAATTTTTTCCACTCAGCGTACTCTGAGTAATATGCATTTAAATTTATGGAGTTTGTATGTCAGATAAACCAGAAGCGTCAGATGTTCAAAAACGTCCGCCTAAAAACAATTTTTTATTCGCCGTTATTATTTTAATTATTTTAGTGTGTGCCGCTGCGTTCGTCCTGCTATCGCCCACTGACGAGCCAGAAACTCGCACAGAGGTAGAGCAAACACCAAAAGAACAGCCAGTGATGGAGCTAAAGCCAGAAAACGACCCTGTGGTAGATGCGCCATCAGTTAAGCCTGAAAAGCCAGCTGAGCTAAGCGTGCCTGCTCAGCGCCCAGCTGAGCCAGAGCCGGTTGTAGAGCCATTACCAACGCTTGATGAAAGCGACACCGTAGTGGTTGCCAAAATGGATGAATACCTAAGCGACTCGGTAATGAGCCTAATAGTAACCGACGATGTAATTCGCCGTGGCGTCGTATTTATAGACAACATAGCCAAAGGCAAAATTGCTAAAAAGCATACGCCAGTGGTTAAACCCGAAGAAGAATTTAGCGTAAACGAAGGAGACATTTTAACAATTGACCCTAACAGCTACGAGCGCTATACACCGTATGTAAAAGTATTTACGAGCTTGAGCGCCGCCCAAGCTGTGCGTATGTACGAGCAGTACAAGCCATTAATCAACAACGCGTACAGTGAAATTGGTTACGGCGATGATGAATTTAATCAAACGCTAGAAGATGCTATTGAGTTATTACTTGATACACCGGAGCCAGAAGGCGAGTTACCGCTACTGCGAGACTCGGTTACTTATCAGTATGCGTTTTCTGAATGGGAGCAATTACCGGCTGCACAAAAACAGCTGTTACGTATGGGCCCAGAAAACATGAAAAAAGTAAAAGCAGCACTGCGTAAAATTAAAGCCGAGTTAGAGCGTAATTAATAGGCATTAAAGGCTGTTTTTAACCGCGATTGTATATGAAGTATGCAATCGCACTTTCTTTTTTGATTATCCCTTGAATAACACACCAAAAGTAGAGATAATCCTTCCCGCGCCAACCAAGGCCCTCAATGGTAGTCTTATTGGTCCTCTCGCAACACTAGCAGGCGAACCTGGTCAGGCCCGGAAGGGAGCAGCCACAGTTTGTGACGTGTGTGCCGAGATGTGGCTGGTAAGACTGCCACCCAAATTCCTCATTTGGGTGAAAATACATTCCTTTTAAATTATTCCTTAGTGACACCGTTAAATATTTAATATTACGAGTATCGATTTTCCACTATTACCGCTCTACCTCATTTTTACATTCACACTGTTTTTATTATTGCCGTTTACTGCACTAGCAGATGAAACATTCACTATTTATGTAAAAAAATCAAATTACTTAATTAGCAACGCCAAAGCAAAACTCACATCTACTGAGCTTGGCAATAAATTACAGTCACTCAATGTTTCAACATTAATACTTATTGTAGATTATTGCGCAGCTCCAGAAGCGTTAGCTAATGCCTATTTAGCAATCGCAAATGCTAAGCCTATGCTTAAGGATATTAAGTTAAATTTAAGTGGCAGCCATAAAAAGAGTAAGTGTAAAAACACATAACACGCTTTTTGAGAGCGTTCACAAGCCTAAATTGCTAAATATTTAGCACGCCCTATAACCTGCCCTCTAAGTGAAGGGCTATTTGCACACCTTTCTTTTTAAATTATTTAGTTACCTGCGGCTACTCGCTTTTTGACAGGGGGTAATGTGTATCTGTTCCTGTTTTATTGCTGCTAGACAACCCTTGCCTTGTACGTAATAATGTAAAAATTACATTAATTTTAACATGTAAAGTGTTAACAAAGTGCCCCAAGGTTGATTAATGCCGCAAAGAAGTAAGTGGACACTCGCTGTTTTATTAGGGTTATTAGGCGGGTTAGTAAATCTCTCGCCATTGTATTTTTTCGACAGCTCCGAATTTTTGTTTGGGCAATTGTTTGTTTTATGCAGCTTAGTATTTACTGGGCTGCGTTACGCGTGCCTAAGCCTTGCCATTGTTTCTGGTTTTTTACTTTATAGGTGGGGCCATTGTTGGCCGAGTATTGTGTATTTACTTGAGCTTTGTTGGCTTTATGCTTTTTGCTTACGCCGCTCTAAACCTATTCTTCCTCTGGGTAGCGTATTTTGGCTATGTATTGGTTTACCCTTCGTATGGGTTATAGGCCAATTTGTTATTGGCTTGGCCTGGTTAACGCTAATAGTAGCGATATCAAAGTACTTAATTAACGCGCTAATAAGCTTGGCGGTGGTTGATTTAGTTAGTGTATTTGTACCTTACGCTAGCCGTGCGTATCAGGGTCGGCCCCTGGCAAAAATTTTAAGCTATGTGGTTAGTGTCATTATTATTTTAGTGGTATTGCTAACCAGTGTAATTTTAGTAAACGATCATCATGCGCGCTTAGAGTATGAAGTAAACGCTCAACTAAAAGAAAAAGCCGAGTCTATTAGCACGCAATTAAATGATTATTTAGCATTTCATAAAAACGCCATTGTTATGAGTAGCGACGCAATAAGTGCGGGCACTGCAAGCGATGTGCAGCTCAAACGATTAATGTCGTTATTTCCAGGCTTTACCACCAGCTTGTATGCAAACCCAGATGGCTTTGTAGAGCTTAGCTCGCCCAGCGATTTAATAGAGGGGCTTAGCCTTGCGCAGCGTAGTGTTAAAGACCGAGCATACTTTACTCAAGCTCAGCAGTTCCCTCTGGGTTATACCAGTGGTGTGTTTCAAGGTCGCGGCCTAGGTAACGAGGCCATTGTGGCGCTGTCGGCACCTATATACCGTAACAATACGTTTTATGGTGTGGTAGAGGGCTCGTTAAAGTTAGACCGCTTAGAGCGGTTTATACCTAACTTATTTGAGTACACGGGCGATTTAGTGGTGCTAGATGCGCAGCAAAAAGTGGTATTTAGCTCCCTTGATGAATTTAAAATACTGAGCCATTTTAACGGGGAGGGCTTTAATACCAGTAATTTAGGTGATAAAAACCTATTTCGTTCAACCAAAAACGAGGTGTACCACAGCTCTAGGTACATTGACCCACAAAACCACTGGCAAGTTATTACCTTTTATAATCGTAAGCATTTAAGTATGTCGGTGGCAAAAGCTTGGCTACCCACTATTTTGTTAAGTGCGATATTGATGCTTATGGTGGTTATTTTTATACACCAACTTGCTAATTTATTAGTGCAGCCAATTACTAGCCTAACTACGCTAATGCAAAGCTTTGGTAAAACCAAAACACATAAGTTTAATACAGACTCAAGCTGGCATGAGGTATTGCAGCTACAACAGCAATTTGAATTACTAGCTAATGCGCTTCAGCGTTCAATAGAAAACCTACAAGCCTCTAATATCAGAAACCAAGGGTTAAATACCCAGCTGAACGAATTTAATCAGCAGCTAGAGGGCAAAGTAGCAGAACAAACCACAGAGCTTAAAAAAGCGGTAAATAGGGCTAATTTAGCCAATGTTGCTAAGTCGCAATTTTTAGCCAATATGAGCCACGAGCTACGCACCCCTATGAACGGTATTTTAGGCATGGGAGAGGTTTTATTGCGCGATAATTCATTAACCGATGAGCAGCGGGAGCTATTAAATACGCAGCAAAAAAGCGCACAAAACTTACTGAAAATTTTAAACGATATTTTAGATTTTTCTAAAATAGAAGCTAACGCCATGGAAATTAGCCCTCGGGCGACTAACCTTGCGCCGTTTATTGCCAATATAAAGTCGTTGTTTTCTCCCATTGTAAGTTCTGATCACGTCGAGTTTATTGTTAGTCAAAGCGACAGGCTGCCAGATTGCGTAAAAGTAGACGACCTACGTTTAAACCAAGTCATTATTAACTTGCTCTCTAATGCGTATAAGTTTACCGAGCGTGGTTTTGTGCGCTTATCGTTTGATTATGAAAACGAGCAACTTTTAATAAGCGTAGCCGATAGCGGCATTGGTATTGAAAAAGATCAGCAGTCGTTGTTATTTAGTGAGTTTACACAAGCTGATGTAGGTGTGGCACGTAAGTATGGTGGTACAGGGTTAGGTTTAGCAATTAGCCAAGGGTTAATTAAAAAAATGCAGGGTGAAATTACCCTCAACAGCGAACCAGGCAAAGGCAGCGTACTTAAATTTTACGTAAGTGCACCTAAAGCACAGTCCAACAAACCAGAGCCCGTTAAACAGGCGAAGTCGTTGCCTAATTTAAGCGATAAAACACTTTTACTGGTTGAAGATAACCCCATTAACCGCCAAGTAATTGCAAAAATGCTAGAGCCTACAAAGGTAAACTTAGTGATGGCAACCGATGGCATAGAAGCGCTAAAAGTACTTGAAGGTAATCGCTTTGATTTAATTTTAATGGATTGCCAAATGCCTAATATGGATGGCTACGAGTGCACCCAAACAATACGGGCTAACGAGGTAAACACAAAGGCACATGTGCCCATTGTTGCTATTACCGCAAACGCCTACGAAGATGATAAGCAGCGCTGTTTGAGTGTAGGCATGGATGATTTTGTTTCTAAACCGGTAAATACACAAGGGTTGTACGAAGTAATCGCGAGGGTGATAAACGCCCATTAGTGCAGCGTTTATCACCATAACAAACTTTAAATAAAATCGAGGGTGAGCAACAAGCGTTGCTCGCTTGTAGCCACCGGTGGAGAGCGGTGTACAAGCCCTGCGCCTTCGTTTTCATCCCAGTACTCACCTTTAAGCAGGGCAACATCCCCTTGATTTAGCTGATTAATATTATTTAGGCTTTTAAATAAGCCAGACTCTTCATCGGGCTTACCCAAATTACCAGTTCCAAGCTTTGAGCGGTCTACATCGTTGTGATTTAACCACTGCGTTGCAACGCCTTGGTAAGTTGTCACTAATCGGCACGGAATTTTGTCTACATGAAAGCGCGGGCACATAGGTTTATCTAATATTTTTAGCCTTAAACCGGCGCGTTTTAAATCAAATAGGCAGCAAAACATTTCAACTAATAATGCTATGTCTTTACACAGCGCATCAGTTTTTTCGCGGTTATTATCATCTGGTTTAAGTGCAGTAACTAACTTATCAAACGCATCATCGGGTGATACCGCAAGCTCAAGTGGTTTTATAGCATTAGTGCTAATGAGTGTATTAACGGCATTTGTTAATGCTTGTTCAAGGTCTCTTAGCCAAATAACGATGTTAGTGTTTTGGTCATAAATGTGTGGCAATACATTGGCGTTACTTTCTTCAGCAGCTCTTCGGTGGAGTTGCTCAGTGGGTTTTATTTGCGCCGTTATTGGAGCTAGGGCATTCATTACACTTCCTCCCAAATAGGAAACGGGTCGTTATAGGTTTTCCAAAAATCTTTACCTTTAAGCACAGCTTCTTCTGGCAGTAGGCAGTCATCAAGCGCCTCAATCATGGCTTGTTTATTTAACGACTGACCAATAAATACAAGTTCTTGACGCATATCACCAAAGGGCTCTACCCATTTACTGTTTATATCAGCAAGTAGCTCGGGCTCTGTGGGCCAGTCTTTTTTAGGAATTGCTTTATAAAACATGCCTGTAAATCCGTAATGAGCTATACCGCCTGCTTGGCTCCACTGCGCGCAAAATAAAGGGCGCGTTGCGAGCCAAAAATACCCTTTAGAGCGAATGAGCTGGCCAAATTGCTCGGTGTTGTGCAAAAAGTGATAAAACTTCTCAGGGTTAAATGGGCGGCGCGCCGTATAATTAAAGCTGCTAATACCATACTCTTCGGTTTCGGGAATGTGTTCACCACGCATTTCTTTAAGCCAACCTGGTGCTTGTTGGGCGCGTGCAAAATTAAATAAGCCCGTATTGAGCACTTCATTAATATTAATATTGCCGTTTGATATGGGAATAATGTTAGCTTGAGTATTAAGCGTATTTAAAATGGCAATAAGCTTATTGAGCTGTTCATTGGTGACTAAATCAGTTTTGCTAATTAAAATAACGTCGGCAAATTCAACTTGATCAACAAGTAGGTCGGCCACGCTTCGCTCGTCGTCTTCTCCTAACGATTCGCCAGTATCTTGTAAATCGTTTGCTTGTTCGTAGTCGGTTAAAAAGTTAACCGCATCAACCACGGTTACCATGGTATCGAGGGTGGCAACATCACCAAGAGAAACACCGTTTTCGTCGGCAAAGGTAAATGTTTCGGCAACCGGTAGAGGTTCTGAAATGCCTGTTGATTCAATGACGAGATAATCAAAACGGCCATCTTTGGCAAGTTTACCCACTTCAACAAGTAAATCTTCTCGTAGTGTGCAGCAAATACAGCCGTTGCTCATTTCGACGAGTTTTTCGTTGCTGTGATTGAGCGATACATCGTTTTTAATTGTGGCTGCATCTATGTTTATCTCGCTCATATCGTTGACTATAACAGCCACTTTTTTTCCTAGTCGGTTATTAAGAATATGGCTAAGTACGGTTGTTTTACCAGCGCCTAAAAAGCCTGATAACACTGTGACGGGCAGTTTATTGATCATTTAATTTTACTTACTAATAGGTATTTGTTGGTATGTTATATTGTATCAATTGAGTTTTCTAGCACTAGCATGACTTTTTAAATGGTTTGTATGTAATGCTCAGCAGAAGAATAAGTAGACACTTTTGCAAATACAACAAAGCTATTTTGTGTTTTTTGCTATTTTTGAATTTATATAGCTGCGCTATTATGAGCGCCATCAAACTTAGGAGGCATTATGACGTTACTTTTCTCACCCATAGAACTTGCAGGTAAAACTTTAAAAAACCGTATTGTTATGCCACCAATGACTCGCTCGCGCTCAACGCAGCCTGGCGACATTGCCAATGATTTAATGGCCACTTATTACGCGCAGCGAGCAAGTGCTGGGTTAATAGTAAGCGAAGGCACACAAATAAGTGAGCTGGGTAAAGGCTATGCCTGGACACCAGGTATTTACACAAACGAGCAAGTCGCAGGTTGGCGCACGGTGACCAACAAAGTGCACGATGCTGGTGGCGTTATGTTTGCGCAGCTTTGGCATGTAGGGCGCGTAACACACAGCGATAACACAGGCGGTGTGCAGCCTATATCAGCATCGGCCATTGCTGCAAAAGACGTAAAAGTATTTGTAGATACAAACGGCGAACCTGGCTTTGTAGATACTCAGTTACCGCGTGAAATGAGCAAGCAAGATATTGAAAATGTACTAGGCGAATTTCGCCAAGCGGCTAAAAATGCAGTAGACGCAGGCTTTGATGGCATAGAGCTACACGCCGCTAATGGGTATTTAATTAACCAATTTTTAGACTCGCAATCAAATGCCCGTACTGATGAATATGGCGGCAGTGTGCAAAATCGTTTGCGTTTTTTAACAGAGGTTGTAAATGCCGTAAGCGATGAAATTGGTAGTCAAAAAGTAGGTGTAAGGCTTGCACCACTTACCACGCTTAACGGCACGGTTGATGATAACCCAGAGCAAACATATTTAGCCGTTGCTCAAGCACTAAACGACGCTGGCGTGGGCTACATGCACATTGCTGAAGCCGACTGGGATGATGCCCCTTTAATGAGCGTTGAATTTAAACAGGCTATTCGTAAAGCGTACAGCGGCGTATTAATTTATGCAGGTAAGTACACTAAAGAACGTGCCGATGAAGCCCTAGCACAAGGCTGGGCCGACATGATTGGCTTTGGTCGCCCGTTTGTGTCTAACCCAGATTTACCAGCACGTTTAGAGCAAGGTAAACCGCTAAATAGCCACAACCCCGACACCTTATTTGGTGGTGCAGAGCAAGGCTATACCGATTACCCAACCGCTTAATTATTTATAAATAAAGTATTTTAAGGGCTGCATGTATGCAGCCCATTTTTTATGCTGGTAAATCAATAGCTTTAACTTGAGCTAATACCAATTCGCAAAATAGATCACTTAATTAAGCGGATTGATATAACAATAAAAAGCGCGTAAGTTAAATAGCTTACCCATTTTAAAAACATAAAAATGAAAAACAAAGAGATAGAGCAACTCGCGTTATCAGACTCTGAAACCAAAGACGTGATCACCCCGTATGCCTTTAAAATTGACCAAGCGTTATTAGGTTTTCCATTAGCGAGCCCAATTAAACGTGCATTGGCGATGACTATTGATGTCACTTTAATATTTATGGCCGCTAAGTTAAGCGCCACTTTAATTGCTTTTGTGGCTGCCATGGCTTTTTATAAAGGCACTGCGCAGCAATATCTTCCAAAAATGTCGTCGTTTTGGCGAAGAGCCCTAAAGCTTTTTGCCGCGAGCTTTTTATTTGTAAGTTCACTAACTGTACTCTCGTTAGCGATTGATTTTTTTGAAGGCGATACCGCTATTCAAACACCTCAACTAGAAAAAACACAGCAAAACGATGAGCTAAGCGAGCATGATAAAGCAATAATACGCACCTATTTAACACAAACAGACGACGATAAAAACTGTGATGACGCTTGCCAAAGCGTTGCTCGAGCAAATTTAGTTGGCCAATTACCAGCGCTTGCTGAAATGCAAAACGTAGGAGGTATTGAAGTTACGCGCACATTATTGCACTTAATGGCTATATCTGATGATGAGCCCGTTGCGGCAGATGATTTTAAAAATAATGAGACAGAGCGAGAAAGCATTTCGGGCGAAATAACTCATAAAAGCAATATCACTGAAAAAGCTGAAACTAAAAGCGAGCAAACCAAACCTGTCACCAGCATTTTGCAATGGGGTAAAGGCATTATTCAAGACCTAGGCCTTGGTTTTGGTTGGGCTGCCGTATACTTTACGTTGTTCTCGTTATTATGGCGCGGACAAACCCCAGGTAAAAAAGTATGTAATATTCGGGTGGTCTCACTAAATGGCGAGCCACTAGGTATGCTTGATTGTTTTGGCAGATACGGTGGATACGGCGCCGGTTTTGCAACAGGTTTATTAGGCTTTTTACAAGTGTACTGGGACCCAAACAGGCAAGCTATTCAAGATAAAATATCAGCGACTGTAGTTATTCAGGGCAGTGTGAACCAGGTTGTAAATGCACAAACGGTACAAGAGACTTTAAAAACTACTTAGAAAATAAGCAATTATAAAATATATAGCTTTAGATAAAAAAAGGGCTAAAATAAGGTCTTAATTTAGTTCTTTATAGGTGTTATATGAGACAGGTTTTAGCTGATTGTTCGGCAAGTATTTCAGAACTTAAAAAAAACCCAACCGCGCTTTTAAATGAAGCTGATGGCGCTGCAATAGCCATATTAAATCATAATAAGCCTGCAGCTTACTTGGTGCCTGCACAAATGTATGAGCAACTTATGGAACAATTGGATGATTATGAACTAACTAAAGTTGTTGAGAGCCGCAGAGGCGATTTATCTCAAGCGGTTGAAGTTAGTATAGATGACTTATAAGTTAAAGTTTTTACCAGCAGCCTTAAAAGAGTGGGAAAAACTTGCGCCACCACTTAAAAGCCAGTTTAAAAAGAAACTTGCTGAGCGCTTAGATAATCCGCATGTCCCAGCCTCTAAATTACGCGGCTTTGATAATGTTTATAAAATAAAATTGCGTACGGCAGGGTATCGCCTTGCTTACGAAGTTATTGATGACGAAGTTGTGGTGTATGTACTCGCAATTGGTAAACGCGATAAAGATGCAATATATAAAAAGTTAGCCTCAAGAGCTAAGGAATAGCTTATCAATAAAAGCGGTGTTTTGATTGTTGAAAGAAGGGCGGGCGTTTCTTCTTGGTTAGCTATTAATTTAATACAAGGATATGTATGAAAGTCTTATCAATAATATTTTTATATTTATTTTTTACAATAAATGTAAATGCCTCAGAGCCTATTACTTTAGCCAAAACCTATCAGCTTGAGTCTGTAATTTTAAATGAACAACGCAGTTTTAGCGTTTATTTACCACCAAGCTACAATGAAAACCCCAATCAGTCATACCCAGTTATTTACTTGCTCGATGGTGACCAAACACACCTAAAAGCTGTCGCTGGGCTAGTCGAGGCACTTAGTACTCAGCGGCTTGAGCAGCAAATACAACAAGCAATTATAGTAGCCATTCCTAATAGTCAAAATGCGATAAGAGAGCGTGACTTTACCCCAACCAATGTTGATTGGACATTTAACGGTGAGCTTCTTGAAAAGTTTGAAAATATTGGCAACGCCTCAAATTACAGTGCCTTTTTTGAAAAAGAACTTATTCCTCTCATTAATAAAAATTACCGAACATCAACTAAACGCGTATTAATAGGTGAGTCCTTCGGTGGCTTGTTTGCCAGCTATGTATTGCTTAGCAACCATGCGCTATTTACAGATTACTTAATAATTGATGCAACCTACCTGTGGGATAATAACTACCTAAACCGTTATTTTGATGAGAAACAACTTATAAATAAGCCGCTTAATGGCAATGTATATTTTACCTTTGCAAATAATGACGAAGCGTTTGGCGAAATTGGTAAAACAAATTACCAATGGGGTGTAGCGTTTGCTAAAAAGTTAAAAGCGCACCCAAGCAATAATCTAATTATTAATCAACGTTACTTTAAAGATGAAACTCATGGCACAGTCGCTGCGCTTAGTTGGTATTATGGGTTAAAAAGCTTATTAAAAAGGTAAACTTTAACTTATAAACTTAGTAGGAAAAAAAAGGGTTGCTTTGGGTATATTATTTACTAAATTCAGTGGGAAAATTAAAAGGGAATTAAATGAGTAATAATTTTAATGAGATTATAAAGGGTTTTTTTTGGGGAGCAGGGTTTGTAATAGCAACTCTAGGTGGCATCAGTGTATACGCGCTCACAATAGCTGCTGAGGTGGAGAGTGGATTTAAAGAGCAGGTTTCTAATAAAACATTAGATAGCACGTCTGATTTAAGTAATGATTACAAACTTACCCTTTCTGATATTTTTAAAGAAAATGGGCGGGTTAGAATAACTGCAGAGCTAAAAAATATAACCAACGAAAGCATATACGCAGCTGGAGTAATTGCTTCTACATTTGATAAGAATGGCAAATTTGTTGGTAATTGTTTAGGTAAAAGCGATGACATACTTATAGAACCGAATAAGAGTAGCTATATTGATATTCATTGCAATCTACTAAGACCACAGGCGAGCAGAGTACACTCTGCCAAACTGAAATTTAAGTGGTTTTGATATTCTTTCTAAGGGATTTTCAGAACAAGTGAAAGTGTAGTTTATGGCAAATAAATTATTTAGTTGGCAACGTGGGCGACAAAAGTCGGGTTACGATAAAATGTTATTGTGCTACATGCTTTTCCCTTTTAAATTGGATGCATACTTAATTAAATTCCCGCAGGGCAGTGAAATAAAGCCGCATACCGATGAAGTTAAAACTGGCAGGCACTTTAGGCTTAATGTTGTATTGAAGCATGCCGCTAGGGGTGGTGAGTTTATGTGTGAAAACCCGATTATAAATTACAGTCGAATTAAACTTTTCAGGCCCGATATTGAGCGGCATCAAGTATTAAAAATAGAGCAAGGTACTCGCTATATTTTAAGCATAGGTTGGATCAAAAAGTAATTATTGTAGGTTGGGTAGAGCGAAGCGAAACCCAACAAAAAACACCTTTCTTTTTAATAGCTGTTTTTTACACAGCTATCAACTTCCATTCACTTTCTAAACCTAACCCCAATTCCACCGATCATCATCAACACCACAAATCCCCATACAAACACATTGCCGTATTGGCTGTACACGCTGTCGCCTTGTATAAGATTTATATCGGCTTTCATGGTCGCAGCTTCAAACTGTGGCATGGTTTGTTGTGTGTGGCTTATTGGGTCGTATACGGCGCTTACGCCATTGTTGGTAACACGTACCAGCGGGCGTTGTAACTCTAATGCGCGCATGCGGGCTATTTGCATGTGTTGTAATGGCCCAATGGAGTCGCCAAACCACGCGTCGTTACTTACGGTAAACAGCAAGTCAGAGTCGCTTTGGTAATTACCGCGTACTAAATCGGCAAATACTATTTCGTAGCAAATCGCAGGTAGCAGATTAAATCCATTGGCGCGTAGGTTATTTTGCACTCTATCGCCACGCGTAAACGATGACATAGGTAAATCAAATAATGGCGCTATAGGGCGCAGTATATCCTGAAATGGTACAAATTCGCCGATAGGTAACAACTGGTGCTTACGGTAGCGGTTTTTGTCTAGGTAGCGATAATGGCCGCGCTCGTCGTTGTGCTCTTTATTACCTACCACAATAAGGGTGTTGTAAATGGTTTTGGTGTCGAGTTGGTAGTCAACAATACCGGTAACTAATGCGGTTTTATTAAACGAGGCCGCGCTGTCTAAATTGGCTAAGTACGTGTCGGCAAGGGCTTCTATTTCGGGCACTGCGGCTTCGGGCCATACCACTAGGTCGGCATCCCAATGTGGGCGTGTTAGGTCTTGGTACTTGCTCATGGTGGTCCAAAACTCACTGGGTTCAAAGCGCAGGTGTTGTTTAATATTACCTTGTACCAATAAGGTCGACATTTCTTTACCTGAGTAGTGATTATTACCGGTATTTAATGCGCCAATAACAAGTAACGCTAAAGCGGCTGCGCTTATTAATGGGGTTTTAAAATCTTTTTGGGTGAGCCTGTAAAGGGCAAAACCAATGGCAACACAGGTAAGCGTTAAGCCAAATTCGCCAATATAAGGGGCAAGCAGCCTAAGCGGGCCATCTGTTTGTGTATAGCCAAAACTTAGCCACGGAAAGCCGGTCAGTAAGTGTCCACGTAAGTATTCACTAATGGCTATGGTGGCAATTAGAAGTGCCCCCATGCTTTTAGGGCCACTTGCAAAGCGAGTTGCAGCCCAAAACGCCAGCGCCGGAAACAGGGCTAAATATGAGCACAGTAAAGCCATTAACGAGAGCGATGCTATAAGCGGCATGCCGCCAAAGGTGGCAATAGATACATGCACCCAGCTAATACCCGCGCCAAACCAACCTAAGCCAAATATAAAGCCATATTTAGCAGCGCTTTTTGCGTGCGCTTTGCCTGTGTTGTTTGGGTTAATACAAAAAATAATGGCGGCAATGCTAAAAAATGCGATGGGCCAAATTTGGTAAGGGGCGTAGCCAAAAGTTAAAATAAGGCCCGCAACCAGTGCGAGCCATGCTTTTTTATCTTTTACTAACAGGGTGAGTTTAGTTAGTAGTTTCTTCACTGTCGTTTTCATCAACCTTAGGAACGGTGACTTGCAGTTGTAAAATACGACGGTTATCAGAATTAGTTACTTTAAACTGATAGTCGTCAATTTCAATTGTTTCGCCGCGACTTGGCATATGGCCAAATGCGTGTAGTACCGTGCCGCCAATGGTGTCGGCTTCATCGGTGCTGTAACCTGTTTTAAAGTACTCGTTAAAGTCATCTACAGGGGTGAGCGCTTGTACTACGTATACATGCTTAGCAAGTTGGCGAATATCTTGTTGATCTTCTTCTTCGTCGTGTTCATCTTCGATTTCGCCGACAATTATTTCAAGAATATCTTCAATGGTGACAAGGCCCGATACACCGCCGTATTCGTCAATGACAATAGCCATGTGGTAGCGTTGCTGACGAAATTCATTTAGTAGGGTGTCTACGCGTTTGCTTTCTGGCACTACCATGGCTGGGCGTAAATATTCGCGCAGTGAGGGTAGGTGCTCATCTTTATTTAAAATAAGCGGCAGCAAGTCTTTTGCGAGCAAAATACCTTCAACGTGGTCTTTGTCTTCACACACCACCGGAAAACGCGAGTGGGTGGAGTCGACCATCATGGGGATCAAATCTTCAAGGGGGCTGTCGACCTCAAGTGTGACCATTTGTGAGCGCGGGATCATTATATCGCGCACTTTAAGCTTGGATACACCAAGCACACCTTCGATCATTTCTTTGGTTTCTGGGTCGATTACGTCACGCTCTTGCGCGTCAGCAATTACTTCAACCAGCTCTTCTCTATTCTGGGGTTCCCCTTGCAACATTTGGGCTATGCGGCCCATCCACGTTTTGCCAGAAGAACCCTGGCTAGATTGCGAGTTATCGTCGCTCATTGCGTCTAAATGCTCCGTTAATTTAAATTTCGTCCCGGTATGGGTCAGCTATGTTTAGCTCTGCAAGTAATTGCTTTTCTATGCTTTCCATCTCAAAAGCGTCTTCACTCTTTATATGGTCAAATCCAAGTAAATGCAAGCATCCATGAATAACCATATGGGCAAAGTGGTCATGAAATGACTTTTCTTGCTCGATTGCCTCAGCTAATACAATGGCTGGGCAAATTATTAAATCACCTACTAATGGCAAATCAATGCCTGGCGGTGCTTCAAATTCGAACGACAACACGTTGGTTGGTTTATTCTTACCACGGTAGTCATTGTTTAATTGTTGTGATTGGGCTTCATCGCTTATAACGATGCTCAGCTCAGATTCATCACGAAACTTGCTCAGGGCTTTATCGGCCCACAGTGCAAATTGTTCTTCGCTTGGGAGGTTGTCAAACTCACACGCTATTTGTAAATCTAATTCGGTGCTCACGGTATTACTCTTTAGTAGAAGGCGGCTGTTGAGCGGCAAGTTGCTCTTTGGCTTTTTGTTTTTCTATACGCTTTAGTCGCTCGCTTTCGTCATTGCGCTCGTAGGCTTCGACAATACGGCCAACAACAGGGTGGCGAACAATGTCGTGCGATTGGAAAAAGTTAAAGCTAATTTCTTCAACATCGCTAAGTACTTCTATTGCATGGCGAAGGCCTGAGCGCGCACCGCGTGGTAAATCAACTTGTGTTATATCGCCCGTTATTACTGCTTTAGAGTTAAAGCCTATACGGGTTAAAAACATTTTCATTTGCTCGGCGGTGGTATTTTGGCTTTCATCTAAAATAATAAACGCATCATTTAGTGTACGGCCACGCATGTAAGCAAGTGGGGCAATTTCAATAATGTGTTTTTCAATAAGCTTTTCTACTTTTTCAAAGCCAAGCATTTCAAATAGCGCGTCGTAAAGAGGGCGTAGGTATGGGTCTACCTTTTGGCTTAAATCACCTGGTAAAAAACCTAGTTTTTCGCCAGCTTCTACCGCTGGGCGGGTAAGTAATATACGACGTATTTCTTGGCGCTCTAGGGCATCTACTGCGGCTGCAACTGCTAGGTATGTTTTACCTGTACCGGCAGGGCCAATCCCAAAGGTAATGTCGTGATGCAAAATATTAGCAACATACAAACCTTGGTTGTCGTTACGCGGTTTAATTACGCCACGGCGGGTTTTAATAAACATTTCTTTGCCGTACGCACTTTGCGGCACTTCTTGTTCTAAGGCTTTTGATTCGGTAATGGCTAAATGTACGTTGTCGGGCTCTATTTCACCAATTTCGCCACGAACAGGTTGAGTATCAACATAAAGGTTTTTTAAAATGTCTACGGCCGCGGCACTTGAGTGCAGTTTACCTGTTACTTTAAAAAAGTTGTCGCGGTGGATTATTTCAACACCTAGGCGGCGTTCAATTTGTTTGATGTTTTCGTCAAACGGGCCACATAAAGAAGAAAGGCGTTTGTTGTCGGCAGGTTCTAAATAAATCTCTAATGTTTTTAACTGATTACTCAAAATTACTTCCTATTCGGGTGCGCCAGTAAGGGTTACTGGCGCAATGAATTTATACAACTACGGTACGAAAGTAGCTACGCCAATTTCGTTGGTTGTATCGATTTTTGGCTCAACGCTTGCAGCTTTTGTTAAAATAGCTGAAGGAGCAATATCACGACGTAAGTTCATTTCTGATTCTGTACGAATTAAATCGCCACGTAAAGAGTTTGGTAACGCTTCGGTAATACGTACATCAACAAACTGGCCGATCACTGTGTGTGGGCCAACAAAGTTAACTACACGGTTGTTTTCGGTGCGGCCACGTAATTCCATTGGGTTCTTTTTAGAAGGCCCCTCAACTAAAATACGTTGCTCTGTATCAAACATTTGGCGGCTAATTTGTTGTGCCATTTGTGTAATACGGTTTTGTAATAGGTATAAGCGCTCTTTTTTCTCTTGCTCTGATACGTCATCAGGTAAGTCGGCGGCAGGCGTCCCTGGACGCGCACTGTAAATAAAGCTAAAGCTCATATCAAAGCCAATGTCGTTAATTAGGTTCATTGTGGCTTCAAAGTCTGTTTTGCTTTCACCTGGGAAACCAATAATGAAGTCTGACGACATGCTTAAGTTAGGGCGAATTTTACGCAGCTTACGTATTGTTGATTTGTACTCAAGCGCTGTATGGCCGCGTTTCATTAAATTAAGAATACGGTCTGAACCACTTTGCACAGGTAGGTGTAAGTGATCAACAAGCTCTGGTACATCAGCGTACGCATCAATAATATCTGGCGTAAACTCTACCGGGTGCGAGGTGGTGTAACGAATACGGTCTATGCCATCAATCGCTGCTACATAACGGATTAAATCTGAGAAGTAACAAATTTCGCCATCGTGTGTTTCACCGCGGTATGCATTTACATTTTGACCAAGCAGGTTTACTTCACGTACACCTTGCTCGGCAAGTTGCGCAACTTCTAATAATACGTCATCTAATGGGCGGCTAACTTCTTCACCACGGGTATAAGGTACAACACAAAAAGTACAGTACTTAGAACAACCTTCCATTATTGATACAAATGCAGACGGGCCTTCTGCTTTTGGCTCTGGTAAACGGTCAAACTTTTCAATTTCTGGGAACGAAATATCAACCACCGATGAGCCTTTGTCGCCTTGCACTTGTTTAATCATTTCTGGTAAACGGTGCAATGTTTGTGGGCCAAAAATAACATCAACAAACGGTGCGCGCTGGCGAATAGAGTCACCTTCTTGTGAGGCAACACAACCACCTACACCAATAATTAAGTCTGGCTTGTCGTCTTTTAATAACTTCCAGCGACCTAATTGGTGAAATACTTTTTCTTGCGCTTTTTCACGAATTGAACAGGTGTTAAGTAAAATAACGTCGGCGTCTGCTGCTTCTTCCGTTAGCTGGTAGCCGTTGGTTGCATCTAAAAGATCAGCCATCTTCTGAGAGTCGTACTCGTTCATCTGACAACCCCAAGTTTTGATATGCAGCTTTTTGCTCATTGAAATATAGCCTCGTGTTCAATTCGGTAGTGGCACAAAAATGTGCTTAAAACGGGATTAAGGAGCAAGGTTGCTCACTTAAAGGACGCGTATTTTAGCTGGATACCCGCCCAGATCCAAGTATAGTTTTCATGTTTGTGATCTCAAATCAATACACAGGCAGTTTAATAGCGTGATAGTTATATACTCTCGCACTAATGCGGCGAGTTACGGTACAATCAAAACAGTTTCACGTATTAACCAAATGATGAAAAACATGACTCAAAACAAAGTGATTGTTGTAGGCGCTGGGATGGTCGGTGCGGCCATGGCCATAAAGCTTGCACAGCAAGGAAAATCAGTACAAATAATAGAAAAAAAACTGATTAACGCCGACGCCATTTTAGCAAGTGATCAGGTAGATATACGGGTATCGGCTATTAACCGTTTTTCAGAAAACCTGCTGGACGAGCTAGGGGCTATGCCTATTTTAAGGCAAAATCGATTAGCACCTTACACGCAGTTAGAAGCATTTGAGCGCGGTGGCGACAACCTATTATTTGATTGCGCCGATATTAATACTTCGCACTTAGGTCATTTAATCGAAAACAATTTAATACAAGCAAGCCTTTGGCAGCAGTTTGCGCATTATAATATTGAGGTTATTGAACAATCAGCACCTTTAAGCGCTATTGAGCAAGACACAACGTCAATCACCCTCATTTATGGCGATACCCGTTACACTGCTGACTTAGTTATTGCGGCCGATGGCGGGCAATCGCAGCTACGAGCAAAGGCAAATATTGGTGTAACAGGGTGGCAGTATCAGCAGCACTGCATGGGCGTACTAATAAAGCTAGATGCGCCGCAGCAAGTAAAAACGTGGCAACAATTTACCCCTACAGGCCCGTTAGCATTTTTACCTATGCAGGCGCCATACGCTAATTTAATTTGGTACGACAGCGCTAATACCTTACAAAACTTTAAAGGGTTAACGGCTGAGCAAATTAAAGCGCATGTTTTAAATAAGTTTCCGCTTCTTGCAGGGGATTTTGAGGTGCAAAACCATGCGGTATTTCCGCTTACCCGTCAGCATGCAAATAATTACTCTAATGGGCGTTTGGTGTTAGTGGGCGATGCGGCTCATACAATTAACCCACTGGCTGGGCAGGGCGTTAATTTAGGCTTTCAAGATGTGGTAGCACTCGCACAGGCACTTGAAGACGCTGATGATATTGGTTGCCCGCTAAAACTAAAAGAATACGAGCGAAGCCGCCGTAAAGCCAACCTATTAATGATGAGCATGATGGATGCGTGTTACTTTGGTTTTTCTAATCAAATTACGCCACTAAAATGGGCACGCAGCCAGTTTTTAAAAATGGCTAACAATACCGGTCATTTAAAAAACTGGGTATTAAAATACGCCATTAGTGGGGAGCTTAATTAAATCCGCTTAAGTGATTGGCTAAATTAATAAATGCACAGCCAGTCACTCCCTTTCTTATGCCACTTGGGCACCTGCATAGTTGTCACTATTAATTTATTCCGTTATTGCGTTTTTTTGCCATACTCAAACTACTAACCAATTAAAAGTTGTGTGTTTGTGGATAATTTTTTTATTTTTATACTCATTGTCGGCGCTTTGCTACTAACGCTGAGCATTGTGCCAACAATAAAAATTTGTAAAAAAACTAACCGTGTTTCGTGGATTTTGCTACTGGCGCTTATTTTTAGCTTTATAGTGGGTTATTGGTATGTACTTTATTATTTTGTAAATAACGATATTGCCGGATTTATTGCTATGAGCGTATCGCTAATTTTATTTGGCGGGGGCGCTTTTGTTTATTTAGTTATTCAGCTCAGTTATAAAAGTATTTTAAAAATAGACCGCTTTGCAAAACGTCAACGAACCCTTGCCGAAAACGACAGCTTAACCGGCCTCCCTAATCGAAAAAAGTTTTTTCAGGTGCTTAACAAACAAGTTAAGTACGAGCCTTCGTTTTATTTAATGCTTATAGATTTAAACCGCTTTAAATCGATTAATGACTCATACGGCAATAAAGTAGGGGACATGCTGTTAAGCATTTTTTCAAAAACACTCAGCCATAATATTGTGGGAATAGCCAAGCTGTACCGTTTAGGTGGCGATGAATTTGCACTTATTGTTGATAGCTCAGCCAATGAGGCAATTAATTTATGTATTGAAGCAATAAAAAAATCAACTAAACACCCATTTCATATTTACGAGCATAGCTTACGTGTACACGTGACTGTGGGAATAACAACCTTTGCGAATCACTCGTCGCACGCTAATGAGCTATTAAAGCAAGCAGACTTAGCACTGCATGAGGCTAAAGACACACAGCAACTGTATGTACATTACTTTGAGGCGCTGAGCACCCGAGCAAATGAGCTTTCAAATATGACCTCACGTATTAAGCACGCCATTAAAAACCACGAATTTGAGCTTTATTTACAGCCTATTTTTGATGCCAGAGCCGATGAAGTACATGGTGCAGAGGCATTAATACGCTGGCCGCAAAGTGATGGCTCATTTATTAGTCCAGAAGTATTTATTGGCATTGCTGAGCAAAGTGGGTTGATATTAAATATTTCTAAATGGGTGCTACTAGAAACAATAAAGCATTTAAAGGAGTTAAAAGCAGCTGGGTTTATAGGTTCGTTGCATGTAAACCTTTCTACTAAAGATTTAGAAAGCCCGGAGTTTTATGAGTTTGTTGAAGAACTAGTTAAGCATGACCCAACGCTAAGCGACGCAATTATTTTTGAAATAACCGAATGCGCTATGATGACAAACCTAGAAGCCGCCCGCACTATGATGCAAAAACTAAATAGCAGAGGGTTTGAATTTAGTGTAGATGATTTTGGTACTGGTTTTTCTTCTTTGGTATTACTGCGAGAATTACCAATAAGCCAAATAAAAATAGATCAGTCATTTATAAAAGACATGCTGACTCAAATAGCAGATTACGCGATTGTTGAATCGACATTGTTTTTAGCGACGCGACTTAATTGTAAAGTGGTGGCAGAGGGAATAGAAGATAACGATCTTAAACAAACATTAACGCTAATGGATTGTGATTATTTGCAAGGGTATTATTTTAGCAAGCCAGTAAACATTAATGAGTTTATACACAAATATGCTAATGAAGAAGAGTACAGGATAATATAGAAATTGGCTGGGATACCAGGATTTGAACCTGGGAATGCCAGGATCAAAACCTGGTGCCTTACCGCTTGGCGATATCCCAACGCTAAATTTGGAATAGTTTTAGTTCTAGGTAAGAACATGGTGCGGAAGGAGAGACTTGAACTCTCACATCCTAAGATACTGGAACCTAAATCCAGCGCGTCTACCAAT
>NZ_JALNTJ010000005.1:262912-329105 GCF_023161885.1 Pseudoalteromonas sp. 2CM37A
TTGGCTGGGATACCAGGATTTGAACCTGGGAATGCCAGGATCAAAACCTGGTGCCTTACCGCTTGGCGATATCCCAAAAGAAAACAATTGATAGTTTAGTTCATATCAGAACATGGTGCGGAAGGAGAGACTTGAACTCTCACATCCTAAGATACTGGAACCTAAATCCAGCGCGTCTACCAATTCCGCCACTCCCGCATTTTCACTTTGAATAATCAAAGGAAGGTAGTTATTTTAAACTCTTCATTGAGCAACAAAAGAAAAATGGTGGCTAAGACGGGATTTGAACCTGTGACCCCATCATTATGAGTGATGTGCTCTAACCAGCTGAGCTACTTAGCCATCTTTTTTGTTAGCACTTCATCGCTGAGTGCGGGGCGTATTATGCTGATATGACCCAAATCCGTCAACACCTTTTTTGCAAAAAAACACTTATCAGTGTTTGTTTGCAGGAAAATTAAGCTAAGCGGCTAAATTTTAATAAAAATGATGATTTTTTGACTGCAATTCAAATGCAAAACATGGCGATAAATCAAAAGAATAAAAACACACTGTTTAAAGTTGTTTGATTATTCGACAAGTTATCACGTACAACCTAAATTTTAGCATTAATTTGATATCTCAATACGTAATTTAATAGCTAAAGCGCTATTTTATTTTAATAAAGTGGGTATTAACTGGGTTTTTTAACTACACAAAGGCGTTTTAAATAATGTTTAGTTTGGTTATATGTGCCGCTTGAGTGCTTTTGCAAAGGGATTATATAAACGCAGGTGCGACGATTAAGTAGTTAAAGAGAAGTTTTGGTAGTGAGGATATAGTAAAGGATACAAAAAAGGCTCGTAAACACGAGCCTTTTTAGGTTTTCAATCGTTTAATTAAACGTTGAACAAGAAGTTCATCACATCGCCATCTTTAACAATGTATTCTTTACCTTCTTGGCGCATTTTGCCGGCTTCTTTTGCGCCGCTTTCACCTTTGAAGCCAATAAAGTCTTCATAAGCGATAGTTTGGGCACGGATAAAGCCACGCTCAAAGTCGGTATGGATTTTACCCGCTGCTTGTGGCGCTGTTGCACCAACAGGGATTGTCCATGCGCGTACTTCTTTTACGCCTGCTGTAAAGTAAGTTTGTAATTGTAGTAGTTCATAACCACCACGAATAACAAGGTTAAGGCCTGGCTCTTCTAAGCCAAGATCAGCCATAAACTCAAGTTTATCTTCGTCATCAAGCTCAGATAGCTCAGATTCGATTGCTGCACACACAGGAACAACAACAGCGCCTTCTGACTCAGCTATAGCGCGAACGCGATCAAGTAGTGGGTTATTCTCAAAACCATCTTCAGCAACGTTTGCAATGTACATTGTTGGCTTGATAGTTAAAAAGTTAATAGAGCTTATTGCTGCTTTTTCTTCTTTAGTTAATTCTAAAGAGCGAAGTGTTAACCCTTCGTCTAAGTGTACTTTTACTTTTTCAAGTACTGCATTTTGCTCTTTAGCGTCTTTATCGCCGCCTTTCGCTTTTTTAGCGTTACGGAAAATTGCTTTATCAGCGCTGTCCATATCGGCAAGTACTAATTCGGTATTGATAACGTCAATATCGTCAGCAGGGTCAATAGTACCTGCAACGTGAATTACGTTTTCGTCTTCAAAACAGCGAACTACATGGCCAATTGCATCCGTTTCACGAATGTTTGCTAGAAATTGGTTTCCTAAACCTTCACCTTTTGATGCGCCTTTTACTAAACCAGCAATATCAACAAATTCCATACTGGTAGGTAGAATACGTTGAGGATTTACAATTTTTGCTAGCTCGTCTAAGCGAGGATCGGGTACCGGTACTACACCTGTGTTAGGTTCGATGGTACAAAAAGGAAAGTTAGCGGCTTCAATACCCGCTTTAGTTAGTGCATTAAAAAGCGTTGATTTACCAACATTAGGCAAGCCAACGATGCCACATTTAAAACCCATAGTAAGATACCTTGTTAAGATTCGTTTAAACGATTATGGTTTAAAAGAATGTAGTCTGTTTTGTGCTTTTAACACACCATCTTTTGCAAGTATTTCCATACAACGAACTGCTTCATCAACCGCTGCATCCATTTTTTCTTGGTCTTCTTTGGCTGCTTTTCCAAGCACCCAACCGGTAACCATTTCACGATGCCCTGGATGACCGATACCTATGCGTAAACGCATAAAATCTTTTTGGTTTGCCATTTTTGCAATAATGTCTTTTAAGCCATTATGACCGCCATGACCGCCACCTTTTTTAAGTTTGGCAACGCCTGGGTCTAAATCCATTTCGTCATGGGCAACAAGTATGTTTTCCACGGGGATTTTGAAAAAATTGGCTAAACTACCGACCGCTTTACCACTTAAGTTCATGTAGGTGGTGGGGATCAATAATTTGAATTCTTGGCCTTGGATGATCACTTTGCCAGTTAGGCCGTGATATTTAGGATCGTGTTTGAGCGTGCAGTTGTAGCGTGCTGCGAGTTCTTCAATGAACCAAGCACCTGCATTGTGGCGTGTGTTTGCGTATTCGGGGCCTGGATTAGCCAGGCCCACAAGCATTTGAATAGAATTCAAGGTGCAAGACCTTAAATATTATTCAGCAGCGTCTGAAGCTTCTTCTTCAGTAGGAGCTGCTTTGTTAGCTTTGATTGTAACTACTGACAGGTCGTGGCCTTCGCCTTTACCTAGTTCAACAGACTGAACACCTGAAGGAAGTTCAAGGTCAGAAATGTGAACTGAATCACCAACTACTAAATTAGAAACGTTAACTTCAACGAATTCTGGAAGTGCTTTAGGAAGACAAGAAATCTCAACTTCAGTTAACTGGTGAACAACAGTTGCGCCAGCTTTAGTAACTGCTTCTTCACCGATGAAGTGAAGAGGAACTTTAGTTACTAATTTGTGAGTTGCATCTACACGTTGGAAATCAAGGTGAGTGATTTTTGGCTTGAATGGGTGACGTTGAATATCTTTTAAGATAGCTTCAACAGACTCGCCGCCAACATTTAGCGTAAGAATGTGCGTGTAAAAACCTTCGCTTTCTTGTGCTTTGATCATGTCTTTATGAGCAAGAGTAAGCGATACCGCTTCTTTATCTGCACCGTAAAGGATAGCAGGTACTTTGTCTTCGCGACGTAGGCGGCGGCTCGCACCAGTACCAGTTTCTACGCGAAGTTCAGCGTTGTAAGTATAAGTTTCGTTAGACATAATGTCTCCAATAATTAAAAGTGTTAGGGCCTTTGCGACCAAGGTCCCTACCCAAAAGGCGCGCTATCATAACACCGCCCCCCGATAAAATAAACAACACATACAAAAAAAGCGCCAAAAGGCGCTTATATGTTCCAACGAATGTGTGATTTTAGTGTTCAAACATCGCTGAAATAGATTCTTCATTGCTGATGCGACGAATTGTTTCGGCTAACATGTCAGCAAGAGTCAGTACTTTTACTTTATCAAGCGCTTTTAATTCATCAGATAACGGAATTGAGTCAGTTACAATTACTTCATCAATTACTGAGTTACGAATGTTCTCTGCAGCTTTGCCAGATAAAATAGGGTGCGTTGCATAGGCAAATACGCGTTTAGCACCGTGTTCTTTAAGTGCTTCTGCGGCTTTACATAAAGTACCACCGGTATCAATCATATCATCTACGATAATACAGTCGCGGCCTTCAACATCACCAATAATATGCATTACTTGAGAAACGTTAGCTTGAGGGCGACGTTTATCAATAATAGCAAGGTCTGTGTCGTGAAGTAGTTTTGCAATAGCACGGGCACGTACTACACCACCAATATCTGGCGATACTACAACAACGTCTTCAAACTCACGCTCTTCCATATCTTCAAGTAATACAGGGCTACCAAATACGTTATCTACTGGTACGTCAAAGAAACCTTGTATTTGCTCAGCGTGTAAATCAACCGTAAGAACGCGGTCAACACCTACACTTGATAAGAAATCGGCAACAACTTTAGCGGTAATTGGAACGCGCGCAGAACGTACTCGACGGTCTTGACGTGCATAACCAAAATAAGGAATGACGGCAGTAATACGACCTGCTGATGCACGACGTAGAGCATCAACCATAACGATAAGTTCCATTAGGTTATCGTTAGTAGGGGCACAGGTTGATTGCAAGATAAAAACATCCGAGCCACGAACATTTTCATTTATTTGAACACTGATCTCACCGTCGCTAAAACGGCCAACAACAGCATCGCCTAATTCAATATACAAACGTTTTGCAACTTTTTGAGCTAACTCAGGTGTTGCGTTACCAGCGAAGAGCTTCATGTCAGGCACGGTAGGGTTCCTCAGGCACTGAATTTTTGGACTAACGGGTAAATAGGTAAAACCCACTACGCGTTAACTTATGATTACTTGTACGTTACTTCATTGATCGAATATGGCGGCAAGCTCCGTATGAGCAGGTGAGACATTTGCGCTAGAAGCAACAAAACCCTGCCAAGTATGGGGGAGGTTATCAAGTACATCTTGTGCTTGAACTTGGCTAGCAAATTCGACAAAACAACATGAACCTGTTCCGGTCATCTTCGACGGGGCGTATTTTAGCAACCACTGCAGGGTTTTTTCAACCTCGGGGCAGAGCTTTTTAACTAAAGGCTCACAATCGTTGGTTAATTTATGGGTTCGCCAATCACCTGAAATTTTTGGTGTATCGCGTTTTAAATCTGGGTGAGTGAATATTTTAGCGGTACTGACATGCTGATTAGGGTGCACAACGCAATACCATTTTTGTTCAAGCTCTACGTCAACCAATTGTTCGCCAATACCGTGTGCTATGGCGCTTTTACCACGAATAAATACCGGCACGTCGGCGCCTAATTGCAAGCCTAAGTTTGCTAATTCATCAATATTTAGTTGTGTATTCCACATTTTATTAAGTGCAAGTAACGTGGTGGCTGCATCAGATGAACCGCCTCCTACACCGCCACCCATAGGTAAACGTTTAGTGAGATTTATTTTTACACCTGATGAAATGCCACAGTGATTTTTAAGCAATAACGCGGCTTTATAGATGAGATTATCGCAATCTGCTATGCCTTTCGTATCACCCGTTATTAAAATAGTGGGCGCTTCGTTAACTGAAAAGTCGAGTGTGTCGCCAAAATTTAAAAAGGTAAATAAGGTTTCTAGTTCGTGATAACCGTCATCACGGCGCGCATTGATGTGTAAAAATAAGTTAAGTTTTGCCGGTGCAATGACCGAAAAAGCTGTTTTAGTATTCATACTTAATTAAATTGCCAATTGTAGAGTTGAATTTTGATTTTAATTTGCTGATGTTTTAGCGTGACATTGCCAGGAACCCAAAAGCCACCTTGCTGTTTATAGTTTGAATACGTTATTTGCCACTTTTTATTGCTGTTATCGTACCAAATAACTTGTTGTGCACGGCCAAGTTCGTCTACTTTTAATGTTTGCGACGTTAATGTGCCTTTTAACCAGTTATCGGCGTTATCAACTGGCAGGTCAAAACCGGTTAAGCGTTTTAATAATAACGCGGCGTTAGTATCTGTGTATGTTTTATCGTCGTAATCAAGTACCGCACCTGTGCGGGTTTGTTTAAGCGACAATATACGAGTACCAATAAACGTAGTGAGCACTAAGTTGTTTTGTTTTTCGTCTTGTTGCCAATTTAAGTTTGCAGATTGGCGCTCATCAGGGCTTATAAACGCTAATTTACCTTGTGCTTGCCAGGTTTTTTGCGCTGCTAAGCGTGGTTTCCAATCATCGTAAAGCGTTGTTTTTGTATCAATTTGGTGGGCGCAGCCCGCTAAAAACAAAAAAAGAGTGAATAAAATTAAATAATGTCGAATCAAATGTTGTTCCTTACTTTCCATATTCCGCTGATTTTTGGTAAAATTGCCGCCTTTAAAGTAGGGCGCAGCAATATTTGGCAAATATGACCATCATAGCACTTGGTATAAATCACAAAACCGCATCCGTAGAATTACGTGAAAAAGTGGCTTTTTCGCCTGAGCAAATGTCTGAGGCGCTCCAGCAATTAAGCGGTCATGCCGACTTTAACGAAGCCGTTATTGTATCTACCTGTAACCGTACCGAAATCTATTGTAGCCTTGAGCAGTCAAATTCCCAAGCACTGCTAGCCTGGCTTGCCAGTTTCCATGGTTTGGATGAACACGAACTGAGCAAAAATATATATTGCCACCAAGGTGATGCAGCCATTAATCATTTAATGCGTGTTGCGTGCGGCTTAGATTCATTGGTATTGGGCGAGCCGCAAATTTTAGGGCAAATTAAGCAAGCTTATCATAGCGCCAAAACACACGATGCCGTAGGCGTTAAGTTTGATAGGTTGTTTCAAAAAACCTTTTCGGTAGCTAAGCAGGTCCGTACCGACACCGATATTGGTGCCAGTGCTGTGTCGGTGGCGTTTGCTGCGGTTAATTTAGCAAAACATATTTATGGCAAGCTTGATAAAACCAATGTGTTATTAATTGGTGCCGGCGAAACAATAGAGCTTGTAGCTAAACATTTATATCAAAATGAGCCGCAACAAATTACGGTTGCCAACAGAACCATTGAGCGTGCACGCGGTTTAGCGCAGGAAGTGTCGGCCGATGTGATAGCGCTGGCACAACTACCTGAGCGTTTACACAAAGCCGATATTGTTATTAGCTCAACCGCCAGTACGTTACCAATAATAGGTAAAGGGGTGGTGGAGCAAGCATTAAAACAGCGCCGCCATAAACCTATGCTGTTTATTGATATTGCCGTACCGCGCGATATAGAAAGCCAAGTAGGCGAGCTTGACGCAGCCTATTTATATTCCGTTGATGACTTACAAGCCATTGTAAGCGAGAATATGGCCGCGCGTGAACAGGCGGCAGAACAAGCACAATTAATAATAAGCGAGCGCGTAAAAGAATTTGAAATGTGGGTTCGCTCTCTCGATTCGGTTGATTTAATTCGCCACTACCGAAACGACGTACAAACCATTAAGTCAGAACTTGTTGAGCGGGCGGTTAGTCAGCTAAATACAGGTAAAGACGCAGAAAAAATTATATTAGAGTTGGCCAATAAATTAACCAACCGCTTAATGCACGCGCCTACCCGTGCAATTCAAGATGCGGCTAAAAAAGGTGAAGTGGCACAACTAACTCAGTTGAAAAAAATGTTAGGTATTGATCAGGAATAACAGTTAAATGAAAGAGTCTGTATATCGTAAATTAGAAACCTTAGTAGAGCGCTACGAAGAAGTACAAGCGCTACTGAGCGATCCGTCGGTCATTAGTGATCAAAACCGCTTTCGTGCTCTTTCAAAAGAATACTCTGAGCTTGAAGAAATTGTAAAAACATTTTTAGCATACCAACAAGCGCAAGACGATGTAGCGACTGCTGAAGAAATGTTAAAAGATTCAGACCCAGATATGCGTGAAATGGCGCAAGAAGAATATAAAGAAGCTAAAGCGCAAATTTTATCATTAGAAGATGAGCTGCAAGTGCTTATGCTTCCTAAAGATCCTAAAGATAACAACAATGTATTTTTAGAAGTACGTGCGGGTACCGGTGGTGACGAAGCGGCTATTTTTGCAGGCGATTTATTTAGAATGTACAGCCGTTACGCCGAAACACAAAAATGGAAAGTTGAAGTAGTGAGCACCAACGAAGGTGAACACGGCGGCTACAAAGAAGTTATCGCAAATATTAGCGGTGAAGGTGTGTACGGTAAGCTTAAGTTTGAATCGGGCGCTCACCGTGTACAGCGTGTACCAGAGACTGAGTCGCAAGGGCGTGTACATACCTCTGCGTGTACGGTTGCAGTAATGGCCGAAATTCCTGAAGCAGAAGCCATTGAAATAAACACCGCCGATATAAAAGTAGATACCTTTAGAGCCTCGGGCGCCGGTGGTCAGCACGTAAATAAAACCGACTCGGCAATTCGTATTACTCATATTCCAACGGGTGTTGTGGTTGAGTGTCAGGATGAGCGTTCGCAACATAAAAACCGTGCTAAAGCGATGTCGGTACTTGCCGCGCGTTTACAGCAAGCCGAAGATGAAAAACGCCATGCGGCTGAGGCCTCTGAGCGTCGTAACTTAGTGGGCAGCGGCGATCGCTCTGAGCGTATTCGTACTTACAACTACCCGCAAGGGCGTATTACCGATCACCGTATTAATTTAACGCTTTATCGCTTAAACGAAGTGGTAACTGGTGATTTAGGCGCAATTATCGATCCATTAATGCAAGAGCATCAGGCTGATTTACTTGCCGCAATGGGCGATGAGTAATTGTGAGCCACACGCTTGAGCAGGCAATAGCGGTTGGTGCAACTAAACTTGCACCAACTAGCGACAGCGCTAAATTAGACGCACAAGTACTGCTATTACATATTCTTCAAAAACCCCGCAGTTACTTATTTACCTGGCCAGATAACCTACTTAGCAGCGACGAACAGCGCCAATATGATGAATTTTGTGAACGGCGTTTAAATGGTGAACCCGTAGCGCATATTATTGGCCAGCGCGAATTTTGGAGCTTAGCGCTCGAGGTGAATGCCACGACGCTTATTCCTAGGCCTGATACCGAAACACTCGTTGAGCAAGCTTTAGCACTTACCGTGCCTGAGCAAGCAAAAGTGCTTGATTTAGGCACTGGCACCGGCGCTATTGCACTTGCACTTGGCAGTGAAATGCCAACATGGCAAATTACAGCAGTCGACAAAGTAGCAGATGCGGTGGCCTTAGCGACTCGTAATCAGCAGCGTTTAGCCATTAATAATGTGCAAGTTAAGCAAAGTAACTGGTTTAGCGCACTGAAAAACGAGCAGTTTAATTTAATTGTGACCAACCCACCGTACATTGAACACGACGATAAACATTTAAAAGAAGGGGATGTGCGCTTTGAGCCTCTTTCTGCGTTAGTGGCCGATGAGGCAGGAATGGCTGATATAAAACAAATAATTACACAATCACGTGACTATTTGCTCCCTAGTGGCTATCTTTTAATAGAACATGGTTTTGAACAGGGTGAAGCTGCTCGGCATTTGTTTAAGCAAATGGCGTATATAAATATTAAAACAGTAAAAGACTTGGGAAATAACGATCGTGTAACGCTCGCACAGTGGCCTTAATTTGATAATAAACAGCCATGATTGTGTGTTCTATAAATGCATTAAGGAACCTTTAATATGATGGGTGATTTTTTATTTTCAGATGAGCCAGATGAGTTAGAAAGTGAAGTAGAGCTTGGCACTTGGAAAGTATTAATCGTTGATGACGAACCTGAAGTTCATGCTGTTACAAAGCTTGCGTTGAGTGATTTTGAATTTCAGAACAAACGTTTAGAATTTTTAAGCGCATACTCGGGCGCTGAAGCAAAAGAATTAATAAATGCGCACCCAGATGCCGCTATTGTACTGCTAGATGTGGTAATGGAAACAGATGACGCTGGGTTACAGGTTGCTAAATTTATTCGCGAAGAAGCTAATAATAATCATATTCGCATTATTTTAAGAACCGGTCAGCCTGGGCAGGCACCTGAGCGCCAAGTCATTATTAATTACGATATTAACGACTATAAATCGAAAACAGAGCTAACAGCGCAAAAGCTGTTTACTGTGATTATGTCGAGCTTACGCTCGTATCGCGATATTATTTCTATAGAGCAATCTCGCGAAGGGCTTGAAAAAATTATTGTTGCCTCGCGCGATATATTTGCCACACGTTCAATAGAGCAGTTTATTGAAGGGGTGATGCAGCAACTTACCTCGTTATTAGGCATTGCCGATCAAGCGGTGTATGCCACTACGTTAGTGGCGCAAAATACGCAAGAAAATAGTAACGATAAGCTAATTGTGCGCTCTGGTACGGGTGAGTTTGAGCAAAGCGAGGGTAAAGAGTTAGATGCGGTGTTGCAAAACGAGCAACTAGAGGCGTGTCATCAAGCACTTAAAGATAAAAGCATAATTTATAAAGATAACTATTTATTTGCTTATTGTAGTAGCGAGTACAATCACAATTCGATGTTATTTATATCGGGGATCCCTAAAAATATAACCGATACGCAACGTAATTTAATTGAGATTTTTTCGCAAAATGTACAACTAGCATTTGAGAACGTGCAACGACAACAACGTTAATCGTTACTATAAATTTAAAAAGCACATAGCCTTGCGACTATGTGCTTTTTAGTTTGTGAGGCATAATAGCCAAAGCAGTGCGTAGGGCTTGGTATTATACCAAGCAGCAATAATACTTAATCATTTTGAGGGGGCTAAACGTGTTGCTATCAGCGTTAAAAAATTCTCATTTAGAACAACTAAATAGCAAATTTTTTGCCTAGCTATCAACACGTTTTTCCATCCTCAAAATAGATCACTTAATTAAGCGGATTGGTATTAAACGCACTTAACTAAATTTAACAAAACAAAAAGTACTGAGGCTTATGGATTATTTAGCAGTAAAACACTCACACATGGCAATTGCTATGCTAAGCGTTATCTTATTTTACATCCGCTCTTTTTCGCGTATGAGCAGTGGCAAGCTTGCCAAAAATAAACTGGTTTTTATTGGCAGTCACAGCATTGACACTTTATTACTTATTTCTGCAATAACATTGGTGTTCATGGCAAAAATAAACCCCTTTGAGCAACTATGGTTATTAGAAAAAATAGTGCTTGTAGTGATTTATATTGCGATAGGTATTATTAGTGCTAAACAAACTAATACGCTGCCAAAAATTATGTATGTGGTAGTTAACACGATTGTGATTTTAGCGATAGGGTATTTGGCAACGGCAAAATCGCCGCTACTTTTATAATACCTACTTTGTTGCAAGTTAAGTGTCGGTGCGTGTATATACTTTTTAAACACGCACGATACTTATAAGTAAGGGGCTTACACGTAAGGAGCTAATACGTAAGGAACTTAAACCCCCAAGGAACTTAAGTAACAGTTAATACAGTTAATACACCTCTGCACGCTTTATAACCTTCACCATTTTTCAGCCAGGCTGGCCTGCTCCTTTTACAATAAAGCACACCTCTGGGGTATAATTATGGGTGGGAGCTTCGCTGTATTGGTAACTATCCGTAAAATTAGGTAAACTACGCCTTCGTTTTTTAATAAATGTTGTAGTATTGATGACCACCCTCGGGTATGACGAACACGACGAATCTTATTTAGATGATGCATATGATGAATTTACTCCACCGCCACTTTATCGGTGTATTAATGCAGAGTCGAAATGGGACCCTCAAATAGATTTAGCGCCAACTTTTTCTGTATTAACTGACTTTGAGCAGCAGATCACTGCTATGTGCGCAAAGCAAAAAGACCCACACGATAGGTTAGAAGCCCTTCTTGATATTTTTTATAGCAAATGGCTATTTAGCGCCTCTGAGCTAAAGGTGCCAGAGCATAAAATAAATAGCTTAAGCTATACACTCACTATGCGCAGCGGCTCTATAACCACATTAGGTATTTTATTGAGCCATTTGCTTGAGCAAGCGCAATTAGATGCCAGTGTGTGTATTAACCAGGGTGATATTAGCGTGCATGTCGCAATAAGTGATGAAGAAGGCTACATTATTGAGCCTAGCAGTGGGCAACAAAGCTGGTACATCATTCCTGAAAATGCGGATGAAGAAAATGGCCAAGAGCAAGAGCCACTTGAACTTATTTATAATGATGAAGTTTATAAATTGTTTTTAGCGCAGCAAAAATGGTCGTTTATTAGCGAAAATAAATTTGGCCACGCGCTGGTATGTGTTGAGTTGCTAATGGAGCTATTAGGCGATGACCCGTACGAGAGACGCGACAGAGGTTACTTACTCAATCAGTTAGATTGTCCTAAAATGGCACGCGATGATTTACAGTTTTTTATTGATGAGTGCCCGGACGATCCGGCAATCGAGATTATTCAGCATCAACTAGAAGAACTTGAAGATAATAATAAAACACACCATTAAGAATAGGAACAAATATGGCTGATACTCACACTGCATTAATTACTAATGATGCTGTTGTACTGGGTTTGCTTGCTGTAATTTTAGGGTTCATTTTTAAAACCTCTAGCAGCGAAAACCCCAAACTAAAAGCATTTTATAAATATGTACCAGCATTATTGCTGTGTTACTTTTTACCTTCTTTACTCAATACGTTTGGCATTGTAGATGGGCATAGTTCAAATGTTTACTATGTTGCTTCGCGCTATTTGCTACCAGCATGTTTAATCTTACTTACTATTAGTATTGATTTAAAAGCGATTATTAATTTAGGCCCCAAAGCGTTAATTATGTTTTTAGTGGGCACGCTGGGTATTGTGATTGGTGGGCCTTTATCTATTTTAGTAGTTAGTGTATTTAGCCCTGATTTAGTAGGCGGCCACGGCCCAGATGCTGTTTGGCGCGGTATGACAACGGTTGCCGGCAGCTGGATTGGCGGCGGCGCAAACCAAGCCTCAATGAAAGAAATGTTTGAAGTGGGCGGCGATATATTTTCGGTTATGGTGACCGTTGATGTGATTGTGGCGAATATTTGGATGGCTGTTTTATTACTAATGGCCGCAAACCATAAAAAAATTGATGCCGCAACAGGGGCTGATACAACCGCCATAGAAGATTTAAAAAACCGTGTTGAGCAATACCATGCAGAGCATGCCCGCATGCCGACACTCAATGACTACATGACCATTATTGCCATAGCATTTGGTATAACTGGGCTAGCTCATTTTTGTGCTGACTTTTTAGGGCCGTTTTTTGCAAACAATTATGCGTGGGCTAAAGAGTACAGCTTAAACAGTAAATTCTTTTGGCTAATTGTTATTTCAACCACTATTGGTATTAGTTTATCATTTACTAAAGTAAGGCAAATAGAAGCGTTTGGCGCATCAAAAGTGGCTTCAAGCTTTTTATATATTTTAGTGGCATCAATTGGCTTACATATGAACGTAACCGCTATATTTAGTAACCCTGGGTTATTTTTAATTGGGGCTATTTGGATGCTAACACACGCAAGTTTAATGCTGATTGTAGCCAAACTAATAAAAGCCCCGTTATTTTATATGGCGGTGGGCTCGCAGGCTAACGTTGGCGGCGCTGCGTCGGCGCCTGTGGTGGCTTCTGCGTTTCACCCTTCGCTTGCGCCAGTGGGCGTTTTATTAGCTGTACTAGGGTATGGTGTAGGTACATATATGGCCTACATTTGTGGATTAATGATGCAAGCAGTTGCACCTTAAGGAATTTAAATGAACAACCAAGTAATTAATATTAATAATATTGAGCTGGCAAATGACAAACCATTTGTATTATTCGGTGGTATGAATGTTTTAGAGTCACGCGATTTAGCAATGCGTATTGCAGAGCACTATGTAGAAGTAACGTCTAAATTAAATATTCCTTATGTATTTAAAGCCTCGTTTGATAAAGCGAATCGCTCATCAATAAATTCTTACCGCGGCCCTGGTATGGAAGAAGGCTTAAAAATATTTGAAGAGATTAAAAATACCTTTAATATCCCGCTTATAACCGACGTGCACGAACCACACCAAGCAGCGCCTGTTGCTGAAGTGGTTGATGTAATTCAGTTACCTGCATTTTTAGCACGCCAAACCGATTTAGTGGTAGCTATGGCTAAAACGGGTGCCATTATTAATGTGAAAAAACCACAGTTTTTAGCACCGCACGAAATGCGTCATATCATTACTAAATTTAATGAAGCAGGTAATGATAATGTTGCACTGTGTGAGCGCGGCTCAAGCTTTGGCTACAACAACTTAGTTGTTGATATGCTAGGTATGGATGACATGAAAGCCATGGCACCGGTTATTTTTGATGCCACTCATGCACTACAGCGCCCAGGCGGGCGAGCAGACTCTGCTGATGGACGCCGTGCACAAGCTGCCGAGCTTGCTCGCAGCGGCATGGCATTGGGCATTGCGGGCCTATTTATTGAGGCGCACCCTAACCCTAATGAAGCAAAGTGTGATGGTCCATGTGCATTGGCACTTAGCAAGCTTGAAGGGTACTTATCGCAAATGAAAGCAGTAGATGATTTAATTAAAAGCTTTGCACCACTGGATACAAGCGCAAGCGATTTATAATTTAACACCTATTTAGGTAATATTTAAAAAGCGACTTAGGTCGCTTTTTTTATTCCATTAATATACACACACAACGATGCTGTATATAATCTTACGCATAAGAAAAACTAATTCTAAGCTTGGTTACTATGTCAAGACGAGTCCCCCCATTAAACGCACTTAAAGCCTTTGAAGCCGCGGCACGCCATTTAAGCTTTACTAAAGCAGCAGAAGAGCTGTATGTAACGCAAGCGGCAGTGAGCCATCAAATTAAAACCCTTGAAGAGCATTTAGGCTTAAAATTGTTTTTACGTAAAAATCGCTCGTTATTATTAACCGAAGAAGGCCAAGGCTACTTTTTAGATATTAAAGAGATTTTTACCCAGCTGATAGATGCTACCGAAAAGCTACTTGCTCGCGGTGCAAAAGGCTCGCTTACCGTAAGTTTAACCCCGAGTTTTGCAATTCAGTGGTTGGTACCTCGATTAAGTTTATTTAACGAACTCCACCCCGAAATAGATGTGCGTATAAAAGCGCAAGACCAAGACGAAAACTCGTTAACCGATGATGTAGATATTGCTATTTACTACGGCCGAGGCCACTGGAGTGGAGTTCAAACTTACAAATTGCACACCGAGTATTTAGTGCCTTTATGTAGCCCACTGTTATTAAGCGGGCATAAACCGCTTAATCAACCGAGTGACTTAGCCCAGCACACCTTGTTACACGATACCACGCGTCGTAACTGGAAAACCTGGATGAAAACGGCAGGTGTACGTAATGTACAAGTGAATCAAGGTCCTATATTTAGCCACTCATCGATGGTGCTCCAAGCCGCGGTGCACGGTCAAGGTGTAGCAATAGGCAATAGTGTGCTTGCCAAACCCGATATTGACGCGGGCCGTTTAGTGATCCCATTTAGCCACAGCTTAGAGAGTAAAAACGCGTATTACTTAGTGATTAGAGAGTCGCAAACAGAGCTGGGTAAAATAGTCTCGTTTAAAGATTGGATGCTGAGCTTAGTTGAACAAGAACAAGAGTATTAATAATGATTGAATGGTTTAAAAGCGCAACGCAGCCTGCTATTGCACAGTTTATATTTGCGCATGGTGCCGGAGCTGGATCAGATTCTGATTTTATGCAGCATATGGCTAAACTCATCAGTGCGCAGGGTATTGATGTAGGTTTATTTGATTTTGAATACATGCAAATTGCTAAACAAACACAAAAACGTAGACCCCCAGAGCGAGCCCCTAAACTGTTAGCTTATTACGAGCAAGTACTAACAAATGCGCAGCCTAATTTACCGTTATTTATTGGCGGCAAGTCGATGGGCGGGCGTATGGCGTCTATGCTTGCTTGTAGCTCTACACAACCGATTGTAGGTGTATTAGCGTTTGGCTATCCGTTTCATCCGCCCGGTAAGCTCGATAAGCTGCGCACCGATCATTTTGCAGACATACCTTGCCCGTTTTTAGTCTTACAAGGCGAGCGAGATACCTTTGGCACCCGTGAAGAGCTTAAAACGCTTTCTATGCCAAAGCAGCCAAGCTATGTATGGCTTAGCGATGGCGACCATTCACTCAAACCACGCAAAAAAAGTGGTGTGAGCGAGCTGCAAAACCGTGAAACTGCAGCGCTTGAAGCAAGTAAATTTATAGCCAATAGAGTGGAGCAATTATGATTAAATTATTTTTACTCACGGGCAGCTTTTTTTGCATGCTGTCGGTTATGTTAGGGGCATTTGCCGCGCATGGCTTAAAAAGCCGTTTAACTGAGTATTCTCTCGGGGTATTTAAAACCGCAGCTGAGTATCAAATGGTGCATGGTTTAGCGCTTATAGCCGTGGCGATTCTTATTAAGTGGGGTATTAATTTAACCGTGGCGGGAGGTTTTTTTATTGCCGGTACACTGCTTTTTAGTGGCAGTTTATATTTACTAGCCCTAAGCGGCATGAAGTGGTTAGGCCCAATAACCCCATTAGGTGGGTTATGTTTTATAATTGGTTGGGTTGTTATTTTAGTGCAAGTTGCACGATTTAAGTTTTAAAGAGTTTAAGGGTTAATATGTCTAGTGTTGTGATTTATTGTCGTAGTGGTTTTGAAAACGATGCGGCTGCTGAAATAACGTTTCATGCTGCCGAGCAAGGTTTTGCCGGCTATGTAAAAGCCAAACCAAATACCGGCTACGTGATTTATGAATGTTTTGAAGCGCAACACAGCGACGAAATAATCAAAAAGGTCGACTTTAAAAATATGGTATTTGCGCGCCAGTGGTTTGCTGGCACGTTAATCGAAAATATGCCGGTAGAAGATAGGGTCACTGCATTAAAAGAAGCCGCAAAGGATTTTCCTTTGTGTAGTGAATTGCGCGTAGAAACCCCCGATACTAACGAAGGCAAAGAGCTACTGACCTTTTGTAAGAAAATATCAACACCGTTAAAAAAAGCACTCGAAAAACAAAACACAGTATTACGTGAGCCAAAGGCAAACCGCCCGGTAATGCATGTACTATTTTTAGCAAACAATGCCGCGTATGTAGGGTATTCGTATAGTTATAATAATTCGCCGTTTTTTATGGGCATTTTACGTTTACGTATGCCAAGTGACGGACCGAGCCGCTCAACGTTAAAACTTGACGAAGCCTTTAATGTTTTTATCCCTGAAAAAGAGCGAGAAGCGCGAGTACAACCAGGCATGCGAGGGGTTGATTTAGGCGCTTGCCCAGGCGGTTGGACCTATCAATTAGTACGCAGAGGCATGTTTGTTAGCGCAATAGATAATGGCCCAATGAATGATAGTTTGATGGAAACAGGCCAAGTTAAACACTTTAGAGCCGATGGTTTTAAATACCGCCCAGAAAAAAGAAATATTAACTGGTTAGTGTGCGATATGGTGGAAAAACCAACCAAAGTGACTAATCTAATGATTGACTGGGCAGTAAACGCATACGCCAAAGAGCTTATATTTAATTTAAAGCTGCCTATGAAAAAACGCTTTGATAGTGTTTATGAATGCCTAACGATGATCAAAGAAGAGCTTACTAAGTACGGTATAACCTATGAGTTGCAAGCTAAGCATTTGTATCATGATCGTGAGGAAATTACCGTTCATTTAAACGTTGTTAAGGTACCCCAAAATTTGTATAGCTAAATCATAGAGGCATAAAAGTGGTATTAAATAATGTTTATAAATGGCTAGGATTACTTTTTTTATCACTTTTAATAGCCGGTTGCGGCGGCGGTGGCAGCGATAGTGACGCCACCGATAGTGGCTCAACTGGCAATACCGCCCCTACTGTGAGTGTTGATGTAAGCAGCAGCGTTATTGTTGCTAACCAAACCTTTACTATTACGGCTCAGGCAAGCGATAGTGACGGGCAGGTCTCTAGTTATCAATGGCAGCAGTTGTCGGGGCCTGAATTTACCTTTACAGCTAATGGCAACATACTCACAGTAACGGCCCCCAGTGTAGAGAGCGACACTGATTTTAGTTTTTCGGTGCTAGTAACCGATAATGACGGCGCAACTACAGAGCAAGTGTTTTCTGGGACTATCACGGTTCAAAACACCCCTCCCACAGTTAATATTACAGGCCCAAGTAGTGCACTGGCTAATACCCAAGTGAGTTTAATTGCTAATGCACAAGACATAGATGGCACAATTAGCACCATAGTGTGGGTACAATCTGCTGGCTCCTCCATCGAATTTAGCCAAACTGAAGGTGAATTAAGCTTTACCGCCCCAAATGTAAGTGAAAATGAAACGCTTGGTTTTAGTGTTACTGTAACCGACAATGCCGGGGGCACTGTACAAAGCAGTGCGACGGTACTTATTACGCAATTAAATAGCGCACCTAGTGTTACCTTAGCTGGGCCTGACGAGGCAATGCAAAATGAGTCAGTGACAATAACAGCTACAGCGCAGGACAGCGATGGCACCATTAGCGAGCTAAGCTGGCAGCAAACAAACGGCCCCGTGGTCGAATTTACGCAAACCGACTCCAGCATTACGTTTAATGCTCCAATGGTTGCTCAAAATACCAATATTACCTTTTTAGCCACCGTTAGAGATAACGACGATGCAACTAATAGCGCCCAAAAAACGGTGATTGTGGTGCCGCCTAACAATCCGCCTGTGGCAGATGATGTAACCGTTGAGGTGCAATATAACTTAAGTGCTGAATTTAATTTGACGGTAAATGATGCCGATGGCGATACGGTACAAATTACTTTTCCAAATGACCTAGAAGGGGCGCAGGTGAGTGTTATTGATGCCCAAGCGCTGCGCTTTAGCTATACACCGCCTGTAAATAGTATTTCTGCAAAAAGCTACACACTGACTGCTAGTGATGGTGAAGACAGCACCAACTTTTTGCTTAATACGACAATTATTGATACCAGCGCTGCAACGGTGACAGAAATAACGCCTAATGGGGCAGATGAACCGGTACTGGTTGACACCCCCATTAGCATTACGTTTTCAGATGTGATGCTGAGCAGTTCGTTAACCGTAAATAGTAGCGCGGGGAGCTGTGAAGGCAGTGTTCAGGTATCAAGTGATGATTTTGCAAGCTGTGTTGCACTTAATGTAGAGAGCGTATCTGGTGCGCCTGATGAGACGAGTGACTATTTTAAAAACGTTAACTTAAGCGCTGATTTTTCAGAAAACACGCTTTACAAAGTGCGTGTAAATGATCAATTAGTTAATTTTTTTGGTACTGCTGCGACAGCAGGCCAAGTGAGTGAATTTACCACCTCAACCCAAGATTTAAAAATAACCGAACTCATATCGGTGCAATTTACTAATGATACGCCCTGGGTAGAGATTTATAACGGCACAGGAGAGGCTGTTAATTTACAAAACTATTCATTAAAAACGCGCGCAATTAATATGCTTGATAGCTCAGTGAGTGCAGAGCAAGTATTTACATTACCCAACAAAGTATTAGAAAACGGCAGTTATATTTTACTGCAAAGTCGTTTTGGTGATGAGTTTTTAGCAAGCGCGGCACTTAATAACCCTAAAATTGTGCTGGTGGGTAACCAAAGCGATGCGCTACGTCCTTACTGGTATATAAATGGCTTTGCAGAGTTATTAAATAGCGCCGCCACACAAACAATCGACTTTGTTAAATTTGGTAATTCTACCCAACAACCGGTTAGTACCACGCAATGGCAAGGCGATAACGCACCACAAATGCAGGCCGAACAAGGGTCAAGCTTAAAACGTGCGCTTAATGCAACTGATACTAATCAAGCAAGTGATTGGGTTTACTCAGTGTTTAATACGCCTGCAGGGCAAAATGATATTAGCTGTGATACCGATACAGATTTAGATGGGATCCCTGATTGCAGTGAGCAAGAAGGCGCAACGTTTGGCGGGCTGCCTTTATATGAATGGGGCGCACGGGAAAATCAAAAAGATATATTTATAGAAATTGATTATATGGACAGTACCGATATAGGTATTACGCCACAGCGTACAGCATTAGAAAAAGTAGTGAGCGTATTTGCAAGTAACGGTTACACAGTGCATTTTGATGTAGGCGATTTGTTTGACCAAAGCACAGGTATTTCCACCGCTAACTTTGATTTAGGAGGCGGTACAACCGTACCGTTTAACAGTTACACGCCCTTTGAATATGACCAAGGTACTGCTAATTTATTTGCCTATAAAATGGAATATGCCGATACAACGCGCCGCCCAATTTTTCATTATTTATTAATGGCAAACAGTGGTAACGAAGATGGCAGCATTAGTGGCTCGGGTATTGCCGAAATAAATGGTAATGACCTAATGCTGACTATGGGCGGATGGGGTTTATCGGTTGATGATCAAACATCACAAAATGTGACGAATAATTACCAAGCGTCTACTATTTTTCATGAGTTGGGGCATAATTTAGGGCTTTATCATGGCGGCGACGAAGAAGTGAACTTTAAGCCAAATCATTTAAGCTCTATGAATTATCTATATCAATTAACGGGGCTTGCAAGCATAGGTAATAACGAAGGTGATCGTTATTACGACCGGTTTTATACCAACAACATTAACTGCGACCTTGTGCCAAATACCAATAATCAAACAGGATCAACGGATGATTTTATCATTGATTATTCAAACGGCAGCGCTGCAAATATAAATGAAAGTGCTATTGATGAAAGCGCAGGATTGAACAGGCCTGGCTCTGAGGCGGTCGATTATAATTGTAATGCAATTTTAGGCGATACATTAACTAACTTTGATGCAAACCAAGACTCGCAAATTACTGTATTAACGGATACCGATGAGTGGAGCATGATTAACTTACAGTTTTACTCACAAAGTGCAGGTAACCGATTTGGTGTGGCAAATACGATGAGCCATAAGCTGTATCAACAGCAGCGTGTTCAAGCTATTTCTACTTTATTGCCTAGCTATATAAAAGAAGCAGCGCCAAGCGAGGCTATAATTAACCAAATTAAAGCTATTAAAGAGCGCTAAATGAGCTACCGATTTATAAAAGCTGCACTTTTACAAGGAGCTATTATTTTTTTAGTTGCTGCCTGTAGCCAAGGCGCTATTAATAAAGCCAGTAGTAGCCATAGTAGTGAATGGTTACTAACTGATGCGCTTTATTATAATAACAAGCCAGTAAATTGGCAGCAAAGGCGTGTAAACGGGTGCAGCACGTGTTTAATACAAAACGACTCTGTACTACAGCCCGAGGGCATAACGCGTTTTAATACGCTTTATAAAGATGGGGCGTGGATTGCTGTACAGGAGCAAAGCAGTTTAAATGTTATAAGGTTAAAACTGCCTTTGCACACCCCCTATTTGTATGTTGAGCAATTAGCAAACGGTGAACTCAAACTGTTTAATCAGCAACACACTTATAAAACTAAAATAGGCGAAGTCATTAACATTACTTTTAAAAAGCAGTTATTCTCGATAGTGATCACAGCGTTTACTTTACAAGATGAAAAAAGTGCAGCACTGCCAAGGCGCGCAAGACTAAATTACACTGCACTTAAGTTGATATAGATAAAATAAAAGCACCAAAAGGTGCTTTTATTATTTGCCATAGTGTTTGTTAGCCCGCTCGGTATTTAGAGCGATAATTATCTACCCACAAACGAGTAGCGCCACACACAGCAACGGGCATAACAATTAGGTTAATAAATGGGATTGCAGTGAGCAGCATAACAGCAAAGCCAAAACCATAAGATAAACCTTGTTTAGACTTTAAATCGTCTTTCATTTGCTTAAAGCCTACTTTATGGTTATCGAAGGCAAAATCTTTGTATTGCACAGCATACATCCAACATGTAAATAAAACCCATAACACTTGTCCAATAACGGGTAAAATCCACAACAAAATAAAAAAGCCAATAGCGCGGGGTAAGTAATAGCAAAGCTTTGTCCACTCTCTGCCTACCATGCGTGGAATGTCTTTTACTAAATCAGCAAAACCGTCGTCATTTATTTTTTGACCCGTTAAATAAAGCTCTACTTTTTCGCTGAGTAGTCCGTTAAAAGGGGCTGCAATAAAGTTGGTTATTACCGTAAATAGCATGCTGTAACTAAATAGCACCACAAGCACGGCAATGGGCCACATTAACCATTCAAGCCAGCTTAGCCACTCAGGTAACATGTTGTTTATATAATTAAAGCTGTCGCTTAACCAACCAAATAAAAAGAATAATGAACTACCAAACAATAAAATATTAAGTAAAAGTGGAATAAGCACAAAGCGCTTAAGGCCTTTTTGGCTAATTAATTTAAAGCCTGAAAAAAAATATTCCATACCTTGTATGATCTGCACAGTAACCTCAAAAAAGACTCATATCTGCATGCAGTATAATTAGACTGATAATTTTGAACAGCCTTTTTAAGTAACAAAGTGTTAAACCTGCAAAATTTTTAAAAAGTTTTAGAGTGTGTTGGCTGGATTGTTTTTGTTATGGATGTTTATTTTTTGTTGCAAAATAATGTAGGCTTAACGCATACTAAAGTTGTTTTTTAGCTATTTTATTAAAAAACAATTTCCATAATCGTAATAATAAAATTCGCGCTGTAAGTTTATTAACTATACTCATTTTAAATATATGAACTAAGAGCAGGAATTTGTTGATGCACTGCACTTTTTTAAAGTGCGTAGCAACATAAAAGTACCTAGATGCATGGTGAAGTATGAATACTGCAAAACTAAAACAATTGTTATCTCACCAGCAGGATATATTATCTAAAATCGCGTTAGGCATTGCCTTAGACGATGTTTTACAAGATATTTGTTTAGCTATAGAGCAAGTTATTGAAGACAGCTCTGCAAGATGCTCAATACTGTCTTTAACAGGTAATCAGTTATTTCATCGTGCTGCCCCAAATATTGACGATGAATATTTAAAGGCCATTAATGGTGTGTTTATAGGCCCTAATGTAGGGTCTTGTGGCACCGCAGCCTATAAAAATGAGCGAGTTATTGCGCAAAATATTGACCTATCGCCCTTGTGGGAAGATTACAAAGATTTAGCGCACAGGTACGGTTTATATTCTTGTTGGTCAACCCCGGTTATTTCAACCACCAATGAAATATTAGGCACTTTTGCTATTTACCACGGCGCCCCTAAAGCACCTACACAGCAAGATTTAGAACTCATTGATTATTTTGTACACTTTTCTAGCATAGCACTAGAAAAAAACGCAGAGTCGCTCAAAGCTAGGCAGCTAGTGGTAGACCTGCAAAAAAGTAATGAAAAATTTAAAGCATTTACGCAAGTGATGCCCGATCTTATTTTGATTTTGAACGAAGAGGGCGTCTATACCGATATTTACGGTACCTCGAGTGACTTATTACTTGAATCGCCCACCGATTTAATTGGTCAAAATGTGCAAGACTTGTTCCCAGTTAAAGATGCCGACATGATCATGGGGATTATTAAAAAAACCATTCTCACCAATGAAATGCAAATATTTGAGTACGATTTAGCCGTGCCCAAAGGCCACATAACCTTTGAAGGAAGAGCGGCTGCACTTACTAACTATCAGCCAGAAAAACCAGAACTTAAGCACGTAGTGTGGATGGCAAGAGATGTGACCCTTCGCAAAAAAGCCGAGCAAGAAGTTCAACGGCTTGCGTTTTTTGATCCACTAACAGGGCTTCCCAACAGACGAATGCTCAGCGACAGCCTAGCAAAGTGTGTAGAGCGTATTAAACGCACCAAAAAAACGGGCGCATTGCTGTTTTTAGATGTTGATAACTTTAAAAGAATAAATGACTCATTAGGCCACGGCGCCGGAGATCAAGTATTAATAGAATTAGCAAAACGCTTAGGTGGCGTAATACGATCATCTGATACTTTAGCTAGAGTGGGCGGTGATGAATTTATTATTTTACTCGAATACATTGGCGAGCATAATCACCAAGCCTGTATTGAATCCGAAATAGTCGCTAAAAAAGTACAAGGCGTGTTTAATGATAAGTTTGCAATAGGGGAGCTGGCATTTCAAGTTAGTTGCAGTATAGGTATTTGCTTAATTAACGAAGAGCACACAGCCACCGATAACATATTAAAATTTGCAGATACTGCTATGTACCGCTCTAAGGCAAAAGGCGGCAATAGCTGCAGCTTTTATGACCCTAAACTGCAAACTTTACTCGAAAACCAAGCCGAATTAGAAACGGATATTGTAAGAGCAATCGCAAATAACGAATTTTGTGCGTATTTTCAGCCGCAAATTAGTATGCAAGGAAAGATAGTAGGTGCAGAAGCCCTGATAAGGTGGATGCACCCTAATAAAGGGGTTATTGCGCCTAATCAGTTTATTCCTATTGCAGAGCAATATGGCCTGATTCAAAAACTGCAAAACATAGTGCTTCGCAATATATGCCGCCTTATTAATCAACTTAATGAAAAAAACATGATAGATGAGCACTTTAGCGTATCTATAAATATTAGTCATATACAGTTTAATTCTGCACAGCTTACCCGTGAGCTCTGCTCTACAATTAAAGAGTTTAACATAAAACCGCAGCATATTAAACTTGAGATCACCGAAACCATGCTATCGGGCGATATTGACAGCACAATAAAGCAAATGACGGAGCTACAAGAACAAGGTTTTGTGTTTTCTATAGACGACTTTGGTACAGGGTATTCCTGTTTAGCCCATTTAAATGCGTTCCCCGTGCAGGAAATAAAAATTGATAAAAGCTTTATCGATAAGATTTTAGATAAAGGCAAAGGCTTTAATATTGTTAATACGATTATAAGCCTGGGCAAAAGTTTAGACATTACCGTTGTTGCTGAAGGTGTAGAGCAAGAGGCGCAATTTGAGTTACTAAACTTGCTCAATGCAGATTGTATACAAGGCTATTTAGTCGCAAAACCTATGAATGCCAGTAACTATATTAAGTGGCATGCCCATCAATTAAAAAAGCAAAGCCTAAGTGCTTAGCAGGCTGTGCGTAGTTTTTGTAAATTAAGCTAACGTTTTAATAAAGCTATTTTTACCTTATTAAAACATTTTGTTTAAACAACACTAGGAACACGCGTATTAAGTATATATTATGAAGTCACTATAACGATTCAAAATAATAAAATGGACGACAAGAGATGCAGTTAGTCGAATTAACCCCTAAGGATCCTGATGTAGTTAATGTGTTTGCAGATATAGATAGACTGATAAACTCCTTATACCCCGTGGCTACAGCCCAATCTCTCAAATTAGAAGAATTAAGCAAAGACAACGTTTACGCAATTGGTTTAAAAAACGAAGATGGCATTATTGCCTGTGGCGCTATTGTTAAGCAAAATGACGGCGCGCTATATGGCGAAATAAGGCGTTTATACGTAAAACCAAGTTACCGTGGTAGAGGTTTTTCAAGACGCATAATGCAAAACCTACTGCATTACGCCGGCGAAACAAAAATTCCACTTATCCGATTAGAAACAGGCCCAAAGCAAACCGAATCAATTAGTTTATATGAAGATTTAGGTTTTGCGCGCTGTGCAAGCTTTGGCTCGTATCAAGATAACCCACAAAGTGTATTTATGGAGCTTGCCCTGAGCCCTGAGCCAGAATAAATAAGCTATTTACTCCTGTGTGCCTATAGCTGACTCTGTAGGCGCAAAAAATACTTCACTGTTTTTCACTGCTATCTTCGTATAAAATTCGCCACGTATATTTAATACCTGTGCACAGTAATACTTAATGATTTTAAGAGGCAAAACCTGGCTATAAACAAGCTTTTTTGCTTCAAAATAAATTACTTGATTAAGCAAACGGGTATAAACCTTTATTTAGCACTTCATAAGTGAGAATTTTATCTTTTTTAAAAGTAGCCCAAAACCAATGAGCGATTTAACAGTAGTAACCCACAGTGGTAATTTCCATGCCGATGACGTGTTTAGTATTGCGGTACTTAAGCATGTATTGCCTGCCTTTAACTTGGTACGAACCCGCGATAAAGCAGTAATAGAAAGTGCCGATATTGTTGTTGATGTAGGTGGCGAATACAACCCTGACACAGGACGCTTTGATCACCACCAACGCGGCGGCGCAGGCGAGCGCGAAAATGGCATGCCATACTCGTCATTTGGCTTAATTTGGAAAAAGTATGGTTTAGCGCTGTGTGATAATAACCAAGCGGTGGCTGATAGAGTTGACGCTGGTTTAGTCTCTACAATTGATGCCATAGATTGTGGCTACGTTAAAGGTGTGGTTGAGGGCATAACGCTTAGCCAAACGCTTTCTATGTTTAATCCAACATGGGAAGAGGAAGGCAACTTTGATGAATGCTTTGATGAAGCCGTTGAGTTTGCAGCGCGTCTATTAACCCGTTTTATTGCCTCAGCAAAAGGAAGCATTAACGCCAAAGATATTGTTGCAAAAGCAATAAAAGAGGCAAAAGATCCCCGCGTGATTATTTTAGAAAAATACACACCATGGAAAAAAACAGTACACCATTTATCAAGCGACGCTTTATTTATGGTTTACCCTTCGCAAAACGGCCAATGGATTATTCAAACTGTACCAGTAGAGCCCGGCTCGTTTGAAGACAGAAAGTCACTGCCTAAAGCGTGGGCTGGTTTATCTGATGAAGAGTTCCAAGCTGAAACAGGCTTAGACGACGCTGTATTTTGCCACAATGGTTTATTTATAGCCGGTACTAAATCGTTCGAAAGTACAATGAAGCTGGCCGACGTGGCCCTAGCTGAGTAATCTGTTTTACTTAAATATGGGTAAAAATTTCTTACCCAGAATTCGCACTATTTTAGCTAAGTAACTAGTTTGCAGTTACTTAGCTTTATTATGCTCTCGTTATTTAAATCACATCAGGTTTTATGTTTGAAGTAAAAACTATCGCGCTATTTATTATTACCGCACTGGCAGAAATTATTGGCTGTTACTTACCTTATCTTTGGCTTAAAGAAGATAAATCCATATTCCTTTTAATACCTGCAGCAATCAGTTTAGCACTATTCGCGTGGTTGCTAACGTTACACCCCGCAGCCGCTGGACGTGTGTATGCCGCGTATGGCGGTGTGTACATATGCGTGGCTTTACTGTGGTTATGGGCTGTTGATGGCGTAAAGCTTACAATGTGGGATGTAGTGGGCGGGGCGGTTGCCTTACTGGGCATGGCTATTATTATTTTTGCACCTAAAAGCGCTTAAAAAGTACGCCATATTAAAGGTAAAAAACGCCTTACATGCCACTGTTAACGCATATATCGCGCAATTAAATTGCCAACTACTTTTTTATAAGTAAGCGTTAAAGCTGGATTATCTATTAAGCTTGTTTGTACAACATGCCCAGTATATAAGCCATAAAACTCATACGCAAAAATGCTCGGCTCTTTGTCTTGGCAAAAGTAGCCTTGTGCTTGGCAGTTAACTGCAAGTTTAGTGAGGTAGTTAATCATTTTTAAGTGTTGGTCTTGCATAAACTGCCTTACCAAACAGTTGGGGCTTGCTTTAAACTCTACCGATGCTTTAATGAGCGGGCAACTTGCCTGCTTACCAGGCGATACCGTATCTAAAAAATTGAGCCACTCAAGCCAGCGTTGCTGAAAATTATTTAAATGAATTAACGCATCTTCATCAACAGATATATCAACAACCTGTTTTCTAAACTCTTCTTCGGTGTAGGCCAAAATAGCCACTTGCATATCTTCTTTATTGACAAAGTGTGAGATCACCCCAGTACGCGACATGTTAGTCACTGCCGCTATTTTTCCTATCGACAAGCTATATAAACCATGTGCAGCCGCATAGGCCATTCCTTTGTGCAAAATATTGCGTTTTGTGCTCTCACTTTTTTTCATCGTTAATCCATAAAGCGTGTTATTTGGTCGTACACGTATTGGCTTTTTAAAATGCGCACGTGTCCTAGCTCTTGTGTGGCCACAAGTGTTGCGGGTGTGTTCTCAGTTAATAATTTTATTGCCTCAAAGCTTGCTACTGAGTCATTTTTATCATGAATAAACAACATGTTTTCGTTAATTTTATTTTTTGAATGATCAGGGTGAAGGTTTTGCCAGCTAATACCATATTTGTCTGACACCCTATTAAGCATATTTTCTAGCATGAGCTCAGAAATACCTACTTGCCTGACCTTAGCAAACATGGCTTCAAATATTTGTGCAGGGGCAGAGATCATCACAATTTTTTTATTCTCTAAATAATGAGGCGCTAAGTTTAACAAAGCAACACCGCCCATAGAGTGTGTAACGACTCTATTAATTGTAATATTTTGCCCATTAAAGTACTCAAAAGCCGCTGTTAGGCCCTGCATATACCCGTATAAGTGCGAGGTATTGCCGTGCGAATAGCCATGGCCTATGTGATCAATTGAGTAAACATTAAAGCCTTTTTCAAGCAATTCATCTATTAAAGCAGTAAACCGATTAGTGCTATCGGCCCAGCCATGAGATAAAAATACCGTTTTAGTGTTTTCGGCTAGGCTAAAGTAGTACAGGTTTACAGCGCCAAGCTCGGTAGTAAGTTTAATATTAATTGGCTGTATACTTGTTCTAAATTCGTATTGGCGTCGGCTATGCGGGTTACAAAATACCTTCATGGCAAGGCGGGCACTGAGTTTAGGAAATGTTTTGGTCAGACCAAAAGTGGCAGCCTTTGTTATTTTAGAAAATTTAGGTGGCTTGTTTTGATTAAAATAAATTTGTTTCATGTTTATACCAAATAAGTACAGTTGTTCTATTTTATCTTAAATAAGTACAGCTGTACTTATTTTTTTAGCCGCATAACCAGCTTGCTTTACTAAAGGCGGTTAGCTGTAAAAGCTAAGGTGTAGGTGTTTTTTCTCTCAACACTAAAAATCACTCGTTACGAGTAAAAATACTTGTTGGACTTAAAAGTCTATTTTTCTTTTAATGCGCGCAACTAGCCGAACCGGCATTCATTAAATACAAGAGAAAGATAAATGAAAGAGACAACATCACTAGAACAAGCTCGCACGAGTTACAATGTTCGTCATTGGAGCCAAGGTTTTTTTGGTATTAATGATCAAGGTGATGTGTATGTTGCCCCAAAGGCTCACGCCCCAGAGCAAACTATTGCACTTACAGATATTGCAAAACAACTTCAAGAAAAAGGCTTAAGCTTACCGGCTTTAGTGCGCTTTCCACAAATTTTACATCATCGTGTGCACAGTTTATGTGGCGCGTTTAATACCGCGATTGAAAACTATGGTTACCCAAAAGATTACCTATTAGTTTACCCAATTAAAGTAAACCAACAACGCGAAGTGGTTGAAGAAATAGTAGCAAGCCAAGCCGAATTAGAAAAAAAACAATTAGGCCTTGAGGCGGGCAGCAAACCAGAGCTATTAACTGTTTTGGCAATGGCAGAAAAAACCAGTGCAGTAATTGTATGTAATGGCTACAAAGACAAAGAGTATGTGCGCTTAGCACTGATTGGCGAAAAGCTAGGCCACAAAGTTTACATAGTGCTTGAAAAACTCTCTGAGCTCGACATGGTACTTAGCCAAGCAAAAGCGCTAAATGTTAAACCACGTATTGGTATTCGCGTTCGTTTAGCATCGCAAGGCAAAGGTAAGTGGCAAGCAAGTGGCGGCGAAAAATCAAAATTTGGTTTATCAGCGTCACAAGTACTGCATGTAGTGAACCGTTTAAAAGAGGCAGGCCAGCTTGATTTAATGCAACTTGTGCATTTTCACTTAGGCTCGCAAATGGCAAACATTCGTGATGTGCGTTTAGGTGTAAGCGAGGCCGCGCGTTTTTACTGTGAGCTACGCAAATTAGGTGCAAGCATTGAGTGCTTAGATGTAGGGGGCGGTTTAGCTATTGATTACGATGGTACCCGCAGCCAATCGCATAACTCAATGAACTACAGCTTAGCTGAGTATGCAAATAATATTGTGTACACCATAGGCGATACCTGTAAGCAGTACGCGCAGCCCATGCCGACGATTATTTCTGAGTCGGGGCGTGCACTAACGGCGCACCATGCGGTGCTTATATCAAATGTTATAGGCACAGAAAGCTACACGCCAGAAGAGTTAGTAGCGCCAGCAGCAGATGCACCGCTTTTATTAAATAATATGTGGGCATCGTTTGTGCAGTTAACCGATTTAACGGATGATCGCGCACTGATTGAAATTTACCACGACAGCCAAGGGGATTTAGCGGAGGCGCATAACCAGTTTGCACTTGGGCTTTTAGATTTAACGCAGCGTGCGTGGGCAGAGCAAGTTAACTTACGTATTTGTTATGAGCTTAACAAACACATGGATAACAAAAACCGTTTCCATCGCCCAATTATTGACGAGTTGAACGCACGTTTAGCTGATAAGTTTTTTGTAAACTTTTCGCTTTTTCAATCGCTTCCTGATGCGTGGGGGATTGATCAAGTGTTTCCGGTATTGCCATTAAGTGGTTTAACCGAAGCACCAAAAAAACGTGCTGTATTACTTGATATTACCTGTGATTCAGACGGCGCGCTTGAGCACTATGTTGATGGCCAAGGCATTGAAAGCACATTACCCGTGCCTGAGTACAGTGCTGATAAACCTTACTTAATGGGCTTTTTCTTAGTGGGTGCGTACCAAGAAATTTTAGGTAATATGCACAATTTATTTGGCGATACGCACAGCGCTATTATCAATATGGATGAGCAAGGCGTTGCCAGTATTAGTGAAATAAACCAAGGTGATACCGTAGCCGATATGATGCGTTATGTACATTTAGATGTTGAGAGTTTTCAACACTCGTACGCGCAGTTAGTGTCTGCAAAAATAGATAAAAATGAACAGCAAAGCGTTTTAGACGAGTTGCAAAGCGGCCTGAATGGCTACACTTATTTAGAAGAGTTATAAGCAATGTCTAGCTTGTTTGGTCATGTTGACCACTCATTGTATTCAAACGGGATGACGTTTTTACGTCGTCCTATGGTGCAAAACATTAATGCCATTGATGCAGATGTCGTTGTACTAGGCTTACCCTTTGATTTAGCAACATCGGGCCGCCCCGGTGCACGCTTAGGGCCCGATGCTATTCGCAGAGCGTCGGTACATTTAGCCTGGGAAGACACTAAATACCCGTGGACATTTCCTTTGTTTGAGCGTTTAACGGTTGCTGATGCGGGGGACTTTACTTATCCGGTAGGCGATCCTGAGTATTTTACGGCACAGCTAGAAATGGCTGCAGAGCAAATACTTCGCCAAGGGGCAACGCTGTTAGGCCTTGGTGGCGATCACTTTGTAACGCTTCCGCTATTGCGCGCGCATGCAAAGATACATAGCAAAATGGCACTGGTTCATTTTGATGCGCACACTGATACATACAGCAATGGCTCGCGCTTTGATCACGGCACTATGTTTTATCATGCACCCATGGAAGGGCTGATTGATGTAGAGCACAGTATCCAAATTGGTATTCGTACCGACTTTGATCAAAGCAAACATGAGTTTGCAGTGATTGATGCAATGCAAGCTAACGATTTGCACGCCAATGAAATAGCAGCGCAAATACGTGAGCGAGTAGGCGACTTACCCGTTTACTTAACGTTTGATATAGATTGTTTAGACCCAGCATTTGCACCAGGTACAGGCACACCTGTATGCGGTGGTTTAACATCTGATAAAGTGCTTAAAATACTGCGCGCACTAAAAGGCATAAATATGGTGGGTATGGATGTGGTAGAGGTTTCACCGTCGTACGACCAAAGTGAGCTTACCGCTATTGCCGCAGCAACAATTGCCAGTGAATTATTGCACCTGTGGACACATAAAAATAAGTATTAACGCTATAAGTTAAGCACTACAAAAAGGTATGCACTGGCATACCTTTTTTATTTTAGAGGTGTCGATTATTTTGCAGCTTAATTTCTTTTAACCAAATAAAACTTAAGCCAATCAGCGGCAGGTTAGTTGTTACTGGATTAAATGCTTCAATGAGTAATGGTGGCTGCATTACTACAACCGCTAACAAAAGCCCTAAAAGCGCTAAAACATTTAAAATAACGATGTGCTTATTTTTATAAAACACTAATAAGCACACGCCAAATATAATTTCGCCAATACCCGCCGAACGTGTAATTAAGTCAGACACTTCTGCTGAAAAACCCGCACTGCCAGTCATTAGTTTTTCAAGCGGGGCAATATGATAAAGCTTTGGAAAAAAGCCGTGGTATATCCAACTCAGCCCCACAATATAGCGAGCAATTTGTATATAACCGCGGTTATTTCCTCGCATTGTCTATTCGCTCTTGTGCGCTTGGGTGGCTAGATAAATATTCGAGCAAATTATTTACCTTTTCAAGGTGTTCGTTTTCGCTGGTGTGCGCGCCTTGTAATGCTTCAATGGCATCGGCAAAGTCGTTGCTTGAATACCCTAAATGCTCAAGTTGAATGAGTGCATAGCTATCTGCCTCGCGCTCCATATCACGAGAAAACCCTTGCTGTGCAAAAGATGCCCCCGTACCTAGTACCACTTCTGCTATGCCTTCTAAATCACCAAATATAACCGCAAGTACAATGGTACTGGCTGCCGATTGCGCGGTCATGCGTACGCTATGCTGGTGGACTACGTGGCCAATTTCGTGAAGTAATACGGCTTTTAATGCGTTTGGTTTATCAGCTAATAAATTTGCTAACTCATCGGTTACGACAATACGCCCGTGGGGCATTGCAAACGCATTCGCTCCAAAGGCCTCTGATTTATAAAACGATAACCTATAAACCGATGGCTCAAGCGAGAGCGCATTAAGCATGGTATTAAAGTGTTGTTGTACTTTAGTTTGTTGCTCATTAGGCAGCTCACTGTCATCAAGCGCGAGCTTTTCAATTAGGGTAAAGCTTTGTTCACCCATTTGCTCTACTACACTGCGCGGTAGAGTATCAACACTGTAAACAGCAATAGCGGGCACAACTTTATAAAGCATTAACCACATAAAAAGCGGTGTAAAAATAACGGCCGCGATAATAGCCCATTTACTTTTTTCAAGGCGCTCTAGTAGGTCATGCTTATTTGCTTTAAAAGGCCAGCGATAATTTACATCAGTAGGAATAAAGCGGCTGCCATCATTAAAATTTAGTTCATCAGCAAGCCCAGCTAGGCCAGAGGTGAGTGTTATATCGCTTATTGCATGGCTTGAAATAAGCTGGTCATCGTAGCTAATCTCAACACAGGTGTCGCTAATGCTAGCGACACCTTGCTGGTAATTGCTTGATGCCTTGGGGAAGTAATGTCCCTGTACGTGCATAATAAGCTCTTAGGTTAGCGATAGGTCAATATCAAATACATTGGCTGCTTCTTCAGCAAACGATGACTGCTCTTGTTGCGCGGTATCCACTAAATTTAGCGCACTAGGGTAAATATTAACGGTTGTAACCTCGGCAAGCATTCTCGATGTACGCACTTTGGTCCACGGGTAGGCAAGCCCTAAAGAAAACACAATGGCCAGCATATTGGTTAATAGTAATATGGCAAAAGGAATAGGCTTAAGCTCTGATTTAAATGATGCTACGTCTTCAAATTGACTGTTATCAAAAATATGGTTACGAATAGCCGCAGCCCACACAGCGGTTACTATCGCAATCATAAATACGTAAGCAATCATTAATCCACCAAACATAATGCTCATTTTGGCTGGATCTTGTGCAGCTTGTTGGTTTTCTACATTCATTAAATCAAGCCCAAATAAGCCTAATACAGCCATAAATATCACCATAGTGATAGAGCTCACCACAAAGCAAATAAGGGCGGTTAAGTAGTAGGTTTCACCTTTAAGGTTTACGGTTAATGGCGTGTCACCGTAGCTAATATTGCTATGTATGTACGTGTCGATACGTTTTAAAACATACGGCATTAATAAATAAAGGGTAAAAATACTGGCAATAGGTAAAAGAATAAAGTTAATGAAGGCTTCGCCGTAATCGCCTTTAAATGCAAAGCGTACATTACGATGACGGGTCATACGCATATTAAAGCGCAGGCCTTGGTTAATAATCCACGGCATTAAAAAGATAAAAGCAACCGCAAATAGTAAACCTACAAGAGGAAAAAAGCTGCTACCAAAGGAGTAAATTAAAAATACAATAACCGCTAAAATACGGCCTTTTAAAATTTGCATCGGGGTGGCTAAGTAGTCAAAGCTGTGTCCGTCAATGCGGGTGTGGCCATAAAAGTATCGCATTGTGCGCACTTTTGCCCAAGCCGAGTAAATACCTAAAGTAAGTACGCTCAGTAAAATATTGACTATCCAAATACCAAAAAACTCACCGCCTTTACCGCTAAACTGTACTTTACCGCTAAAAATAGGGGCAGCAGGTTCATTTACTGCAGGGGTGGTTTCTGGGGGAGTAGGGTGTATTGATTCCATTAAAATTATATCCATGTTGTTTTTTTGTTAATTTACCTAAATTTGGTGCAAAGCTCAATCTTTAATAGCCTTACAGCCTATAATGGCGCTGCTTTTAATATATGTGGTGCTGCACTTTAAATCATCTCTGGTATACTAGGGCGATAATTTTATGGGGCTGTTATGATTTCAAAAAACCAACTCAAGCTTATTCGCCAACTTGGCCAAAAAAAGTACCGAAAGCAATATAATCAATACCTTGTACAAGGTGAAAAAAACGTACTTGAGTTGTTAAACAGCCCATTAAAGGCGGTTGATATATTTGCAACACAGGCGTTTATAAACACTCACCAAAACCAGTTTCCACATGTAGATTTTACGCCAGCAGAAGAAGAGTCGCTGACTAAAGCCAGTACCTTAGTGAGTAATAACGCGGCCATTGCAGTGGTTGATATGCCAAAGGCTGATTTACCTAATAATACCGGCTTAATATTGGCGCTTGATGGAGTTTCTGATCCGGGCAATTTAGGCACTATTATCAGAGTTGCCGACTGGTATGGCATTAAACATATAGTAACAAGTACCGACAGCGCCGATGCTTACAACCCTAAAACAATTAGCGCTACCATGGGCTCATTTGTCAGAGTATCGGTAAGCCAAGTAGAGCTACCTGAATACTTACAAACATTAAATATGCCTATTTATGGGGCATTTTTAGATGGGCAAAGCGTACATACAACGGATTTTAGCGCAAAGGGTGTATTGCTTATGGGCAGTGAGTCGCATGGCATACGCGAGCAGTGTGCAAAATTAGTAAGCGACAAAATAACCATACCGGCTTTTGGTGAGGCAGAGTCACTTAATGTGGCAATGGCCACAGGTATTATTTTAGATAACTTTAAACGCCAAGCTTAACTTTTTAACTGTTTATGAGTTAAATTGTTTGTAAGTAATAACAATAATAATCGGTAATAACAATAAGATGCGCTTAAGCACTATTAAATTAGCGGGCTTTAAATCGTTTGTAGAGCCCACTAAAATTCCATTTCCTGATCAAATGACGTGTGTTGTTGGGCCTAACGGCTGTGGCAAATCAAACGTGATTGACGCTGTGCGATGGGTGCTTGGTGAAAGCTCAGCTAAAAACTTACGTGGCGATGCCATGACCGATGTTATTTTTAATGGCTCAACTAATCGTAAACCAATCTCGCAAGCCTCAGTAGAGCTTATTTTTGATAACACCCAAGGTGATTTACCTAATACATTTGCCGACAGAAACCAAATAGCGATTAAGCGTTTAGTAACACGCGATGGCCAATCGTTGTACTTTTTAAATGGGAGCAAATGTCGTAAGCGCGATATTACCGATATATTTTTAGGCACCGGGCTTGGCCCGCGTAGTTACGCAATTATAGAGCAAGGGATGATCTCGCGTTTAATCGAGAGCAAACCTCAAGAGCTGCGCGTATTTTTAGAAGAAGCCGCGGGTGTGTCTAAATACAAAGAACGCCGCCGCGAAACGCAAACCCGAATTAAAAGTACCCGCGAAAACCTTGAGCGTTTACTTGATGTGCGCAAAGAATTACAAGCGCAACTAGATAAACTGGCTGTGCAGTCGGTTGATGCGAAAAAATACCGCGATTTAAAAGCGCAAGAGCGTACCTTAAAAGGCCAAGTAGCTGTATTAAAATGGCAAAAGCTGCATCAACAACAGCTTGAAAAAAGTGAGCAAATCAAAAAGCTTAATGAGCAAATCGCCTTTTTTAAAACGGCCCACTCAGGCCACGACGATGTGCTTGCAAGCCTAGAGGCTCAAGTAAATGCAGAGCAAGATGCGCTTAACGATGCGCAGCATCAGCAACACGTTACCCACACAGAGTTGACCCGCGCCGAACAACAACACATTAATATTAAACAGCAAACGCAAACACTTAAACAAAGTGTGGTTAAGCTTGAGCAGCGAAAGCTGCAAAGTGAAGCGCTAAAAACACAGCAACAAAATGTGTGTGAGCAGTTATCTGTGAGCCACCAAGAGATAAGCGAGTACAGTTTAGAGTGCAGCGAACAAGTTGAAGAGCTTACCCTTAAACTTGCAGATTTAGCTGATGAAAAAAATAAGCACACAAACGCATGGCAAAGCCTTAATCAACAACAGCACGCGCTTAATAATAAAGTACAGGCTCAGCAAAATAGTGTTAAGCAAACAGAGCAAGCCTTAGCCCATGTAAACGCACAGCTTAGCCAACTAAATAGCCAAATTGACGATATTAAAAGTAGCCAATTAGAGCAGCAACTAGCCGAGCAACAAAAATACAAACAAACCCTAACTCAAGAGCTTGCCAGTATGCAAACGGCGCAAACACAATGCACCGCAGCGCTTAAAGAGCAAACCGATTTAGTAAATGACGCTGAGCAACAGCATCAGCAAAGCTTACAGCACGTTAATGAGCTAAAAGCTCGCATTGCTGGACTTAAAAGCAGTTTAGGGATTGAAGATGACAATAAGCAGCACACTTTATTTAATCAATTAAAAGTAAAGCCAGGGTTTGAACATATAGTTGAACAGGCACTGCAAACGCTTGAGCACCTAAACGTAGCTGATGTGCAAAGCAACAATAGTGTGTGGCCTCACAAAAGTGAAATACCAGTAAATAGCGTTGCGGCGTTGATTACTGAGGGTGTTTATCCCGATTTATTGACCCGTATTGCGTACAGCGAAAACGCCGAACTCGCTGCGTTAAATGATACGTTTTATATTGCGGTTATGGATAAAAGCGGTGCTTTACATGCTCGAAACTGGCACCGTAGCGCAGACAAAAACGCCGAAAACTCACAACTTTTAAAACACACACAGTTAAAGCAAAAAACAGCGAGTTTAGTAGAGGCCGAAAATACCCTTGCAAGGGATTTTGAGAATCTTAATGCGCTAAAAACACAGCAGCAAAAGCTGAGTGATGAGTTAGCGGTACTTAAAAACGCAATTCATCAATTAGCACAAAACATTGCCGTGGCCACTACGCGCAGCGACATGTTAAAAGAGCAAGTAGCACAATTTTTACAGCAACTAGAAAAGTACCAGCAACAAAAGCGTGCATTAACCACTGAACAATCACAATTATTAAAAACGCGCGATGAGCACAACAGTGCGCTTGAAGTGTTACATCAACAGCAACGTAATTTAGCTGACGAATTGGCAAGCGCCGACGCCGCCTGCACACGCAGTAATAAAGCATACAGCCAAGCTGTAGCTACACTTGAGCAATATAAAACACAAGCGCATCAAGCCACGTTAAAAGAGCAAAAAGCACACAGTGAGTGGCAGCTTAGTCAAACAAAGCTTAATCATGCTGAGCAAGAGCTCATTAGTGCGCAAGAAGAAGCGCAAGAGCTGCAATCGCAAATGGAAGCGTTGCTTATACCCGAGCAAGAGCTCACTGAGCAAATAGCACAGCTTTTAATAAAACATCAGCAGGGCGAAGCTAGCTTGGTCGCGTTACAAAAAAAGCTTAACGAGGCAAAGCAAACACTTATAAGTAAACAAGCCAGCCTTAAGCACTCTCAAGGTGAGCTGACAGGTTTGCAAGAACAACATCAAAAGCTAAGTATTGAAGAGCAAAGCCTAATTATAAAAGCGCAGGCAGCACTTGAGCCGCTTGAAGAATTAAAGCAAAGTTTAAAAAGTGTTTTAGATACACTGCCTGATTCACTGAGTTTAAATGCAGCGCAAAATCAGATCAGTGGGCTTGTGCATCAATTAGATAAGCTAGGTCCAGTTAATTTAGCCGCAATAGAAGAGTTTGAACAAGCTAAAGAGCGCAGTGATTATCTTAATAATCAACTTGAGGATTTAACCAAAGCGTTAAATACGCTTGAAGGGGCGATTCGTAAAATTGACAGCGAAACCAAAACACGCTTTAAAGCTACCTTCGATCAAGTGAACAACGACTTTGCCGAGCTATTTCCAAAAGTATTTGGCGGTGGTAGCGCGTATTTAGAATTAACCAGTGACGATTTACTCGAAAGTGGTGTTAGTATAATGGCACAGCCACCAGGCAAGAAAAATTCGACAATTCATCTGTTAAGTGGTGGAGAAAAAGCGCTGAGCGCATTATCATTGGTGTTTTCTATATTCAGGCTCAATCCAGCTCCATTCTGTATGCTGGATGAAGTAGATGCGCCGCTTGATGATGCTAACGTGGTACGCTTTTGCCGTTTGGTTGAAGAAATGTCACAATCGGTGCAGTTTATTTATATTAGTCATAATAAAATTGCGATGGAAATGGCAGGGCGTTTAACTGGCGTTACTATGGCAGAGCCAGGCGTATCACGCATGGTAGCAGTAGATATAGAACAAGCAGTGCAACTTGCACACACATAACAGTTTATTTTAAGCGTATTAGTGTTAATTAATACACGGGTTTAGGCATAACAAATAATAAAAGGTGAGGGGATGGCCGAAGAACTAAGATTGGTTTTAATTGTGATCAGTGTACTTGTCATAGGTGGCTTATTAGTACATGGTTTATGGTCAGTTAGAAAAAAAGACAGCCCAGAGGCAGCGCCTTCAGAGCGGGTTGAGCCAATGCAAGATACACCTTCGCATACACCAGTTGAACCTAAAGAGCCGGTTGTTGCCCAGCGAGATGAGCCGCAATTTGGTGAGCTAAACTTTGATGCAAACGAGCCGCAAATAGATACTAGCGTGGCGCAAACACCCATTGAAGACGACCTGCAAGTAGTTCAAGAGCCAGAGCCAGAGCTAGAACCAGAGCCAGAGAGCGAAAAAGAAGCGCCAGCAGATGTGTCTGACTTTGTTATTGTGCATATTCAAATGCCTGAGGGACTAAGCATGCAAGGCAGTAAGTTATTGCCTGCAGTAAATACCTTAGGATTTAAATATTCAGAAGAAGGCTTTTTTAATCGCCACATAGACCCTGCAGGGCAAGGTCCAGTGTTATTTAGATTAGTAAATATGTATAACCCAGGTACGTTTGATATTGATAATATGGAACAGTTTAGCACCGCAGGGGTTAGCTTATTTATGACTTTACCTTGTGAAGGCGACGGGCTGGCTGCTTTTAATATGTTACATAGCGCAGCTAAGAAAATTGCCGATGAATTTGGTGCACAAATTTTAGATGCCGAGCGTGAAGAAATGACCGTTGAGCGCGTTCGTCAATATGTTGAGCAGGTTCGTGCATTTTCTGCGTAATTTATACGCACACATTATTTTTATTAAGCCACTTACCTAAAAGTGGCTTTTTTTATGTTTTTTGAGGTTTAAATGTCTAGCAGCATTAGTGAGCAAATTAATCATCTTCGTAGTACGTTAGAGCAACACAACTACAATTATTATGTCCTTGATACACCCAGTATTCCTGATGCAGAGTACGATAGACTATTGCGCGAGTTAAGCGCCCTTGAAAGAGAAAACCCAGAATTTTTAACGCCAGACTCACCCACTCAAAAGGTAGGAGGCGCTGCGCTGAGTAAATTTGAACAAGTTGCTCACCAAGTGCCCATGTTATCGCTTGATAACGCCTTTAGTGAAGAAGAGTTTAGCGCCTTTAACCGCCGCATTAAAGAGCGTTTAATGAGCCAAGATGAGCTCACTTTTTGTTGTGAGCCTAAGCTAGATGGCTTGGCTGTGTCGATTATTTATCGTGACGGCGTGCTTGTGCAGGCCGCAACTCGTGGCGATGGTTTTACTGGCGAGAATATCACACAAAATGTAAAAACAATCCGCAATGTGCCTCTTAAGCTGCGTGGCGATTACCCCGCAGAGCTTGAAGTACGTGGCGAAGTATTTATGGATAGCGCAGGGTTCGAAAAGCTAAACAGCGAAGCCGAAAAACGTGGCGAAAAAGTATTTGTAAATCCTCGAAATGCAGCCGCAGGTAGCCTACGCCAGCTTGATTCAAAAATCACCGCTAAGCGCCCACTAATGTTTTATGCGTATAGCACAGGGCTGGTGGCCGATGGCACAATCCCTGAGGATCACTACCAACAATTGGCAAAATTAACCGATTGGGGTTTACCGCTGTGCCCAGAAACAAAGTTAGTTGAAGGTACGCAAGCGGCTTTAGATTACTACAGTGATATTTTAACGCGCAGAAGCGAGCTTAAATATGAAATTGATGGCGTAGTAATTAAAATAAACCAAAAAGCCTTACAAGAGCGTTTAGGGTTTGTTGCACGTGCACCGCGCTGGGCAATTGCTTATAAGTTTCCTGCGCAAGAAGAAATAACCCAGTTACTTGATGTAGAATTTCAGGTTGGTCGCACAGGCGCAATAACGCCGGTAGCGCGTTTAGAGCCTGTATTTGTAGGCGGTGTTACGGTATCAAACGCAACGCTGCACAATGGCGATGAAATAGCCCGCTTAGGCGTAAAGGTAGGCGATACAGTAATTATACGCCGCGCCGGCGATGTGAATGTAATGTTCACACCTGACAAAGAAATTATTTCAAATAGAATTCAACTTGATTTTCAAATGGCAGCATAGGGTAAGTAGTCATGTCTGAACTTAAATTTAATGATGATCAAATAGCCATTATAGAAAAGCTTAAACTTAATGCAAAATTAACTGATATTGAAAAGTTATTTTCCGCTAATGACTACAAGCCAGAAGAGTTAGAAACTGTATTAAGAGTTGCAAATGCACTTTATAGATCAGGTCAGCCAATTATTGAAGATGTTCAATATGATGAATACTGGGATTATCTTAAGACAATAGATCCTGAAAATCAGTTTTTATTGGATGTTGAGCCAGAGGTAATAATTGATAGTAAAACAGTTCCATTACCAAAAAAAATGCTTTCCACAGATAAAGCTTATTCTTTTGAAGAAATAAAAAAATGGACTGATAGAATTACAAAAGCAGCGACAGAAATTGATGTTGATCATGACTCCATTGAATTAAAAATCACGCCTAAATTAGATGGGTATGCAGCATATGATGATGGAACAATTCTTTATACTCGTGGTGATGGAACTAGAGGTCAGGATATAACTCGTGCTTTTGAACGAGGACTACAAGTAGCTAAGAATGCTGGTCGAGCGTTAGGCCCCGGAGAGATCGTCATTAAGAAAAGCTACTTTGATGAAGTATTAAGTGACAAATTTGAGAACTCACGAAATATTCAAGCGGCAATAATCGCAGAGAAAAAAATAGATAAGGATGTCCAAAAAGCAATTGATGAAGGGGCTTGTGTATTTTATCCGTTTTCAGCATTAGAAAAATGGACGGGAAGCATTTCAGAATTGTTATCTGACTTTGAAAACATACTTGAAAAGATGTGGAATGCAGTTGATTACGACATCGATGGCTTAATCATAGAAACTACTAATGAACAAATAAAAGAACACATGGGGGCAACGAGGAAGTTTCATAGATGGCAAATTGCATTCAAGGTCAATGATGAATCTGCTGAAGTTGAAGTGTTAGATGTGATACCTCAAACATCAAGAACAGGGCGTATTTCACCTGTAGCAGAACTTGTTCCAACGAAGTTAAGTGGTGCTACAATTAGCCGAGTCACCGTTCATCATTACCAAATGGTGAAAGATAAAGGTGTTGGTAAAGGCGCAATTCTTCAAATAGTTAGAAGTGGTTTAGTTATACCTAAAATTGAAAAAGTGATTGAGCCTGCAACACCACAACTTCCTGAGAATTGTCCAAGTTGTAATGCTCATCTTATTTGGGAGTCTGACCACTTAGTTTGTCCAAACAAATCTGATTGCCCAGCTCAGACAGAAAACACATTGATACACTTCTTTAAAACGTTAGGTAATGTAGATGGCTTTGGTCCAAAAGTAATTGAAAAAATTACTAATTACGGCATAAAGCATATTCATGAAATTTATGAAATACCAAAGCATAAATTTGTAGGGTTTGGCTTTGGTGATAAAACTTCTCAAAACCTTGTTGATCAATTGCAAGCAAGTAGAGAAATAGAAATTGAAGATTGGAGATTCTTGGCTGCTTTTGGCGTAAGCCGATTGGGAGGTGGTAATTGTGAAAAGCTACTACAGCATCATTCTATAACTGAGCTTTTTGATGTGTCAGTTGAAGAAATGGTAAAGATAGATGGTTTTGCTCAATTAAGTGCTGAGGCTATTGTTGAAGGTCTGGCAAATGTCAGGGACGAGTTTTTCAAGGTTTATGGTTTAGATTTCAATTTGTCAGTAACACCAAAGTTATCGGAGGTAGGTTCTAGTGACTCTGCGATTGCTGATAAACTAATTGTGTTTACTGGTTCGATGCAACAAGGGTCGAGAGGTGATATGGAGAAACAAGCCAAATCTCTTGGTGCCAAAGTTGGCAAATCGGTATCAGGAAAGACAGATTTGCTAGTTACGGGTGAAAAAGTTGGCGAGAACAAAATTAATGCAGCTAGAGAAAAAGGCGTGGAAGTTATAACCGAAGCTGAATATTTAGAGCTAATTTCGAATAGCTAACGAAATTCTTATCAACGCCAACTTTTCAGTTTCAAATTTGGGGGAAGTTGGCAAAATTTTAAAAAGTTAAATCAGTTTGCGGTAACTTAAATAAATGATATTAATATGTTAGTTTAAGCTAATGGGTGAATATTATAAGAGGCAAGGATGAATCGACAAGACTACCAGAAGTCTATAATTAACTCACTTACTTGGCTATCAACTCAGGTGTCTGTAAGTAATAAATTGAACCTTACTGACATAAATGTTCATTCAGAAAATTTTTATAGAGATCTGCTTAACTTAGCATTTGGCTATAACCTTCAAAATATTAATATTATTGAACCGAACTCTGCGGCAATCGACCTAGGCGATAGCAATGCAAGAATTGCAATACAAGTCACATCAACATCTTCTCTCTCTAAAACTCGCCACACTGTTGAAAAATTCATTGAAAAAACACTGTTTAAAAACTATGACCGCTTAATCATTTTGAATATAGTTGAAAAGACAGCTCATAAGATATCTTCAGTAGGCGATGATTCATATTGTTTAGATACTAAAAAAGATATTTGGGACGTTGGTGATTTGGCTGTCATGATAAATGATTTGCCACTAGAAAAAATTGAAGAAGTTTCTGTTTTTTTAAACAAGCAACTTTACGTAAAACCTAGTGAGAGCCTTCCTCGCAACATAGAGACAATTCTTCGGCTTATTGAGCTAATAAGTGATGAAGAACACCCTGCCGTGGGTACTGGTTTCTTAGATGAGCCTTTCCCTGATGAAAAAATTAATCAACGTTTCTCAGAACATGCAAACTTTTTAAAACAAGAGTTCTTAAATTTATATCAAGATTACGGTGCAGTATTGGACTCTGTTGAACAGGAATCGGATATAGGGCCTGTAAAAATTCGAAGACTTGCTCAGCATTTACGGATTTATAGTGACAAAATTTTAACAGAGTGTAATGGTGACCCAAGGCGTGCGTTTGCTCAATTAATTGAAAATTTTATAAATATGTTAAATGAAAATGGATTTGAAGCGGACTCTGGCGCAGCTCAATTTTTTGTGATTAAGCATTTAATAAAATGCAACGTTTTTCCTAATAAAGAGGTTATTAGATATGTTTAATGTTTTCACTAAGGATGAGGACCTAAAAAAGTCGGCTCCTTACGTGGGAGCGGAAATACTCAAGTATATAGAGAGTTCGACAGACGGAAAAGTCAGTATTTTTGATTTGGCGAAGGCTTTAAGGAAGGGAAGCAATATCTCTGTACGTAATATCTACTTCGGAATGATATTTTTATATTCCTTGGATATAGTTATTTTTGAAGAACCATATTTGATAAAAAATGCTAAAACTAAATAAATTATATAGTGAGCCTGAAGTTTTTGAACCAATTCTATTTGAGGAAGGGCTAAACCTTATATTGGGGGAAACAACTGAAGGTATTGATAAAACTAATGGTGTTGGAAAATCCTTAGCTATTGAGTTTATAAATTTTGCCTTACTAAAACGGCATAGCGATTGTAGAGTATCTCTTATACCTCGCGAAGACTTATCAGACGAGACGGTTGTCTGCTTGGATTTCGTTTTAAATGGATACGAGATTACAAGTAGACGTTCTATAAAAGACCATGATAGCCCTATCTTAATTATTAATGGTATTACAAAGAACTATTCAAATTTGTCTGATGCAATTGATCATTTAAGTAGTTTAATGTTTTGCAGCTTTGAATTTGAGAAAACTCCTACATTTAGACAGATGATGGGGCCTTTGATTAGAGAAGAAGGTTCTGAGTTTAAGTCGATTATTAATTGTTTTGACACTAATAAAAGAATCCCTCCCGATTATACACCACATTTGTTTTTATTGGGTATTGAGCCTCATCCATATGCTGAAGCAAAAAAATTACACGCAGAAATGGAAAATATTTCTAAAGCCAGAAAGAAAATGGAAGAAAACATTGTTACGTTAACAGGGAAGAATATATCTGAATCAAAAGCCGATCTTAATGAATTAGAAAATCAAGTACGAAGGATTCAGACAGATATTGATAAGCTGGAAAATATTGAAGGGTACGATTTAATTAGAGACGAAATTATTGAATTAGAAAATAAGCTTGAACGCAAACGCTCTAAACAAGCCCTTTTAAAATCAGAATTGTCTAAAATAAAACTATTTAAAGGTGATAATTACATTGATGGTGACGAAGTCGCTGAGCTTTACAACCAATTTAAAGATGGTTTAGGGGATTTAATAAAGCGTCAGCTTGATGAAGTATCTGAATTTAAGAGAAAAATTGATGAATTTCAAAGGAACTTGTTTGAAGAAAGAAAAGTATCAATTGAACAAGAATTGAAAGAATTCGATTTGATTATTTCTAATTTAAATAAACTTTATAGTGAAAAAGTTGCTTTACTAGATCAACAAGGTGTTCTTGTTAGTTTAAAGCAGACAATAGCTATCCATGAAAAAAAGATAGAAGAATTCTCCGCATTGTCTTCATTCATTCAAAAGCACACTGACTACGATAGTGAATACAAGGATAAAAAGAGAGATAGGGAAAGCGAGATATATTTATTGGAAAGCTTTGTAAAAAATTCAGAAAACATAGTAAATTCATTCCAAAATACAATTCTTGAAATGCATGACTATGTTTTTGGAAACCGTAGAAGCTCATTTGAAATAGAAGTGTCTAAAAGAAAGGAGATCTTGAAGTTCGAATTGCGTACAGACTCAGATGGTAGTCATAGTATTAATCGAGAAAAAGTATTTTTATACGACTTTGCATTATTAACGAATGAACATACCTCAAAAAATCACCCCGGATTATTAATTCATGACAACATATTTGACGTTGATCAAGATACTTTGATCAAGAGTATTAATTTTATTGGTGAAAATATTTCAATGCTCAGTCGCAAGCAATATATCTTAACAATAAACAGCGACAAATTTAGTGAGACGGATCTAAATTCTTTGAATATTTCATTGCGTCATTATTCACGCTCTACTTATACAAAAGAGAATCGCTTTTTGAAAAAGCAATATCAAGAATTATCAGCGAAGCGTTAAAAGAGAGTAAGTGGAAGACGATCTCAATAGGGAGTAGTAAATTGGCTAATAACAGTGGCGGTGCTGCAATGAATGCTGGTGCAGACTTCCAGCAAAGGGTTGCGTCATATTTTTTAATACAAATGGCGCTTGGTAACAATTGTGCTGAAGTTCTTGAGTCAATAGTTTACGACAAAAGAGTTTTAAAGGTCGCTTTTGAAACTGATGACGCAGTTGATGATATTGTACTTACTCATTCCAAATCTAAGACATATTTGCAAGTAAAGAGAAAACTGAGCTTGTCTGATGCAGATGAATCTGACTTTTTAAAGACTATTGAGCAACTTGTTCGTCAAAATAAGGAGTCGCAAAATAGCGAGGATTCCTATGTTGTAATTACGTCTAATGAGACATCTTTACCAATTAAAAAGCATCTTAAGAAAATGGTTAATTCTGCGCGTTTGAATGCGAATTCTATATCACAAGATCCCATGAGTAGCCCTGAGCTTGCCGCATACGGAAAATTAAAGCGTTGTATTGAAAAATCGTACTCGAAAAACAACCTTGGCAGTCCATCAAAGAAAGACATTCAAAGGTTATTATCGAAAATCTATATTGTTGTCTTAGATGTTGAAAAGGACGGAATCAATGAAAAGAGCTTTTTAGAATCGCTATTGAACAAGTTTAGTGTGGAGCCAAGTGTTATTTGGAACCTTGTAATAGCTCAAGCTTTGGATTGGGCTAAGAATAGACAGTCGGTAGATAGTGATGGAATAGTTAATCTATTGAGTAAATTCAGGGTAGATGATCCAGAGCCTAGAAATGAAGATCTAGATAACTTTTTTAAAGTTAAGTTTGATCCAGATAACTTCTCAATTTCTTCTGGAAAAGAATGGGTTTTAATGGAATCAAAAGACCCTAATTACAATTACGTGGTTGCAGAATTAATAAGGTTTGATGAGAAAGGTGAATTCAAAGCTACTTTTAAGGAAGATTCGGTTGTAATGAGAACAGGCATCGAATATAAGTTGTATGCTAGGTTTTCTACGTTTCAAGGTGTAGAAAGGTATTTACAAGAATTTCCTGTATTCTCAGAAAAACTTTTGATTACTCAAGTTAGCTCCAATGAAAATGATGAGCACAATAATACTCCTTTGGCAAAAGCCTATTCTGAAAAGGTACGAAATCATATTATAGAAAGTAATGACGCAACAATATGTATACATTGCGAGCATGGTCTTTCATATCCATCGTTTGTAATTGAGGTGCAAGAGGATGGGATTCCCTTTGATGCTGGCAGTATTCATCCTAATTGTTTACGTCCGTCAGACAGAATAATAGGAATTATGTCAGGTGAACATGTTTCAAAATATCCTGAGTTAAATAATTTTGATTTTAATAAATGGATATCCTTACTTGAGAACAGTCAAGGTTTATGGGCAGGGATAAAGGCTTACCCTAACACTCGGCAATTAAGGACCGTTTTATGGAATTCAGAACCTGAAGGTAATGTAAAAGGTGGTTTTTGCATCAAAATCAATCTAAAAAATGGGAGTAGTCAATATGTGCAAGAGAGAGGTAAAGTCCAACGCTATAATGAACAAGTTGCGTTAGATGTGTGCTCAAGGCTTGAGAAGTGGCGTATAGATTCAAAGGCTCAGAATAGCCCTCTTTGCTATTCTTCAGATGGCGGTCTTCAGGGAATGAAGAAAGAAATTCAAAGTAACTATATAAATCCTATAGATTTAGTTGAGTGTGACTCCTTCAATGTAGTGACGTATACGAGGGGAATTGGCGCAAAATACGATAAATTAAATAATTATTATGCACCCTTAATTGTGTTCATGAATACAGAAACGGGTAAATACCTAACGCAAGAAGATACTGTATTTTTAATTACAGATCCGTCTGAATTAAAAGTTTATTTAGAAAATTGGTTGGAGGTGGAGCTTTCACCAAAAGCTTATAGATTAGACATAATAAAAACCGATGCGGAATTTGATAAATTCATGCACTGGAGCAAGCAAAACGAAATTAGCGTATTTGTAGACCCTTTCTTCAATGATGAAAAAAAATTAATTAGAGGTTCAATAATCGAAGATCTCGCTGAATTGAAAAAAGAAAACGAGTATGTTGAAGAAGATGAAGTTGGGCGATTTAGTCTGCTATTTACAAAAGAAAATGGTGACGGAACGTTTACTCAACTTTATCGTGATTTTGTAAATGATGTAACCCTTCTCCTTAATGATAAATGTACCAGCGATGACTGTAAGTGTATGGGATGCCAGATGTATGATATCCGTATTGCTCATTATGGAAAGGACAATGTTGATATTAGGCAGTCAAACGAAAACACCATTGTTCTGAATTTAATCGATAGTGAAAGCGAGTGGACTCAAGAGTTTATAGAAAACCATTGTGTTGATTGGGACTATTGGGAACCTCTTGTTACCTAGTTAAACTCATTTAAAATCATTAAGTCAGTTTTGATTTAAAAGAACTTTAGTTGAGCATTGGATTACAACACTACTTGGTTATTTAATATTTTTTAAACTCTGATTGAAAATTCTTTGATTTTTAACATCATATAGCTCAATAGATACTATTCCTGATTCTGATAAGAATACTCTTTTGATACTAAAAAAATCGCTGTCTATTTCTAGTTCTTTGTTTGAAATGTGAGAGCGATATACCGCACCTAAGGTTGCTAGATCGAAATTTTCAATAACTCTTAAATCAACTAACTTGTTTTTTAAGGTTTTGTTATTTTTTGTAATTCCTGCAAATCCATTTGAAAGGCTATTTATCACGCTCTGATGTTCATGATCAAAGAACGGAGAAAAGTCATTACTACGAAAATACTGCTTATTCTCATGTCGAAGTACAAGGTTGTTAGGTGCTAGTTCTATGTAAATAGCAAGATCACGAGAAGCACTAGCAGGACCAATTTCAAATTGTTCCATTAAGTCCTTTCTTGAAATAGACGAAAAGTACTCAAGCCTAAATTCAATAAATTCTATTCTCAGTTGTTGAAAATATCCTAATTTATTTAAGGACATAAAATCTCTGAATTAATTTTTATAAAATTAATTCTTACAGAGTTATCATAATGATTCAATCAAATTGATAATAAGTTGAAAAATTATCTTTATGAGTTATCATTATGATAATACGTTAAGTCAGAAAACGTGCCTATCGGTAAAGTGTTTCCCATCATCTGGCATCAGTAGCAAATTAGTATTGGGGAACCGTATGGAATTATTATCAATACCTCACACAAAGGTACTTGCGAAATTCAGTCAACAGATATCAATTGAAGCAAAGAAAATTAAAAGACAAGTTGGTATATCTCATTGTGAAGCTAGGGAGATATGGATATTTGAAAACACTCCATTTGAAGGCTCAAATGAATTTAATCTTTGGTTTAGTGAACAAGGAAATTACCTAAAATCGATACTTGAAGACCAAGATAGAATTCTTTGCTTGGGACGAGATAGCGTTTTAAATAGCGAAAGCTACTTTGCCTTTAATAAAGAAGTTGGTTTATTTCAATTTGAGGAAGGTGGAGCAAGCAAGATGGTTTTAGGTCCTTCAGAGATAACAACGTCAAGTCATAGTTTTATTACGGATAAGTGCATATGGCGAAAAATGGTTGTAAGAAGGCCAACACCAGTATCCGATCCTAAAAATTTTGTTAAAAATGCTAATTAAAGTGGCAGAAAAGTCTATATTATTAACACGTTAGAGTCTTTTTTTAAGTGGCATAATCACTGGGGCGAACAAGCATTGATCTCAATGTCTGTCTTTTTAGAACCTGACTTTGATAAAGTTGAGAAAGACGCACTTTTAAGTGATTTCATAGCAACCAAGTGAGTAAATGTCGAGTAAACGTACTTTATGAAACGCTGTACATGTAGGACTTGAAATGGGGACTTTTTTAAAAGATTGGCAACTAGTTTCTATTCTTGAGGGGGACCGAGAAATTGCTGTAGTGTTGTTTGGTATTGTGGTTTCGGATAACACATGCAGATTCGTTGAGAATGATTATGTTTGTAGTTCTGTCATTGCCAAAATCAATTCAAACGCACGCATTGTAGAAACTAAATCAGGCTCGATTTATCACTTAGAAGGAGATGGAATAAAGGCGGGGATACAGTATCAAGATTTTGAAATGCTCAGGAATGGTTACTCACCTCAGGAAATTAGCCTCATAAACAGTCAGAATTGCATTCAATAGGCATGAACCGGGACAGTCTATCTTAAATTTTTTTGAGCCTGTTTTTCGTCTAAATATCAATAGCGTTAAGTAATTTCGAGATCCTAAATTATTGTGTTTAAATAGTACTATTGGAACTCAATAAGAATAAAGTTTATGGATAACAAATTACTAAAACCGCTCATAATTTCTATTTCTCTAATACAAGGTATTGTACTTACCTTACTTTATCAAAGTGTTGAGCAAAACTTCTGGCCTGCCACAAACCCTGTTTGGTTAACTTCTCTTGCAACCTTAGCTATTAGCTTACCTTTGCTGACTTTTTTGTGCATAACACAATCAAATATTAAAGAGACAGTAAAGTATATTGTCCCTTTCTCTATGGTGTTGTCGTTTTTGGGGGCATATGTCGGCTACCAGCAAGAACCAAAAGAATATATTAACAATAGTACAGCAATGGCTGTATTTTGCTTTACGGCACTTATAGCCTCTTTCAAAGCCTTGATGTATATCCAGCAGTACATTAGCAACAAAAAAGTCAGCTACAGTTCATTGTTCAAACTGTCTTGGCGAAACTTTATAATTTTTGGTGAGTGTTGGCTATTTGTCGGAATTTTTTGGGGAATACTTAACCTCGGAGCTGGTTTATTTGCGGTTTTAGAAATTGAGTTTTTCAAAGAATTGTTAAAAAAGGATTGGTTTGTCATTCCTGTATTAAACTTAGCGTTTGGTTTTGCCGTTATTGTCTTTAGAAATATTATTCATACAGTTGATAACATTTCTACAATCCTTCAAACCCTTATCAAATTCTTGTTACCTGCGTTAACCATTGTATCTTTAGGTTTCTTGATTACTTTACCTTTCACTGGATTAGGTGCGCTGTGGAAAACTGGATCTGGAAGTTTATTGGTAATGTGGTTACAAGCGTTAACGTTGTTTTTCGTCAATGCTGTTTATCAAGATGAATCTCACCAGAGGCCATACAATTTAATTTTGCACCGACTTGTGTTTATTGGTGTGGCGCTTCTACCTATTTATAGCTTAATTTCTATCTATGGACTCTGGTTGCGCATTGAACAATATGGTTTAACAGTGGATCGTTGTTGGGCAATCTTGGTTTGGGTTTTGTTGGCCTGTTTTTCTTTCGGCTATCTAGCTGGAATATTGAAAAAAAGAGACGCATGGTTGGAAACTCTAAGTTCAGTCAACATTGCTATGGGAATAGCGGTTTTAGCAGCAATGCTGCTCGTTAATTCCCCTATATTAAACTTTCAGTATATTTCAGCTCAAAGCCAACTATCTCGATTGGAAGAGGGAAAAATTAGTTACGATGACTTTGATTATGCATACTTCGGTAGGTCGCTAGGCCGACAGGGATATCTTCAATTGCAAACATTAAAGGAACACTTGAAAGACGTTTCCCCAGAAAAAGTCGCGATAATAGAACGTATGTACGTTAATCACCAAGTTGAGACTGATGAAAACTCATTCTCCGAATTTGAAACCCTATTAACTTTTTGGCCTAGGAAGGAAGTCTTTCCCGAAGACCTATTAAATGTAATTTATGAAGAGGAAACTGAAAGACGCTGGTCTACATACAGGGGCAATACATATTATTTGGTCGCGCAAGATTTGAACGATGATGGAATACCAGAGTACATTGTTATAACAGAAAATAACTACCAAACATCTGCTGATATGTGGTTTAAAAATAATGGTAAGTGGGAGTCAAAATATATGACTACTCATAATCCAGATGAAAATCGTTACATTAAAGGTTACATACAGAATTCAGAAATAAAGACAGTTAAACCTAAGTGGAATAATTTAAGAGTTGGTAATATTGAGTTTAAAGCTCAAGTTAACTAGTAAAGGTTGTGATTTTTTTAAATTAGTTTTGAACATGGCTGAAGCGGAGTTTATGTTTTATGCAAGATTCGCGTACTATAAAATTGTTTAAGCAATTTACCACTTAGCCTAATAGAGTAATCGATAGCTAAAATATTGAAGAGAAAATTATGGAAGAATTTGATAATAGATTGGAAAACTTAAAACAGCTTTTAAGCTCGCAAAGCCGACAAAATTGGCTTTTTGGGGCTGGCATAAGCTTCGATTCAAAAATACCTTTAATGTATCCATTGACCAATCGTGTTGAAAAAATTATCCAAGAAGGTTCAGGTGCTAAAGAAAATGAGATTTTGGCTTGTTTAAAAGAGGACCTAACTGACGACTGCCATGTTGAACATTACTTGAGCCATTTAGGTGATCTTCTTGCTATTGCAGACCGTTCAAAGGACAAAACCGCATACCTTGGTGCTAATAGTTATACATCAGAGGAGTTAAAACAGCTATATCTAGAAATCATTAAGGCTATCGGAGGGATCGTCAGATATGGCTACGTAGGTCCAAATGCGGAGCGTGGGATAGAAGAGGAGGTTGGCAAAGCCGAAAGTCCAATTGTTGAAATAGAACCTCATTTGAAATTTATAGAAGCACTATTGATTAGCCAGTCAAATCTAGAAAGACGCTCAAAAACAACATTTTTTACTACGAATTACGACACATTGTTAGAGGATGCCTTAGCTCTACATAAAAAAGTAGTGTGTGATGGATTTTCAGGAGGCGCTGTAGGTTTTTGGAATGCAGAAAAAGAGTTTTCAAATACTTCAACAGATGCAAACACCTATCATTTATATAAGCTGCATGGTTCGATAGATTGGCACCGAGATAATGATTTAGGTTTAGTACGCGCACGGTATGGAACTAAATACTTATCAGACCCTGCAAATATTATGATTTACCCTCAAGCAACTAAATATGTAGAAACGCAGAAAGATCCTTTTGCCAGTTTATTTCTAGGTTTAAGAAAAACCCTAATGAATGGTCAGCAAAATACATTAATTACCTGTGGCTACAGTTTTGGAGATGACCATATTAATGCTGAAATAGAAAGTGCGTTAAGAAGCGAATCTAATCAAACGACAGTAATTGCTTTCATTCAAGAAGCACCGAAAGATGGAGTCGTTATTAATAAAACTTTAGATTCGTGGCTTTCCTGTCCTAAGATTGGTGCTAGAGTGTACGTTGCTGGTCAGTTGGGGATTTATCATAATTCAACAACTCCTTTAGCAGAATCTGATGACAGTAATTATACATGGTGGCGTTTTGATGGACTAACTCAGTTCATCAAAACAGGGGAAATATCATGAGTAATGTTTTCCAAGCAAGGGCTGAGTTAAAAATAGGCAAGATTATTGAGGTATCCGGCAATAACCTACGAATTGAAATTGATGACAATGTGAACGAACTGGTTCGTGCCGTTGATGGGCAAGTTTATTCTGTAGGTCAAATGGGTAGTATTATTAAAGTGCATTTTGGCAGAAAGTTACTATTTGCTTTTGTTCGGTCGCTTAAAATGAGATCAGAGCTGATTTCTGATGATAATAGTAAAATAATCAATGCTACAGATGATGCGCGCATTTTAGAGGCTGATTTGTTTGGACAAGGAATATGGTCCAACAGTAAGTCCCAGCTACATTTCTCTCGTGGTGTTGAAACTTACCCTTTGCCACTTCAAAGTGCTTATATCTGCCTCAATGATGAATTAGAGGCTGTTTATAAAGCTGCGGAATCGAATGCTCAAGATGAAGCCATCACACCTATGGTCCCCATAGGTAATTACATTGGAGGTAACAATGCGATATGCAGAGCAAATATTGATAAACTCTTTGGTCATCATTTTGCAATCCTAGGGTCAACTGGTTCCGGAAAGTCAGGAACAGTAGCTTCAATTTTACATTCTGTTTTAGATCATGAGCCAGAGGGTACAAAATTGAAACCCAGAATTGTAATGATTGATCCACATGGTGAATATGCTAGTGCTTTTGGTGATAGAGCAAAAGTATATAGAGCTTATAATGATGCTTCTGTAGCCGATGATGAAGCAGAGCTTTTAAAGCTACCTTATTGGCTTATGTCTAGTGATGAACTGAGGTCACTGATTATTGGTAAGACTGAACACGAAGCTACATCTCAAAACAATATTGTTTATGAGGCAATTGCTTACGCTAGATTACTTGAAGCTGGTTATGTTCAGGATGTCGGTGCTGAGCCAAATGGAGGTGCTGAAGCCGTTCTTAGCGCAGATAAAACCGAAGAACAGGTTTTAAATTTTGATAGAGATAAGCCAGTTCCATTTAAATTGGCACAGTTTGTAAAGCACATAGACAAGGTTCAAGGCCGCAAGACTGGAAAACAAGATGATTTGGCTGCATCATCAGGACGAGATAAAGTTGATAACATACTTAAAAAACTAAAAGTCCTTCGGTCCAACCCGCAGCTTAGTTTTTTATTAACAGAATATAATGAGGAGTTTTCTCCTAAACTACAGGAAATATTGTCACAATTTGTCGGGGAAGCTGATGGCAAAGATATTCGTATTATCGATATATCGGGTCTCCCAAATGAAGTTGCTGGACCGTTAACAGCATTAATATCTCGTCTTCTATTTCAATACAAGCTCTGGCAAACAAGAGATGAAAGAGAAAAAGACCCAGTGCTGTTTATCTGTGAAGAAGCGCATCGATATGTACCGAACCAAGGTGAAGCACAATACAAAGAAGCTCAAGAAGCTATTCGACGTATTGCAAAAGAAGGACGAAAATACGGGTTAGGACTTGGTCTTATTTCACAAAGGCCCTCGGATGTCGAAAGTACGGTTCTATCTCAGTGCAACTCTTGGATTGTTCTTAGATTGTCGAATTCCAGTGATCAAGAACATGTATCAAAGTTTTTGCCTGACAGTTTAAGCGGTTTAACAAAAATGTTATCAGCTCTAACGAGAAGAGAAGCTATATTTGTCGGTGAGGCCGCTGCACTTCCGAGTAGAATTCGAATTCGGGAGCTATCACCTGAAAAGTTACCTAATTCTAATGATATTAAATTTGCAAGTGGATGGTCGAATGACGAGATTCAAGAAGCTGACTTAATGACAATCGTAAATCGATGGTACGGGAATGTGGGGGAGTAATTAAGTAAGGTGGTTGGCAAGAGGCAGTGATACGCAATACTATCGAACGTACTTGGCCTCTTCCACATCACCACTTTTGAACTGTATGTCTCCACACTCAAACCTGTCTAATTCATTCATAAATGTTAGTTCCATAAAGTTATCTAAAGATTGTTAATTATTTCAAGCATATTGCTAAAGGCTATTTGCTCGGTAACTTTGCCGGAATCATATTGTTTTTTGATTCGTTTTAACTTTTTCAGATCAATTTTTAATAGTGAACTGAGCATCGCATGTTCGTTTTTTAGACGGTATCTATTGTTATAGTCTTGAGCTAAATGGACATAGGTATTCATGGTGTCAGGCGAGGCGTGCAATGTCAGCTTTCTGACTGCACTTAATGCTAACGGAAGTAAGTTAGTTATCGGCCCTGATGAGCCATGCTCTTTAATTTTCTTCGCAACATTTAAAGTTATGTAGCGGTGTCTAAATGAGTGATTGTTTACATGACGAAGCCGATCTGCATATTTACTTCTTTTGATAACCGACAAAGTGTAGTTTTTTAGATAGTTACCAGATAATGGCTTACCATTCTTCATGTTTACGAATAGTTTGTCGTGATCCATATTAGGCCATAAGGCTTCAATTTCATTAATGTAGCTCATTAGGAGCTGGATGGTTCCATTTGATACGGGAATTGTTCTAGATTTACCCTTATATTTTCCTTTCTTGACTGGGATGTTAGAGATTTGCACTTCATCATCAAGATCTGCAAGTGGGTTGTATGCTGCCTTTATTATGCTGCGAGTAATGTCTTTTAATTCACTAATCCTTGATCCTGTTGCATCTAAAAGGTAGCTGATAGCCTCCCAGCGCAGTTTAATGATTAGACTGGGAGAAGGATGTTCTTTAGTATGATTAATAGCGTCTAACCAGTCGATAAATTCATCATCCCTTATATAGTCTACTTCTTCAGTTATTTTGACTAACCCTTCAAAGGACTTGTGATCATAATATGGTTTAGATTTGCCGCCTGCTTTGCTGATTCTTTTAGTAACATGAATTTGATACTGTTTGCTATTAGTTGCCGTTTCTGTAATAAGTTTTAAGTCAGTATAGTTTTTTTGAAGGTATAAAAAGTAATCAATTGCTTTTCGGCAGTGAGTTTTGATTGAGCCGTTGTCAATAATCCTCTTTTTTAAATGTGAAACATAATCATAAAAATTTTCATCTGAAAAGCTTAACAGAGATAGGTTTTCACTTTTTTCTATGAAATTTAGTAAGATTGATATGCTCTGAGCATGAGCAATGATAGTACTCGGAACAGGTTTAACTCCATACAATAGGTTGCCGCCACTGTATTCAAGTAAATAAAGATTAGCTTCCCAGTCAAAGCGACCATTTGAATCTAGAAAGTATGGATAGTTATATGGTTCATTCGGCAATACTTTTAAAAAACTAAGATCAGGAAATTTTGCAATTCGTAAATCTGTCATTTTACAGCCTTTAACCTTTGATTTCCTGATAAAACTAGTGCTCTAAGAATTTCGTGATATCTCTTATTGTCATAGTTATTGGTAGTGATGAACGATCTTAGTTGATTAAATGCGCGAAATATCTCAACAACTTCTCGGTCCAAAATAGCAATTTGGGCTTGTAACTCGTTAACTTCTATTAACAAGTCATTCCTAGTCTTGTAGCTTGATTTTGATTTTTGTTCAGTGGTAGGTGGTTCTAATTTCTTCTTTGCCAAAAATTGATTGAAGTCTATAACAGCATTTTTTAATTTTGTTAGGTGTTCTGAGTTTTTATCCGTATTGGCAGTATTGTATACGTATTTGATTATCCCAAGCTCTTCTGATTCCCAAGAGTGTACATCCCCTACATTTATTCTTGTTTGTTTTTTATTTAAGGGGATGTATTCAGGTAGATGTTCAAGTTCGATGGCTTCTTTTATAAGTCGCGTTTTTTCTTTGATAGAAGCAGTAATATCGTCACTTAGCTTTTTAACTTCTGCTGAAGTTTCGCCTGTCTTAAATTTTCCCATTTTATTTTACCTTCGTAAAATAAAAATATATGTCATTCCCATCAGCACGCTCGAAATGAACATCTTCGCCAGTACGTTTAATTCGATCATTTATGGCTTGATAAACAACACTTTCTAATTGCAAGTTGAGCTTAAGCGATTTCTCTTTTGAAACTTCAACCACTTTTGCTATTTCCTCGTCAACGTTAAGATTCTGATTTATATTTGCGGCTCTTTTCGCAATAGAAATTATTGCTTCGTCTATCCATTCGCTAGAAGGGTTTTGCTCCGCGTAATGAAAAGTCATTTCCAAGCTTTCATGACCCAAAAACCAAGAAAGCTCTTCAATGCCTTTTTCTTCAGTTAAATTGAAATATAAAATAGCAAATAGGCGTCTAAACTGGTGGTCATTAACATACCAACGCTTACCATCTATAAGTGGGATCTCAGCCCAATCGCTGAACTGATCTAATAGCGTTTGCATGGTGTCATCGCTTAAGTGGTTCGCTATGAGTTCTTCGTCTGTACAATCAAAGTGGCGAGTGATAATTTTCTTTATGGTAAAAAAATTTGTGAAAAGGTAACTTTCACTATCTTCATGGTAAATATTGAATCTATTTTCTAGGTATTGTGAGAACTCGCTAAACTGAAGTCCTAGCGTATATATTCTCTCATTGATAGGTCGGTGAATAGTTCGCAATCGGTTGTTTGTATTAGATTTTACTTGCTTGAATACAATATCGCATAGTCCATCTAGCGGTGACTTTTCAAAACAACTTCTTCTTAGTAATAAAATTGATAACTCTCTGGTGGCTGATATACATGCTAGTAATATGTACATTGAAGCCACGTACAAGTATATCGCTTGAGTTAGGCTCAAGTAATTCTGGTTTTTTGTTTCTTTCTCAAGGCCGAGTATTTTTATTTTTAATGGTAACAGTTCTTTTGGCATTATTACTTCATGAAATAGCTCCTCTCTTCTATCGCAGTCTTTTTTTAAAGTAGATTTAGCTAGGTGTGCTGTCGAATTTTGGTAATGTAAATCTACGGCTGTCATGTACTCTAACAGCGCTTTTGAGTATGAAGTCTGAAATTTGAGTGAGGTAGAGATCAAATGAAAAGCTACTTCCAATGGTATAACTGAGGTTTTAATTTCACTTTGAAATGATTTGAACATACAAACTAACCCTTCTTCACCTCCAATTAAATCGTAAGGCGAAAAAGAGATTGGGCTGATAAGCCCATTAGAGCTAGTGAACAAATGATTTATATCAGCAACAATATTCTGAACCGTCTTTTTGTTTGGAAGATACATTTCGTTAATATCTCTTTTAGTGTTTGCATCGCCAAACTTTTTGTTTTCAGTTTTTTTAGATTTATACAGTTCTGGATTTTTTGAATTTGTAATACGCTGCTTTATTACTGAAAATGTTTTATTCTTAATAGACAACTTGGCCTTTATGTCTTCCCAATCAACTTTTTTAGGATCATTTTTAAGAGCTGCTAATTCGTCAACGACCGCAAAAAATACTTCGGCACCGATATCATAAGATTTAACATATTCGAGTACATCCTCTTCTGTAATTTGGCTGAGAGAGAGAATAGGAGGAAGGCCAGATTCGCTTCTACCTTCGTTCACTGCAACTATTAGATAGATAAAATTTCTACATATGCCTTGCAGCCTATAAGGTTTTTCAGTTGCATTGCTTTCAATAATGTTTATTAGGCATTGCTTAATATCCACTAATAAGATGCTAAACAAATCGTCTGTCAGTAGCCCATTTGAGCAGATTTCTTTTTTAAAGATAATAGTTGTTAAGTGACTTTTGGGAGTATTTGAGTCTACCACCATAGAATAGCCAGACTTTGCTACTTTCCAATAGTCGCTATTAACGTCATTTGCTATCCATGTTTTACTTTCCAGTAATGGAATATTGGCAGATGACAACGATAGCTGTTTGGCTAAATCACTCATGCTACTACAGATCCTGTTCCAAAATTTCTTCGGCTTCTTGAATCATTTTCTTTTGCATAATGCTACCAGTAGAAGCCTTGTTAACTGCATGTAAACAGATTTTATATAATTCGCTGTCTTTACTAGAGGAGGTTTTTAGTAGTTTCAGTGCGAAAGCGAAATTCTTCGGGGAACAGATAAAGAATGTTTCTGTATCTACTGCGGATTCACTTGAAGTTGGCTTTAATGTTTCAAATAATATCCCGCCAAAATCTTCATTTTTATAAACTTCTTTCAGGTAGCTATCATATTGCTCTTGGTTTAAGCCAAGCAGAGCTAACTTTTCACTTTCATTTGCGGTGGCTAGGACTAAGTAAAGGTGCTGAAAAACAGAGATCTTTCTACGATACACAACTTCTTGTAGGAAAGCTGGAATGTAGGTGCTTAATGTTGTTTTAACTTTGTTTCCTAAATAAGTTGCAGTTTTTACAACGTCACCATCACTTCCTATGTATATTTCAATAGCTCGTGACATACGCACTCGCATTAGTGTTGGTTTAAGTTTTACAAAGTCTGGGGGAAGATACTTGTCGCAAAATATTCGAAATTCACCGTCAAATGAATTGTCATTTCTAATTACCCTTTGATTCTTGCGAATCCAAAGCAAATTTGTTTTGAGATCTTCCCGCCTATTCTCAGTTAATAAAATAGCGAACTGAATACAAAATGCAGCGTTAATGTTTTCTGCTTTCAATTCAGAAAATGTTGGCGTTGTGGAAGGGGTTGCGGATCTCTTTTGTAGTCTTCGTTGTCTCCATTTAATTATATTAATTCTGACATAACCATCATCCTCAACTTTTATAAACTCTTTCTTCGTTTTAGAGTCTGCGTCAATGGTAACTTTCAGGTTGTATAGCGGCGTTGGGTTAATTCCCATTTCATTAACAATAATTATATGCATTGAGACAATTAGATCATTTTCCAATTCAACTGAGTCGTTACGCTCATGTTTAAGAAAGTAAGACAATATGATTGACGTGGCTTTATCTAGCAGATAAGTGAGTTTGGCGTTGAGATCATCGTAAAACTCTTCAATGAGGTTTTGAGCTGATGTCATTGCACCGGCAGGCTTCAGTTTATCTATGTTTATTGAAGAAATCGTAGGGTTAGTACTTCGCGTTAAACTGGAACTTGATGGTTTTTTAATGTTTTTAGGAAACACAGTGTGTTTATCTATTAGCCCCAAGCCTTTAAGGTGTGAGAAAAGCTCAAGAACTCTGCTTATTTCATGGTACTTAGTAGTTTCGGCAGAATTACCGTTGTCGTAGTTATCTATAAATTGTTCAATTCCTTGTTTTATTGCTGATGGTGACCAGTTTGGGTCTATTCTTGAAATGTCTTCAAAGCAATTAGCAAAAATACGTAGGTAGTTTTTTTCGACGTTTTTTGAAGAAATAAACAGTTGAGTTGCTTTCGTTACTTCTTCATTGCATGAACTCTTTTCTAAGCAAGTCTTTAAAGCTTCAGTAATATCTAGTGAACTTTGGGGGCATAGTTGAAATATATCAAAAGAATCTGAAGCTTCATTAGGAATGAAATATTTTAACGCTACGGCATTTTGGTATACCTTTTTGACTATGGTATAAAAAAGTGTATTGATATTTTTATTATTGATTTCCTCTAAATGAACAAAGCTAACTATTGAGTCTTGAAAGGTATTTAGATAGCCCTCGACAGAAAACTTCTGGTAGTTAGTAAATATCTCAATTGCCATAGATAAGTGCTTTAATCTATAACCTCTATTGTTTATACCTTTAGTTAACGCTTCGTAAAGCTCAATAGCGTTACTTTTTGGGCTTAATAATGCGCTTAACTCTGATAATTTCTTATTCAGATATTTATCATTTTTGTAATCTTCCAATTTACATACCTCTTAACATATTCCCCTAACCACTATTGCTCATTATTTTAAAAATGCAAGCTGTAAGCCATTGAAAAGTAAGGTATATATTTTTATGTTTATTATTTATTTAAGGCTGTTGGTTGTGTGTAAAGGACTGAAAAATTTAATATTTAGCTGGAAGTTTCAGGGTTAAAAAAATGCCAAAAAAAATTGAAATTAATTTGAAAAAAAATTCAAATTTGTTCTGAATTAGATCTGATTTTGATAAGATTAAGGAATTCTAATTTTGTCTAATCTAGTTGAAAAAAAATTCAACACAAGCAAGGTTATGGACTTTATCAATTATCAAGAATTAACAAGCGGTTACGGCACATATATGTTTGCCGAATACTATTTGAAAAAAGATCAAACATTACACTCCGATGTTATTCCGCAAATTACACAAGTAGTACTTGAGCGACGCCCAGATGATGCACGCGACATTGTATTTCCTGCCAGTTGCCCCATTTGTGACTCACACGTTGAAAAAGTAGAAGGCGAGGCCGTGGCTCGTTGTACCGGTGGCTTAGTGTGCCAAGCTCAGCGTAAACAAGCGATAAAGCATTTTGCATCACGCAAAGCGCTTGATATAGATGGCTTAGGCGACAAAATAGTTGATCAGCTGGTTGATAGAGAGCTGGTAAAAACCCCCGCAGATTTATTTATATTAAAACAAGGTCACTTTGAGTCACTTGAGCGTATGGGTCCTAAGTCGGCTAAAAACTTAGTAGATGCGCTTGAAGCTTCAAAAACAACGACGCTTGCAAAGTTTTTATATTCGCTGGGTATTCGTGAGGTTGGCGAGGCCACAGCGCAAAACTTAGCAAATCATTTTTTAACACTTGAAAAGGTAACCCAAGCCAGTATTGAAAGCCTTACGCAAGTGAGTGATGTAGGGGTTATTGTAGCAACTCATGTTCGTGGCTTTTTTGATGAGCAACATAATGTAGATGTGGTTAATGCTTTAATTGAACAAGGCATTAATTGGCCAGCACTAACGCCGCCTTCAGAGGATGAGCAACCCTTAGCTGGGCTAACCTATGTATTAACTGGCACTCTTAATACTTTAAACCGAAACGATGCTAAAGCACGCTTACAACAGTTAGGTGCAAAAGTAGCCGGTAGTGTGTCGGCTAAAACAGATGCATTGGTGGCGGGCGAAAAAGCCGGCTCTAAATTAACTAAAGCACAAGATTTAGGTATAGACATACTTAGCGAAGACGACTTAATTGCACTGTTTGATAAGTACAATGCTTAGGGTAATAAAATGAGCCGATATGGACCCGAGTACTGGGATAAATACGGAAGCTACCGTACGCCAATTGCATTTCATCTAAGTTTATTGGTGTTACTACGTGCGTATTTTATTTGGGTTATAGCGGCGCTGAGTCGTCGCCCTGAGCTTGATTTAATGTCGCTATTTTTTAAATCTAAAAACGATTTTTTTATCGCAATTTCGATTGGCGCTATTGCGATAGTGCCCACTTTTTTATTTTGCTTAAGACGACCGCGCGACTCTCATAAGCAAAGTGCGCGTTTAGCGATGGTGTGGCGCTACATGCGCTGGCCGTTACTTGTGTGTGCAATAACCGACTTAAGCTGGTTAACAATACAAGCTGCACGTAGTCATTACAGGTTTTCACTATTTTTAGCTGTGCAAATGGTGATTGTGTTTTGGGTAATGTGGTACTTGGCAAAGAGTCGTTATTTGCAGGTGTTTTTTAACGATTGGCCAGAGCCTACCGAAAAAGCAGATGATAAAAACGCTAAATAAAAGGGAGCTAAATGGATAACATTAATAAAAAAATTGCCATTGTAGTGCTTGGTATTGGCATTATTTTAGGCGCTTTGGTGTTGTTTACATCGTTAACTGATCATATTTGGTTTTCTGCCGTAATAGGATTATGGTTATTTGTGTTTTGTTCGTGTTGTTACAGGCTGACACCCGCCTTTAAAAAGCGCAATACGCTTGATAATTTTATTCAGCGCGATGCACAGCACTTAATGTTATTTAGCTTGGCAGGTTTTTTTGATAAAAAATTTGGCCCGCAATGGCTTGTTATTGGCAACATTGAACATATAGAAAGTAAGAACGATGAGCTTATTATTCATAGCAATAACGAGCGACAATTTAGTGTAAGTTTACCCGCACAAAAAAATGACATAGACGCCTACATGAAGCGCATACTTTCAGATCACGAAAAGCAAACTATTCGCTTTAGTTAGGGGCTGTTGAACTTTGCGGATTAAAGTTTGTTCAAACTAGGGGCTATTTAATCGCGGCGCGAAGTTTGTAACCTAGTGGGCTAAGTAAAAGCTGAGCAAAGCTTCCGCGTCCTGCTCACGCCCTTTACCTACATCCATGTAGGCAACAAAGAGTAAATAGCCCCTAGGAAGAACCCGTTGGGCAGCGCCTGTTTGGCATTAATGCTACGTTATCGCCCAATTATGGGGAATAACCACACTGCATAGGCTCTGCCTTGCCTAAATACCAAACAGACTGCTGCAAATTTAACCTTAAAAGATCAACAGACCCTAATCACTTATTAATACCGAAGGAGGCTATCATGCTTACTTGGAATGATGTTATAAATTTTGCCAATAATGGCAATCCTACGCCACGCGAAAAGGTTGTAAAAACAGACGCGCAATGGCAGGCAATACTAAGTGATGAGCAATATTATGTGGCACGTAAAAAGGGCACAGAACGCCCTCACAGCTCACAAAGTTGCACATTACTAGAACCGGGTAAATACGCGTGTGTATGCTGCGATAATTTACTTTTTGATGCCGATGAAAAGTTTGATAGCGGCACAGGCTGGCCATCATTCACGCAGCCTGCAACTGTCGATGCAATTGGTTATGTGAACGATTTAAGCCATGGTATGCAGCGCGTTGAAGTGGTGTGTAATGTGTGTGATGCACACTTAGGGCATATTTTTCCTGATGGGCCAGCACCGTCGGGTTTGCGCTATTGTGTAAATGCCGCTGCAATGAAAAAGCTTTAATTATATAGTTAGCCTTCAATCTAGATAAAATAGCTATTTCTAGCCGCTAGTTAGCGCTAGGGGGATTGAATATCGAGTTTCATTTCTTTTGCCATATGCAAAATTTTATCTAATCGCTGCGACTGATCTGGCTGCAGTGTAGAGTTACTCAAAAGGGCGTAACACTTTTTAGCAATAACCAAGTTAAAAGTGCCGCCTTTTTGTTTTGTCGAATCAAACAAACACTGTAATAAATTAAGCGCAATGCTTGGGTTACGCGGCATTACTCTAAATGCTTGCGTAAACGCCTCTAACGCCGTATTTAATTGCCCTCTATTAAATTGAGTTACTGCATGGTTGTTAAGCTCTTTAGGGCCCATTTTAATGTCACGACGCTCACTTTGCTGCTGTTGAATGTAACGCAGGTAAGTTGTATCACTCATATTGGGGTGGCGCTCACAATGGCTAATTATTTGGCTAAATAATGTTTGTGCTTTTTGATGAAAACCCAGCTCGTGAAACGCTTTTGCTTTATCAAGCGCCCCATCTACAGAGCGTATTAACGTATCGTCGTCATCAAGTTGCTCTATCAAGCGCTTGGCTTTTTGGTGCTCGTCTTTTAAATAGTGCAAACGCGCATTAAGTACATCAATTTGAGATTGGTTTGCGTTGTTAGGAAACTGCTTTTTTAAATCATTTATGTATTTATTAGTTTGACGCGAAATACGTTGTATTTGGTCTGTTTGATCTGTGGTTAAAGCAAAGTCTATACCGGCACGGGCAGCATTGAGATAGATGTCGGGGCTGTCATGAATAGAATGACGCGCATAGCTGGCTATGTCTTTTTGGGTTAAATAGCTTTTTTCGTAATCGTGGTTTATTAACGAAACATTGCTTAACGACTTTTGTCTTTGGATATTACGTGGCGCAATATCGACTGCTTGGCTTAAAAAATCTTGCGCCAATTCAAATTGGTTTAGTTTTATTTCTAATCGGCCGAGTAAATCCAGTGCAACTAAACGTGTTTCATGGCGTTCAAGCATGGTTTTTAACATGCGCTGAGCAAGAATATGCTCATTATTAGCAATCAGCGCTTCTACTAAACCAACTTTGGCCCAGGCAAATTTTTGTATGTCTAGCACCGAGGTAAAAAAATCTTTAGCTTCTTCACTGCGGTTTAGCCTAAGCAATGCATCTCCTTTTAAGCGAAGGAGGATAGGGCTGTATATATTGTTTTTTTTATTTAAAGCGGCATCGATTACTTTTATTGCTTTAGAGTCGTTGCCATCATCTACTAAGGTATAAATGCTCTGAAGCTCATTTTTACGTTTTAGAATACGCTCAATCCGCGTTTTTAACTCTTGTACCGTAAATGGCTTTACCAAAAAGTCGTCGGGTTGAAGCTCTAAAACGCTATGCACTAGCGCACCACTGGTTTCTGCAGAAATAAAAATAAACGCAGTGGAGTTTTTTATCAGTTGCTTAACACGGAGTTCTTCGTAGAGTTGGTAGCCGTCTTGGTGTTTGCTTAAATTAAACGAACATACAATTAAATCAAATTGCTCAGCCAAACATTGCTCTTTTGCTGCAATTGCATGATCGGCAAAGTGCAACTGCCGAAAGCCAAGCCTTTCTAGCGACTGTTTCATATAGCTTTGAGCGAGGGGCTGCTCTTCCACTATCAGTATTTTGGCTTTGGCGTAGATCTTAGTTGGCATTGGCTTACATGTTGTTTGATTTATCACAGACTATAATCAACAGTTTAGCTGCTTACAAGGGAATTTAACTATTAGCCGAGGTTATTAGAAGATTAAGTTATTTTCATACGTTTAGATGGCTTCATATTATCTTGGCCTTAGCGATTTAAAACCATTGCTTAATTAATAGGTAAAAAGCAGCTCTAAATAATAGTTAAAATAATCTAGGTTTTTGTGGAGTGTTTATACGTGGTGGGTGATATTGGACTTGAACCAGTGGCACTCGCCTTTATTTGTAAAGGACGGCGATGCTCTCTTTTTCTTACAACTGGATTAATTACCCAAATAGGATTTTTATAATAATTATTAAGAAGAGTTTAGATGCTTTAGAATTGTTTATATGTGGTGGGTGATTACTTGGCTTGATACCGGTAACCCTTGCCATTATTTGTAAAAGGCGGCGATGCTCTCTTTTTCTTATAACTGAGTTAATTACCTTTATATAATTTTATAGCGTATAGATTAATCGTTTTGCAAAAGACAAATCAAGAGTGATATTTATGGAAGTTTTTAACTTAGGTATTTTGAAGTGTTTATATGTGGTGGGTGGTTACTTGGCTAGATACCGGTAACCCTCGCCATTATTTGTAAAGGGCGGCGATGCTCTCTTTTTCTTACAACTGGATTAATTACACAAATAGGGTTTTTTTAATAATTATTCAGAAGAGTTTAGATGCTTTAGAAGTGTTTATATGTGGTGGGTGATACTGAACTGAACCAGTGACCCTCGCCATTATTTGTAAAAGGCGGCGATGCTCTCTTTTTCTTATAACTGAGTTAATTACCCAAATAGGATTTTATAATAATTATTAAGAAGTGTTTATATGTGGTGGGTGATACTGGACTTGAACCAGTGACCCTCGCCTTGTAAGGGCGATGCTCTCCCAACTGAGCTA
>NZ_JALNTJ010000005.1:329205-331073 GCF_023161885.1 Pseudoalteromonas sp. 2CM37A
GTGACCCTCGCCTTGTAAGGGCGATGCTCTCCCAACTGAGCTAATCACCCACATATAAATTAAAACGCTACTATTAAAATAAATAGTACTGGACTTTAACCAGTGAACCTCGCCGTTACTTGGAAGTAGCGGTAATGCTCTCTTTTTTCTAAACTGAGTAATGACCCATTTAGATTTGTGTAATATGCACCATTCTAAGAATGGTGGGTCGTACTGGACTTGAACCAGTGACCCTCGCCTTGTAAGGGCGATGCTCTCCCAACTGAGCTAACGACCCATATTACATGCTACTACCTGTATAGATAGTACTGGACTTTAACCAGTGAACTTCGCCATCTTTTATAAAAAGCGGTGATGCTCTCTTTTCTTGTAACTGAGCTAACGACCCATATTACAATTCTAAAACGCGACTATTAATATAATAGGTTTTATATGTGGTGGGTGATACTGGACTTGAACCAGTGACCCTCGCCTTGTAAGGGCGATGCTCTCCCAACTGAGCTAATCACCCACATATAAATTAAAACGCTACTATTAATAATAGTACTGGACTTTAACCAGTGAACCTCACCTTCTTTTACTTAAAGCAGTGACGCTCTCTTTTCTAACTGAGCTAACAGCTCATATAGAATTTTAGATGTGTACACTTAATAAAGTGGTGGGTGATACTGGACTTGAACCAGTGACCCTCGCCTTGTAAGGGCGATGCTCTCCCAACTGAGCTAATCACCCACATCTAAACAACATTACATTGCTGCGTTGTTGTGGGGCGCTATTATAGATAGAGTTGCAAATGTGTCAACACTTGAATGATAAAAATGTGCTGAATGAAGGTTTTATAAACAGCGCAGGGTGGTTGGCGTTTACTTTATCATCAAATTTAAGTTGTTAGGGTAAATTAACAGCTGAATCTGAACTAAGTGACTGCCTTATTTTTACTTACAATAAAAAGCATTGCTTAAATAAGCTAATAAAAGGCGATGTTGAAATTGATACAGTAAGCGTGACGTTTTATCAAAAAGAAGATTTATGACTATATAAGGTTTTAAATTATTGAACTGGTATACGGTACTTTTTAAAAGGTAAGGGCATAAGCAGTTATCTGTATTGCCATTAGTGCGAATAAACTTTAATTAACACCATGGGTTTTGGCACAATGACAACAAAATAGAGCCTATTACCCAAACTGGAACATAGCGTTTAAAAACAGCACGAATTGTTTGCTAGCACTTTTAACGACGGCCTAATTCACTTCAATTTTTATATGTGTGTACAAGCAACTTAAAAAGGGAAGGGTTGAGCATTTAATAATAAGGTTATCGAATAGAGCCCTCGCATTTTAATAACACACTTAAATGCGGGGTTTAGCCTTGGTTTTAGTACTTTTTTAACCCCAACTCAATTTGCATATAAATGTATACCTTTTATGTTAAACATTATTACTTCATCAACGAGGTATAAATAGATAATTAACCTGTTTATAGTACTGTGAGATGAAGTACAGGCCAAATTTTGTCGAAATTGTATTTTTTTGCATGTCTGATAGCCAGTTTGTTGAAAATTAAACCATTTAAATAAAGTGGCATAAAAAACTGTTGACTTTATTTTGGGGGGTGCATAGAATGCGCCCCGCACTCAGCGATACACAACGTGTTAAACACGTTAGGTATTAAAAGGTTTGGGGCTATAGCTCAGCTGGGAGAGCGCTTCGCTGGCAGCGAAGAGGTCTGCGGTTCGATCCCGCATAGCTCCACCAAATCTTTGTGCATGTCCTAGGGTAGCAGTTTTCTGTGTCCCCATCGTCTAGAGGCCTAGGACACCGCCCTTTCACGGCGGTAACAGGGGTTCGAATCCCCTTGGGGACGCCA